>NZ_JAUSZK010000001.1:3282142-3907857 GCF_030817495.1 Streptomyces sp. V3I7
GGTCCCGGCCCAGGCGCCCGTTCCCGCCCAGGCGCCCGTTCCCGCTCAGGCACCCGTTCCCGCTCAAGCACCCGTTCCCGCTCAGGTGCCGGTCCCCGCTCAGGTGCCGGTCCCTGCCCAGGGGCAGGCGCCGCACGCAGGTGGTCCGGCGAGCGAGGACGGCCGGCACGACGCCGTGCCGCACGACCAGGCCGAGGACCACACCCCGCCCCTGCCGCACCCCACCAGCGCGCCGACGGGCCGCCGCCGACGCGCGATGGCGCCCACGGCGGAGGCTCCCGCGGCGGCGCCCGCGCCGGGCGCTCCCGCCGCGAACGTCCCCACCGCGAACGTCCCCACCGCGAACGTTCCCGCCCAGGCGACCGCCGGGCAGAGCGTCCCCACACAGGCCCCGGTGGCCCCCGTTCAGCCCGCACCCCCCGCACAGGCACCAGCGGCTCAAGCACCCGCCGCCCAGGCCCAGGCCGCCCAGGCCCAGGCCGCTCAGGCTCCCGCGCCGCAGGCTGCGTCTCCGGCCGGTGCAGCGGCCCAGGCCGCGCCCGCCCCACACGCGCTCCCGAGTGCCGCCGTACCCGCGCAGGGCACTCCGGGGCAGGGCGCAGCGCAGGCAAACCCTGCTCAAGCGCTCCCCGCCCCCGCGGCCCAGGCACCGGCGGCCCCCGCTCAGCCGGCACCCCCCGCGCAGGCCCCGCAGCAGGCGGCCCCGGCGCTGCCGCCCGCGAACGGCGGTCAGCCCATGCCGGCCGAGGCGGCCGCCGCCGCACAGCCCGCCCCCGCCACGCCCGCCGCCCCCGCCCCGGCACCGGCCCCCCAGCAGTGGCCCGCCGCCGACGACACCTCCGGCGCCGGTACGCCGCTGCCCCCGGAGCGTCCCGTCGGGCAGCCGCAGCCACGTGCCGCCCAGCCGCTCCCGGCCGAGTCGGCCGCCGCCCCGGTCGACCCCGACTCGACGCAGGGGCGGGCGTTCAGCGTGCGCACCCTGGGGCAGGGCGTGCCGTTCTCCCGGCAGGCCGCGCAGGTACAGCAGCCGACCGCGACCCCGCCCCCGCACCAGCCGGGCGGCGCCGGACGACGCCGCAAGCTCGGTACGCCGCCCGACCCGGCCGCGCGTGGAGAGGGCGCCCGCCCGCACCCGACGGCCGAGCAGCCCACCCCGGCGCCCACTCCGCCCACTCCGCCCGCCGCCCAGCCGTCGCTGGCCGGGCAGTCCCGGCTCGCCCCGAGCACCGAGGGCGCGGGACGCTCGTACGCCATCGGCGCCCCGGACGAGAACGCGGCCGAGGGGCCCGAACCGCTGGACGGTCCCGGCGGCGCGGTCGAGGTCTCGGACACCCCGGGCCCGCAGCCGATGGACGACGAGCTGCCCCCGGAGCCGCTGGACAACCCGCGCAGGCTGCTGGTGTGGCCCGCACCGGACGTGACGACCCAGCAGGCGCTCAGCGACCGCGGCTACCGCCCGGTGATCGTGAACTCGCGCGAGGAGGTCGACGCGCAGATCGCCGCCTTCCCGGCCGCGCTGTTCGTTGACCCGCTGACCGGGCCGATCACCCGTACCGCGCTCCAGTCGCTGCGGCAGGCCGCCGTGGCCGCCGAGGTCCCGGTGCTGGTCACGGCCGGCCTCGGACAGGCCTCGCGCGAGGAGGCGTACGGCGCCGACCCTGCCGTCCTGCTGAAGGCGCTCGCGCCGCGCGACAGCGAGCAGCACCCGCCGCGCGTCCTGCTGATCGAGGAGCACGCGGAGATCGCGCTGGCGCTGACGGCGGCGCTGGAGCGGCGCGGGATGCAGGTGGCGCGGGCCGCCGGCGAGACGGACGCGGTGACGCTGGCCGGGCAACTGCGCCCGAACCTGGTCGTGATGGACCTGATGCAGGTGCACCCGCGCCAGGCCGGGATCATCGACTGGCTGCGCTCGAACGGGCAGCTCAACCGGACCCCGCTCGTCGTCTACACGGCCGCCGTCGGCCCGGCGGACCTGCCGCGGCTGGGCTCGGGCGAGGCGGTGCTGTTCCTCGCGGAGCGGTCGACCAGCCCCCAGGTGCAGAGCCGGCTCGTCGACATGCTGGCGCGGATCGGCGTCAACTGACGTAGCTGAGAGGGGGCGTTGGGCCGGCCGCCCCAACGCCCCCTCCTCATCTGTTCGTTACAGCCGCGTGACGTCCAACTGCCCGTCGGCGTACTGCCTGCGCAGCACCTTCTTGTCGAACTTTCCGACGCTCGTCTTCGGCACCGTCTCGATGACCGTCCAGCGCTCCGGGAGCTGCCACTTGGCGATCTGGCGCTCCTCGGCGAGGAAGGTGCGCAGGGTCTCGAAGTCGGCGGTGGCGCCCTCCCTGAGGACGACCGTGGCCAGCGGGCGCTCGCCCCACTTGTCGTCGGGGACGGCGACCACGGCGGCCTCGGCGACGTCCGGGTGGGACATCAGCGCGTTCTCCAGGTCCACCGAGGAGATCCACTCGCCGCCGGACTTGATGACGTCCTTGGCGCGGTCGGTGAGCGTGAGGAAGCCGTCGGGGCTGATGATGCCGACGTCGCCGGTCTTCAGCCAGCCGTCCGCGCTGAACTTGTCGGCGGGGCGCAGGGGTTCGGCGCCGGGGCCGTTGTAGTAGGCGCCCGCGATCCACGGGCCGCGGACCTCCAGCTCGCCCGCGGACTCGCCGTCCCAGGGAAGGCGTTCGCCGTCGGGGCCGGTGAGGCGGGCCTCGACGCCGGCCACGAAGCGGCCCTGGGTGAGCCGGTAGCCGAACTCCCGCTCCGTGCCGACCGCGTGGGCCGGCGGACGGGCCACCGTGCCGAGCGGGGAGGTCTCCGTCATGCCCCAGGCGTGGAAGACGCGCATGCCCAGCTCGTCGAAGGACTCCATGAGGGAGGGCGGGCAGGCCGAGCCGCCGATGGTGACCTGGGCGAGGGTGGAGACGTCGCGGGGCTTCGCGGTGAGCTCGGCGAGCAGGCCCTGCCAGATGGTGGGCACGGCGGCGGCGTGCGTCGGGCGCTCGCTCTCGATCATCTCGGCGAGCGGGGTGGGCTGGAGGAAACGGTCCGGCATCAGCATGTTGACGCCGGTCATGAAGGTGGCGTGCGGCAGTCCCCAGGCATTCACATGGAACTGGGGGACCACGATGAGCGAGGCGTCCTGGTCGGTCAGACCCATCGACTGGGCCATGTTGACCTGCATGGAGTGCACGTAGATCGAACGGTGGCTGTAGACCACGCCCTTGGGGTCCCCGGTGGTGCCGGAGGTGTAGCACATGGCGGCCGCCTGGCGTTCGTCCAGCTCCGGCCAGTCGTACGCGGTCGGCTTGCCCGCGATGAGCTCCTCGTACTCGTGCACCCGCGTCGTGGCGCCGTCGAGGGGGGAGCGGTCGCCGGGGCCGGTCACGACGATGTGCTCGACGGTGGGGAGGTGGGGGAGCAGCGGGGCGAGCAGCGGGATCAGCGAGCCGTTGACGATGATCACGCGGTCGGCCGCGTGGTTGACGATCCAGGTCAACTGCTCCGCCGGGAGACGGAGGTTGAGGGTGTGCAGCACAGCGCCCATGGACGGGATCGCGAAGTACGCCTCGACGTGCTCGGCGTTGTTCCAGGCGAGCGTCGCCACCCGGTCGTCGTCCACGACGCCGAGGTCCTCGCGCAGGGCGTGGGCGAGCTGGGCCGCGCGGGCGCCGATCTCGGCGAAGCTGCGGCGGTGCGGTTCGCCCTCCCCGGTCCAGGTGGTCACCTGCGATGTGCCGTGGACCGTCGACCCGTGGGTCAGGATCCTCGAGATCAGCAGCGGTACATCCTGCATGGTGCTCAGCACGGCGTCCTCCCGGAGCGGCATCCGCGTACGCGGTGGTAAGGGCTGGCCCGATTCTGCTCACGTACCGCGCGGTATGTCACTAGGTCCCGAAGGTCGATCACGTCACGCTCGGCCTCTGCTTCGTCCCGGATCAGACCGTTTCGCGCGCAGTACGGCATTCGTTCGCCGCCGGACCGGTCGCGCCGCTGGAGAGGCCCTAGGTGTATTGATCACGAGTGTCAACAACGCTCGTGATCAATACACCTAGTAGCGGGCGAGCCCCAGCTCGGGATCCTCGCGGAGCTTGCCGAGCGCCCGGGAGACGGCCGACTTCACGGTGCCCACCGACACCCCGAGCACCTCGGCCGTCTGCACCTCGCTCAGATCCTCGTAGTACCGCAGGACGACCATCGCGCGCTGACGTGCGGGCAGTTTGGTGATCGCGCGCCACATCGCGTCGTGCAGCGCCTGCCGCTCGGCCGGGTCGCTCTCGCCGGACTCCCGCTCCGCCTCGGGCAGTTCGTCGCACACGAACTCGTCGACCTTGCGCTTGCGCCACTGGGAGGTCCGCGTGTTCAGCAGCGCCCGGCGCACATAGCCGTCGAGCGCGCGGTGGTCCTCGATCCGCTCCCATGCCACGTACGTCTTGGCCAGCGCGGTCTGGAGCAGGTCCTCCGCGTCGCTGGAGTTGCCGGTCAGTGACCGGGCGGTCCGCAGCAGCACCGGCCGACGGGCCCTGACATACGACGAGAACGACGGGTACGACGGGTTGGACGGATGGGGGCGGCTCCGCCTGGCCGGTGCAGCGGCGGCCGAAGCGCTCGTGCAGACGGGTGTGGTCATGGATCCACGCTAGAAGCGGCGCCCGCCGCGGGGGATCGGCCGCAGGTCCTGAAGCGGAGTCCCCCTCAGGTTGGAGGGGCGGGGGACGACTCCACCTCCTGGAGGTGGACCGGGCGGCCGCCACACCTACGGGATGACCCCGACACCCCCGACGACCCCCGACATCCCCGACCGACCCCGGGAAACGCCTGCGCGGCGATGCCGAAGCACCGCCGCGCAGACGCGTCACGACCCCACAGAGCACGCTCCCCCCGAGGGAGATCAGGCGCCGGTCACCACCACAGCGGGTAGAAGGTGACGGCGACGTTCTCGTTGCCCTGCTGGATCCCCGTGAACGCGGACCCGTTGACCTGGGCGGTGTTGCTCTGGTTCGAGGCGCCGGAGCCGACCGCGTTCTGCTGCGTGGTGGACGAGTTGCCGAAGTTGTCGTGGCCGACACCACTGCCGACGATGCTCGCCACGCCGGCGTTCGATCCGTCGTCCGCGAAGGCACCGTTGTCCGCTGCCGCGACGCCTGTGAAGAGGGCGGCCGCGAGCGGGAGCGCGGAGACGGCGGCGAGAACGCGGGCGGTACGGATACTTGCCATGTTGCTCCTCCAGAACCGAGTACCCATCGGCCGCTTGGCCGGAAGTACATGAAGTACGGCTGTTTTCCGGGCAGTTGGCCGACCGCCTCGGTGTTGTGCACGACGTCGCGAATCCAGAGTTGCCCACCGGATCACCGCCGAACCACCCGGGATGCCCCGATTCGCTCTCAAGCGTGATGACAAGTCGATAAACCATTTTCGCCATCTTTGGTCACAGCTCACCGCGATCACCCCCAGAGCGGGCACCCGCGCCTCAAGCGCCCCAACCGGGAAACCGTTCCCGCAGATTTCCGGCCAACCTGCCGACCCCGGCGTGTCACCACCTCGCACTCTTCCTTTTCTCGAACATGAGTACGAACATGGAGGCATGGCCACCACCGACCGGCAGGCCACGACGCTGGCCCTCGCACACGCCCTGTCAGCCGCAGAACGCGGACTGGCCGTCATCCCCCTGACCCGGACGAAGCTCCCGGCCCTGCGCTCCCCGCACCGCGATCACCCCCACCCGGTCCGCTGCCACGGCGAATGCGGCCGCTTCGGGCACGGCGTGTACGACGCCTCGACCGACCCCGCGCGCATCCGCGAGCTGTTCGCGGCCGCCCCCTGGGCCACCGGCTACGGCATCGCCTGCGGGCTGCCCCCGCACCATCTGATCGGCATCGACCTCGACACCAAGTCCGGCACGGACGCCCTCGCCGCCCTGCGCGCGCTGTCCTCGCGGCACCGGTTCGCGATCCCCCCGACGGTCGTGGTCCTCACCCCGAGCGGCGGCCGCCACATCTGGCTGTGCGGACCGCCGGACATCGCCGTACCCAACTCCGCCGGGCGGCTCGCCCCCGGCATCGACGTCCGCGGCGCCGGCGGCTACCTCGTCGGACCCGGCTCCCGCACCGACCACGGCGTCTACGGCACCGCTCCCGGCACCACCCACCTGACCCCGGCGCCCTGTCCGCAGGGCCTGCTGCGCCTGCTGATCCCCCCGTCCCGCGGCCCGCTCGCGCCCCCCGGCCCGACGGCGGCCGACGGCAGGGGCCTGGTCCAGTTCGTCCTGGCGGCCCACAAGGGCCAGCGCAACACCCGACTGTTCTGGGCCGCCTGCCGCGCCTACGACAACGGCATCGGCCCCGCCCTGCTCGCCCCGCTCCTCGAAGCGGCCCGCGCCTGCGGCCTGTCCGAGCAGGAGGCCCGCGCGACGATCGCGTCCGCGGCCCGGATGACGGGCCATCACCCGTGAACGGCCCCGCCACGGAGTCGGTCACGTGTTTCAGCCGGGCGCCCCGCATGACTCGTTCGAGGGATTCAATCCCCCGAACGCCGTACACCCCCTTCTGATCACGCTCGTTATGCGTGCGTGACAGAGAGAGACGGGTGTGGAGAAAGGGACCTTCCGCCGATCCCGCGCTCAGACGGAACATCCTGAACGAGGGCACGGAGGAAATTTCATATGGACAGGTACACCGATGAGGCACATCTTTACAGCCCGCAGCAGTACCCCCCGGGGACGGAACACGACACGCTGAGTCAGTTCGGCGGCGTCCCCTTCCCGACCCAGCAGTCCTGGGACAGTCCGGCACCGACCACCACCCTGAACCGCTGGGACCTCGACGAGGAACTGGCCCACATGCTGTCCACAGCACCGGCCCCGAGCCCGGCCCCGGTCCCCCCGGACCACACCGCAACGCAGGACGGACCGGCGGCGGGTACGGCAGGAACGTCACTTCCTCATCGCCGGCCACCCCATCACCCACGTCACGATCCTCCTCGCGGCGATCGCGGTGTGCGCCGCGACCCTGCTGGGGTGGTCCATCAGCTACACCTACGGTCAACTCCGCACGATCGCCGAATCCGTTCTCCCCATGAGGCTGGCGCACTGGTGGCCGCTCACTGTGTACGGACCGTGGTTCGTGGCCGCGCTCTCGATTCTGCGGGCGACCGTTCAACGCCAGCCCGCGCCCCGCTCCTGGGGCGTCCTCCTCGTGGCCTCGGCGATGGCGGTGCTCCTGTGCGTCAGCAACTCCTCCCGCTCACTGCTGGCCTTCGTGATGCTCGGAATCCCGCCGATCACCGCCCTGGTGTGCTTCTGGGAGCTCGTCGGCCAGGTCTCCTCCAAGTACCGCCCCCAGAGAGGGGCTCACGCACAGCGGAGTTCCAGCCCGTGAGGCACGCGCAGTGCACGCCTGTCACTCCAGCCGGCTCGGGTTAGAAACGGATCGCATACGGAAAGGGGTGCCCCTCAGTGAGGGGCACCCCTTCTCGGCCAACACGTCCAAAGACCGTGCGGAGGCGGTGGGATTTGAACCCACGGTGACATCGCTGCCACGACGGTTTTCAAGACCGTTCCCTTAGGCCGCTCGGGCACGCCTCCCCGCGCCGGCCGAGATCGGCGGCGCGGGGACAAGACTAACGGGTTGCCTCGCGCGCGTGGGGCTCAGCTGTCGCCGACGCGGGCGCCCAGGGTGAGGTGGGCCGTGCGTTCCTGGCCGCCTCGCTTGTAGGTGATCGTGACCTTGTCGCCGGGCTGGTGGGTCCAGATCTCGCCGATCAGGGTGGGGCCGCTGTCGATCACGTGGTCGTCGAGCCGGGTGATGACGTCGCCGGGCTTGAGGCCCGCACGGGCCGCCGGGCCGCCGGACTCGACCGCCGCGGCGCCGCCGGCGCCCTGGTCGGTGATCGTGGCGCCGCCCGTGGTGTCCTCCAGGGAGACCGAGGCGCCGATCTTGGCGTAGACCGGCTTGCCGGTCTTGATCAGCTGCTGGGCGACGTACTTGGCCTGGTTGATCGGGATGGCGAAGCCCAGGCCGATCGAGCCGGACTGGCCGGAGCCGCCCAGGCCGCCGCTGCTGGAGGACTGGATCGCGGAGTTGATGCCGATCACCGAGCCGCGCGCGTCGAGCAGCGGCCCGCCGGAGTTGCCGGGGTTGATGGAGGCGTCGGTCTGCAGGGCGCTCATGTACGACGCCTTGCTGGAGGCGCTGCCGTCGCTGGAGGCGACCGGGCGGTCCTTGGCGCTGATGATGCCGGTCGTCACCGTGTTGGACAGCCCGAAGGGGGCGCCGATGGCGATCGTCTCGTCGCCGACGGCCACCTTGTCGGAGTTGCCGAGGGCGAGCGGCTTGAGGCCCGAGGGCGCGTTCTTCAGCTTGATGACCGCGACGTCGTAGCCCTGGGCGTGGCCGACGACCTCGGCGTCGTACTTCCGGCCGTCGGGGAAGGTCGCCGAGAGCTTGCCGCCGTCGACGGCCTCCGCCACCACGTGGTTGTTGGTGACGATGTGGCCCTGGGTGTCGAAGACGAAGCCGGTGCCGGTGCCGCCCTCGCCGCTGGTGGACTCGGCCTCGATGGTGACCGTGCTCGGCAGCGACTTGGCGGCGACGGCCGCGATGGTGCCCGGGGCGCGCTTGATCTGGGTGGCGCCGTCGGAGGCGGAGACGGTGGTGGAGCTGCCGTCGTTGCTCCGGGCCAGGGTGTAGCCGAGCCCGCCGCCCAGTCCGCCGGCCACCAGCGCGGCCACCAGGACCGCGGCGAGCATGCCGCCCCGGCCGCCGCCGCTGGGCTTCGGAGCGGGCTGCTGGTACGACGAGCCCCAGCCGGAGCCCGCACCGCCGCCGTGGTCCCCGTAGGTGGGGGTGGCGGGCGGCGGGGGCGGCCAGGAACCGTCCGGCGCCGGACCGGCGTGCGGCCCGCCGGGCGCCGCGGCGGGAGGCAGCGGCGCGCCAGGGGTGCCAGGGGGGACCGACGGGAGGGGGGCCGTCGGCGCGCCTCCGTCGGGTGCGGCTGCCTGCGGGGGAGCAGCGGGAGATGCCACCGGCACAGGAGGTGCGGACGGGGCCGGGGGAACCGGGGTGCCCTCGTTCTCGGTGCTCACAGCTCTTCTCCTCGATCCACGGCTGTTGTTTCTCGGTCGCACTCGGTCACGCTCGTTCACGCTTGTGTACGGTCCGGCGCGATGCAGCTGTGCATGTTTTTGTCCGACGTCAGCTTTTCCCACGGGCCGTCAGAGCACCATAAGCGGTGCCTGTGGGTCCGGGGCCATCGTTTACTTGGGTCATTTCCGACACAGTTTGCGGGACGGGCCGCCGTTCCCGCCTCCGCTCGATCACGGACCTGCGCATGGGCCCCCACGTACCCCCTGACGGTGGCACCATGACGCGGTGACCCTCGCACGACAGCAGCAGATCCAGGTCGTCGCCCACCGGGGCGCCTCCGAGGACGCCCCTGAGCACACCCTCGCCGCGTACAGGAGAGCGATCGAGGACGGCGCGGACGCCCTCGAGTGCGACGTACGGCTGACCGCGGACGGCCATCTCGTCTGCGTACACGACAGGCGCGTCAACCGTACGTCCAACGGCCGCGGCGCGGTCTCCGCCCTGGAGCTCGCCGACCTGGCCGCCCTGGACTTCGGCTCCTGGAAGACCCGCGAGTCCTGGCGCGGCCGGGACGAGGAGCCCGACTGGGAGTACCACCCGGGGGACCGCGCGGACACCGCCGTGCTCACCCTGGAGCGGCTACTGGAGCTGGTCGCGGACGCCGGCCGGCGGGTGGAGCTGGCCATCGAGACCAAGCACCCCACACGCTGGGCCGGACAGGTGGAGCAGCGACTGCTGCAGCTCCTGAAGCGGTTCGGGCTGGACGCCCCGGCCGCCGCCGAGGAGTCGCCGGTACGGATCATGAGCTTC
Source organism: Streptomyces sp. V3I7 (assembly GCF_030817495.1). Classification (NCBI taxonomy): domain Bacteria; kingdom Bacillati; phylum Actinomycetota; class Actinomycetes; order Kitasatosporales; family Streptomycetaceae; genus Streptomyces; species Streptomyces sp. V3I7. Next base: position 3,292,024 of record NZ_JAUSZK010000001.1, read on the forward strand.
TCGGCGCGCTCGCTGCATCGGGTGCGGGTGGCCGCGCCGACGCTGCCGACGGTCTACCTGATGCAGTTCGTCTCGCCCCGCATGCGCGACGGACGGCTGCCCGCCGGGGTCGGCATCGCGGGCCCATCGATCCGGATCGTACGCAACCACCCGGCGTACGTCGCACGCCTGAAGCAGGCCGGTCACCGGGTGCACGTGTGGACCGTGAACGAGCCCGAGGACGTGGACCTCTGCGTCGGGCTGGGTGTCGACGCCATCATCACCAACCGCCCGCGCGCGGTGCTGCACCGGCTCGGCCGCTGACCGCACCCACCCGGGTACGGCGAGACCCGGACATCCCGCTACAGCGAGTGCTCCGGCGCGTTCGTTGCGTACCGACAGGTCACGAGTGCGTCACCGGAACCGAACTGGCCGGTTTCCGGCGTCGGCCACCTGGGCATCCACACCGTGGCGTGGGGCGAAGGAGGTCTCGGGGGTGGCGTTGGTGGTGGCACAGGAGGTGCCCACGTCGTCGAGCATGGCCGTACCCCATGGCCCTGCGGGCGTGGGGCTGGCGAGACGCCGTATGCGCGATCAGCTGCGCGGCGGCGGGGTATCGGAAACGGTCATCGACGATGCCGTACTGATCCTGTCCGAACTACTCAGCAATGCGTGCAAACACGGGCGCCCGCTGGGCGACGCGCAGGCCGGGGACGGGGACGTCCTGGCCGCATGGCGCGTGGACCCGCGCGGCAGGCTCATCGTCGAGGTGACGGACGGCGGTGGCCCGACCCGCCCGGCTCCGGCCACCCCCTCGGTCACCGCGCACGGCGGCCGCGGGCTGAACATCATCACGGCACTGGCCGACGACTGGGGCGTCCGGGACGACGCCCGCGGCGAGGTCACCGTCTGGGTCGTCGTCCACTCCGACGTCTACGACCCTGATGCCGGTCACCGCCGCGACGCCTTCGCTACGCGCGTCATGGCGCCGCCGGTGCCGGCGATGGCCGACCTGGATTTCGCGGACGTCTTCGACGACCTGGGCTGAGTTCCCGGCGCCTGGCGACCGCGCCGACGAGGTCCCGGTGCACGGCGACCGCGCGGACGAGGTCCCGTGGCGCGGCGACCGCGCGGACAGCGGCGACCGCGGTCGCCCGGCTCACTTCCGCCGACGGCCTCTCCGCGGGCGGGCGCCGAGTTGTCCACAGGTCCGCGTCGGCCGAGGCGCGAACGGCTAGGCTCCCGCCCGTACAGGACGAGCCGTAACCGGGAGACACCCACGATGGCCAAGAAGCGCCCCCAGACGAAGGCCAAGCGCCCGCAGCCGAGCGACGCACAGATCCCGGTGGTCGGCGCCCGCGAGCCCTGCCCGTGCGGCAGCGGCCGCCGCTACAAGGCCTGCCACGGCCGGGCCGCCGCGCACGCCGTGACCGAGCTGGTCCAGCGCCCCTTCGAGGGCCTGCCCGGCGAGGGCGACTGGGTGGCGCTGCGCGAGCTGGTGCCCGCCGCCACGGTCGGACTGACCCTCAAGGACGGCCTGCCCGAAGGCGTCCCGTCGGTCACGCTCGCCACGGTGCTGCCGATGGCCTGGCCCGCGCTGCGCCGCGACGACGGCTCGGTCCTGCTCGGCCTGCAGAACGACACGGCGTCCGGCGACCTCAGCCGCGACCTCGCCGACACGCTCCAGCGCGCGCTGGTCGCGCAGCCGGGCACGCCGGTCCAGGGCCGCCGCGCCCCCGCCGAAGGCCCCCGCCTCCAGGACCTGCTCGATCCCGAGGGCGCGTTCGAGCCGGAGGTGCACAGCGGCTTCGAGTTCTGGATCCCGGACGCGGAGAACGCCACGCCCGAGGTGACCGCCTCCCTGGAGCGGGCCAACGCCGCGGCCGTCCCCACGGTGAAGCTGGCCGGTGTCGACGCCGCGTACTGGTGCGAGACCCCGGACAAGAACCACCTGCGCTGGGTCATGCCGTACCCGGAGGAGCAGCTTCTGGACGCGCTGGCCCGGCTGCACGCGGCGGGCCGTTCCGGCCTCGGCGAGGGCACGCGCCTGGTCGGTTCCTTCCGCGCCCACGGGCTCACCGTGCCGGTGTGGGACCTGCCGAGCGGTGTCACGGCCGAGGACGTGGAGAAGCCGGCCGCCGAGTTCGCCGAGCGCCTCACCGCCGCCCTGGCCTCGGACGAACCGCTCACCGCGGACGAGCGCCGGGCGCGCGGTGGCCTGACCAGCCGTCAGGTCACGCTCAACTGACGGACGCCGTTCACACGTCTTCGCGGCTGACCGGTCGGTCAGCCGCGAAGACGTCCGGAATTCGGGTGACGCGGGTCACAACTCCCCATCGCGCCAGGCAAGTCGGTGTCTGAATGGCCGAGATCGAATTTGCGAACCGCCGATCTCTTGTTACCGTTCCAGTAGCCCGGTTGCTGGTGCATCCCCCGTCGCCAGCAACCGGGCCTCTCCATGCCCGGCCGTCGGCCGTACGAGGCGCGCGTCGCGCCAACTCCCGCTGAGAACCTAGGCGTTGCTTCCCGAGCGCAGCAGCAGCGGACCCCCGTCGCGCCGCTCCGCGAACTCCGCGACCGCCGTGTAGGAGTCCAGGCCGCCCCGCGAGCGCTCCCGAGGGGTCTCACAGGTGGCGGGCTCGTCGTCGGCGCCGGGCGCGCAGCGCATCTGCACGGTGCGGCCGCCGGGCCCCATGAGGCTCAGCACGGCGTCCAGCGCCCGGCCGGTGGCGTTGCGGTAGTACGTCCGCGCCCAGGTGTCCGGCCCCTGCGTCACGACACAGGTCTGCGCCTCGATGCCGTCGGGGGAGGAGAGTTCGGGTCCGCAGCGGACGGCGGTGCCGAGTCCCACGCCGAGCAGCAGCGGATCGGAGGCATCCCGCTCCGGGCGGGTCGAGGAGTCCTTCTCGTCCGTGTGCCGGACATCGTCCGCGCCACCGGCCGAGGTGCCGTACGGCGCGGAGACCGCGGCGTCCTGCGCGAAGCGGCGTACGGCGGGCCGTCCCTCGTCGCTCACGGGCCCGGCGGACGCCACGGCCAGAGGCAGCGCGAGCGCGCACACCGCGACGCCCGCGAGCGCGAGCAGACGAACGTTCATGATCGGACGATAACGACCAGGGCCGGGCAGCCGGTTCCCCGCGCGCCCGACACCCTCACAACTCGGGCGCGCTCACACCCGTACGAGTGAGGGCGTCGACCACGGTGTCCACCACGGCCTCGACGTCGGGCACCCAGGGCGAGGCCGAGCCGGGCAGCGGCGCGCGCTCCCAGCGCACCGGGCCCTGACCGGCCTCCGACGGGGGCAGCGCGAGATAGCCGCCCTCGCCGTGGAAGCGGAGCGAGCCCGGCACGAAGTCCTTGGCGTAGAGCAGCTCGCCCAACTGCTCCATGGAGTACGGCCGTACCAGCAGCGACCAGCGCGTGGGCGAGGCGATCACCGGGCCGAGGCGGATGCCGCGGTGGTCGAGCGCGGCCAGCGCGCGGGCGCCGGCGAGGGCCGGCAGGCTGACGGCGCAGGGCGCCTTCTGGCCGGTGGCCAGGATGACGGGCGCGGCCGGCCGGTTGGTCCACCACCAGCGCACCATGCGCTCGTCGGTGGTGGCCGCGAGCAGGCCCGGGTCGAAGGGGTGCGCTCCGGGCACCGTGCACTCCGGGTCGGGGCACGCGCAGCGGGCCCGTCCCTGCGGGTCCGGGGCCACACCCGGGAGTACGGGCCACTGCCACTGGGTGGCGAAGGTCAGGGCCGCGCCGATCACGTCAGGCCTCCCGTCGTCACGACCTTCGTCGCGCCGACCGTTCCACCAGGACAGGAGCCTGCGTCGCCTTCCGAGGATCTCGCGCATGAGCGCTCGTTCCTTTCCGTTGCACCGCTGGCAACACCGTGGACCACATCACACCATGCGTTGATCACTTCACTGTGCGTACCTGTTGGCGCATCACACCCCCGCGTCAGGCAGGGGGAACCCCAAGGGTCGAGCGTAGGCCGTGTCCGCGTCCGTACCGCGTCTGTTTCACCTGGACGGTCACGGCGTGGGGGGTGGCGAAGTCTGGCGTTTCGCCTTACCGCGTATTTCTCTCCGCCTCCGCCACGGGAGGATGGGGCACGGTCGTCGGTGGCTAAGACGCCCGGGTCGGTCACCAGGTTCCGGGTGGACTCAACCACCCCTGGTCTTCTCCGAGTACGTACCCATCACGACCGCAGTGACGCTCCATGAAGCAAGGCCAGTCGACCGCAATAAACCAATACCCGAGGCAGTTTCAAGCCAACTTCACTGTCGCGCAAGGGGCCCGGAGGGAACGCGCGCGGAAATGCGCAAGAACCCCACGGACACCAGGAATCCCGGCAGGACAATGCTGGACATCTCCTCACGAGTGCGTGTACATGTGGAGACACTGCTAGCGGCGCAGAATGACATGGGGGTTTGCGATGCTTTTCAGCAATACGCACCGGCCCGAAAGCCGGACGCCATGAACGCCCCGCACCCTCCGAAAGTGGCCGGAACCGATCCCACAATTCCCCCACCCGCACACACTGCCGCTCCCGTCCCGGGCCCCCCTCCCGTCCCCGCTCCCGGTGGACCGGCCCCCGGCGCCCTGCTCCAGGACCGGCTGGCCGGCTGGGTCTCGGATCTGACGACCCTGCACGAACTGACCGAACGCCTCGCGCGTACCCGCACACTCGACGCCGCACTCCAGGAACTGCTGCGCGCCGGGGCCGCCCTCGTCGGCGCCCGGCGCGGACTCGTCGTCCTGGAGTCCGGCGACGCGCCCGGACCCGGCACCACCGTCGGACTCGGTCTCGCCCGGGCCGACCTCGGCCACATCGAGACCGTGCCGCGCGGCGCCCTGCCCTACGGCAGACTCCTCGACACCGCCGCCGGACTTCCCGGCGGCGAGGGCGAGATCGTCCATCCCGACCTGTTCGCCGACGACGGCCTCGACCCCCGCCACCGCGAGGTCGCCGCCCGCCTCGGCTACGCCGCCAGCTACGCCCTGCCCCTGACCACCGAGGCGACCGGCCGTCTGGGCGCCGCCGTGTGGCTGTACGACGAGCCCGCCGAACCGCACGAGCGCCGGCGCCATCTCGTCGGCCTCTACGTCCGCTACGCCACCGAGCACCTGGCCCGGCTGACCGAACTCGAGTACACGCGCGCGTGCATGACGACCATCGCCGAGGAGCTGCTCCCCTCCCGGCTGCCCCGGGTGACCGGCGTCCAGCTCGCCGCCCGGCACCGCACCGGCCCGCGCGGCGGCGGTGACTGGTACGACGCGCTGCCGCTGCCCGACGCCGCGCTCGGCCTCGCGGTCGGCTCGGTCACCGGGTCCGGGCCCAGCGCGGTGGCCGCCATGGGCCGGCTGCGCGCGTCCCTGCGGGCGTACGCCGTGATGGAGGGCGAGGACCCGGTCGCCGTCCTGTCCGACCTGGAGCTGCTGCTGCGCCTGACCGAGCCGGCCCGCTCCGCCACCGCCCTGTTCGCCTACTGCGAGCCCGCGCTGCGCAAGGTCACGCTGGCCGGTGCCGGACACAGCCCGCCGCTGCTGATCGGCGAGCGGCGCACGGAGTTCGTGGAGACCTCCGTGTCCGCGCCGCTGGGCATGCTCGCCTGCTGGGAGGCGCCCAGCGTGGAGTTCGAGACCGAGCCAGGAGAGACGGTTCTGCTGTACACCGACGGACTGCTGCACCGCACCGGTGACCCTATGGACCGCGCCTTCGCCCGCCTCCACGCGGCGGCGGCCGGGGTGCCGCGCACCCTGCGCCGCGACCCGGGCGCCGTCGCCGACCACGTCCTGCGCACGGTGCTGCCGGACGGCCTCGACATGGAGGACGGCACGGAGGACGTGGTGCTGCTGGCGGCCCGCTTCGACTGACCGGTCGGTCAGCCCACGGCGGCCCCATTTCGGCACGAACGTACGATGGACCCGATCCAGTGGTGCAGTGTCGAGGAGGATGACCGTGGCCGACGAGCTCAACCCGGCGGTATCAGATGGTGCTGCTGACGCGGCGGGCCCGGAAACCGAGTCCGAAGAGCCGATCAAGCAGCGCAAGAACGGCCTGTACCCGGGCGTGTCCGACGAGCTCGCCGAGAACATGAAGTCCGGCTGGGCCGACACGGAGCTGCGTGACCTCGAACCCGTCGAGCAGGCCGAGCACACCGCGCGCCGCCGCGCCGCGCTGTCCGCCCGCTTCCCGGGCGAGCGCCTCGTCGTTCCCGCGGGCCACCTCAAGACCCGCTCGAACGACACCGAGTACAACTTCCGCGCCGCGACCGAGTACGCGTACCTCACCGGTAACCAGAGCGAGGACGGCGTCCTCGTCCTGGAGCCCGTCGCCGGCGGCCACGAGGCCACGCTGTACCTCCTGCCCCGCTCCGACCGTGAGAACGGCGAGTTCTGGCTGTCCGGCCAGGGCGAGCTGTGGGTCGGCCGCCGCCACTCCCTCGCCGAGTCCGAGGCGCTGTACGGCATCCCGGCCGCCGACGTGCGCGAGCTGGCGGAGAAGCTGCGCGAGGCCGCCGGCCCGGTGCGCGTCGTGCGCGGTCACGACGCCGGCATCGAGGCCGCTCTGACCGACAAGGTCACCGCCGAGCGCGACGAGGAGCTGCGCGTCTCCCTCTCCGAGCTGCGCCTGGTCAAGGACGCGTTCGAGGTCGGCGAGCTGCAGAAGGCCGTCGACTCGACGGTCCGCGGCTTCGAGGACGTCGTCAAGGTCCTCGACAAGGCCGAGGCCACCTCCGAGCGCTACATCGAGGGCACCTTCTTCCTCCGCGCGCGCGTGGAGGGCAACGACATCGGCTACGGCTCCATCTGCGCGTCGGGCCCGCACGCCTGCACGCTGCACTGGGTGCGCAACGACGGCCCGGTCCGCTCCGGCGACCTGCTCCTGCTGGACGCGGGCGTGGAGACGCACAGCCTCTACACCGCCGACGTCACGCGCACGCTGCCGGTCAACGGCACGTTCAGCGAGGTCCAGAAGAAGATCTACGACGCCGTGTACGAGGCCCAGGAGGCCGGCATCGCGGCCGTGAAGCCCGGCGGCAAGTTCCGCGACTTCCACGACGCCGCCCAGCGCGTGCTCGCCGAGAAGCTCGTCGAGTGGGGCCTGGTCGAGGGCCCGGTCGAGCGGGTCCTGGAGCTCGGCCTCCAGCGCCGCTGGACGCTGCACGGCACCGGCCACATGCTCGGCATGGACGTCCACGACTGCGCGGTCGCCCGCACGGAGACGTACGTGGACGGCACGCTGGAGCCGGGCATGTGCCTGACCGTCGAGCCCGGGCTGTACTTCCAGGCCGACGATCTGACCGTCCCCGAGGAGTACCGCGGCATCGGCGTCCGCATCGAGGACGACATCCTGGTCACCGAGGACGGCAACCGGAACCTGTCGGCGGCCCTGCCGCGCCGCTCCGACGAGGTCGAGGCGTGGATGGCCTCGCTGAAGGGCTGACATCGGCGAATCGGCGAGGGGCCGGGCGGCGGGAAGCCGCCCGGCCCCTTCGCATGGCTACACCGCCACGAGCGGCGCGTCCGCGCGCCACTTGAGAACCTTGTCGAAGCTCACCACCGTGCCGGCCCTGCCCGGTTCACCGCCGATGTGGACGTGGTCCGCGAGCTCCCGGATCAGGCACAGCCCCCGGCCGCTCTCGGCGTCCGCGCGCGCGGGGCGCAGGCCCCGCTCCGGCACGAACCCGGGCCCAGAGTCGATCACTTCGATGCGGCACATCTCGCCGTCGAGGTAGGCGGTGACGTGATACGCCTCCGCGAAGTCGCCGCGCGTGGTGTCCCCGCCGTGCTCGACGGCGTTGGCGCATGCCTCGCTGAGGGCGACGGAGAGGTCGTACGAGACGTCGGGGTCCACCCCCGCGGTCTCCATCGTTCCCAGCAGCAGCCGTCTGGCGAGGGGAACGCTCGCGGCTTCGCGGCGCAGATGGAGTGACCACCAGATGCTCATGCTCCAGCCTCCTGGCCGCGGCTCGACATACCGTTACGTATTGCCACCCGGCTCGGGATGTAAGCACACTCTTGACGTGACACCGCCCATATGGTGGATGTGTCCGGGCCGGATTCGGTGTATGGGGGCGGAGGATGCGGGCCGGGACCGGCGGAATCCGGCGCATGGGTCACTTTCGGACCTGCCGCACCGCGCGCGGGTGCCCGGTGCGATGATGAGCCCCGCCATGTCTGTCCCCCAGCCGCGCACGGTGCGCTCCGGAGGCGAACTCCGGGTTCTGCGGGCCGCGGTGTTCGCCGCGGTCTGCGTCGTGCTGGCCGCCGCCGGGCACACACTGGCCTCCTGCACCGCCGTTCCGCTGTGGACGCTGGGCGCCGGCTTCCTGGGCTCCCTCCTGGTCGTGGCGCCGCTCGCCGGGCGGGCACGCTCGCTGCCGGGCATCGCGGCGCTCCTCGCCGTCGGCCAGACCGTGCTGCACACACTGTTCGGGCTGGGCCAGCACGGAGCGGCCGTCTGGTCGGCGGGCGCCTCGGGCGCGATGTCGATGGGGCCCATGGGCCCGATGGGAACCTCGGCCGCACAGTCCCTGGGAACCCTGAAGTCCGCCGAAGTCACGGGGACTTCAGCGGGATCCATGAACGGGATGAGCGACGCCCTGCTCGTCGAGCGGGCCGCACGGCTCGTCTGCGGCGGCACGACGCCGATCACGCCGGGCCACGCCTACCGGATGCTCTCCGACGCCCGTCTCCTCGACGATCCGGGCGGGAACCTGGGCGTGACGAGCGGCGCCCTGCACCACGCGGGCGGCGCGACCGGCGCCCCGGCGGCCCTGCTGGCGTCGCTGCTGCCGTCCCTGCCGATGCTCCTCGCCCACGCCCTGGCCGCCGTCGCCGTCGGCTGGGTGCTGCGCCGCGGGGATCTGGCGGTGCTGCGCCTGATCGAGCTGTCGGCGCACGAGGTGGCCGAGGGGACGCTCGTACGGGCCCTGCGCGCGGCGTGCGCGATGGTGCGCGCCCTGTACGCCGGGCTGCGGCCCGAGCCGGAACCGGGCCCGCGTGAGCGCCGTACGTCACGGGACGACGTACCGGCCCCACGCACCCTCGCACTCCAGCACACGGTGATCCGACGCGGCCCGCCGTCCGCCCTCGCCGTCGCCGCCTGACGCGACCGCCGCTCCCCCGTGACCGGGACGGAGAGAGGCCGCCGTCGTGCGGCACGCGCGCGCGTGCACTCCTGGTGCCCGCATCCCGCGCGCCTCTTCGTCACCTTCGTCAACGGAACTCACTCGGAGTGGAGTGCTCCCTGCCATGAAGCCTTCTCGTATCGCCGCCGCCGCTGCCGTCGCGGGCTCGGCCGTCCTCGCCCTGTCCGCCCCCGCCTTCGCGCACGTCTCCGTGCAGCCCGAGGGCACGGCCGCCAAGGGCGGCTACGCGGTCATCGACTTCAAGGTCCCCAACGAGCGCGACAACGCCTCGACCACCAAGCTCGAGGTCAACCTGCCCACCGACCACCCGCTGGCCTCGGTGATGCCGCAGCCCGTCCCCGGCTGGAAGGTCAAGGTCACCAAGTCCAAGCTGGACAAGCCGCTGGAGATGGAGGGCGAGAAGATCACCGAGGCCGTCACCAAGGTCACCTGGACCGCCGACGGCAAGGGCGTCGAGCCCGGCTCCTTCCAGAAGTTCCCACTGTCCGTCGGCACGCTGCCCGAGGACACCGACAAGCTCGTCTTCAAGGCGCTGCAGACCTACTCCGACAAGGAGGTCGTGCGCTGGATCGAGGTGCCGCGGGACGGCCAGGAGGAGCCCGAGAACCCGGCCCCGACGCTGGAGCTGTCCGCGGCGGACGCGGACTCCCACGGCGCGGCGGGCGCCGAGGCCGCCTCCGGCGAGGAGAAGGGAACCGAGCCGCCCGCGCGCGCGGACGCCGCCGGCTCCTCCGGCTCCTCCGCGAGTGACACCACCGCGCGCGTGCTCGGCGTGGTGGGCATCGTCGTCGGTCTGGCGGGCCTCGCCTTCGGCGTGGTGGCCGGCCGACGGCGGTCCAACGCCTGACACCCCTCCGCTCACTGACACGCGCCGGGGCCGTGGCCCGCGGCCCCGGCGCGTGCCGCCCTTCACCTCTGGGATTTTCCTGATGCGCAACAAGACGTTCGCCGCGGCCGTGCTGCTCGCCGGCGCCGCCCTGACGCTGTCCGCCTGCGGCAGCGGCGACAACGGCAAGCCGCCCGTCTCCGTGGTCTCCGACGAGTCCGGCCAGGACAAGGCCGCGACCGTCCTCGACCAGCCCTTCGAGAAGCCGGACCTGGTCCTCACGGACACGCACGGCAAGAAGTACGAACTCCGCGAGAAGACCAAGGGCCACCCGACGCTGATCTACTTCGGCTACACGCACTGCCCCGACATCTGCCCGACGACGATGAGCAACATCGCCGTCGCCCTGAAGTCCCTGCCCAAGGCCGAGCAGGACCGGATGCGGGTCGTGTTCGTCACCACCGACCCCGGCCGCGACACCCCGGCCGAACTCGGCAAGTGGCTCAAGGGCATAGACCCCCGGTTCACCGGCCTCACCGGCGACTTCGCCACCATCCAGGCGGGTGCCCGCTCCCTCGGCATCTCCATCGAGCCGGCGAAGAAGGACACGAAGGGCGTGGTCAACTCCGTCCACGGCACCCAGGTCATCGCCTTCTCGCCGAAGACCGACGGCGGATACGTCCTCTACGGCGAGGACGCCACGGTCGACGACTACACCCAGGGCCTGCCGAAGATCGCCAAGGGTGCGAACCCGTGAGGCGGCTCGTCCTGCCCGCCGTGCTCCTCGCGGGCACCGTCGCCCTCACGGGCTGCGACGGCGGCGGGGACTCCGCGGCGCACGTGTCCGTCGGCTCCTCCTACATGCCCCAGCCGGTCTCGGACGAGATGGCCGCCGGTTTCCTCACCGTCGTCAACCGGGGCGGCACCGCCGACCAGCTGACCTCGGTGACCAGCGACGCGGCGAGCGACGTCACCATGCACAGCACCGCCGGCGGAGCCATGGAGGCGAAGAGCTCCTTCGCCGTCCCCGCGCACGGCCGGCTCGTGTTCCGCAGCGGCGGCAACCACCTGATGTTCGACGGCCTGAAGCGCAAGCCGAAGCAGGGCGACACCGTCACCGTGAAGCTGACGTTCGCCAGGTCCGGGACCCTCACCGTCGAGATGCCGGTGAAGTCCGCCACGTACCGACCGCCGACCGGGCACTGAGGGAGGGACCGCCGTGACACCGACCATCGCACCCCGCCTGCGGACCCTGGTTCTGCTGTTCCTCGCCGTCACCGGCGCGCTCCTCGCGGGCGCCGGGCCGGCGTCCGCGCACGCCGCGCTGACCGGCAGCGACCCCGCACAGGGCGTGGTGGTCGACCAGGCTCCCACCCAGGTGTCGCTCACCTTCTCCGAGAAGGTGGCGACGGGCGACGACTCGCTGCACGTCCTCGACCCCGAGGGCAAGCGCGTCGAGACCGGCCCGGCGTCCGACGTGAGCGGGACGACGTACGCCGTGCGGCTGCGCGGCGGGCTGGCCGACGGGACGTACACCGTCACCTACCAGGTCGTCTCGGCGGACAGCCATCCCGTCTCGGGCGCCTACACCTTCTCGGTCGGGGCGCCCTCGAAGACCAGCGTCGCGCTCTCCGGACGGACGGCGGACGACAGCGCGGTGGGCCGGCTCTACGGGTTCGGCCGGTACGTGTCGTACGCCGGGTTCATCGTGCTGGCCGGCGGCGCCGCCTTCGTCCTCGCCTGCTGGCAGCGCGGCTCGGGCGTACGGGCCGTGCAGCGGTTCGTCGTCGGCGGCTGGCTCACGCTCACCGCGGCCACGCTCGGGCTCCTGCTGCTGCGCGGCGCCTACACCACCTCCGGAAAGCTCGGCGACGTCCTCGACCTGGCCCTGCTCGGGCAGGTGCTCCAGACCAAGACGGGCGCCGCGCTGGTGTCCCGGCTGCTGCTGCTCGCCGCGGCCGCGCTGTTCATCGCCGTCCTCTTCGGGGCGTACGCCCACCGCGTGACCGGTGACGGGACCGACGCCGACGGCACGGACGCCGAGGACGCGGAGAGCGCGGAGAGCGCGGAGAGCGCGGACGTGGAGCGGCGGGACCTGACGTTCGGGCTCGGGATCGGCGGGGTCGTGATCGCCGTCGGGCTCGCGGCGAGCTGGGCGATGGCCGAGCACGCCTCCACCGGACTCCAGCCGGGCATCGCGATGCCGGTCGACGTCGTGCACCTGCTGGCGGTCGCCGCCTGGCTCGGCGGTCTGGCCAGCCTCCTCGTGGCCCTGTACCGGGCGCCCGCGACGGCCCCGGTCGAGGCCGCGGCCGTACGCCGTTTCTCGCGCGTCGCCTTCGGCTCCGTCCTCGCGCTGGTCGCCACCGGCACCTACCAGTCCTGGCGCCAGCTCGGCTCCTGGCCGGCGTTCACCGCGACCCGCTACGGCCAGCTGCTCCTCGTCAAGATCGGGCTCGTCCTGCTGCTGGTCGGCATCGCGTGGATCTCGCGGCGCTGGACTGCCCGTCTCGGGGACACGGCGGCCTCCGAGGACACCGAGACGGAGGCGGAGGAGCCCGAGAAGGCGAGCGTGGCGCGGGTGACGTCACCGGCTACGGCCGGGGAACCCAGTGCCGCGGCCGACTCCGCGCGGGCCCGGCAGCTGGCCCGGCAGCGGGCCGCCGTGGACACCGCCCGGCAGAAGCGGCTCCGGGACGCCGACCCGCACCGGTTCGGCCTGCGCCGCTCGGTGCTCGCGGAGGCCGGGGTCGCCGTCGTCCTGCTCGCCGTCACGACCGTGCTGACACAGACCGAGCCGGGGCGCACCGAGCAGGCGGCCCGGGCCGCCACGTCCGCGTCGTCCTCCGCGGCGTCCGGCGAGTCCGGGGCACTGACCCTGGACATGCCCTTCGACACGGGCGGCAGGAACGGAAAGGGCGTCGTACGGCTCGATCTCGATCCCGCGCGCGTGGGCGGCAACTCGCTGCACGTCTACGTCCAGCGGCCCGACGGCCGGGCGTACGACATTCCCGAGGTGAAGCTCGCCTTCACCCTCACCGCCAAGAAGATCGGCCCGCTCTCCGTGGCCCCCGACCACATCACCACCGGACACTGGGCGGCGAACGACGTGCAGATCCCCATGGCCGGCGACTGGAAGGTCGCCGTGACCGTGCGGACCTCCGACATCGACCAGGTGACCGTCTCCAAGAACGCGCAGATCGGCTGAATCGCACCATGGGTGACCAGTCCACGGCGGCAACCGCCGCCGAGAAGACCGAAGGGGCCGTCTCCGGGAACGGCGGCGCCGAATCGGGCCTGTCCCGCCGGACGCTGCTCGGCACCGCCGGGGCCACCGGCCTCGCGCTCGGCGCGGCGGGCGGGGCCGTGGGCTACGCCGCCGCGCCCGCCCAGGCCACGCCGCTCACCTCCGTGGGCAGCGGCCGGGCGATGTTTCACGGGAAACATCAGCCCGGCATCACCGAGGGCCTCCAGGCCCACGGCCATCTCGTCGCCTTCGACCTGAGGGCCGGCGCGGGCCGCAGGGAGGCCGCCGCGCTGCTGCGCCGCTGGTCGGCGACGGCCGAGCGGCTGATGGCGGGCGAGCCGGCCGCGCACGACGACACGGACGTGACCCGGGGCTCCGGCCCCTCCTCGCTCACGGTCACCTTCGGCTTCGGACACAGCTTCTTCTCCCGTACCGGGCTGGAGAAACAGCGGCCGGCCGCCCTCGATCCGCTGCCCGCCTTCTCCTCCGACCATCTGGACAAGGCGCGCAGCAACGGCGACCTGTGGGTGCAGATCGGCGCCGACGACGCCTTCGTCGCCTTCCACGCCCTGCGCGCCGTCCAGAAGGACGCGGGCAGCGCCGCCCGCGTCCGCTGGCAGATGAACGGTTTCAACCGCTCGCCGGGTGCCACCGCCCGCCCGATGACGGCCCGCAACCTGATGGGCCAGATCGACGGCACCCGCAACCCCCAGCCGGCCGACTCCGACTTCGACCGGCGGATCTTCGTCCCACCGTCCGGTTCGAACGACCCCGCCTGGATGGCGAACGGCTCCTACGCCGTCGTACGCCGGATCCGCATGCTCCTCGACGACTGGGAGAAGCTGTCGGTCCCGGCCCAGGAGCGCGTCATCGGGCGCCGCAAGTCCGACGGGGCGCCGCTGTCCGGGGGCACCGAGACGACCGCGATGGACCTGGAGAAGGCGAACGCCCGGGGCGAGTACGTCGTCCCGCTCAACGCGCACGCCCGGATCAGCCGCCCCGACCAGAACGGGGGCGCGGCGATGCTCCGGCGCCCGTTCTCCTTCCATGACGGCTTCGACGCGGACGGGGTGCCCGACGCGGGGCTGCTCTTCGTCTGCTGGCAGGCCGACCCGCTGCGCGGCTTCGTGCCCGTGCAGCGCAAGCTCGACCGGGGCGACGCGCTGTCGGCGTTCCTCCGGCACGAGTCGAGCGGCCTGTTCGCGGTGCCGGGCGGCGCCGGGCGGGGCGAGTACGTGGGGCAGCGGCTGCTGGAGGGCTGAGGGCGGGCCCGCTCCGGTCGCGGTCACCCCCAGGAGGGGCTCTCATGAGACAGCCGAGCCACCCTTCGTCAGGGCAACTAGGGTGAGGTCATGCCAGCGAGCTATGCGTATCTGGGTCCCGAGGGCACCTTCACGGAGGTCGCCCTGCGCACGCTTCCGGAGGCCGCGACCCGGGAGCTGATCCCGTACGTGTCGGTGCAGTCCGCCCTGGACGCGGTGCGCGCCGGTGAGGCCGAGGCCGCGTTCGTGCCGATCGAGAACTCGGTCGAGGGCGGCATCACCGCGACCCTCGACGAACTCGTCGCGGGATCGCCGCTGATGATCTACCGCGAGGTGCTGCTGTCGATCACCTTCGCGCTGCTGGTCCGGCCCGGCACCAAGCTGTCCGACGTCAAGACGGTCACCGCCCACCCGGCCGCCCAGCCGCAGGTCCGCAACTGGCTGAAGGCCAACCTCCCGGACGCCCTCTGGGAGTCGGCCGCCTCGAACGCGGACGGTGCCCGCCTGGTCCAGGAGGGCCGGTACGACGCGGCCTTCGCGGGTGAGTTCGCGGCCGCCCGCTACGGGCTCGTGCCGCTGGAGACCGGCATCCACGACGCGGAGAACGCGCAGACCCGGTTCGTGCTGGTGGGCCGGCCCGCCCGGCCCGCGGCCCCGACCGGCGCCGACAAGACCTCCGTCGTGCTGTGGCAGCGCGACGACCATCCCGGTGCGCTGCGCGATCTGCTCGGCGAGTTCGCCAGCCGCGGCATCAACCTGATGCTGCTCCAGTCCCGGCCCACCGGCGCCGGTATCGGCAACTACTGCTTCTGCGTCGACGCCGAGGGCCACATCTCCGACCGGCGGATGTCCGAGACCCTGATGGGGCTGAAGCGGCTCTGCCTTCAGGTGCGGTTCCTGGGCTCGTACCCGCGCGCGGACGTCGGTCCGGAGGGCGTGCGGCCCACGCTGCCAGGCACCTCGGACGAGGAGTTCGCGGCGGCCGCGGACTGGGTGGCGCGCTGCCAGGACGGCCGGTTCTAGTTCCTACCTGCATATTTTCGTTATCCACAGGCGTTATCCACAGGGTGGCTTCTCGACCTGGGGACAAGTCGATAACGAAGCGCCACCTAGTCGACAAATCGCCCCACAGCCCTCAAGTGCACCTCCGACCTCGCACGTCACCCTTCGTCCACCCTTTTCCTTTGATCAATCCTTTGAGGGGAGACTCTTCCACTCGAAAGTGGGGATAAACGCGGTTTGCGCCGAGAATCCTCAGCCCGGACCCCGGCCCACGGAGTGATCAATTCCGACGTCCACAGATCTTGCTCACAGCCTGTGGATAACTCTCCCCGACTGTGGATTCCTGTGGACAAGTGATCTTCAAGTCCCCTATTCCACAAGGGACTCGAGTCAACCCCGAGGTCGGTGCGTGCCCCGACCTGGGGGCGCGACACTTTTTATTGACACGGCAGGCCATTCCCGCGACAACGGAACGTAAGCCGCGTTCCGGAACCGCGACGGAATAGTGATTCGTGGGCCGGAACCCGGCACCGGTAGCCTTGGGCCCGTGATTGACCTTCGCCTGCTCCGTGAGGACCCCGACCGTGTGCGCGCGTCCCAGCGCGCCCGTGGAGAGGACGTCGCGCTCGTCGACGCTCTCCTGTCCGCCGACGAACGGCGCAGGTCGTCCGGCGTCCGCTTCGACGAGCTGCGCGCCGAGCAGAAGTCGCTCGGCAAGCTCATCCCCAAGGCCTCCGCGGACGAGAAGGCCGAACTGCTCAAGCGCGCCGAGCAGCTCAAGGCCGATGTGAAGGCCGCCGACGCCGAGCGCGACGCGGCCGACACCGAAACCCAGGAACTGCTCCTGCGGCTCGGCAACCTCGTCTACCCCGACGTGCCCGTCGGCGGCGAGGAGGACTTCGTCACGCTGGAGACGCACGGCACGATCCGCGACTTCGGCGCCGAGGGCTTCGAGCCCAAGGACCACCTGGAGCTCGGCCAGATCCTCGGCGCGATCGACGTCGAGCGCGGCGCCAAGGTCTCCGGCTCCCGCTTCTACTTCCTCACCGGCGTCGGCGCCCTGCTGGAGCTCGCCCTGGTGAACGCGGCGATGGCGCAGGCCACGGCCGCCGGCTTCACGCCGATGCTGACCCCCGCGCTGGTCCGCCCGCAGTCCATGGCCGGCACCGGCTTCCTCGGCCAGGCGGCCCAGGACGTCTACCACCTCGACAAGGACGACCTCTACCTGGTCGGCACGTCCGAGGTGCCGCTCGCGGCGTACCACATGGACGAGATCATCGACGCCGACAAGCTGCCGCTGCGCTACGCGGGCTTCTCGCCCTGCTTCCGCCGCGAGGCCGGCTCGCACGGCAAGGACACGCGCGGCATCTTCCGTGTCCACCAGTTCGACAAGGTCGAGATGTTCTCCTACGTCTCCCCCGGCGACTCGGAGGCGGAGCACCGGCGCCTGCTGGAGTGGGAGAAGGAGTGGCTGACCTCGCTGGAGCTGCCGTTCCGCGTCATCGACGTCGCCACCGGTGACCTCGGCGCCTCGGCCGCCCGCAAGTTCGACTGCGAGGCGTGGATCCCGACCCAGGGCAAGTACCGCGAGCTGACCTCGACCTCGGACTGCACCGAGTTCCAGTCCCGCCGCCTGTCGATCCGCGTCCGCGACGGCAAGCAGGTCAAGCCGCTGGCCACGCTCAACGGCACCCTGTGCGCCGTACCGCGCACGATCGTGGCGCTGCTGGAGAACCACCAGCTGCCCGACGGCTCCGTGTACGTCCCCAAGGTGCTGCGCCCCTACCTGGGCGGCCGGGAGGTCCTGGAGCCGGTGACCAAGTGACCGAGGCCGACGGCTTCCCCTACAAGATCATCGCGACCGACCTCGACGGAACGCTCCTGCGCTCCGACGGGTCGGTCTCCGAGCGCACCCGTGACGCGCTCGCGGCGGCCGCCGAGGCGGGCGCCGCGCACATCGTCGTCACCGGCCGCGCCGTCCCCTACACCCGGCACATCCTCGACGCCCTCGGCTATCAGGGCCTCGCCGTGTGCGCCCAGGGCGCCCAGGTGTACGACGCCGGGCAGCACCGCCTGCTGACGGCCGTGACCCTGGACCGGCAGCTCGCGGGCGTGGCCCTGGCGAAGATCGAGGCGGAGGTCGGCCCGCTGCACCTGGCGGCGAGCCGGGCGGGGCTGGACGGCGACGTGCTGGTCGGACCGGGCTACGCGCCCGTCGGCCACCTCCCGGCGACCCCGTTCACCGACGCGTCCGATCTGTGGGCCGCGCCGCTGAACAAGATCTACATCCAGCATCCGACGCTGTCGGACGACGAGTTGACCGAGGTCGCCCGCACGGTCGCCGGTGGCTTCGTCACGGTGGCGATGGCCGGCGCGGGGATCGTGGAGCTGCTGCCGCTGGGTCTGTCCAAGGCGACGGGACTGTCGCTGGCGGCCCGTCGGCTCGGCCTGAAGGGCACCCCGTCGATCGCCTTCGGCGACATGCCCAACGACATCCCGATGTTCGGCTGGGCGACGTACGGCGTGGCGATGGCGGACGCCCACGAGGAACTCAAGGCGGTGGCCGACGAGGTGACGTCCTCCCACGAGGAGGACGGGATCGCGGTGGTGCTGGAGCGGTTGCTGAACCGCTGAGTCCCTGGGACCTGCTGCCCCGCCGCCGCTCCGGCGCGCTGCGGGAGCCCTGCCGCTCTGACACGGCCCAGCCCCGTACTCGGCCGGTCAGAGCGGCAGGAGCGGGAGGACGGCCCACGCGAGAGCGACATCGCGTGCTCGAAGCGGCCGCCCCTGACCACTGTGCCGGGACGCCGCCCTCGGCGCCAACGAATTACCCGGCCGGGCCGTCCTCCGCTCCGGCGGCGCCTACTCCTCGCCCGCCAGCGTCAGCGAGCGCAGCTTCTGGCCCGCGAACCAGGTGGCCAGCACGGTGACCACGACCAGCAGCACCGTCGCCGTCGGCAGTCCGACGTCCGACGTCACCAGGTCCCCGCCGGCCACCTTGTGGGCCACGGCCAGCGACCACTGCTGGACGCTCAGCGTGCGCGCGCCCGGCACCAGGGAACCGAACAGGGCCTCCCAGACCAGGGCGTAGACGAGCCCGAGGACCACCGCGTGCCGGGACACCGTGCCCAGCAGCAGGAAGAGCGCCGCGTACGCGATCGACGCGACGAGCGCGGCCACCGTGTAGGCGACGGCGATCTGCTGACCGTTGCCGTTCAGGATCAGGCCCGCGAGCAGGGTCGGCACCGCCGAGAACACCATGGTCACCGCGATCGCCACGATCAGCTTGGTGAAGATGATCGTCGGCCGCTTCAGCGGCTTGGACAGCAGATACACCACCGAGCCGTCGTCGATCTCCGGGCCGATCGCGCCGGTGCCCGCGATGACACCGATGATCGGCACCATGGTGGCGAGCGCCAGCCCGCCCAGGATGTCCGCCGCCGTCTGGTCGTCGGCGCCGGTCAGGGCGCGTACCGCCACGGAGATCACGATCAGCAGCAGCGGGAGCGCGCCGAGGATGAGGGCGCGGCGTCGGCCGAGCAGGGCCCGGTAGGTGAGCCGGGCGACTGTGGGGTCGTACATCTTCGGCCTCCTACGCCGCGACGAGATACGAGAAGACTGACTCGAGGGACTCGTCGGACGGCGAGACCGTGAGCAGCCGGATGCCGTGGTCGCGGGCGACCCTCGGCAGCAGGGCGGTGAAGCGGCCGAAGTCGACGGCCTGGACGCGCAGGGCGCCCTCCGCGTGGTCGACCTCGATGCCGGACGTCGACGGGTCGGCGATCAGCGCCGCCGCGAGCGCGCGGTCGTCGCTGGAGCGGACCACGTAGCGGTGCGGCCGGTCGGTCATCAGCCGGCGGATCTTTCGGAAGTCGCCGCTGGCCGCGTGCCGGCCCGCCACGACGACCTCGATGTGCCGGGCGAGCTGCTCGACCTCCTCCAGGATGTGCGACGAGAACAGCACCGTGCGGCCCTCGTCGCCCATCCGCCTCAGCAGGTCCATGAGTTGCATGCGCTGGCGCGGGTCCATGCCGTTGAACGGCTCGTCGAGCAGCAGCAGGGACGGGTCGTGGACGAGCGCGCTCGCCATCTTCACGCGCTGGCGCATGCCCTTGGAGTACGTGGCGATCTTCCGGTCCTGCGCGTACTCCATCTCCACCGTGGCCAGGGCGCGTTGGGCCGCCTTGCCGCCGAGGCCGTGCAACTCGGCGTTGGCGAGGACGAATTCGCGGCCGGTGAGGAAGTCGTACATCGCCTCGCGCTCGGGGACGATGCCGATGTGCCGGTAGATGTCCTCGTTGCGCCACACCGGCTTGCCGTCGAGGGTGACCGTGCCGGTGGAGGGGGCGAGGAAGCCGCCCATCATGTTGATGAGGGTGGACTTCCCGGCGCCGTTGGGGCCGAGCAGGCCGGTGACGCCGGGGCCGATCGTCATGGTGATGTCGTTGACCGCCACCACGTTGCCGAACCAGCGGGAGACGTGGTCGAGGGAGAGAGTGGTCACAGCCCCACCTTCTTGTAGCGGCGGATCAGAAGGCCGTAGCAGGCGGCGATCAGGCCGAGGAGGACGAGGACGTAGACCACGCCCTGCGCGTGCGAGGGGCCCACGCCGCCGGGGGCGGCGGAGGTCGCGCCGAGGAAGGCGCTCTGGAGACCGTCGATCAGCGTGATCGGCGAGAACAGGCCGATCCACGGGATCGCGCCGGTGCTGCCCTGGGCGTCGGAGATGGCCTGGAGCGTGGAGACCGCGCCGTAGGAGATGGTCAACACCGCGATCACGGCGGCGATGCCGAAGCCGCGGCGCGGGGTGACGGCCGCGATGACCAGGCCGATGCCGGCGAACAGCAGCGAGAGCAGGGCCACGGAGACCAGTCCCTCGGCGAATCCCTCGGTCTGGTGCGCGAAGTCGAGCTTGGCCAGCAGCGCGCCCACGTAGAGCACGACCAGGGGGACGGCGGTCAGGATGAACAGCGCCGAGGCCAGCGCGGCGTACTTGGCGCGCACGTAGTCGGCGATCTCGATGGGCCGCGAGAAGTACAGCGGGATGGTCCGAAAGCGCAGGTCGCGCGAGACGGACTGGGGCGCCTGCGAGGCGACGTACAGGCTGATGACGGCCTGCATCATGATCGCGTAGCGCGTGTAGTCGACGGGTAGTTCCTTCGCCTTGGTGGCGACGGCCACGGCCACCATGATGGCCGCGGGCACGCACATCACGGCGAACAGCAGCATCGGCAGCACCTTGGACTTCACCGAGCGGCCGAGGCCGTAGGCGCCGCGCAGGGACTGCGAGTACAGGGAGCGGGTGGCGTAGGAGCGGCCGAGGCGCGGGCCGTCGTAGCCGCGGTAGCCGATGTTGTGGATCCGGCTCTGGTCACCCGCCGACGCTGCCGTCGTCTGCGCGGGCTGCGTGCGCTGCATGGGCTGCATGGGCTGCTCAACCGGCATGGCGGACCGCCTCCTTTCCCTGCTCGCTCTGTTCACGTTCCCCTTGCCCGTCGTCGCTCCGGAAGACCTCCGAGATGTGGTGCCGGCGCTGTTCCATGCGCACCAGGCCGAGGCCGAGGTCGGCGACCACGTCTCGGACGAGGTCGTACGTCTCCTCGCCGGAGGCGGTGAGCAGCAGGACGTGTCCGGCACCGGGCAGCCCGCTGCCGTCGTCGTGCGTGTCCACCCCGCGCGCGTGGAGCGCGTCACGGACCGCGCGGGTGCCGTCGGGGTGCTCGTCGCTGTCGGTGACCTCGATCGCGAGGGTGGTCGTGGTCTGCGTGAAGTCGGTGGTGGAGCTGGAGCGCAGCAGCTTGCCGCCGTCGATGACGACGACGTGGTCGCAGGTGCGCTCCAGCTCGCCCAGCAGATGGGAGGTGACCAGGACCGAGATGCCGAAGTCGGTGTGGATGCGGCGGATCAGGCCGAGCATGTCGTCGCGGCCGACCGGGTCGAGGCCGTTGGTGGGCTCGTCCAGGAAGACCAGCTGCGGGTCGTGGACGAGCGCCTGGGCCAGCTTCACGCGCTGCTTCATGCCGGTCGAGTAGCCGCCGATGGGGCGGTAGCGCTCCTCGTACAGGCCCACATGGCGCAGGGTGTCCGCGGTGCGCTCACGCGCGGCGGTCGGCGGCAGGCCGGACATGCGGGCCATGTGCACGACGAACTCGGTGGCCGAGACGTCAGGCGGCAGGCAGTCGTGCTCCGGCATGTAGCCGACCCGCTCCCGGATGGCGGCGCCCTCGGTGGCGACATCGAGGCCGAGGACGCGTGCGCCGCCCTCGGTGGCGGGGGACAGACCCAGCAGGATCTTGATCAGTGTGGACTTGCCGGCCCCGTTGGCGCCGACGAGCCCGGTCACACCGGGTCCGACGTCCACGGAGAGCCGGTCAAGCGCGGTCACCCGGGGGAACCGCTTGCTCAGGCTTTCGGTCGCGATCACAGTCACGCCCTCGACGGTAGTGACCCGGGCCGGGTGAGTCATCAGACCGAAGAGCCGTCTTGGCATCAGCCTCCAGTCGTACGGGCCCTGAGGGTTCCCCCGCGTTTTCCACATCCGTACGGCCGTCCACAGGCTCCCGCACGCCTATTGACGCTGCCTCTAACAACTGTCAGATTCGCCTGTGCCGGGTTACCCGATGAGAGCGCCTTCTGGCTGGACGACGATCTGCCGCACGTGCGGCGCTGGGCGGAGGACAAGTGACGACGCTGAAGGGCGCGCGGGAGCGCCGGGTCCACACGGGCGGGGTCGAGCTGTGCGTGGCGGAGCTGGGCGACCCCGCGCGACCGACCGTCGTGCTCGTGCACGGCTATCCGGACAGCAAGGAGGTGTGGTCCGAGGTCGCGGTCCGCCTCGCCGAGCACTTCCACGTGGTCCTGTACGACGTCCGGGGCCACGGCCGTTCCACGGCGCCGGAGCCGCTGCGGGGCGGTTTCACGCTGGCCAAGCTGACGGACGACTTCCTGGCCGTGGCGGACGCGGTCAGCCCGGACCGGCCGGTGCACCTGGTGGGGCACGACTGGGGCTCGGTGCAGTCGTGGGAGTTCGCCGACGGTCGAGCGCACCAAGGGCCGGATCGCCTCGTTCACCTCCATGTCCGGCCCGTCCCTCGACCACTTCGGGCACTGGATCAACGCCCGTATGAAGCGGCCCACTCCGCGCCGGGTGGCCCAACTCCTCGGCCAGGGGGCCAAGTCCTGGTACGTCTACGCCCTTCACACCCCGGTGCTGCCCGAACTGGCCTGGCGCGGCCCGCTCGGCAAGCGCTGGCCGGGGATCCTCCGTCGGATGGAGAAGGTGCCCGGCGGTGACTATCCGACCTCGTCGCTGCCCGAGGACGCGGCACACGGCGCCTGGCTGTACCGGGACAACGTCCGGCCCCGGCTGCTCAGGCCGCGCCCGGACGCGTACGCCCATGTGCCGGTGCAGCTCATCACGCCGCTCGAGGACGCCTTCCTCTCCGAGAAGCTGTACGACGAACTGGAGCAGTGGGCACCGCGGTTGACCCGGCGCACGCTGCCGGCCAAGCACTGGATCCCCCGCACGCGGCCGGACCAACTGAGCGCATGGATCACGGAGTTCGTCACCGACATCGAGAGCGGGCACCCCGAGCGGACGAAGGCCTCTGGCCGGTACGCGGACCGCTTCAACGGACAGCTCGTGCTCGTCACCGGTGCGGGAAGCGGCATCGGACGGGCCACGGCGTTCGCGTTCGCGGAGGCGGGGGCACGCGTGGTGGCCGTCGACCGGGACGCGAAGTCGGCCGCCCGCACGGCTGAACTGGCTGCTCTCCTGGGGGCGTCGGAAGCCTGGGCGGAGAGCGTCGACGTCTCCGACGAACAGGCGATGGAGAAGCTCGCCGAGAAGGTCGCCGCCGAGTACGGCGTGGTCGACGTGCTCGTGAACAACGCCGGCATCGGCCTGTCCGGCTCCTTCTTCGCGACGTCGCCGGAGGACTGGCGCAAGGTCCTGGACGTCAACTTGTGGGGGGTGCTGCACGGTTGCCGCCTCTTCGGGCGGCAGATGACCGAGCGCGGCCAGGGCGGCCACATCGTCAACGTCGCCTCGGCGGCCGCGTTCCAGCCCTCTCGGGAGCTGTCGGCGTACAGCACGTCCAAGGCCGCGGTCCTGATGCTGAGCGAGTGCCTGCGCGCCGAACTCGCCGACCAGGCCATCGGGGTGACCGCGGTCTGCCCCGGCTTCGTCAACACCAACATCACCTCGACGGCCCGCTTCACCGGCGTGGACGGCGAGGAGGAACGGCGCCGCCAGAAGCGCACGGCCCGTCTGTACGGTCTACGCAACTACCCGCCGGAGAAGGTGGCTCAGGCGATCCTGCGCGCGGTGACGCGGAACGAGGCCGTGACGCCGGTGACGCCGGAGGCCCGTGGCGCGCACCTCATGTCACGTTTCATGCCTCGGGTGTTGAGAAGGGTCGCGCGGATGAAGCTGAAGGTGTGAAACGGGCGGATCGCCGAACATGAGTCGTGGACTGGTCACTTGGGTGACCTGTCTCCAACCATCCTGATTCTTAGTGATCTTGACGAAGTGACCTTAATCGCCGGGAAGTTGTCCACAGATTCGTCAATTCCTCTGTGGATAAAGTCCGTTGGTTGTGGATCAAACCTACGGACGAAAAAGAGCTGCGTGATCCGCGTCTCTCCCGGCGAAGACCGCTCGCGACGCCTGCGTCATCAGCCCGAGCACATCAGGCCCGTTCTCGACAAGGGGGGCTGGGTCGAGATCAGCGCGCTGATCGCCGCGGAGGCCGGACACGGGTTCCGGTTCACCCGCGAGGAGCGCGACCATGTGGTGGCCGCGGCGACAAGCAGCGGTTCGCGATCGAGGGGACGCGGATCCGGGCCAGCCAGGGCCACAGCGCCGAGGGCGACCTGGGCTGCCCCGGCCACCCCACCGACGTACTTCTGCCACGGGACGGTCTCGCGCAGGGACTGCGCCCCATGAGCCGGCACGACGTGCACCTCTCGGCCGGACCCGAGGACCGCGCCCCCGGTCGGCTCCCGCCGCGGCCGCCCCGTTGTGCTCGCGGTCGACGCCGCCGCCATGCACCGCGACGGCCACGTCTTCCGCGTCAGCGCGAACGGCGTGTGGCTCACCCGGCCGTACCGCCCCGGTACCTGCGGTCTCCCGGGCCGCGCTGAGGCGACCTGAGAGCAGGTCCGGGGGGTGCCGTCAGCCGAGCTGGGCGAGGGCCTCCGTGGCGATGCGCTCGAAGACGTCCTGGTCCGCGGCGAAGTCCGAGTCCGGGATCGGCCAGTGGATGACGATCTCGTCGAACCCGATCTCCCGGTGCCGGCCGGCGAAGTCCACGAAGGCGTCGAGCGACTCCAGCGGGCGGCTCCGGTCCGGCGTGAAACCGGTGAGCAGGATCTTGTGCAGGGCATCGGTGTCCCGTCCCGCCTCGGCTCCCGCCTTGCGGAGCTTCTCGACCTGGTCGCGCAGGGCCTGGCGGGACTGCTCGGGCGTGCCCGACTCGTACAGCCTGGGATCGCCGGTGGTCACCCACGCCTGCCCGTGCTGCACGGCGAGCCGCATCCCGCGCGGGCCGGTGGCGGCCACGGCCAGCGGCAGCCGGGGGCGCTGCACACAGCCGGGGATGTTGCGCGCCTCGTGCGCCGAGTAGAACTCACCGGAGTACGAGACCCCGTCCGGGCCGTCCTCGGTCAGCAGCCGGTCGAGCAGCGTGACGAACTCGGCGAAACGGTCGGCCCGCTCGCGCGGGGTCCACGGCTCCTGGCCGAGCGCGGTGGCGTCGAAGCCCGTGCCGCCCGCCCCGATGCCGAGCGTGACCCGGCCGCCGGAGACGTCGTCCAGGGAGATCAGCTCCTTGGCGAGGGTCACGGGGTGCCGGAAGTTGGGCGACGTGACGAGCGTGCCCAGCCGCAGCCGCTCGGTGACCCCCGCGGCGGCCGTCAGCGTCGGGATGGCACCGAACCACGGGCCGTCCCGGAACGAACGCCAGGAGAGGTGGTCGTAGGTGTACCCGGCATGGAACCCGAGCTCCTCCGCGCGCTGCCATGCCGCACGGCCCCCCTCGTGCCAGCGGCGGTACGGGAGGATCACGGTGCTCAGGCGCAGACTCATGCCCCAGAGCCTACGGCGACCCCGATGATCGGTTCACCGGGCCACCGCACAGCAACGCGCACCTCGCCGCCGGGCGGCTCGGAGTCATCTGCGTCTCATCTGTGCGGACTCACGCACGCCCGTGCGGGCATATGCGTGAGAATGACGCGGTGACCTCAGCGACCCGACAGCCCGAGACCCCGGCCTCCACTCAGCTCTCGACCTCGCTCCACCAGGGAAACGCCTCCGCCCTCCGGCCGCGGCTGATCGCCACCGACCTCGACGGCACGCTGCTGCGCGACGACAAGTCGGTCTCCCCGCGCACGGTCGCCGCGCTGGCCGCCGCCGAGGCAGCCGGCATCGAGGTCTTCTTCGTCACCGGCCGCCCCGCCCGCTGGATGGACGTCGTCAGCGACCATGTCCACGGTCACGGCCTGGCGATCTGCGGCAACGGAGCCGCGGTGGTCGATCTGCACGGCGGCCCCGGCAACCACCGGTTCGTGAAGGTGCGCGAGCTGGCCCGGGAGAACGCCCTCGACGCCGTGCGGCTGCTGCGCGAGGCCGTGCCGGGCACGATGTACGCGGTCGAGCAGACCTACGGCTTCCACCAGGAGCCGGCGTATCCCAAGCTGCACATGGAGCTCCCGGACAAGCTCCTGCCCGCGGAGGAGCTGCTGGCCGCCGACGGCCCCAGCGCCGACCAGCCGGTCCTGAAGATCCTGGCCTACCACCTGGAACTCGATCCCGACCTCTTCCTCGCCCGCGCCCGCCTCGCCATCGGCGACCGTGCCAATGTCACCCGCTCCAGCCCCAGCGCGCTGCTGGAGATCAGCGGTCCCGGCGTCTCCAAGGCCAGCACGCTCGCCCTGTGCTGTGCGGAGCACGGCATCTCGCGCGAGGAGGTCGTCGCCTTCGGGGACATGCCCAACGATGTCGAGATGCTGACGTGGGCGGGCCGGTCGTACGCGATGGGCAACGCGCACCCGGACGTGATCGCGGCCGCATCGGGCCGTACGGTCGCCAACAACGAGGACGGCGTGGCGGTCGTCATCGAGCAACTGCTGGCGGAGCGGGCGTAACAGGCACCCGATCGGCAGGTTTCACGTGAAACACGCCCTTTGGTTCAGGGTGGGGCGTTTCACGTGAAACCCGGGAGCACTTCCGTGCTCGTCAGTGAGCCACCTCAGGGGCGATGTGCTGCGTCCCGATCCGCTTGCGGAACACCCAGTACGTCCACCCCTGGTAGAGCAGCACCAGCGGTGTGGCGATCCCCGCGCACCAGGTCATGATCTTCAGGGTGTACGGGCTGGACGACGCGTTGGTGACCGTGAGGCTCCAGTCGCCGTTGAGCGAGGACGGCATGACGTCCGGGAAGAGCGACAGGAAGAGCATCGCCACGGTCGCCACGACGGCAAGGCCCGAGAACGCGAACGACCACCCCTCACGCGCCACCTGATTCGCCACCAGGGCGGCGACCAGTGCGGCGACGGCCACCACCAGGGCCACCAGGCTCATGCGGTCACCGCGGCCAGCTTGCGTCCACAGCAGGAAGGCCGATGCCAGCACGGCCGTGACGAGACCGACCCGCAGCGCCAGCTTCCGCGCCCGCTCCCGGATGTCGCCGACGGTCTTCAGCGCGGTGAACACCGCTCCGTGGAAGGTGAACAGCGTGAGCGTCACCAGGCCGCCGAGCAGGGCGTAGGGATGGAACAGGTCAGCCACGGTGCCGACGTACTCGAAGCGCCCGTCGATCTTCACGCCCCGAGCGATGTTGCCGAACACCACACCCCACAGGAACGCCGGGATCAGCGAGGTCCAGAAGATCGCCGTCTCCCAGGTGCGCTGCCAGTTCTCCTCGGGCCGCTTCGCCCGGTACTCGAAGCCGACGCCCCGGACGATCAGGCAGACCAGGATGACCAGGAAGGGCAGGTAGAAGCCGGAGAAGAGGGTGGCGTACCACTCGGGGAAGGCGGCGAAAGTCCCACCGCCGGCCGTGAGCAGCCAGACCTCGTTGCCGTCCCAGACCGGGCCGATGGTGTTGATCAGCACCCGCTTCTCGGTCCGGCCGCGGGCGAGGACCTTGGTGAGGATGCCGACCCCGAAGTCGAAGCCCTCCAGGAAGAAGTAGCCGGTCCACAGGACGGCTATGAGAACGAACCAGACATCGTGCAGTTCCATGACGGTACGGCTCCCTCGGCCTAGTACGAGAAGGCCATCGGCTTGTCGGCGCCCCGGGGGTCGCCGCCCACCCTCGTGGGCGGGTTGAGGTCGTCCTCGCTGAGCTCGGGAGGACCGGCCTTGACGTACTTGACGAGCAGCTTGACCTCGACGACGGCGAGGACGGCGTACAGCACGGTGAAGACGAGCATCGAGGTGAGGACCTCGCCCTGGGAGACACCGGGGGAGGCCGCGTCACGGGTGCGCAGCACGCCGTACACGACCCAGGGCTGACGGCCCATCTCGGTGAAGATCCAGCCCCAGGAGTTGGCGATCAGCGGGAAGGCCAGGGTCCAGATCGCGATGCGCCAGTACCAGGTGGTGAGCTTCGGGCCGAGCGCCTTGTTCCGGAACAGGACCAGGTGCGGCACCTCGTCCTCGCCGACCCTCAGGTGCTCCGGCAGCAGGAACTTCCTGCGGGTCAGCCACAGGCCCACCAGGCCGATCGCGAAGGACGTCATGCCGAAACCGATCATCCAGCGAAATCCCCAGAAGGTGACCGGGATGACGGGCCGGTAGTCGCCGGGACCGTACTTCTCCCGCTCGGCCTTGTTGGTGTCGTTGATGCCGGGGACGTACGCGCTGAAGTTGTCGGCGGCCAGGAAGGACAGCAGCCCGGGGACGGTCAGTTCGACGGAGTTGTGACCCTTGCTGACATCGCCGTAGGCGAAGACCGAGAACGGCGCGGAGTCCTGGCCGTCCCACAGGGCCTCGGCGGCGGCCATCTTCATCGGCTGCTGCTTGAACATGACCTTGCCCAGCAGGTCGCCGCTGACCGAGGTGAGCAGGCCGGCGACGACCACGGTCACCAGACCGAGCCGCAGCGACGTCTTCATCACGCGGACGTGCTTCTTGCGCAGCAGGTGGAAGCAGGCGATGCCGACCATGAACGCGCCACCGGTCAGGAAGGACGCGGTGAGCGTGTGGAACGCCTGCGTCAGCGCCGTGTTCTGGGTCAGGACCTGCCAGAAGTCGATGAGTTCGGCGCGCCCCTTCGCCTTGTCGAGCCGGTAGCCGACCGGGTGCTGCATCCACGAGTTCGCCGCGAGGATGAAGTACGCGGACAGCAGCGTGCCGAGCGAGACCATCCATATGCAGCCCAGGTGGATCCGCTTGGGCAGCTTGTCCCAGCCGAAGATCCACAGGCCGATGAAGGTGGACTCGAAGAAGAACGCGATCAGCGCCTCCAGGGCGAGCGGAGCACCGAAGACGTCACCCACGAAGCGCGAGTAGGCCGACCAGTTCATGCCGAACTGGAACTCCTGCACGATGCCGGTGACGACACCCATCGCGATGTTGATCAGGAAGAGCTTGCCCCAGAACTTGGTCGCCCTGAGGTACTTCTCGTTCTCCGTGCGCACCCATGCGGTCTGCAGACCGGCGGTGAGAGCGGCCAGGGAGATGGTCAGGGGGACGAAGAAGAAGTGATAGACGGTCGTGATACCGAACTGCCAGCGCGCCAGTGTCTCCGGCGCCAACGCCAACTCCACGTCGAGGGCCCTCCTTGCGCAGCTTGTGAATGCGTTCACATTCACAAGACATTATGGCGCACTGCTTTTCGATGTTCGAAGGGGGGTCCCCGCTGTCCGACTGGGCGTCAGCTCAACGTTCTCACCAGGGACTTCACGGCGCTAGACCGCACGGCCCCAAACGACGCTCCCCGCCGCGGACGGGGCCGGCGGCGGGGAGGTCACAGACGGACGGGGCAGCCTCAGAGGTCCTTGCGGAAAGCTTCCGTCACCTTCAGGAAGATGTCGTTCGCCTCGCTCTCGCCGATCGTCACCCGCACGCCCTCGCCCGGGAACGGCCGGACCACGACGCCATGCTCCTCGCACGCCGCCGCGAAGGGCGCCGTGCTCTCCCCCAGCCGCAGCCAGACGAAGTTGGCGTGAGTCTCGGGCACGGTCCAGCCCTGGGCGCGCAGCGCGTCGACCACGCGCGTGCGCTCGCACACCAACGAGCCGACGCGGCCGAGCAGTTCGTCCTCACAGCGCAGCGAGGCGACCGCCGCGTCCTGCGCGAGCTGGCTCACACCGAACGGCACGGCCGTCTTGCGCAGCGCCGCCGCCACCGGCTCGTGCGCGATGGCGAAACCGACGCGCAGCCCGGCGAGGCCGTACGCCTTCGAAAAGGTCCGCAGCACACAGACGTTGGGCCGCTCCCGGTAGATCTCCACGCCGTCCGGCACCTCGGGATCGCGGATGAACTCCCGGTAGGCCTCGTCCAGCACCACCAGAACGTCCCGGGGGACCCGGTCGAGGAAGCGCTCCAGCTCCGCCCGCCGGACCACCGTGCCCGTCGGGTTGTTGGGGTTGCAGACGAAGATCAGGCGCGTCCGGTCGGTGATGGCGTCCGCCATCGCGTCCAGGTCGTGCACATCGCCCGGCGTCAGCGGCACCTGGACCGGCCGGGCGCCGCTGATCTGGGTGATGATCGGGTAGGCCTCGAAGGACCGCCAGGCGTAGATGACCTCGTCACCGGGGCCGCTGGTGGCCTGGACCAGCTGCTGGGCGACGCCGACCGAACCGGTGCCGGTGGCCAGGTGCGTGATCGGGACGCCGAAACGCTCCGCCAGCTCCTCCATCAGAGCGCTGCACCCCATGTCCGGGTAGCGGTTGAAGGCGGAGGCGGCCGCGGTCACGGACTCCATGACCCCCGGCAGCGGCGGATACGGGTTCTCGTTGGAGGACAGCTTGTAGGCGACCGGGCCGCCGGCCGCGGCGGGCCTGCCCGGCTTGTACGTGGGGATACCCTCCAGCTCGGCGCGCAGCTTCGGGCTCGTCTCGCTCACCGCATCCTCCTCGCGACCACCGGCGGACCGTCAGCGCCGCCGGCTTCCAATGCTCCTCACCTTATGAGGATTCCGCCCGCCTGCGTACAGCTGAACAAGGACGGGGACGGTCCGGAGCAGAAGCCCATGAGCCCCGCGGGCATCGAGGGCACCGCCGCACCAAGGCGTACGAAACGGGGGGGGCGCGCCGCACATATATCTACGCGCCGGTGGCTTGCGCCGTGGCGCGCGTCCCTCGTGCAGGTGAGTTGAGACCTCTTCGAAACATCAGGCACTTGGCAGGTCCATCCGCGTCGACAAGTTACGTCTTGCCATTAGATCGTTCAACTGGCTTGCTTTCCCAGGCTATTGACCGGGTGCGGCCTTGCAGAAACGTGCCTGTCAACGCGTGCATATGCGTCCGCACTACCCCACCGTATGAGCCCTACTATCGGCTCGCCATGACAGCAGCAGGGAAGCACCAGGTGAGCCGAGCGGAAACCTCACGTCGAGGCAGCCGGCCGGGCCGGGCGGGCATCAGAGACGTGGCCGCCGCCGCCGGGGTCTCCATCACGACCGTCTCCGATGCCCTCAACGGCAAGGGCCGGCTCCCGGACGCCACCCGGCGCCACGTCCGCGAGGTCGCCGACCGGCTGGGGTACAGACCCTCGGCCGCCGCCCGCACCCTCCGTACCGGCAAGTCGGGCCTGATCGGCCTGACCGTGACGACGTACGGGGATGAACCTTTCACCTTCACGGAGTTCGCGTACTTCGCGGAGATGGCCCGGGCCGCCACCTCGGCCGCGCTCGCCCGCGGCTACGCCCTCGTCATCCTGCCCGCCACCTCACGCCACGACGTGTGGTCCAACGTCGCCCTGGACGGCACGGTCGTCATCGATCCCTCCGACCATGACCCGGTCGTCAGCGAACTGGTCCGCCAGGGCTTACCGGTCGTCTCCGACGGCCGCCCGGCCGGCTCGCTGCCGGTCACCGCCTGGGTCGACAACGACCACGAGGCCGCCGTACTCGGCATCCTCGACCATCTCGCCGACGCGGGCGCCCGCCGGATCGGACTGCTCACCGGGACCACGACGGACACCTACACCCACCTGTCCACCACCGCCTACCTGCACTGGTGCGAGCGGGTCGGGCAGGACCCGGTGTACGAGGCCTACCCCGCGCACGACCCGTGCGCGGGCGCTGTCGCCGCCGACCGGCTGCTGGCCCGCCCGGACCGCCCTGACGCCGTCTACGGCCTGTTCGACCCCAACGGCACCGACCTCCTCGCCGCCGCCCGCCGCTACGGGCTGCGCGTACCGGACGACCTGCTGCTGGTGTGCTGCAGCGAGTCCACCGTGTACGCCAACACCGAGCCGCCCATCACCACGCTCTCGCTCAAGCCGCGCCGGATCGGCACGGCGGTGGTCCAGCTCCTCATCGACGCCATCGAGGGGGTCGACTCGGACCAGCCGGTCGAGCAGGTGATACCGACCGAGCTGATCGTCCGCACCTCGTCCCAGCGCCGCTCGCCCCGTACGACGGTGAGCCCGCCGCGGACATCGGACGACACGTAGCGCACCGGGGCCGGGCACGGGGCTGCGCACCGGCCCCGGCCCCGCGGACGTGTCGTGATCACCGTTAGGGGGGACGCGGCGGTTCCGGGAGACGGGCCGGGCGAGCCGGGAGATCGCCGGCCGGTCATCCTCCGGTCATCGATTCGGTCACCCGCTGGTCATGAGACGGGCCGTATGTCGGTGACCAGCCACCGACATATCCGCGTAAACAGGGCGAACGCTGCGCCGGACCGGAGTCCTACCCGGATTCACCACCCCTGGGTCATCACATGGCGCGATCCGCATTCCTATGATGGGCCCACGACACCGCGGGCCGCTGCGACCAGGCAGTCCGATGCGGTGCAGATGCGGCGCGATGGTGGAGGGGTCTGATGACTCAGGGGGCCGGTCAGGGACCCGTAGCGGAGCGGACGGCGACGACGTTGCGCGACTTCCGGGTACCCGCGTACGTCCACGAGACCGGTCCGTACGCCCACGGTGCCATCCTCGGTGTCGATGTGACGCGCGTCGACGAGGACCAGCCGGAGGGCTACCCACCCCCGCAGCGCGACCTGCCGGTCGACCTGGGAGACACGCTCGAGATGCCCGTCGAGACGGCCGCGGATCCCGCCGCGCAGCCCTCGGAGGGCACCGGCCCGCTGTACGTGGTCGGCGACGTGCACGGCTATCTCGACGAGCTGCTCGCCGCGCTCCGGGAGAAGGGCCTGATCGACTCCGACGCCCAGTGGTGCGCGGGCGACGCCCGGCTGTGGTTCCTCGGCGACTTCACCGATCGGGGCCCGGACGGCATCGGCGTCATCGACCTCGTCATGCGGCTGTCCGCCGAGGCCGCGGCGGCCGGCGGTTACTGCAAGGCGCTCATGGGAAACCACGAGCTGCTGCTGCTCGGCGCCAAGCGGTTCAGCGACGCCCCCGTCAACTCCGCCGCGGGCACCGCCACCTTCCAGGCCGCCTGGCTGCTCAACGGCGGCCAGAAGACCGATATGGACCGCCTTCAGGACCACCACCTCCAGTGGATGGCGCGGCTGGACGCCATCGAGGAGGTGGACGGCCACCTGCTCGTCCACTCCGACACCACCGCCTACCTCGACTACGGCGACTCCATCGAGGCGGTCAACGACACCGTCCGCGAGACGCTCACGCGCAACGACGTGATCGAGTGCTGGGACCTGTTCCGCAAGTTCACCAAGCGTTTCTCCTTCCGGGACGAGGGAGGCGCGGACGCCGTCCGTTCCCTGCTCGATACGTACGGCGGCACCCGGATCGTTCACGGCCACAGCCCGATTCCCTATCTGACGGGCGAGGCCGGCGCCGAGGACGGCGAGGCGGACGCGGGCCCGGTCGTCGAACGGCCGCACGTCTACGCCGAGGGGCTCGCCATCGCGATGGACGGCGGAGTGACCATGGCCGGAAAGCTGCTGGTTCAGCAACTTCCCCTGGATATCTGAGCGTTCGCCGGGCAGGCGTCCCCCGACGGCGCGTGTGCGGGTCCTGACCCAATTTCCGGCACCCCCTGTCGCCCCGAGCCGTCACCGCTCTACCATCGGCTTATCCGTAGCAGGCTCCCCTCCGTTTCTGCCCGACGGGCTCGTCGGCGTGCGAGCCCCAAGCCTTACGGAGCATCGGGGGATGCACATGAACAGCGTTCCGCAGCACCTGCTGAGCGAGGACCGCCAGGAGTACGAGCGGCTCCTCGATGAGGCGCTGCGCTCCGCCCCGCACCGTCCGGAACTCGCCGCTGTCGGACAGCGGCTCAACTCCGAACAACTGCGCACGATGGCCCTCAACGCCACCGCGCTCATCACCGCGGCCGCGGCGACCGAGTACCAGCACTACGTGAAGGTCCGCGAGGACCTGCGCCGCCCGACGCCGGCCACCGCGCCGTCCGGACATGCGTCCGGCTCCGGAGAGCCGGTCGGCGGCGCGATGGGACTCGCCACCTCCCTCGGCGAGGCCGCCGAGAGCACCGGCGCGGGTGCCATCGCCGTCGTCGCCGTGCTCGCGCCCGTTCTCGCCGGGACGGCCGCGGCGATATTCCTGCTCGTCGGCTACATCCTGAAGATGCTCGACCCCGAGCCGGCGTTCGCCCGGACCATGCTGACCGCGGGCTGGGCGTTCGGCGCGCTGACCGCGGCCGGGATCCTCGTCGCCGCCGCCGGGCTGCTGCTCACCGCCCTGCGCAACAGCCCCTCGCTGGAGGCGGGACCGTACGGAGCGGCGAACACGGATCTCACCCGCGCCAGGGAGGCCTGGGGCGACGCCCTGCTGGAGCGCGGCATACTGCCCTTCCTCCGCGAGGCACTCGCCGAACCCGGAGCGGCCACGGTCCCGCGCACCCATCCACTGGCACCGGCCGGACGCATGCCACGCCTGGGCTACGACCGCCCCGGCTTCAGCAGCCCCGACGACGGCTCCGCGTCCCGCCCGCACCCGAGGTTCAGCAGCCCTGACTACTCGAGCCCGGACTTCGGAGGCCCGGACTTCGGAGGCCCGGACTTCGGAGGCCCGGACAACCAGCCGGAATGACTCCGGCCGGCGTCCGCCGAGAGAAGCGGGCCCGGGCACCCGGTCCCGCCCGACGGCGGAACCGAGCACCCGGCCTCCCACGGCCGGGACGGCACGGACCGGCATCGCTTTCCGGACATGTGCCGGGCAGCGATCCGGACCCACCCTCCGGGCCGGTCAGTCGGCGATCGGCAGGTACACGCGGTTTCCGGCCGCCGCGAACTCCTCCGACTTCCGGGCCATGCCCTCCTCGATCTCGGCCCGAGCGCCGCCGTGTTCGCGGCGGATGTCCTGCGAGATCTTCATGCTGCAGAACTTCGGCCCGCACATCGAGCAGAAGTGAGCCGTCTTGGCAGGCTCGGCCGGCAGGGTCTCGTCGTGGAACTCCCGTGCCGTGTCCGGGTCCAGGGCGAGGTTGAACTGGTCCTCCCACCGGAACTCGAACCGGGCGTCGGACAAAGCGTCGTCCCACTCCTGCGCACCTGGGTGCCCCTTGGCGAGGTCGGCTGCGTGGGCGGCGATCTTGTAGGTGATGACGCCGGTCTTGACGTCGTCACGGTTGGGCAGGCCCAAGTGCTCCTTGGGCGTGACATAGCAGAGCATGGCCGTGCCCCACCAGGCGATCATCGCGGCACCGATGCCGGAGGTGATGTGGTCGTACGCCGGCGCGACGTCCGTCGTCAGCGGGCCAAGGGTATAGAACGGAGCTTCATCACAGATCTCCTGCTGAAGGTCGATGTTCTCCTTGATCTTGTGCATCGGGACATGTCCCGGGCCCTCGATCATCGTCTGTACATCGAAACGCCTGGCGATCCGGTTGAGTTCCCCGAGCGTCCGCAATTCCGCGAACTGCGCCTCGTCGTTGGCGTCCGCGATCGAGCCGGGCCGCAGACCGTCGCCCAGCGAGTAGGTGACGTCGTAGGCGGCGAGGATCTCGCAGAGTTCCTCGAAGTTCTCGTAGAGGAATGATTCCTTGTGGTGCGCCAGGCACCACGCGGCCATGATCGAGCCGCCCCGCGAGACGATGCCCGTCTTGCGGTTCGCGGTGAGCGGCACGTACGGCAGGCGCACGCCCGCGTGGACCGTCATGTAGTCCACGCCCTGCTCGGCCTGCTCGATGACCGTGTCCTTGTAGATCTCCCAGGTCAGTTCCTCGGCCTTGCCGTCGACCTTCTCCAGGGCCTGATAGAGCGGCACCGTACCGATGGGAACGGGGGAGTTGCGCAGCACCCACTCGCGGGTGGTGTGGATGTTGCGGCCGGTGGACAAGTCCATGACCGTGTCGGCGCCCCAGCGGGTCGCCCAGGTCATCTTCTCGACCTCCTCCTCGATGGAGGACGTCACCGCCGAGTTGCCGATGTTGGCGTTGACCTTCACCAGGAATCGCTTACCGATGATCATCGGCTCGATCTCCGGGTGGTTGACGTTGGCGGGCAGCACCGCCCGTCCCGCCGCGATCTCCTCGCGGACGACCTCCGGAGAGACGTTCTCGCGAAGCGCCACGAACTCCATCTCGGGCGTGATCTCGCCGCGCTTCGCGTACGCGAGCTGGGTGACCGCGGCCCCGTCACGACCGCGGCGTGGCTGCCGTGGCCGCCCGGGGAAAACCGCGTCCAGGTTGCGCAGTCCGCCGCGTGGCGAGGTGTGCTTGATGCCGTCGTCCTCGGGCCGGACGGGGCGTCCCGCGTACTCCTCGGTGTCGCCTCGGGCTGTGATCCAGTTCTCCCGCAGCGGCGCCAGGCCGCGCCGGACATCGGTCTCGACGTGCGGATCGGTGTACGGGCCGGAGGTGTCGTACAGCGTGACCGACTGCCCGTTGGTGAGATGCACCTGACGGACCGGCACGCGCAGGTCGGGGCGGGAGCCCGCGACATACCCCTTGTGCCAGCCGATGGACTTCCCGGCCTCCGGGGACTGTTCGTCCTGGACGGAGGCAGGCGTGCGTGCGTCCTTGATGGTCATGAGACCTACTCCCTACGCCGGCATTACCCGGTAACAGGTTCGGCGGTCGACGCAGCGGATTCCGTCAGCCGGTGTTCCCTGTGAAACATCACTCGTTCCACGTGAAACATCGCGAATACGGAGGTCAGCGCCCTCTCAGCCCGGTGCTCCGAGCTCCCGCGTGTGCAAAGGTGCCTCCACGCTAGCGTCAATTCGGGCGCGGTGAACAGTGGGCCCCTACCGTTCTTGCGATGATCGGTCGGTGACCACGACGCAGCAGCCTCCGTACCCGCCGCCTGAGCCACCGCGCCGACACGGTCCCGGACCGGGCGACGGACACCAGCACGCGGGCGCGGGACCAGGGGGCGCCCAGGGGCACGGGCAGAGGCACGGGCCCTCAAGCGGCCATGGGCACGACCACGGTCCTGCCGGTGGCCACGGGCACGGACACGGCCCTGCGCCGGGCCGCGGTCACGGCCACTCACACAGTCACAGTCACGGCCCCGCCGCGCCCGTGTCCAAGCATCTGCGCAAGGTCATCGCGGCCATCCTGATCCCGTTCACCGCAGCCGTCGTCGTGGGGCTCGTGGTGCTCTGGCCAGGCGGTGCCCCACCGCACGAGCGCACCGGCGTCGGCTTCGACCGGCAGACGCAGCAGGCCTCGGTCACCAAGGTCGTCGAGGTGAGCTGCAAGTCGGTGAACGCCTCGGGGTCGGCCGCCCCGTCGGGCGATGTCTCCGCTCCCGACGGCAACTCACCCCAGCAGCAGGCGGACGGCATCTGCAAGAAGGCCACCGTCCGCGTCGATACCGGCAAGGACACGGGCCGTACGTTCACGGAGATCGTGCGCCCGGACCAGACGCGCCAGCTGCACGAGGGCCAGAAGGTCGTGGTCGCGTACGAGCCCGCGGCGCCCAAGGAACTCCAGTACGCGGTCACCGATGTGAACCGGCAGTTCCCGATGGCTCTGCTCGCCGGCATCTTCGCGCTCGCCGTCGTGGTGGTGGGCCGGATGCGCGGCGTCATGGCGCTGGTCGCACTCGCCGTCAGCTTCCTGCTGCTGACCCTCTTCATCCTGCCCGCGATCCTGCAGGGCTCGAACCCCCTGCTCGTGGCGGTGGTCGGGTCGAGCGCCATCATGCTGATCGCCCTCTACATGTGCCACGGCCTGTCGGCACGCACGTCGGTGGCGGTCCTGGGCACGCTCGTCTCGCTGTCGCTGATCGGCGTCCTCGGCTCGGGATTCATCGGCTGGGCCGCGCTGACCGGCAACACGGACGACAACACCGGCCTGATCCACGGGCTGTACCCGTCCATCGACATGAGCGGTCTGCTGCTCGCCGGCGTCATCATCGGTTCGCTGGGTGTGCTCGACGATGTGACGGTGACCCAGACATCGGCCGTCTGGGAGCTGCACGAGGCCAATCCGACGATGGGCTGGCGCGGGCTGTACCGGGCCGGTATCCGCATCGGCCGGGACCACATCGCGTCCGTCGTCAACACCCTCGTCCTCGCCTACGCCGGTGCCGCCCTGCCCCTGCTGCTGCTCTTCTCGATCGCGCGCAGCAGTGTGGGGGCGGTCGCGGGCAGTGAGCTGGTGGCCGAGGAGATCGTGCGCACGCTGGTCGGCTCGATCGGCCTGGTCGCCTCGGTCCCGGTCACCACGGCGTTGGCAGCGCTCGTGGTCTCGGCGGACCGGCCCGGGCAGCAGCCGGCCCCGGCGGCGCAGGCCACCGCCGCGGCGAACGGCGGTGGCCGGGGCCGGCGCCGCAAGCGCTGACATCGCCGGCCTGAGCGGAAGGGCAGTCCTGAGCGAAACGGCAGTGCAGAAGCGTTCCTGCAGACGGTGAACGGCGCGGCGGAACACCGCACCCGTGACTGCCGTAACGCTTCAGCCGGCGCTCTGCTCCTCGGCCAGGATACGGTCCAGAGCATCCTCGAGGTGGGCGTCGAAGTCCGCCAGCGCGCCTTCCTGGCCCAGCGGCACCAGCTTGTCCGTACGGTCCAGGAACGCCACCAGCGGCGGCGCGGAGGACCGGAACACGGCCTGGTCGCTGCCCACCTGAAGCCGGATCAGCACCTCACCGAGCACCTCGGGATCCGTGGGGGCGATGTGCACATCGCCGTCCCCGCACGGCCGGCCCACCCCGTCGATCAGCAGCTCACGCCCGAACGCCCAGGTGACGGGGGCATCCCCGGGCAAATGGAAGGTGAGCCGCACGGCGTAGGGATCACAGGTCTCGTAGCGCAACTCCACCGGGATGCGGAAGGAGAGCTCCTCGGACACGAGAAAGCTCATCATGACCTCTGCCTGTACCGACTCGCGCATCGCCTACCCCGTCATATGACACCGACTGGCTGGGAATGATCCCTCTGATACTGGTGGCATCTTGCTGAACGTGTACACCAGATCACAAGGAGTAAGTTTTCAGATACTGATAGAGATCGCCAGTGACCCCAGATGACGCCCGACCTCGGCCTGGAGCTGCCGTACGGCGGGCAGCAGCCGGTCCGCCTGGTGGGCGGGGAGCGAGATGGCCATCGTGGCCGCCGTGGTGCCGACCGTGATCGGGATCGCGGCGCAGGCGGTCCCCAGCGCGTACTCCTGCCGCTCCGTCACCGTCTCCATCCGCCGCATCCGCTCCAGCCGCCGCATCAGGCTGTGGCCGTCGCGCACGGTGTACGGAGTGATGGACTGCACCGGATAGCGGTCGAGATGGTCCCGGCGGCCCTCCTCGTCCAGTTGGGACAGCAGGCACTGGCCGATGGCGTGCGCGTGCCCCGTCTCGCGGAAGTCGGCCCATTCCTCTACCGCCGGGTTGCCCGGTGTGTCGGAGACGCACATGACCTCGATCTCGCCCTCGCGGTAGACCGCGTAGTACACCGGCACCCCGATGGAATCCCGCCAGTGGGCGAGTGTGCTGGCCACCGTGCTGCGACGTTTCTGCTTCGCGCCGCTGCTGCTCAGCCGCTCCGCGGCCTCACCGAGGAAGAACAGGCCCTTGTCACGCCGCAGATAGCCCTCGTGCACGAGGGTACGCAGCAGGTGATAGGCCGTCGGGAGCGCGATGCCGGTCAGGCGCGCGAGTTGTTTGGCCGGGGCGCCGTGCTCGTGCTCGGCGACCGATTCCAGCAGGCGCATGGCGCGCTGCACCGAACCGATGAGCGTCGCGGAGGGCTGCTCCGGGACGGCCAGTGGGGAGGTCCGCTGCAAGGGCGCTGTGGCAGAGCGGAGCCGGGCAGGGGGTGCGTGCGATTCTGCGGGTCCGGTGTCGACCGTGGCCAAGGGGCACTCCCGAAGCGCGAGGGGGGCAGCCCGTGCGGGGAACACGGGTGGGGGTGTACGCCGCCCGCGGGGCATGACCCCGCGTCGAACTCCGGACTGTAACCGCCGGCCACCCCGCACGGGCGGGAGCCGCGGAAACTTCCCCCGCGCGAGGGAACCGGTGATTCCCGTTACCTCGTCACCCTGTCACCGTGTCCCCAGCCGTCCTCACCAGTCGCTGCGCGACGAGGAGTTCGAGGTGAACTTCCGCACCACCCAGATCAGTCCGCCGACCAGCGCCACGAAGATCAGCGCCTTGAAGAGCAGAGCGATCACGAAGCCGACCACCGTGGCTATCAGGCCGCCGAAGACGACCAGGGCGATGACCGGCACGGCGATCCACTTCACCCACCACGGCAGTCCAGCGAAGATCTCTCGCATTGCCTTCGTCCTTTGCGCTCGTGTGCGGCCTCGAAGTCCAGCACTCGCGGTCTCGATGTCTCACCGTCGATGCTAGGGCCGCGCGGGGCCCTCGCGGGGGCTCCGCATCCCTTGTCCTCCCCTGACCGGTCCCCTAGGGAACCCTGAGAGAACGGGTCACGCCTCAGGCGGAGAGAAGACCACCAGGACCCTCAGGTCCTCGCTGATGTGGTGGAACTTGTGGGCGACCCCGGCCGGCACGTAGATCACGCTCCCGCGCGCGACCTGCGTGGTCTCCAGGCCGACCGTGATCGAGGCGCGGCCGCTCACGACGAAGTACACCTCGTCCTGGGTGTGCGGCTTCTGCGGGTCGTGCTCGCCGGCGTCGAGGGCGTACAGCCCGACCGACATGTTCCGCTCCCGCAGGAACTGCAGGTACGCCCCCTCGTTCGCGGCCCGCTCCGTCTCCAGTTCGTCCAACCGGAATGCCTTCATCGCCCTGGCCCGCCCTCGCCCCACTGCTCGTCGCCGGTCTCGTCTGCCACGATCAGACACATGAAGAATTTCCTAGTCAAGACGATCGCCAACGCGGGGGCCCTGGCCGTCGCCGTATGGCTGCTCGACAAGATCACGCTCACCGGGAGCAGCACCGGCGCGAAGACCGTCACGCTGATCATCGTCGCTCTGGTCTTCGGCCTGGTGAACTTCCTGGTCAAGCCGATCGTGAAGCTGCTGACGTTCCCGCTGTTCGTCCTGACGCTCGGCCTGATCACCCTGGTGGTCAACGCCCTGATGCTGCTGCTGACCTCATGGGTGTGCGACCAGATCGACGTGGGCTTCCACGTGGACGGCTTCTGGACCGCCGTCCTCGGCGGCCTGATCATCTCGGTCGTCTCCTGGGCGCTCAACCTCGTCCTGCCCGACGGCAAGGACTGATCGCGATGACCTACCGCGTCTGTCTCGTCTGCACCGGCAACATCTGCCGCTCGCCGATGGCCGAGTCGGTCCTGCGCGCCCTCGTCGCCGAGGCGGATCTCGCGGACCGCATCGAGATCGACAGCGCCGGCACCGGCGGCTGGCACGAGGGCGACGGCGCCGACCCGCGCACGGTGTCCGTACTGGAGGAGAACGGCTACGGCAGCGGCCACACCGCCCGCCAGTTCCAGGCGTCGTGGTTCTCCCGCCTCGACCTGGTGATCGCCCTGGACGCCGGCCACCTCAAGGCGCTGCGCCGCCTCGCCCCCACGGAGGAGGACGCGTGCAAGGTGCGGCTGCTCCGCTCCTACGACCCCGCCGCCGGTGGCGACCTCGACGTACCCGACCCGTACTACGGGGGGATGGACGGCTTCGAGGACTGCCTCGGCATGGTGGAGAGGGCGAGCGTCGGACTGCTCGCCGCCGTACGGGAGGAACTGGAGGGACGGGCCGCATGAGCGACAGCGCCATGGACCACGGATCCGCCGGTGAGGGCACGCGGGCGGTCCGCGCCGGACTGCCCGAGCCGGTCAAGCACGAGCCGACGCTGCCCGGTCCGGTCTTCGCCGCTCACTTCCACCTGCCCGGCGAGGTGACGGGGCCGTACGCCTACGGCCGCGACGACAACCCGACCTGGACGCTGCTGGAGCGCGCCATCGGCGAGCTGGAGGCGCCCGGGCGGGACGACGCCGAGACGCTCGTGTTCGCCTCGGGCATGGCCGCGATCTCCGCGGTGCTGTTCTCCCAGTTGCGCGCGGGGGACACGGTCGTGCTGCCCTCGGACGGCTACCAGGTGCTGCCCCTGGTGCGGGCCCAGCTGGAGGCGTACGGCATCGAGGTGCGCACCGCGCCGACGGGCGGCGACGCGCAGCTCGACGCCCTCGACGGCGCGAGGCTGCTGTGGATCGAGACGCCGTCGAACCCCGGGCTCGACGTGTGCGACATCCGCAGGCTCGCCGAGGCCGCCCACGCGCGCGGGGTCCTCGTCGCCGTCGACAACACGCTCGCGACGCCGCTCGGGCAACGCCCACTGGAGTTGGGCGCCGACTTCTCCGTGGCGAGCGGCACCAAGCAGCTCACCGGCCACGGGGACGTCCTCCTCGGTTACGTCGTGGGCCGCGACGCCGAGGCGATGGGCGCCGTACGCCGCTGGCGCAAGATCGTGGGGGCGATATCCGGTCCCATGGAGGCCTGGCTCGCGCACCGCTCCATCGCCACGCTCCAACTGCGCGTGGACCGGCAGAACGCGACCGCCCTCACCGTCGCCCACGCCCTGCGCGAGCGGCCCGAGGTGACCGGGCTGCGCTACCCGGGGCTGCCCGACGACCCCTCGCACAAGATCGCCTCGCAGCAGATGCGCCGCTACGGCTCGGTGGTCTCCTTCACGCTGCCCTCGCGCGCGCGGGCCGAGCGTTTCCTTCAGGCCCTGCGGCTGGTGGAGGACGCGACGAGCTTCGGCGGCGTGCGTTCCACGGCGGAACGGCGCGGCCGCTGGGGCGGAGACGCGGTGCCGGAGGGCTTCATCCGCCTGTCGGTGGGAGCCGAGGACGCCGAGGATCTGGTGGCCGATGTGCTTCGGGCGCTGGACGAGTCGGCGGAATGACCGGATGACGGCTGGCGGGGTCGAGCCCCCGCTGCGTACGACGGACGGTCCGAGCCTCCCCCCTCGTGGCTCGGACCGTCCCGGTTCTGCGCGCGAAGAACCGTGCAGACAAGGCTAGTTGACTCTGCGTCAGTGTCCAATCACGGTAGCGACAGAGGCCTATCGACTTATTTATAGTTGGCCCACGCCCCAGGAAGAGTGAGCAGGACAGGGAAAGGGGGGATGCCGTGGATCTTGCGTTGCTGCGTACCTTTGTGACCGTGCACCGGGCCGGCTCCTTCACTCGTGCCGCCGCACTCCTCGGTCTCTCGCAGCCAGCCGTCACCTCGCAGATCCGCACGCTGGAGCGGCAACTGGGCCGCCCGCTGTTTCTCCGGCAGGCCCGCGGCGTGACTCCTACGACGATCGGTGACGAACTCGCCCACAAGGCGGCGCCTCATCTCGACGCCCTGGTCGAGATAACCGAGACCGGCCTCGATGACGAATCCTCTTTACGCACCCTGCATCTCGCCGGACCGCCCGAATTCACGGCCGAACGCGCGCTTCCCGCGCTCACCGAACTCGCCGGGGAGGACGGCCAGGGATACACCCTGCGCGCCTCCTTCGGGAACGCCGAGGAGACGCTGGAGGGGCTGGCCGCCGGACACCACGATCTGGCCATCAGCGCGGCCCGTCCGC
Source organism: Streptomyces sp. V3I7 (assembly GCF_030817495.1). Taxonomy (NCBI): domain Bacteria; kingdom Bacillati; phylum Actinomycetota; class Actinomycetes; order Kitasatosporales; family Streptomycetaceae; genus Streptomyces; species Streptomyces sp. V3I7. The sequence goes on from NZ_JAUSZK010000001.1 coordinate 3,335,503, forward strand.
GCGGCGCGCTGCTCACCGCGACCGCTCTGTGCGACGAGGAGCATGTGCTGATCGCCTCCCCGCGCTGGGCCGAGGTGATCGGACCCGGTGCGCTGTGCCGCAAGGGTGCCCCGGTCCTGGAGAACCTGCCGGTCGTCGAGGTCCACGAATCGCTGCCGTTCGTCTCGCGCTACTGGGCCTCCGTCTTCGACTCGCGCCCGGCGACCTCGGGCACCGTCATCGTTCCCGACCTGCGTGCGGTGCTCGCGTGCGCGACCGTCGGCGCCGGCCTGGCGGTGCTGCCCCGCTATCTGTGCGCTCCGCTGCTGGAGAGCGGGGAGGTGGTGGCGCTCCACGATCCTGTGGTGCCGCCCCTGCGCACCTAATTCCTCGTGGTGCGGACCGGCACGCTCGCCATGCCGCACATCGCGCGGGCGCACGAGTGGCTCCTGGAGGCGGCCAAGGACTGGGACTGAACATCCCCGCGCGACCATCACACCGTGCCGCAGACCCACAGCACTCTGCGATGTTTCACGTGGAACCAGCCGGGCCACATTCCCACCATGACCGTCCGACCCGTGGTCAAGCGCACCGCCCGGGCCGTCCTGCTGGACGGCGACGACCTGATCCTCATCAAGCGCACCAAGCCCGGCGTCGATCCCTACTGGCTCACTCCCGGTGGCGGGGTCGAACCGGGGGACGCGACCGTCGTCGACGCCCTGCACCGCGAGGTGTACGAGGAACTCGGCGCCAAGATCATCGATGTGGTGCCCTGCTTCGTCGACACCGTGGAACACATCGGTGAGGACGGCGGCGCGACCGGCGTGAAGGTGCAGCACTTCTTCGTCTGCCGGCTGGAGTCCATGGACCCCTCCCTGCGCCATGGCCCCGAGGTAGACGAGCCCCTCGGCGAGTACGAGATCGTGCGAGTGCCGTTCACCAGAGTCGGCATCGCGTCCGTCCATCTCGTGCCGCTGTCGCTGCGGCACTATCTGGACGGCAACATCGAGGGTGTACGGGCCATGCACGCCCCCGACCTCGGTTGAGCGGTCAGCCCCCGGCGACGAGGAGTTCCTCGACGGAGTCGTGCCGTATGCGCTCCCTCGGGATGCCGACGTCGCGCAGCGCGTGGATGCCGCTGCGGATCATCCCGGGCGGCCCCGAGAGATAGGCGTCGTACCGGTTCCACGGGCCGTGTCCGCGTACGGCGTCGGGAAGCCGGAGGAGCCCCTGCCCATCGACGACCGGTCGGACCGAGAGCCATGGGTGGCTCTGCTGGAGCTGGAGCATCGTGTCGAGGTCGTACAGCTCGTGGTCGGTGCGGGCGCCGTAGAACACCTCGACGGGGCGGCGTACACCGCGCTCCGCCACGTCCTCGACCAGCGCCTTGATCGGGGCGATGCCGGTGCCGCCGCCGAGACAGAGCAGCCCGCTGTCGGTGCTGTGGTCCACGGTCATGGAGCCGGTCGGCGGCCCGAGACGGATGACGTCGCCCGGTCGGGCACGATGAACCAGCGCGTTCGACACCCATCCCGCGGGGACGGCCTTCACATGGAACGTCAGCAGTCCGTCCGAGCGCGGCGCGCAGGCGAAGGAGTAGTGCCGCCAGACCCGTGGCCACCAGGACGTCTCGATGCTGGTGTACTGCCCGGCGAGGAACGCGTACGGCTGGTCGGGCCGGACGGTGATCACCGCGACGTCCCTCGTCCTGAGCTCATGGGTGACGATCTCCGCGTGCCACCAGGCCGGAGCGCGCAGCTCGTCCGCGGCCGCCGCGTCAATCATGGCCTGGGACATGGTCGTGTACGTCCGTACCCACGCCGCCTGCGTCTCGGCGTTCCAGACGCCGTGGGCGTACTTGCTCAACGCACCGATGAGGCACTCCCCGACGGCCGGGTAGTGCTCGGCCCGGGTGCCGTACTTGCGGTGACCGCGGCCCAGGTTCCGCAGGTAGTCGACGAGGACGGGCGGGTTGTCGATGTGCTCGGCCGCGGTCAGCAGGGCCTTGAACAGCCGATCCCGCTGAACGTCCATCGCCACGGGGAACATCGACCTCAGGTCGGGGTGACGGACGAAGAGGAGCGCGTAGAAGTACGAGGTGACCTCGTCGGCGATGGGCGCGATCGCGCCCATGGTGCGCCGGATGAGGGCGGCGTCCGAGGAGCCCTGAGCGGCCGAGGGCAGCGCCAGGCCGGCCGAGCGCTGCTCGGGCACGCGTCGCTCGAACAACGAGACGTCGGAGCCGGGGGAGGCACCCTGACCCCATACCGCGGGGAGAAGCTCGCCGGTCCTCACCGGGTCACCGCCCGGCGGCTCGGTGCGCGGCGTGAACCAGTTGTCCCCGCCGGACAGGCCGTTGCCCGCCGACATACTGGTCGGAGCATCCATGGTGTGCCTCGCCTCGAACATCTCTTGGTCGGTCTGCGCGCTTCCTCGATCGGAAGGTCCTTGCTCTCCCCCACGAACGGACTGCCCTTCCCAGCCCGGCTGAACGGCCCATAAGGGCCATCGAGGCACACCTCACACACGGATGCCTCAGCCGTGAACACCTGGAAAGCGGGTCTGCGCCCGCTCCGTCCCGTCGCCCTGCCCCGGCTCGTCAGGATGTTCGCACGACATCCTGGATGTGAACCGGAGTCGACCATACCGGTCACCACCGCGCACACAAGCCTTCTCTTCCCTCCCCACGATGGTCGCGCAGGACGTCCTCCCCACTCCCCCAACTGCCGCTCGTATGACGCTCATTCACCTGGGCATGACAGCAGTTCACTTGGCCGGAAGCACACACGTCCGACCCGAAACCGCTGGACGCAGGGGTCACCTCTCCGACAGCCTGACCTGCGTGTCGACTCCTTCCCTCCTCTCTCTCCCGATCCGCCGTCTGTGGCCCTCAGATCTGATGTCCTGCGCCGACCTGTCGGAGGACCGCGGGTGGCTGCGCGTGGAACACAAGTGGGGCTTCCTTCTCACGGCGGGAACGGGCTACGGCATCGACGACCCCGCCGGCGGTCTCGCCGCAGCGTGCGTCGTCACGCGGTACGGACCGCCCGACCGCCCGGATCTCGGCGCCATCGGCATGGTTTTGGTCGCCGCGCGGCACGCCCGCCAGGGCCTCGGACGCCGGCTGATGCGCCACGTCGTCGCGGCGATGGGGCCCACACCCCTGACCCTGCACGCGACGCCGTACGGCCGTCCGCTGTACGAGGAGCTCGGCTTCAAAGCCGTCGGCCGGGTGGAGATGGTGAAGGGCGACTTCCTACCCGTCGGGGAAACATCCGGGGTGGCCACACGCGCGGCCACCGCCGAGGACCTCGCGCCGGTTCTCCGGCTCGACGAGGAGGTGTTCGGCGCGGACCGCACTCCCCTCATCGCGCGGCTGCCGGCCTTCGCCGACCACTTCCATGTCGCCGAGGGCGACGGCCGCATCGCCGGCTACGCGGCCGCCTGGCCGAACACGGACAGCCATGTCATCGGGCCGCTGATCGCCCACGACACCGAGACGGCGAAGGCCCTCGTGACCTCGCTGGCCGCTCACGTCGACCGGCCGCTGCGCACCGACATCGACGTACGCCACGAGGACCTGCTGGCGTGGATGAAGGAGCGCGGGCTGCGGGCCGTGGGCGCCAGCGACGTGATGACGTACGGCATCCCGGAACTGCCCGGGGACTGGACGCGCCGGTTCGCTCCGCTGACGGTGGCGGCGACCTGAGAGGTCCCCGTACGACAGAACGCCGGCCCCGCACCAAGGTGGGACCGGCGTTGTCGTTGTCGCCGCGAGATCAGGCGAGCGCGGCGACGGCGGCGAGGGCGAAGCCGTGGTCCTGCTCCGGCGCGCCGCCGCCCACGCCGATGGCGCCGATCAGGTGGCCGTCGCGGTGGACCGGGATACCGCCCGCGATGAAGAGCAGGGGCCGGTCGAGGGCGGTGGGCAGGGTGTGGAAGAGGCCACCGGGCTGGACGGCGTCGACGAGGTCGGCCGTGGGGGCGTTCAGCTGCAGGGCGGTGTAGGCCTTGCGGGTGCTGGTCTCGCCCGAGATCAGCACGGCGCGGTCGTCCCGGCGGAAGGCGAGCAGGTGGCCGCCGGCGTCGAGGACGGTGATGCTGACGGTGACACCCGCGGCCTCGGCCGCGCGACGGGCCTCGGCGACGAGGGTCTCGGCGTCCTGGGTGGTGAGCGGGGCGACGGTGGTCGTGCTCATGGAACAACTCCTTGGGGCATTACTGAGGGGGTGGTGCCGAGGTGAGCGCGCTGCGGGCCCGTGCCCGGACCCGACGCCCGCCTCGGCCGTCGGAGGGGGTCAGGGGTGGACAGCGGTCCGCTCTCCGGTGGGCGCGGCGCCCGTCACGACGGTGCCGGCGGCGTTGTCGCGGCGCTCCAGCGCGGCCGAGAGGAAGGACAGGAGCAGCGCGGCCGCGGCGAGGACGGCGCCGACCCAGTTGGGGGCGGTGTAGCCGAAGCCCGCGGCGATGACCATGCCGCCGAGCCAGGCGGACAGGGCGTTGCCCAGGTTGAAGGCGCCGATGTTCACGGCCGAGGCCAGCGTCGGGGCGCCGTGCGCCTGGTCGAGGACGCGCTTCTGCAGCGGGGGCACGGTCGCGAAGCCCAGGGCGCCGATCAGGACGATGGTCACCGCGGCCGCGATCTTGTTGTGCGCGGTGAGCGTGAAGAGCGCGAGGACCAGGGCGAGGGCGCTCAGGGAGACGTACAGCATGGGCATCAGCGCGCGGTCGGCGAACCTACCGCCGACGAGGTTGCCGCCGACCATGCCGAGGCCGAAGAGCACGAGCAGCCAAGTGACGGAGCCGTCGGCGAATCCGGCGACGTGCGTCATCATCGGCGCGATGTAGGTGATGGCCGCGAAGACCCCGCCGAAGCCGAGGACGGTCATCGCCATGGCGAGCAGGACCTGCGCGTTCTTGAAGGCGGCCAGCTCGTGGCGCAGATACACGCCCTCGGGCCTCGGCACGTCAGGGATCAGCTTGGCGATACCGGCCAAGCCCACGACGCCGAGGGCCGCGACGATGCCGAAGGTCACGCGCCAGCCGATGTTCTGCCCGATGAGCGTGCCGAGGGGGACACCCACGACGTTGGCGATGGTCAGGCCGGTGAACATCATCGCGATGGCGCCTGCCTTCTTCTGCGGGGCGACCAGACCGGCCGCGACGACCGACCCGATGCCGAAGAATGCGCCGTGGGCGAGCGACGCGACGATGCGGCCGATCAGCATGACCGCGAACACAGGCGCGACGGCGGACAGCAGGTTGCCGATGATGAACAGGCCCATCAGCACCAGGAGCATCCGCTTGCGCGAGATCTTGGTGCCGAGCACGGTCATCAGCGGAGCGCCGATCACCACGCCGAGCGCATAGCCGGTCACCAGCAGGCCGGCCGAGGAGATGGAGACCCCGAAGGTGCCCGCGACCTGGGGCAGCAGCCCCATGATCACGAACTCGGTCGTTCCGATTCCGAAGGCCCCGATCGCGAGGGCCAGAAGCGCGAGAGGCATGTGGGGGTACACCCTTCCCAAACGATTGCAGGAGCGCTTTGCGTGCGTCCACAATAGTTGCAGACGCGGCATAACTGCAACCGCTGGCAATTGCGGCACTGCCCTATCCTGGTCTCAGCCGCTCCGGGACGGAGGAAACGCCAATGACAGCGACGGACCCCGCACTCACCGCCCTGGCCCAGGGCTGGTCCGCTCTTGCACTGCTGCACGGGAGGATCGAGGCGCATATCGAGCGCGCCCTGCAGGCCGAGCACGACCTGAGCGTGCGCGAGTACTCCCTGCTCGACGTGCTCAGCCGGCAGCACGACGGCGAAGGGGGCCATCTGCAGATGAAGCAGGTCGCCGACGCGGTCGTCCTCAGCCAGAGCGCGACCACCCGGCTGGTCACCCGGCTCGAGGACCGCGGGCTGCTCGAGCGCTACCTGTGTCCGACCGACCGCCGCGGCATCTACACGAACGTCACTCCCGCGGGTCTCCGCCTGCTCGAAGAAGCCCGTCCGACCAATGACGCGGCGCTGCGGGAAGCCCTCGACACGGCGGCCCTGAACCCCGAATTGGCGCCGCTGGTAAAGGTCGTGGAGTCACTGAGCGTACCGGCGCAGGTCGGGGAGTGACTGGGCGCGCACGTCTAGAGTGCGGCCATGGGAGATCTTGAAATACGCGCGGCCGTCGCGGACGACGTCGCCGCCATCGTGGCCATGCTCGCCGACGACCCGCTGGGCGCGCAGCGCGAGTCACCGGACGACCTGGCGCCGTACCTGGCCGCGCTGGAGCGGCTCAGCGCCGACCCGAACCAGCGCCTGGTCGTGGCCACGCGCGAGAGCCGCGTGGTCGGCACGCTCCAGCTCACGATCATTCCGGGGTTGTCAAGGCGGGCCTCGACCCGGTCGATCATCGAAGGCGTCCGCATCCACGCCGACGAGCGAGGCAGTGGCCTGGGGTCGCAGCTCATCATGTGGGCGGTCGATGAATCCCGCGCACAGGGCTGCCAGTTGGTGCAGTTGACGTCCGACGCGTCGCGCACGGATGCCCACCGCTTCTACGAGCGCCTCGGCTTCGAGGCCTCGCACGTGGGCTTCAAGCTCCAGCTCTGAGCGCCGCCGGGCGGCCTGTTTGCCTGTTTCACGTGAAACAGGCCGCTCCTGCGATCGGGGTGCGGGATGGCCGGGGCTCGGTCCCGTGCGACGCTCTAGCCGATGCCGCGCCAGCCGTCCGGGTCCACGCCGCCCGGCACCGGGGCTTCCTCGTCGTATGGCTGGCGCGTGAACACGAAGGATCCGAGGTCGAGATGGCTCACGGATCCGTCCGGGCGCCGGACGGCTCGCAGTAGCTCTCCGGCGTAATAGCCCTCCAGGCCGGCCCAGGTGCCGTCACCGTTGGACCGGAAGCGCGCGCGACGGCCGGTGCCGGAGAGCGGCTCCAGTGCGATGAGCCCGTCAGCCGTCACCCGCAGCGCGAACGCCTGAGTGCCCCAGCACCACGGGCCCGCCAACTCCAGGACGGAGCGCTCGACTTCACGCAGCGGGCGCCACGGCTCGGGAATCCTCGGCTCGGCCTCGGCGACGATGCGTACGAGATCGGCACCCACCGCGGACAGCAGCGGGCCGGAGGTGCAGTTGGCCAGCACCACGGCGGCCACATCGTCCGCCACGCTGATGGTGAGGTTGGCCAGGAACCCGGGCAGCGAGCCGGAGTGCCCCACGAGGAGCCTGCCGTCACGGTGCTGGATCTGCAGGCCCAGGCCGTACGTGGCGCCGCCCGCCACATCCTCCGCCGCGGCAGGAGCCGCGGGGGTCCGCATCTCACGGACCGATTCCGCGCTCAGCACCTGGTCGTCGCCGTGGGCCAGGAAGGCGGCGAAGCGCGCCAGGTCACCGGTGGTGGACCAGAGCTGTCCGGCAGGCGCCATGCGCCCGAGGTCCTCCATGGGCTCGGGCAGCAACGCGTCGGCCCAGGGATGTACGGCCCAGCCACTCGCGTGAGGCGCCTGCGGCTGAGCGCTCGTACGGTGAAGCCCCAGGGGTTCCAGCACCTCACGCCGCAGGGCCTCGTCCCAGGGAGCGCCGCGCAACTGCTCCACCAGGGCGCCGAGCAGGGTGTATCCCGGGTTCGAGTAGTGGTGCCGCCGACCGACGGGATGGACGAGGGGTCGGTCACCGAGGACGTCGCTGAGTTCAGGGCGCAGGGAACCCGGGGTGCGTTCCCACCAGGGCGCAGGAGACTCGGCCGCCAACCCACCGGTGTGCGCGAGCAGTTCGGCGACGGTGGCCTCACCCGCGCCGGTGCGCGGAAGATGCTTCTCCAACGGGTCGCCCAGGTCGAGCACACCCTCGTCGCGCAGCCGCAGCACCAGGACGGCGATGAACGTCTTGGTGATCGACCCGATCCTGTACTGCACCGTCTCGTCGGGGACCTCCCCGTCCACCGAGGTCCGTGCGCCGTGCCACACAGCGTGCCCGCCCCGCACCACCGCGGCCACGAGCGACGGCGCCCGCCCCTCGGACTGCGCCACGGCGATCCGGTGCACCAATGCCCGCTGTGTACTGGGAAGCAGCTCTTCTGGAGATGTCGTCATGCCCCAAGTCCATCCGGTGGGGCGGCAGTACGTCGAGTTCATTCCTGGGATGGGCGGCCGAGAGGCTCACGCGCGCGGCCGAGTCCCGCCATTATCCGGCGGGAGGGCGAGCCAGGGATCAGGTCTGCGCCATGTCCACGAAGCGCGAGTAGTGGCCCTGGAAGGCGACCGTGATCGTCGCCGTCGGACCGTTACGGTGCTTGGCGACGATCAGGTCCGCCTCGCCCGCGCGCGGGGACTCCTTCTCGTACGCGTCCTCGCGGTGCAGCAGGATGACCATGTCGGCGTCCTGCTCGATGGAGCCGGACTCACGCAGGTCGGAAACCATCGGCTTCTTGTCCGTGCGCTGCTCGGGACCACGGTTCAGCTGCGAGAGCGCGATGACCGGGACCTCCAGTTCCTTGGCGAGCAGCTTGAGGTTACGGGACATGTCCGAGACCTCCTGCTGACGGCTCTCGGCGCGCTTCGAGCCGCCGGACTGCATCAGCTGGAGGTAGTCGATGACGACCAGGCGGAGGTCGTTGCGCTGCTTCAGACGACGGCACTTGGCCCGGATCTCCATCATCGACAGGTTCGGGGAGTCGTCGATGTAGAGCGGGGCGGCCGAGACGTCCGGCATCCTGCGCGCCAGACGCGTCCAGTCCTCGTCGGTCATCGTGCCGGAGCGCATGTGGTGCAGGGCGACGCGGGCCTCGGCGGACAGCAGACGCATCGCGATCTCGTTGCGGCCCATTTCGAGGGAGAAGATGACGCTCGGCAGGTTGTTCTTGATCGACGCCGCGCGCGCGAAGTCCAGTGCGAGCGTCGACTTACCCATGGCCGGACGGGCGGCGATGACGATCATCTGGCCCGGGTGCAGACCGTTCGTCAGCGAGTCGAAGTCCGTGAACCCGGTGGGCACACCCGTCATCTCGCCGCTGCGCGAACCGATCGCCTCGATCTCGTCGAGGGCGCCTTCCATGATGTCGCCGAGCGGCAGGTAGTCCTCACTGGTCCGCTGCTCGGTGACCGCGTAGATCTCGGCCTGCGCGCTGTTGACGATCTCGTCGACGTCGCCGTCGGCCGCGTATCCCATCTGCGTGATGCGCGTGCCGGCCTCCACCAGGCGGCGCAGGACGGCGCGCTCGTGGACGATCTCCGCGTAGTACTCGGCGTTCGCCGCCGTCGGCACCGTCTGGACGAGAGTGTGCAGATACGACGCGCCGCCGACCTTGTTGATCTCACCGCGCTTGGTGAGTTCGGCCGCGATGGTGATGGGGTCGGCGGGCTCGCCCTTGGCGTAGACGTCGAGGATCGCCTGGTAGATCGTCTCGTGGGCCGGCTTGTAGAAGTCGTGGCCCTTGAGGATCTCGACGACGTCGGCGATGGCGTCCTTGGACAGCAGCATGCCGCCCAGGACGGACTGCTCGGCGTCCAGGTCCTGCGGCGGCACCCTCTCGAAGGAGGAACCCCCGCCCTCCCATGAGTCGCTCTCACGCCCCCGGTCGTGCTGCTCGTCACGGCCGCGGCCGCCCCCGTCACCACGTCGGCGGGAGGCAGGCAGACGATCAACGGGTGCGCTGTCGGCCCACGGGTCGTCCAAGGGCTCGGAAATGCTCACCGAGCCACCTCCTCCCGTCCGCCCAGCGGACCCTCGCCATGCCCCTCTGTTCTACGGCACGGCACTGACAAATGAGACGCCCAACTCCGGTTCTGACGCGTCAGTTTTGTGACGTTTCCCAGGCCGACGCAGGGAGCAGGCGCCGGACCACGGTAGGCCTCTCGGCACCGTCAGCCAATCTGGTTATCCACAGGCCCTGTGGACGACGGCTCTGATGCTGTGGAGAACCTGGCAAAACCTGTGCACGACCCGGTGGACAGCGCTGTGAACAAGCCCTCGATCGCGCCCATGCCAATACCCTGACCTGGTCTTTTAGCGTCCACTGGCTGTGCAGAAGAAAAACTTTTCCCGCCGAACCAAGATCACTTCGAACGGCGCGCGAAAGCGTGCGGCCTACAAACGAGAGTAATAGGCGCAATGTATTTGTGTCACTTACCTGTGGATGGTTAGATTGGTGCTCATGCCCCAGGCTCCCGCGATACCCAGCGCCGCCCGTCGACGTCATGACCGAGAGATCATCGCGCTGGCCGTGCCGGCCTTCGGCGCACTCGTCGCCGAGCCCCTCTTCGTCATCGCGGACAGCGCGATCGTGGGCCACCTCGGCACCGCCCAGCTCGCCGGGCTCGGCGTGGCCTCGGCCCTCCTCACGACCGCCGTGAGCGTCTTCGTCTTCCTCGCGTATGCGACCACCGCGGCCGTCGCCCGACGCGTCGGTGCGAACGATCTCCAGTCCGCCATCCGGCAGGGCATGGACGGCATCTGGCTCGCGCTGCTCCTCGGTGCCGCCGTCATCGCCGTCGTGCTGCCCCTGGCTCCCGCCCTGGTGGACCTCTTCGGCGCCTCGTCCACCGCGGCCCCGTACGCCACCACCTATCTGCGGATTTCCTCGCTCGGCATCCCCGCCATGCTGATGGTGCTCGCGGCCACCGGCGTCCTGCGCGGCCTTCAGGACACCCGGACCCCGCTCTACGTAGCGGTGGCGGGCTTCATCGCCAACGGCGCCCTGAACGCAGCGCTCGTCTACGGCGCCGGACTCGGCATCGCCGGTTCCGCCTGGGGCACCGTCATCGCCCAGTGCGGCATGGCGGCGATCTACCTCGCCGTGGTCGTCCGCGGCGCCCGCAGGCACGGCGCCTCCCTGCGACCCGACGCCGCCGGGATCCGGGCCTCCGTCCAGGCCGGCGTCCCGTTGCTCGTCCGTACGCTCTCGCTGCGGGCGATCCTCATGATCGCCACGGCTGTCGCCGCCCGCCTCGGCGACGCCGACATCGCGGCCCACCAGATCATCCTGTCCCTGTGGAGCCTGCTGGCCTTCGCCCTCGACGCCATCGCCATCGCAGGTCAGGCCATCATCGGGCGCTATCTCGGCGCCGACGACGCGGAGGGAGCCCGCGAGGCCTGCCGCCGCATGGTCCAGTGGGGCCTCGCAGCAGGAGTCGTCCTCGGGATGCTGGTAGTGGCCGCCCGGCCGCTCTTCCTGCCGGTGTTCACCAGCGACTCCATCGTGAAGGACGCGGCGCTGCCCGCCCTCGTCATGGTGGCGCTCTCCCAACCGATCTGCGGGGTGGTCTTCGTCCTGGACGGCATCCTGATGGGTGCCGGCGACGGGCCGTACCTGGCCTGGGCCATGGTCGCCACCCTCGCGGTCTTCATCCCGGCGGCACTGCTGGTGCCCGTCCTGGGCGGCGGCCTCACCGCACTCTGGGCGGCGATGGTGCTGATGATGGCGGTCCGGATGCTGACTCTCTGGCTGCGCACCCGCTCCGGACGGTGGATCGTCACCGGCGCGACCCGCTGACCCGTTCGGCTGCCTCAGCGCTGGCGGTTTCACGTGAAACAGCCCCTGATCGTCTTCGGGCACGAAGAAGGGCCGTACCCACTGGGTACGGCCCTTCTCTCAGCTCTTCAAGCCGAGCGCGGCGATTCAGCCCGCGACGACCTCGATGTTGACCTTGGCGGCAACCTCGGGGTGCAGACGCACGGACGTCTCGTGGGCGCCCAGGGTCTTGATCGGCGCACCGAGCTCGATGCGGCGCTTGTCGACCTCGGGGCCACCGGAAGCCTTGATCGCGGAAGCGACGTCGGCGGGGGTGACGGAACCGAAGAGACGACCGGCGTCGCCGGAGCGGACGGCCAGGCGGACCTTGACGCCCTCGAGCTGGGCCTTCACAGCGTTGGCCTGCTCGATGGTCTGGATCTCGTGGATCTTGCGGGCGCGGCGGATCTGCTCGACGTCCTTCTCGCCACCCTTGGTCCAGCGGATAGCGAACTTCCGCGGGATCAGGTAATTGCGAGCGTAACCGTCCTTGACGTCGACGACGTCGCCGGCGGCGCCGAGGCCAGAGACCTCGTGGGTGAGGATGATCTTCATGTTTCGGTCACCCTTCCCTTATCGCGCGGTGGACGTGTAGGGCAGCAGCGCCATCTCACGGCTGTTCTTCACGGCCGTGGCGACGTCACGCTGGTGCTGCGTGCAGTTGCCGGTCACGCGGCGGGCACGGATCTTGCCGCGGTCGGAAATGAACTTCCGCAGCATGTTCGTGTCCTTGTAGTCCACGTACGTGACCTTGTCCTTGCAGAAAGCGCAGACCTTCTTCTTCGGCTTGCGCACAGGCGGCTTCGCCATGGTGTATCTCCTGTGTGATCAAGAAGTTTGGGTAACGACCCGCCCTTGACCCGGCCGGTCCCGGAGGACCTGACACAAAGATCTAGAAGGGGGGCTCGTCCGAGTAGCCGCCACCGCCGCCAGAGCCTCCGCCCCAGCCGCCGCCACCCTGGTTGCCACCGGACGGACCGGAAGCCCACGGGTCGTCGGCCGGAGCGCTGCCACTCTGCTGCTGGCCGCCGCCGGGGCCACCGCCCCAGCCGCTGCCACCCTGCTGGTTGCCACCGCCGCCGTAACCGCCCTGGCCACCGCGACCGCTGGTCTTGGTGACCTTGGCCGTGGCGTTGCGCAGGCTGGGGCCGACTTCCTCGACATCCAGCTCGTAGACCGTGCGCTTGACGCCCTCACGGTCCTCGTAGGACCGCTGCTTCAACCGGCCCTGCACGACGACGCGCATGCCCTTCTGAAGCGACTCGGCGACGTTCTCCGCCGCCTGACGCCAGACCGAGCAGGTCAGGAACAGGCTCTCGCCGTCCTTCCACTCGTTCGTCTGGCGGTCGAAGGTGCGGGGAGTGGACGCGATGCGGAACTTCGCGACCGCCGCACCGGACGGGGTGAAGCGCAGCTCGGGGTCGTCGACAAGATTGCCGACGACCGTGATGACGGTCTCGCCTGCCATGGGGGAACCTCTCGGCGGGTTTGCTCTGGCTGCTTGGTTGCTACTCGAATCCCGAGATCAGCTGAGCGAGAGCTCAGTGGGTCTCGGGGCGGAGGACCTTGGTCCGGAGGACCGACTCGTTCAGGTTCATCTGGCGGTCGAGCTCCTTGACGACCGCAGGCTCGGCCTGCAGGTCGATGACCGAGTAGACGCCCTCGGGCTTCTTCTTGATCTCGTACGCGAGACGACGACGGCCCCAGGTGTCGACCTTCTCCACCTTGCCGCCGCCATCACGGACGACAGACAGGAAGTTCTCGATCAGCGGGGAGACAGCGCGCTCCTCGAGATCGGGGTCGAGGATGACCATCACCTCGTAGTGACGCATGTGGAACCCACCTCCTTTGGACTCAGCGGCCACGGTCGTTCCGTGGCAGGAGGGTTGTTATGCGTGGGCAACGGTATCGGCCGCCACTGACAATCGGGCCCCTCAGGGACCACGCCAGGACATGGACAGACACCGGTGCAGACGGTACAGACTACCCGCACACCGGCTTCCTGTTGAAATCCGGCCGGGGGGCCCGCCAATCTGTATACGTCGGGTGTGTACGGCGCTACGATGCGCCGCCTTTTCCGCAGGAGGTGCCCTATGGCACAGGCATTGCGACCCAACATCGCCGGATCCCTCTTCGCCACGGACGGCAGGCCCCATCCGCTCCAGGACGGTCTGACCGTGGTGACGCTGGTGCTCGGGCTGACGGCCTTCATCGCGTCCTTCTTCGACAGCATGCACCTGCTCAGCTCCTGGACCGGCCTCGTGGGCATCATCATGGGGGCGTACGGGCAGTGGATCTCGGTGACCACGCGCGAGCGCTTCGGTCTGATCGTGGGTCTCGGTGCCGCCGGGCTCGGCTTCTTCCTCGGCATGGCACACGGGGGTCTCTTCGGCGGCCTCATCGGCAGCTGAACCCGCGGCGGGGCCGGGCATATGCGGCCGGCGGGCGCTCGGGGTGGCACGCGTCCGGGTATCTTCACGGACCACCACAAAGCGCCCCCAGCCGCCATGCGCCGCGTCCGAACGTGGCCATCTGCCCAGTCGGGGCGCCCGTAAGGCGCAGTAGGCTTCGCGCGAGAGCCGGAGCCCCTGTACCCATGGGGACACACCAGCCCGAGGAGCGCCCCGAATGAGCCTGACCCTGAGGACCATCAGCCGCGAGCAGCATCTGGCATATATCCAGAGCCTGCCGTCGGCGAGCCACATGCAGGTCCCGGCATGGGCAGACGTCAAGGCGGAGTGGCGCTCCGAGAGCCTCGGCTGGTTCGACGAGCGGACCGGCGAGCTCGTCGGCGCGGGCCTGGTGCTCTACCGCCAGCTGCCCAAGCTCAAGCGCTACCTCGCCTACCTCCCCGAGGGCCCGGTCATCAACTGGTTCGCGCCGAACCTCGACGACTGGCTCCAGCCGATGCTCGCGCACCTCAAGCAGCAGGGCGCCTTCTCCGTGAAGATGGGCCCGCCGGTGATCATCCGGCGCTGGAACGCCACCTCTATCAAGCAGGGCATCCAGGACCCGGATGTCAAGCGTCTGCGCGACATCGAGGCCGACTTCATCGAGCCGCGCGCCTTCGAGGTCGCCGACAAGCTGCGCCGCATGGGCTGGCAGCAGGGTGAGGACGGCGGCGCCGGCTTCGGCGACGTCCAGCCCCGCTACGTCTTCCAGGTGCCGCTGGCGAACCGCTCCCTGGAAGAGGTGCACAAGAACTTCAACCAGCTGTGGCGCCGCAACATCAAGAAGGCCGAGAAGGCCGGCGTCGAGGTCGTCCAGGGCGGCTACGAGGACCTCGAGGAATGGCAGCGGCTGTACGAGATCACCGCCGTGCGCGACCACTTCCGGCCGCGCCCGCTGTCGTACTTCCAGCGGATGTGGACGGCCCTCAACAGCGAGGACCCCAACCGCATGCGGCTGTACTTCGCGCAGCACAACGGCGTGAACCTGTCCGCGGCGACGATGCTGATCGTGGGCGGCCACGTCTGGTACTCCTACGGCGCCTCCGACAACATCGGCCGTGAGGTCCGGCCCTCGAACGCGATGCAGTGGCGGATGCTGCGCGACGCCTACGCGCTCGGCGCCACCGTCTACGACCTGCGCGGCATCTCCGACTCGCTCGACGAGACCGACCACCTCTTCGGCCTGATCCAGTTCAAGGTCGGCACGGGTGGCGAGGCCGCCGAGTACCTCGGCGAGTGGGACTTCCCCCTCAACAAGCTGCTCCACAAGGCGCTCGACATCTACATGTCGCGTCGCTGACCTCGGGCCATTTGGTTCCATAGCTTCCACACCTCAGATACACCGCAGCCACGAGAAAGGTTCCGGGTCCGGCCATGGCGCTCACGCTCTACGTCGACACCGCGCGCTGGCGGGCGCACCACAAGCACGTGCAGGAGCAGTTCCCGGGACTCGTCCCGGTCTGCAAGGGCAACGGCTACGGCTTCGGGCACGAACGCCTGGCGGAGGAGGCCACCCGACTGGGCTCGGACATCCTCGCCGTCGGCACGACCTACGAGGCCGCGCGGATCAAGGACTGGTTCAGCGGTGACCTGGTGGTGCTGACGCCGTACCGGCGCGGCGAGGAGCCCGTGCCGCTGCCCGACCGGGTCATCCGGTCGGTGTCGTCCATCGACGGCGTGTACGGCCTCGTCGGTGCCCGTGTGGTCATCGAGGTGATGTCCTCGATGAAGCGGCACGGCATCAGCGAGCAGGACCTCCCGCAGCTGCACGCCGCGATCGAGAACGTCCGGCTGGAGGGCTTCGCCATCCATCTGCCGCTGGACCGCACCGACGGCTCGGACGCCGTCGAGGAGGTCATCGGCTGGATGGACCGGCTGCGCGCGGCCCGGCTGCCGCTGCACACGCTGTTCGTCAGCCACCTCAAGGCCGACGAACTCGCCCGGCTCCAGCAGCAGTTCCCGCAGACCCGCTTCCGCGCCCGTATCGGCACGCGGCTGTGGCTGGGGGACCACGATGCCACCGAGTACCGCGGCGCGGTCCTGGACGTCACGCACGTCGCCAAGGGCGACCGCTTCGGCTACCGCCAGCAGAAGGCCGCCTCCGACGGCTTCCTGGTGGTCGTGGCGGGCGGTACGTCGCACGGTGTGGGCCTGGAGGCCCCGAAGGCGCTGCACGGTGTCATGCCGCGCGCCAAGGGCGTCGCACGGGCCGGTCTTGCCACGGTCAACCGGAACCTCGCCCCCTTCGTCTGGGCCGGCAAGCAGCGCTGGTTCGCGGAGCCGCCGCACATGCAGGTGTCCATCCTGTTCGTGCCCTCGGACGCGCCCGAGCCGAAGGTCGGCGATGAGCTGGTGGCCCATCTGCGACACACCACCACGCAGTTCGACCGCATCATGGATCGCTGAGCACCTGAGCATCTGAGCACTTGAGCAGCCGAAAGGCCGTACACGGACCGGTCCGTGTACGGCCTTTTCCATGGCCTGCACGAAGTCAGCCGGGCAGCCTCCGCACCTACCGTTCGCTCAGAGCGAACCGCCCGTCGGGGTTTCCGCGGAGGGCACCATGGGGGCCGCCGCGTCCCGGCTTCTCCACTCCACCTGAGGACCGTCGAAGTGGGCGGCGTGCCGCGGCGGATGGCCGGACGTCCCCAGCACGAAGACGTCCTCCGCACCGTCGAGAACCCCACCCGCGGGATCGTCCGCTCCGTTCCGGCGCACCACGTCCCGCTCCGGCATGAGGATGTCGCGGACGACCACGGCGCACAGGTACAGCGTGCCCAACAGGTGCAGCAGGATCGCCCAGTGGTAGCCGTGGGCGGGCAGTCCCTTGTGCGCGTCGCCGCTCGTCGTGTACGCGAGGTACATCCAGATCCCCAGGAAGTACGCCACCTCGCACGCCTGCCAGATCAGGAAGTCCCGCCACTTCGGCCGGGCCAGCACGGCCAGCGGGATCAGCCACAGGACGTACTGCGGTGAGTAGACCTTGTTCGTGACGACGAAGGCCGCCACGATCAGGAAGGCGAGCTGGGCGAAGCGCGGCCGGCGCGGAGCGGTGAAGGTGAGCGCCGCGATGCCCGCGCTGCACAGCACCATCAGCAGCGTGGCCAGCATGTTGACCGTGTCGGTGGTGAGCGGGTGGCTCGAGTTCTGGGCCCAGATCAGCCAGAAGGAACCGAAGTCCACGCCCCGCTCCTGACTGAACGTGTAGAACTTCGACCAGCCGTCGAAGGCGAAGAGCATCACCGGCAGGTTCACGACGAGCCAGGCGACCACCGCACCCCCGAGGGCCTTGCCGAAGTCGCGCCACTTGCCCGCGCGCCAGCACAGGACGAGCAGCGGTCCGAGCAGCAGCACGGGATAGAGCTTGGCGGCCGTGGCGAGCCCCAGCAGGGCACCGAAGGCGAGCGCACGGCCGCGCGCCCACATCAGCATCGCCGCGGCCGTCAGAGCGACTGCCAGCAGGTCCCAGTTGATGGTGGCGGTCAGCGCGAAGGCCGGGGCCAGGGCGACCAGCAGTCCGTCCCAGGGTCGCCGGGCGTTCGTACGGGACACGCAGACGGCGATGACGGCAGCGCACACCATCAGCATCCCGGCGTTGACGAACCAGTACCACTGCTCCTGGTGCTGGATGGTGCCGCTGCTGGGCGTGAGCCATGAGGCCACCTCCATGAACACACCGGTCAGCACCGGGTATTCGAGGTAGTCCATGTCGCCGGGGAGCCTGTCGAAGTACGGAACGAGCCCGTCGGCGAATCCACGCCCCTGGTAGAGGTGCGGGATGTCCGAGTAGCACGCGTGCGTGTACTGCGAACTGGCACCGAAGAACCAGGCGCCGTCGTAGCAGGGCACCTTCTGGATCAGACCGAGAGCGAACATGCCGATCGCCACGAGCGCGACGATCCGTACGGGCGTCCACCAGGACGTCCCGAGCAGGGCACGCCGACCGATGGGGCCGCCGATCAGCTCACTGGCGGCCGCGGCGACCTCGTCCTCGCGGGTCGGCCGCACCGACTCCGGCTCGTGCACGCCCGCGGGCGTCGTTTCTGCACTGGGCATGGGGCACATCCTGCCGTACCCGACCCCGGACATGCCGAGGGCCGCCGCACCTCGCAGGTGCGGCGGCCCATGTTTCACGTGAAACACCCTCGACGGTCGATATGACCGCCAACCGGGCGGACGTCGGCGTTATCCGGCAGGTCCGCCGAAGATGCCTCCGTTGCCATTGCCCTTGGTGGTACCCGGGTCGGTCGTTTCCGGGGCGGTCGGTGTCGAGGTCGTACCGCCGTCTGTACCGGCCGTGTCGGTCGGGTCGGGGCAGACCCACTTCCACTTGCAGGTCTCGCTGGCCGAGGGAGACGGTTCGGCTGTCTCACTGGGCGAGGTGCTCGGCGACGCGCTCGGGGACTCACTCTGCGTGGCGCTGGCCGACGGTGTCGGGGAGGGGGCACCTGCCTCGTCCGCGATCTGGCCGATCTTCACGGCCGGCGGGAACGGGGAATCGGGCTCATTCTGAAGTGCGACCTTCATGTACTCGGTCCACACAGACGTCGGGATGTCACCACCGTGGATGGATGCCACGCCGGCGGTGCCGTTCATGGAGAGCAGCTTGTGGTTCTTCGGGTTCTCCCGGAACATCGCGACCGAGGTCGAGAGCTGCTTGGTGTAGCCGACGAACCAGGCCGACTTGTTGCTGTCGGTGGTACCGGTCTTACCGGCCGCGTGCCTGCCCAGGGCCCTGGCCTTCTGGCCCGTACCATTCTGGATCACGTTCTCGAGCGTGTCCGTGACGTTGTTGGCCACGTCCGCCCGGATCGCTTCCTTCACCTCCGGCTTGCTGAAGCCGTGCACCTCCTGGCCGTCCTTCTTGACGGCGGTCACGGAGTACGGGTCCGCGTGCTGTCCCGAGGCAGCGAACGTCGCGTAGGCGTCGGCCATACGGATCGCGCTGGGCGTGGAGGTACCGAGGGCGAAGGACGGGTTGGGGTAGGCGAAGCTGTCCTTCAGGATTCCCGCCTTCTCGGCGACGTCCCTGACCTTCCCCATGCCGACGTCCCAGCCGAGCTGTACGAACGGCGTGTTGATGGACTGCTCCATCGCCTTGCGAAGGGTGATGTAGCCCCAGGGGTGGTCGCTCTCGTTGTTCTGGTAGAAGTCCTTGTTGTCCTTGGTCTGGACGTAGGTGCCATCCGGGTTGCGGACCCTGAGGTGGTCGTCGCCGTTGTACTTACTCATGGGCGATACACCGACGCCGTCGGTCTTGTACGTGCCGTACTGCATGGCCGCGGCGAGCACGAACGGCTTCCAGGTCGAGCCCACGGGGACACCCGAGGTGTCCGCGTTGTTCGTGAAGTGACCGTTCTCGTAACCAGCGCCGCCGTAGAGCGCGACGATCCTGCCGTCATTCGGCACCACGGACGCCGCGCCGAACTGGGCGTACTTGTCCCTCTGACGGTGCTCGGGGTCGAGTCGGCTCTTCTCGATCTTCTTGACCGCCGCGCTCAGCGCCTGGACCTTCTTCTTGTCGAAGGTCGTGTAGATCTGGTAGCCGCCCTGGTCGAACTGCTGCTCCGTGATCTTGGAGTGGTTCAGGACGTACTTCTTGGCCGTGTCGGCGAGATAGCTGATCTGGCCGGTCATCCCCTTGATCGCCTTGCGGCCCTGAGGCTTGGGATAGTGCGAGACAGCCTTCTGGTACTGAGCGTCCGTGAGATGCCCGTCCTTGTGCATCTCACCGAGAATCCAGTGCCAACGGAGCTTGGAGCGCCTGGTGTTGGCCGCCTGCGTCGCCGCCGGGTCCCAGTTCGGGTTACCCGCCGGGTCGTAGTACGTCGGCCCCTTGAGGAGAGCGGCGAGGACGGCACACTCGCTCGGGGTGAGCTTGACCGCGTCCTTGCCGTAGTAGGTCTGTGCGGCGGCCTGGATGCCCGAGGCGCCACGACCGTAGTACGACGTGTTCAGGTACCCCTGCAAGATCTGCTGCTTCGTGAGCTTCGTTCCCACCTTGAGGGAGATGAGCATCTCCCTGAACTTCCGGGAGATCGTCTGCTCCTGGTTCAGGTAGGTGTTCTTGACGAACTGCTGGGTGATCGTCGAACCACCCTGCGTATTTCCCCCCCGGGCCATGTTGACCAAGGCACGCGCGATACCCATGGGGTCGACGCCCGAGTCCTTGTAGAAGGTCTTGTTCTCGGCCGAGATCACCGCGAACCCCATCTCCTTCGGAATCTGATCGAAGGGGATGTTCTGCCGGTTCGCACCCGAGCCTGCCGTGACCATCTGGGTCTTGTCAGCCCAGTAATAGACGTTGCTCTGCGACTTGGCGGCGGCATTCTCGCTGGGCAGGCCCACCATCGCGTACCCCACACCGAACAGCGCGATGAGGCTGCCGAAGAAGGTCAGACACAGACCGGTGACGAGCTTCCAGGACGGCATCCAACGCTGCCATCCGTACTTGCCCGCCCTGGGGTAGTTGATGATGCGGTTCGCGGCCGGCTCGGCGCTGCGGCCCCTGCCGCGACCACCGGGCACACCACGTCCCGCGTTGTCGGCAGCCCTCCGACGGCTGCCTCCCCCTCTCTGCGCCGCTCGGCGGGCTTCGGCCCGACCGCCGTAAGGGCGCTCCTCACCTCCCGGGTCATAGGCGTCCGACCCGTAGGAACTGGATCCGTACGAGTCGGAAGGAGACCCGGTGGCGCCTCGCGGCGCCCCGCGACGGGCAGAGGACGAACCGGGCGGCTGGCCGCGTCGGGCCGCGGCACGTCCGCCTCCCTGCGGCTGCGGCGGTTTGCGACGGTGCTCGCTCATCGAACGATTACTCCTCGGGCAGGCGCACCCTTGCGCGCCTGGAAACGGCGGCTGGTTTCCGGTCCCCCCGAAGTACGGATGTGGTCGGTACTGCATTCACCCGTACTGCACCGGGGACAAGGACGTCCCCAGGAGTCTCTTGGTTCCCGGAGGTGTGCATGCCGCACAGACTACGCAGCGCCAAAACCTGCCTAGCCCTGAAGTTCACCCCAAAACAGGCAACTTGCGTACAACGAATCGGTGATGTGACCCCGCTCACTCACGGCACTCTTGTCGCACCCGGGTGGTCGATCTATCGTCGTGATGTATCGAGCCGATACATCAGCGCGAGATAAGCGTCGAGAGGAGGGCGATGATGAGCCGCCGTTCCGGCATCCTCGAGTTCGCCGTACTCGGCCTGCTCCGCGAGTCCCCGATGCACGGCTACGAGTTGCGCAAGCGACTCAACACCTCACTCGGGGTGTTCCGCGCGTTCAGCTACGGAACGCTCTACCCCTGCCTCAAGACGCTGGTCGTCAACGGCTGGTTGATCGAGGAGCCGGGGCACACCACCGAGGACGCCCTCGCCGCTCCGCTCACCGGGCGCCGCGCCAAGATCGTCTACCGGCTGACCGCGGAAGGTAAGGAGCACTTCGAGGAGCTGCTCTCGCAGACGGGGCCCGACGCCTACGAGGACGAGCACTTCGCCGCTCGTTTCGCCTTCTTCGGGCAGACGTCGCGGGACGTGCGCATGCGCGTCCTGGAAGGCCGTCGCAGCAGGCTGGAGGAGCGCCTCGAGAAGATGCCGCGTCTCTCTGGCCCGCACCCGGGAACGCCTCGACGACTACACGCTTGAGCTCCAGCGCCACGGGATGGAGTCCGTGGAGCGCGAAGTGCGCTGGCTGAACGAGCTCATCGAGAGCGAGCGGGCCGGCCGGGACCTGCGAGGTTCCGCGTCCGAGGAGTCCGCTCAGCACGACACATCATCTGGAGCGACGGGCGGCCTGCCCCGTCCCGGGAACCCCCAAGGGACGGATACGCCCGACGACACCGCCACGTGAGGCCCATCCAGGGCTTCACTCGTACACACAGGGAGCAACCGGAATGGGTTCGGTTCGCGTAGCCATCGTCGGTGTGGGCAACTGCGCCGCATCGCTGGTCCAGGGAGTCGAGTACTACAAGGACGCCGACCCGGCGTCCAAGGTCCCCGGCCTGATGCACGTACAGTTCGGCGACTACCACGTACGGGACATCGAGTTCGTCGCCGCCTTCGACGTCGACGCCAAGAAGGTCGGCCTCGACCTGGCGGACGCCATCGGCGCCTCCGAGAACAACACCATCAAGATCTGCGACGTGCCCTCCACCGGTGTCACCGTCCAGCGCGGCCACACCCTCGACGGCCTCGGCAAGTACTACCGCGCCACCATCGAGGAGGCGGACGCCGAGCCGGTCGACGTCGTCCAGGTCCTGAAGGACAAGCAGGTCGACGTGCTGGTCTGCTACCTGCCCGTCGGCTCCGAGGACGCGGCGAAGTACTACGCCCAGTGCGCCATCGACGCCAAGGTCGCCTTCGTCAACGCCCTCCCGGTCTTCATCGCCGGCACCAAGGAGTGGGCGGACAAGTTCACCGAGGCGGGCGTCCCGATCGTCGGCGACGACATCAAGTCCCAGGTCGGCGCCACCATCACGCACCGTGTGATGGCGAAGCTGTTCGAGGACCGTGGTGTCCGTCTCGAGCGCACCATGCAGCTCAACGTCGGCGGCAACATGGACTTCAAGAACATGCTGGAGCGCGACCGGCTGGAGTCCAAGAAGATCTCCAAGACCCAGGCCGTCACCTCCCAGATCCGCGACCGGGAACTCGGCGACAAGAACGTCCACATCGGCCCGTCCGACTACGTCGCCTGGCTCGACGACCGCAAGTGGGCGTACGTCCGCCTCGAGGGCCGCGCCTTCGGTGACGTTCCGCTGAACCTGGAGTACAAGCTCGAGGTCTGGGACTCCCCGAACTCGGCCGGCATCATCATCGACGCCCTGCGCGCCGCGAAGATCGCCAAGGACCGCGGCATCGGCGGCCCCGTCTTCTCCGCGTCCTCGTACTTCATGAAGTCCCCGCCGGTGCAGTACTTCGACGACGAGGCCCGCGAGAACGTCGAGAAGTTCATCCGCGGTGAAGTCGAGCGCTAGCACCGCCCGGCGCCACACGCCGGACACCGCTCGCTGAGAACGCTCCTGCCAGGGCTGTGAGGGTCCCCGGGTTCTATGGCCCGGGGACCCTTGCCATGTGTGAGGCTGGGCCCCATGCCTGTCGTCCGCGACCTGCGCGTCCTGCTGCGCCTGCGGGACTTCCGCCGTCTGCTCGCCGTACGTCTGCTGTCCCAGGGCGCCGACGGGGTCTACCAGGTCGCGCTCGCCACCTACGTCGTCTTCTCGCCCGAGAAGGAGACCTCACCGGCCGCGATCGCCTCGGCGATGGCCGTCCTGCTGCTCCCCTACTCCCTGGTCGGCCCCTTCGCGGGCGCCCTGCTGGACCGCTGGAGCCGCCGTCAGGTCTTCGTCCACGGAAACCTGCTGCGGGCGGTGCTCGCGGTGGTCACCGCCGTTCTGATGGTCAGCCACGTCCCCGCCTGGCTGTTCTACGCCTCCGCCCTGTGCGTCACCGCCGTCAACCGCTTCGTTCTCGCCGGCCTGTCCGCCGCGCTCCCGCGCGTGGTCGACGCCGAGCGCCTGGTGATGGCCAACTCCCTTTCTCCGACAGCGGGAACGCTCGCCGCGACTGGAGGCGGTGCCCTCGCGTTCGCCGTGCGGCTGCTGGCGTCGGACTCCGACGCCGTCGTGGTGCTGCTGGGCGCGTCGTTCTATCTGTGCGCGGCGCTGGTGTCGCTGAGCATGGCCCCCGAACTGCTGGGCCCTGACCGGGCGGTGACACCACCGCGTCTGGGCACGGCACTCGTCGGCACCGCCCGGGATCTGCGACTGGCGGTGCGATATCTCGCCGCGCCGCGGCGTCGGGAAGTGGTCTGGGCGCTCTTCGCCATGACGCTCATGCGCTTCTGCTACGGCGCGCTGCTGGTCATGCTGCTGATGCTGTGCCGGTACGCCCTCGCCACCGACCCGGAGGACGGAATGCGCCTCCTGGGGCTGGCGTTGGGCATCTCCGGTGCCGGGTTCTTCACGGCGGCCGCCGTGACCCCGTGGGCAGCGGGACGGCTCGGCCCCGGTCGCTGGATCACCGTGTGCGCGGCGGGGGCCGCCGTTCTGGAGCCCGCGCTCGGCCTGCCGTTCGCCACCGTCCCGCTGCTCCTCGCCGCCTTCGTCCTCGGCCTGACCACGCAGGGCGCGAAGATCGCCACGGACACGATCGTCCAGTTCGCCGTCGACGACGGCTTCCGCGGCCGCATCTTCTCCGTGTACGACGTGCTGTTCAACGTCGCCTTCGTCGGCGCCGCCGGGGCCTCCGCCTTGATACTTCCCGCCGACGGCCGCTCGGCGGCTCTGGTGCTCATGGTCGCCCTCGTCTACGCGGCGGTTGCCGTGGCCATGGCCCGCGTCGAGCGCCGGTAAGCCCTCGTCAGAAGCCCTCAAACGGCTCCCGGTTACATGATTGTCAGTGGGTGCCGTTAATTTACGTGAGTCTTACCTCGCGCCCCGCGCATCCACATCCCAGGGGGGATTTCCAGTGACGACTCCGCCGCCTCACGGCCAGAGCCCATACGCCCAGACGCCTCCGCCGTCCCCGGGCGCCGCCCCGTACACCCAGGCACCGCCGCCGCCGGGGCAGCCGACCGGGCAGCCGGGTGTTCCGCCGCAGGCGCCCTACGCACCGTTCCCCAACCAGGGCGCGCCCGTGCCGCCGCCGAGCGCTCCGGCCAAGAGCGGGCGCAAGAAGTTCCTGCGCTTCGTCGGCGTCGTCGTGGTCGCGGTCATCGTCGGCATCCTCAAGTTCGGCGCGGGCTGGTTCCTGACCCGGGACGACGCGGAGACCACGGCTGTCGGCTCGTGCATGCACAACGACGGTTCGTACTCCAAGCCGGACCTTAACGAGGTCGACTGCACATCCCACGACTCCCAGTACGAGGTTGTCCAGAAGTTCGACGACTCCAGCGACGAGGAGAAGTGCAAGTCCGTCACGGAGTCGACGATCTACTACGTCCAGTCGGGCGGGGGCCATGACGTGGTGCTGTGCTTGAAGGAGACCAAGTAACGGCTCGGCCGACGGACGTCGGAGGGGTGGTGTTTCACGTGAAACACCACCCCTCACCGCATCTCTGCGACGTCATGTTTCACGTGAAACATGACGTCCTTCCATGATTCAGCCCTGCTCGCTCCACCAGGCCTTGAGCGCCGCCACGGCCGCGTCGTGCTCCATGGGGCCGTGCTCCAGCCGAAGCTCCAGCATGTGCTTGTAGGCCTTGCCGATGGCCGGGCCCGGGCCGATGCCGAGGATCTCCATGATCTGGTTGCCGTCGAGGTCGGGACGGATGGCGTCGAGCTCTTCCTGCTCCTGGAGCTGGGCGATGCGCTCCTCCAGACCGTCGTACGCACGCGAGAGTGCCGCCGCCCTGCGCTTGTTCCGGGTGGTGCAGTCGGAGCGCGTCAGCTTGTGCAGGCGGTCGAGCAGCGGGCCTCCGTCACGGACGTAGCGGCGGACCGCCGAGTCCGTCCACTCCCCGGTGCCGTAGCCGTGGAAGCGCAGGTGGAGCTCGACCAGACGCGAGACGTCCTTCACCAGCTCGTTGGAGTACTTCAGGGCCGTCATGCGCTTCTTGGTCATCTTCGCGCCGACCACCTCGTGGTGGTGGAACGAGACCCGGCCGTCCGTCTCGAAGCGGCGCGTGCGCGGCTTGCCGATGTCGTGCAGCAGCGCGGCCAGGCGAAGGGTGAGGTCGGGGCCCTCCTTCTCCAGAGCGATGGCCTGCTCCAGAACGATCAGGGTGTGCTCGTAGACGTCCTTGTGCCGGTGGTGCTCGTCACTCTCCAGCCGCAGGGCAGGCAGTTCGGGCAGCACGTGATCGGCGAGCCCGGTGTCGACCAGCAGTCGCAGACCCTTGCGGGGGTTCACGGAGAGGATCAGCTTGTTCAGCTCATCCCGGACCCTCTCGGCGGAGACGATCTCGATCCGCGCGGCCATCTCCGTCATCGCGGTGACGACCTCGGGGGCGACCTCGAAGTCCAGCTGAGCGGCGAAACGCGCGGCCCGCATCATGCGCAGCGGGTCGTCCGAGAAGGAGTCCTCAGGCGTGCCGGGGGTGCGCAGGATCCGGTCCGCGAGGTCCTCGAGACCGCCGTGCGGGTCGATGAACCGCTTCTCCGGCAGCGCCACCGCCATGGCGTTGACCGTGAAGTCACGCCGGACGAGGTCCGCCTCGATGGAGTCGCCGTAGGACACCTCGGGCTTGCGCGAGGTGCGGTCGTACGCCTCCGACCGGTACGTGGTCACCTCGATCTGGTAGCCGTCCTTCTGCGCACCGACCGTGCCGAAGGCGATTCCGACCTCCCAGGTGGCGTCGGCCCACGGGCGCACGATCTTCAGTACGTCCTCGGGCCGGGCGTCGGTGGTGAAGTCCAGGTCATTACCGAGCCGGCCGAGCAGCGCGTCCCGCACCGAGCCACCGACCAGGGCGAGCGAGAAGCCGGCCCCCTGGAAACGGCGGGCGAGGTCGTCGGCGACAGGGGCCACCCGCAGCAGTTCGCTCACCGCGCGCTGCTGCACCTGGCTCAGGGCAGTGGGAGTGTCTTCGTTGGCGTTCGGCACAACAGAACAGGGTACGTGGCCCGGGCAGCGGGAGGCTCCCCCTATATACGCGCGCGGACAGCTCCCTCCATATCCGCACATGGCCTGCGGCACACCGCGTACGCGGGTCCTCCGCTCGATACCGGATATAGAGGACAGGCGCAAGCCGCCCGTCGATCTTGTGGGGCAGACCACGGCACTTCCCCTCGGCGCGCATCGTTACCATGCGTGGACGCACATTCCAACGACCACTGACGACGACGAGGGACGGACGAGCGCGTGGCCGAGGCGGCAGACTTCCAAGGGACGAGTCCCTCACCTGCCCGTCGGTGGCTGAGACGCACCGGAGCACTGCTCGCCGGGGCGCCTCTGCTGGCCGGCCTGCTCCAGCTGCCCGGCGCGGCGAGCGCCCAGGCCACCCCCGCTGACGCGCCCAAGCAGGCCGGCTCCTCGGACGGCGTGTCCGTGTCCCTGGACTCGCTCAGCCCAGGCGTCCCCACGGACGGGGACACGGTGACCGTCTCGGGCACCGTGACCAACAACAGCAAGCAGACCGTCACCGGCGCCCACGTGGGCCTGCGAGTGGGGCCCCAGCTGAGCACCCGCTCGGCCATCGACAGCGCCGCTCACCAGTCCGACAGCCTTCGGGCCTCCATCGGGCCCGAGGTCGGCGGCAAGTACACCGAGAAGTTCGCCAAGCTCGCCCCCGGGGTGTCCCAGCACTTCAGCCTCTCGGTGCCGGTCGACAAGCTCGACCTCGGCGACGACGGCGTCTACCAGCTCGGCGTCGCGCTCTCGGGCCGGACGGCAGCACGGCCATGGGACCGGATGCTCGGCATCCAGCGGACCTTCCTGCCGTGGCAGCCGCAGGAGGCCGACGCCAAGACGAAGACGACGTACCTGTGGCCGCTGATCTCCAACGTCCACGTGTCGGCGAAGACGGGCGCGGGTGAGAGCCAGACACCGGTCTTCCTCAACGACGACCTCGCCAAGGACCTGGCCCCGGGCGGGCGCCTGGCCCAGATGCTGGCCCTCGGCAAGGACCTCGACGTGACCTGGGTCATCGACCCGGACCTGCTCGCCTCGGTGGACGCCATGACCCGCAGCTACCGGGTCCAGGGCCCCGGCGACACCACCACGGCCGGCACCCACCAGGCGCTCGCCAAGCAGTGGCTCGCCGACCTGCAGAAGGCCGTGGCCGGCCACGAGGTCGTCGCACTGCCCTTCTCCGACCCGGACCTGGCCTCACTCGCCCACACCGGCACGAGCGTCACCGGCTCGCTGAGCCACCTCAAGGACGCGACGGACGTCGCATCCACCACGGTCCAGACCGTGCTCCATGTCACCCCGAAGACGGACTTCGCCTGGCCCGTGGACGGGGCGGTGGACCCGTCGATCATCAAGGTCGCCACCTCCGCGGGTGCCGACAAGGTGATCGCCCGAAGCGACAGCCTCCGGGAGACCGGCGGCCTCACCTACAGCCCGTCCGCGGCCCGGCCGATCGGCGGCGGCACGACGGCGGTCGTGGCCGACGCGGGCCTCTCGACGGCGTTCGAGGGCGACCTGACGAAGGCGGGCTCCTCCACCCTCGCCGTACAGGAGTTCCTGGCACAGAGCCTCGAGCTCGACCGCCAGACGGACAAGCAGCGCAGCATCGTCGTCGCCCCGCAGCGCATGCCCTCCGCCAGCCAGGCTCAGGCGATGGCCCAGGCGATCACGGCCCTCAAGGGCGAGACCTGGTCCCAGCCGCAGGACCTGGCCGCGGCGGCCAAGACCAAGCCCGACCCGCGTGCGACCACGAGGATCCCCTCGACGTCCGCGTACCCCTCCTCGCTCCGCAAGCAGGAGATGCCGCGACATGCCTTCGAGCAGACCGCGCGGACGCAGGACAAGCTCGACAACTTCCAGGTCATCCTCAGCGACCAGTCCCGCGTGGTGACCCCCTTCGGGCGGGCCATGAACCGCGAGATGTCCACGTCGTGGCGGCAGGAGCGCACCGAGGCGGACCACTTCCGCACGGGCGTGGAGTCGTGGCTCGACGACCTCGCCGACCAGGTCAAGCTGATCGACAAGTCGGAGACGAAGCTCTCCGGCCGCAGCGCCACGATCCCGGTCACCGTCCAGAACAACCTGGTGCAGGGCGTCGACCACCTGGTCCTGCGGCTCACCTCGAGCCAGCCGACCCGTCTCAAGATCGGCGGGAAGGCCTACTCGGAGCAGCCCGTCGATGTCTCCGGCGGCCACAGCCAGTCCGTGAAGTTCGACACGTCGGCCAACGCCAACGGCCGGGTGACCGTGTACGCGCAGCTGTACACGCAGGATGGCCAGGAGTACAGCAACCGGGTCCGCTTCGATGTGAAGGTCACCGAGGTCACGCCCACCGTGATGCTGGTCATCGGCGGAGGTGTCCTGCTGCTCGTGCTGGCCGGCTTCCGGATGTACACGCAGCGCAAGCGCGCCGCCGCCCGGCAGGAGGAGAACGGTCCCGACGAGGCGGGGGACGGCCCGGCAGGGCCGGAGAACCCCGAGGGCCCGGGAGACCGTCTTCAGAAGGAGTCCGACGGCCACTCCCCGGCGGACGACCCGGAGCAGCCGAGTGACCCGACACCGGACACCGCACCGGAAAGCGCCGGCCCATCCGGGACGGGTGAGAGAGTGGACCGTTGAGCGATGTCGTGGCCGGTGGGCCCGGGGACGATGAGGTGGGGTAACCATGAACGCGCCGTACGACGGTGACCGCGGCCAGGCCGCGGCGGGCTCGGGCCACCCCGAGCCGCCGTCCGAGCCCGGCCAGGTGCCGCCGCAGCACGCTGCGGACATGTACCTCCAGGACGCCTACGACGAGGACCCGTACCGGGAGCAGGACCTCTCCGCCCAGGATCCCGTCGCCGAGGCGCTCTACGACCGTGCCTCGCACCCTCCGCCGCCTCCCGGCACGCACCCGCAGCAGCCGCTGTACGGTCAGCCGACCCGGTCGGCGTACGCCCCCGACCCGAACGTGTGGGCCGAGACCCCCGCGCCGGAGCCGGGCAGCTCGACGCAGTACCTGCCCTATGGCGACAACCCCCGTACGTCCCAGTTCGTGGGAGTGGACGACCTGGTGACGCACTCCGGTGAAGAACGCCACGAGCCCGACGCCTTCGCCCACCTCCTCCGGGACCAGCAGCAGGGCGGCAGCCGCCCGTCGATGGAGTCCGGGGCCGTCCCGGGACCGCTGAGCACGCCGAACGCGGGACAGCGTCCCGGCGGGCCCTTCCCGGGAGCGCCCTACGCCGCGAACGCCACCCCGGGCCCGGCGGCCTCGTACACGGCGGCTCCCGCGTCGGCGCCTCCCGCTCCGCCCGCGCCCGCACCCGCGAAGAAGGGCGGGCGGGCCTCCGGCCTGCTGAAGTCCAGCGCCCTCATGGCCGCCGGCACGATGGTCTCCCGCCTCACCGGCTTCATCCGCTCCGCGCTGATCGTCTCGGCGTTGGGCGTCGGCCTGCTCGGTGACACCTTCCAGGTCGCCTACCAGCTGCCGACCATGATCTACATCCTGACCGTCGGCGGTGGCCTCAACTCCGTCTTCGTGCCGCAGCTCGTGCGGGCCATGAAGGAGGACGAGGACGGCGGAGAGGCGTACGCCAACCGCCTGCTGACGCTGGTGATGGTGGCGCTCGGCGCGCTGACCGTGCTCGCGGTCCTCGGCGCCCCGCTGCTGATCCGCGTGCTGTCGGACTCGGTCGCCAGCACCCCGGCCGCCAATGACGTCGCCGTCACCTTCGTGCGCTACTTCCTGCCCTCGATCTTCTTCATGGGCGTCCACGTGGTGATGGGTCAGATCCTCAACGCCCGTGGCAAGTTCGGCGCGATGATGTGGACCCCGGTCCTGAACAACATCGTCATCATCGTCACGCTCGGCCTGTTCATCTGGGTGTACGGCACCGCCGCGCACTCCGGGATGAAGGTGACCAGTATCCCGGTGGAGGGGCAGCGTCTCCTCGGTGTCGGTGTGCTGCTCGGCCTGGTCGTCCAGGCGCTGGCGATGATCCCGTACCTGCGCGAGACCGGCTTCCGGGTGCGTCCGCGCTTCGACTGGCGGGGCCACGGCCTGGGCAAGGCGGTCACGCTCGCCAAGTGGACGTTCCTCTTCGTCCTCGCCAACCAGGCGGGCGCGCTGGTCGTGTCCCAGCTGTCCACCGCGGCCGGCAAGACGGCCGAACCCATCCAGGGTGCCGGTTTCGCCGCCTACGCCAACGCCCAGCTGATCTGGGGTCTGCCGCAGGCCATCATCACGGTCTCGCTCATGGCGGCCCTGCTGCCGCGCCTCGCGCGCTCGGCCGTCGAGAACGACTCGGGCGCCGTCCGTGACGACATCTCACAGGGCCTGCGGACGACGGCGGTGGCGATCGTGCCCGTCGCGTTCGGCTTCCTGTCCCTCGGCATCCCGATGTGCACGCTGATCTTCGGCTCCTCGGGCACGAACGCCGCCACGAACATGGGCTTCATGCTGATGGCCTTCGGCCTCGGCCTCATCCCGTACTCCGTGCAGTACGTCGTCCTCCGTGCCTTCTACGCCTACGAGGACACGCGCACCCCCTTCTACAACACGGTCATCGTGGCCGCCGTCAACGCGGGTGCCTCGGTCGCGTGTTACTTCCTGCTGCCCGCCCGCTGGGCCGTGGCCGGCATGGCGGCCTCCTACGGCGTCGCCTACGCGATCGGTGTGGGCGTCGCCTGGAAGCGGCTGCGCAAGCGGCTCGGCGGCGACCTGGACGGAGCGCGGGTCCTGCGGACGTACGCGCGCCTGTGCATCGCCTCGGTCCCGGCGGCCCTGCTCAGCGGCGCGGCCTGCTACGGGATCGGACACACCCTCGGCCAGGGCGTCCTCGGCTCCTTCGTCGCCCTCGTGGCCGGCGGGGTGGTCCTTCTCGGGGTCTTCTTCGTGGCGGCCCGTCGCATGCGCATCGAGGAACTCAAC
Source organism: Streptomyces sp. V3I7 (assembly GCF_030817495.1). Lineage (NCBI taxonomy): Bacteria > Bacillati > Actinomycetota > Actinomycetes > Kitasatosporales > Streptomycetaceae > Streptomyces > Streptomyces sp. V3I7. Next base: position 3,366,907 of record NZ_JAUSZK010000001.1, read on the forward strand.
TCGCTCGTGGGCATGGTGCGGGGCCGTCTGGGCCGCTGAGGCGGGGGTACGCGCACAACCATCGTCCGCCGCCGCGTGTCGTGCATAGCGGCGGACTGTGGGCACAATTGGTTTCGGCGTCGGAGCGTGCAACGAAATGGGGAGGCAGGGAACGACGGTGGCGGAACGGAGCACGGCTGCCGTCGACGTGGCAGACAACAGCGGTGACGAGCCGCTGACCGCCAAGGCGGATCAGGCCACGGCCGACGGGGTGGCCCAGAACCCGGAGCGGGACACGGAGAGCGACGAGGCCAAGGGGAGTGGCGGGACCGACGGTTCCGAGACCCAGGCCTCGCCTCCTGAACTGCACAGCGGTCACAAGCTCGCAAGACGCTACCGTCTCGAGGAGTGCGTCACTCGTCTGGACGGATTCAGCAGTTGGCGCGCGGTCGACGAGAAGCTCCGTCGTGCCGTCGGTGTCCACGTGCTGCCCGCAGACCATCCGCGGGCCCGTTCGGTGCTGGCGGCGGCCCGTTCCGCCGCCCTGCTCGGTGACCCACGCTTCGTGCAGGTCCTGGACGCCGTCGAGGAGAACGACCTCGTCTACGTCGTGCACGAGTGGCTGCCCGACGCCACCGAGCTGACCACGCTGCTCTCCTCGGGGCCGCTGGAGCCGCACGACGCCTACCAGATGGTCAGCCAGCTCTCCTCCGCGATGGCGGCCGCCCACCGTGAGGGCCTCGCCCATCTGCGCCTCAACCCGAACGCGGTGCTGCGTACGTCCACCGGCCAGTGGCGCATCCGCGGCCTCGCCGTGAACGCCGCCTTGCGCGGCATCAGCTCGGACACTCCACAGCGCACGGACACCGAGTCGATCGGCGCACTGCTGTACGCCGCGCTGACCCAGCGCTGGCCGTACGAGGACGACGCCTACGGGCTGTCCGGCCTGCCCAAGGACGTCGGCCTCATCGCGCCGGACCAGGTGCGCGCCGGCGTCCACCGCGGCCTGTCGGAACTCGCCATGCGTGCCCTGGCGAACGACGGCGCCACCGCCTCCCGCCACGAGTCCCCGTGCACCATGCCGGAGGAACTGGTGAAGGCGATCGGCGAGATGCCCCGCATCCGCCCGCCGGAGCCCGCGTTCACGGCTCCGCCCGAGTACCAGCGCACGACGTACCAGCAGGGCACGTACGGGCGTACGGCGTCCCATCCGGGCGCCGCCCAGCCCATCCAGCCCCCGCCGCCGCTCCAGAGCCGCACGGGCAAGGCCCTCAAGTGGGCGGTCGCCGCTCTCCTGATCGCCGCCCTCGGTCTCGGCAGCTGGCAGCTGGCGGACGCTCTGATGGACCAGGGCGACAAGGGCGACACCAACAAGTCGCAGACGGACGACGGCGGGGACAAGGGCCTGAAGAAGCCGGCGGCGGGTACGCCCATCGCGATCAAGGGTGCCCGTGACTTCGACCCGTTCAGTGACCAGAGCGAGAAGCCGTCCGACGTCGGCAAGGTCTACGACAGCAGCCCGGCCACCTACTGGCAGACGGACTTCTATCTGAGCCCGAAGTTCGGCAACCTGAAGCCGGGCGTCGGTGTCATCCTCGACCTCGGCAAGGTGCAGCAGGTCGGAAAGGCGACCGTCACCGTCCTGGGCCAGACGTCGGTCGAACTCCGGGCCGCGAGCGCGGAGTCGGCGTCGGAACCGACGTCATTCGACGACTTCACCAAGGTCGCCGACGGATCGGGTACGACGGTGGAGCTCCGTCCCGGCAAGTCCCTCAAGACCCGGTACCTGCTCGTGTGGTTGACGCAGCTTCCCCCGGACAACGCGGGCCACTGGCGGGGCAGGGTGGCGGACGTCAAGGTGACCAGCTGATCGAGACGGTGATGCGGGAGGGGAACCGTTGGACGAGGCCACGGGCGATGCGGTCAGTGATCAAGACCTCCTCGCCCGCCACGTAGAAGGCGACCCCGACGCCTTCGGTGAGATCGTACGGCGGCACCGTGACCGGCTCTGGGCCGTGGCACTGCGAACGCTGGGGGACCGCGAGGAGGCCGCTGACGCGGTGCAGGACGCCCTGGTGTCCGCCTACCGCGCCGCCCACACCTTCCGGGGCCAGTCGGCCGTCACGACGTGGCTGCACCGCATCACGGTGAACGCCTGCCTGGACCGTGCCCGCAAGGCGGCCTCCCGGAAGACCGCCCCCGTCGACGACACCGAGCGGCTGGAGCAGTTACTGGAGCCGCACGAGGCCGCCTCGGCGCCGGCCGAGCGCGGTGATCTCCACCGCCAGCTCCTCGAAGCCCTTGGCACCCTTCCGTACGACCAGCGCGCGGCCCTCGTCCTGGTGGACATGCAGGGCTACCCCGTCGCGGAAGCCGCCCGCGTTCTCGACGTGCCGACCGGAACGATCAAGAGCCGCTGCGCACGCGGCAGAGCCCGGATTCTCCCCCTGCTCGCCCATCTGCGGCCACCAGGGCGGAACCAGACGCGGCGAACGTCCGTCCCACCGGCAGCGGGACCTCCGGACGACGGACTCCGCACATCGGGGTCGAGCGATTCAGCCACAGCGAAGGGCGGAGGCGGGCGAGCGTGACTTCCACGACGGACACAACCGGGCACCCGGACGTCGCCGAACTCTCCGACCTCACCGAAGGCCTCCTCCCGCCATCCCGGTCCGAAGACGTGCAGCGCCATCTGGACGCCTGCGAACCGTGCGCGGACGTCCATGCCTCGCTGGAGGAGATCCGGGGGCTGTTGGGCGGCGTGCCGGCCCCCGCGCAGATGCCCGAGGACATCGCGCGCCGGATCGACGCCGCCCTCGCCGCCGAGGCCCGGCTGACTCCCACCGCTCCCGAGACCCCCGTTTCACGTGAAACATCGACTCGGGTGGATCGACCGGCCGGACGCCCGTACGCGACGACCGGACCGGGCCGCAAGGGCCGTACGTCCCGCGGGCGCCGCCGGACCGTGGCCCTGGGCGCTGCCCTCACCGCGGCCGTTCTGGGCGCCGGGGCGCTGTTCCTCCAGTCGCTCGACCACGGCCGCTCCGCGGCGACGGCACAGGGCAGGCAGACCGCCGCTGCGGACACGCTCTCCGAGAACCGGCTCAAGGGCGAGGTGACCGACCTTCTGTCAGCGGAGCACCGCCCGCGGCGCGGTTCCGACAGTCAGAAGCCGAGCATCGGCGTCGAGTCCGAGCCCAACACTCCAGAATCGACCGCGAGCGTGAACACCCTGATCCAGCCTTCGGTTTCTGTCCCGAACTGCGTCCGGCAGGGCATCAGCAGCCAGGGCGTCGTCCTCGGCGCCAAGAAAGGCACCTACGGCGGGAAGGACGCCTACCTCGTGGTGCTGCCCGAAGGCTCCGACACAACGCGCGTCACTGCCTATGTCGTCGATACGACCTGTGTCGGCCGGAAGGCCGCCTCCCCGGGCAAGGTTCTTCTGAAACGGTCCTTCGCCCGCCCTTGAGTAGTCAGGTGCATCGTCCCGGCTCGGGTTTGTACCGTGCGGCGTCCCGTGTGGCCGGACGTATGGGGAATGCGCGCCCCTTAGGATCCGTTGGGTGGGGTGAGAGTTCTGAGAGGGGCTCCCACCGGTCGGATAGAGCAGTCCAGAGACGAGGAATCAAGCCGTGAGCGACGTCCGTAACGTGATCATCATCGGCTCCGGGCCCGCCGGTTACGCGGCGGCGCTCTACACCGCGCGCGCGTCGCTGAAGCCCCTCGTGTTCGAGGGTGCCGTCACCGCGGGCGGTGCGCTGATGAACACCACCGAGGTGGAGAACTACCCGGGCTTCCCTGACGGCATCATGGGCCCCGAGCTCATGGACAACATGCGTACCCAGGCCGAGCGTTTCGGTGCTGAGCTCAACCCGGACGACGTCGTCTCGGTCGACCTGACGGGTGACATCAAGACCGTCACCGACAGCGTGGGCACGGTCTACCGCGCCAAGGCCGTCGTCGTGGCCACCGGCTCGCAGCACCGGAAGCTGGGCCTTCCGAACGAGGACGCCCTCTCCGGCCGCGGCGTCTCCTGGTGCGCCACCTGTGACGGGTTCTTCTTCAAGGACCAGGACATCGCCGTGATCGGTGGCGGTGACACCGCGATGGAGGAGGCCACCTTCCTCTCCCGGTTCGCCAAGTCCGTGACGGTCATCCACCGCCGGGACACCCTGCGCGCCTCCAAGGCGATGCAGGAGCGCGCCTTCGCCGACCCGAAGATCAAGTTCATCTGGGACAGCGAAGTGGTCGAGATCCTGGGCGATCCGAAGCTCACCGGCCTCAAGCTGCGCAACCTCAAGACCGGCGAGACCTCGGACCTGGCGGTGACGGGACTGTTCATCGCGATCGGCCACGACCCGCGCACGGAGCTGTTCAAGGGCCAGCTGGACCTCGACGCCGAGGGCTATCTCATGGTCGACGCGCCGTCCACGCGGACCAACGTTCCCGGTGTCTTCGGCGCCGGTGACGTCGTGGACCACACCTACCGCCAGGCGATCACCGCCGCCGGTACCGGTTGCGCCGCCGCTCTCGACGCAGAGCGTTTCCTCGCCGCCCTCGCGGACGAGGAGAAGCCCGAGCCCGAGAAGACCTCTGTCTGACCTCTCTTTCCCCCCTGCAAGATCGAATTAAGGAGCCCGCCGTGGCCGGCACTCTGAAGAACGTGACCGACGCCTCCTTCGACGAGGACGTCCTCAAGAGCGACAAGCCCGTCCTGGTGGACTTCTGGGCCGATTGGTGCGGTCCGTGCCGCCAGATCGCGCCCTCCCTCGAAGCGATCGCGGCCGAGTACGGCGACAAGATCGAGGTCGTCAAGCTCAACATCGACCAGAACCCGACTACGGCCGCCAAGTACGGCGTCATGTCGATCCCGACCCTGAACGTGTACCAGGGTGGCGAGGTCGCCAAGACCATCGTCGGCGCGAAGCCGAAGGCCGCGCTCGTCCGCGACCTCGAGGACTTCATCGCCGAGTAATCGGCGGCGCTGTCGGACCGACAGACGCATGTTTCACGTGAAACACGAATGGGCCAGCCCTCGCAGGCTGGCCCATTCGCATGAGAGGCGTCAGAGCGGGCGGAACGCCGGCTCCTTCTGTACGGCCCCCAGCAGCCGGTCCAGCGCCATCTCCACGTCTTCCTTCCAGGAGAGCGCCGTGCGCAGCTCCAGACGCAGTCGCGGGTACGTGGGGTGCGGTCGCACCGTCTTGAAGCCGACGGCCAGCAGGTGGTCGGCAGGGAGCACGCAGGCAGGGTCCTTCCAGCGGGCGTCGCCGAAGGCCTCGACCGCCTTGAAGCCTCGCCTCAGCAGATCCTTGGCGACCGTCTGGACCATCACCCGCCCCAGGCCCTGCCCCTGGTAGCCCGGCATGATGAACGAGGTGATCAGCTGCACCGCGTCCGGCGAGACGGGGCTCGTGGGAAACGCCGTGGAACGCGGGACGTAGGCGGGAGGAGCGTAGAGCACGAAGCCCACGGGAACGTCGTCCACGTAGACCACCCGGCCGCAGGAGCCCCAGTCGAGCAGGACCGCGGAGATCCAGGCCTCCTTCTCCGCGGAGGCCCTGCCTTCCCTTACTGCCGCCTCCCCGCTGACCGGGTCAAGCTCCCAGAAGACGCACGAGCGACAACGCTTGGGAAGGTCCTGAAGGTTGTCCAGCGTGAGCGGTACGAGCCGACGGCCCATGAAAGCTGTTCCTCGCTTCCTTCGCCCGCAGCAGCACGAGCGGCTGTCAGGGCGCTCCGTTCCCTGAGCAGGCTGCCGACGAAGCCGCCGACCACGCCCAGTCCCAGGCTCGCACGCGCCAGTCCAGTGCGGCTCACCGATCGCATGGCCCCCGCCTCCCCCTCCGAGGTGCTGCCAGGTGGATACGCCATACCCGAACGCATCGTATCCACGATGCGATTCCATCGATACCGCCTGAAAGCCAAAGAGCGGACCGTGTTCCGGTACACACCGGACACGATCCGCTCTCTGACCCAGCCGGGTGGGATCACCGAGGCTCAGTCCTCCGCTTCCTCCTCGAAAGCGTCGTCGTGCAGGCCCGCCTGGAAGACCTTCCCCTCGCCCGGGGCAAGCGTCCCGAGGATGCGGTCGAGGTCTTCCATCGAGGCGAACTCGACGGTGATCTTGCCCTTCTTCAGGCCGAGGTCGACCTTCACCCGCGTTTCGAAGCGGTCCGACAGACGGCTCGCGAGATCGTTCAGCGCCGGGGAGACCCGGGCGCCGGCACGCGGCCCCTTGGGCCGCTGCGAGGTCTGCGGACGCGAGCCCATCAGGGTCACGATCTCCTCGACCGCCCGCACCGAGAGCCCCTCGGCCACGATCCGGTGAGCAAGCCGATCCTGCTCCTCCGAGTCCTCGACGGAGAGCAGCGCCCGGGCATGCCCCGCGGAGAGAACCCCGGCGGCCACCCGCCGCTGGACCGACGGCGAGAGCTTCAGCAGACGCAGGGTGTTGGAGACCTGCGGACGGGAGCGTCCGATACGGTCCGCCAGCTGGTCGTGCGTGCAGTTGAAGTCCTTGAGCAGCTGGTCGTAGGCGGCTGCCTCTTCCAGCGGATTCAGCTGTGCACGGTGCAGGTTCTCCAGGAGCGCGTCCAGGAGCAGCTTCTCGTCGTCCGTGGCACGCACGATCGCCGGGATCGCTTCGAGACCGGCCTCGCGGCAGGCACGCCACCGCCGCTCACCCATGATGAGCTCGTAGCGGCCAGCACCCAGCTGCCGCACGACGACGGGCTGGAGAAGGCCGACCTCCTGGATGGAGGTGACCAGCTCCTGCAGCGCGTCCTCGTCGAAGACCTCACGCGGCTGGCGCGAGTTCGGCGTGATGGAGTCGAGGGGAAGCTCGGCGAAGTGGGCACCCAGGGGCGCCGCGGGCGCCTCGGCCCCACGTGTCGACACCTCCTCGGTTTCATGTGAAACAGGCGGCAGCGTGGCCACCTTCGCCGCGGCCACCCCGCGGTCGGTCGTCAGCACCGGCGCTCCCGAGGACGCGGACACCGCGCCCCCCACCGCGGCCGAAGCCGGGTTCTTCTCGGTTGGGGCTGCAGGGATCAACGCGCCGAGACCACGACCCAAACCCCTCCGTCGATCGCTCACTGAATCCCCTCCACCGTGCTCGGGTTGCTCTGGGCGCCGATGTGACTCTGTGTCGGGTCATAGCTGACGCCGACACCCCTCAGCGCGATTTCTCGTGCCGCCTCAAGATAGGAGAGGGCACCACTCGATCCTGGATCGTAGGTCAGCACCGTCTGCCCGTAACTCGGGGCCTCCGAGATACGGACCGAGCGGGGAATGCTCGTCCGCAGTACCTCTTCACCGAAGTGACTGCGCACCTCTTCCGCGACCTGTGAGGCGAGACGCGTCCGGCCGTCGTACATGGTGAGCAGGATGGTCGACACGTGCAGGGCGGGGTTGAGGTGCCCGCGTACCAGGTCGACGTTGCGGAGCAACTGCCCCAGGCCCTCCAGTGCGTAGTACTCGCACTGGATCGGGATGAGGACCTCGGCTCCGGCCACCATCGCATTGACCGTCAGCAGGCCGAGCGACGGCGGGCAGTCGATGAGGATGTAGTCCAGCGGCTGCTCGTACGCCTGGATCGCTCGCTGAAGTCGGCTCTCCCGGGCCACCAGTGACACCAGCTCGATCTCCGCACCGGCGAGATCGATCGTGGCGGGAGCACAGAAGAGGCCCTCGACATCCGGGACCGGCTGCACGACGTCGGAGAGGGGCTTGCTGTCGACCAACACGTCATAGATGGATGGAACTTCGGCGTGGTGGTCGATTCCCAGAGCCGTGGAGGCGTTGCCCTGCGGGTCGAGGTCGATCACCAGGACACGGCCGCCGTGCAGCGCCAGCGACGCGGCGAGGTTGACGGTCGTCGTCGTCTTGCCGACACCGCCCTTCTGGTTGGCAACCACGACGACGCGGGTCTGCTCGGGCCGGGGCAGGCCTTCGCCGGCGCGGCCCAGCGCCTCGACCGCCAGTTGGGCAGCACGACCGATGGGAGTGTCGTCCATCGGAGGCGGTGTTTCACGTGAAACATCCGCCCCCATCGACTCGGTACGGGGACCGGGGACCGGATCGGTCATCGGTCCCGCGATGTTGGCGTCGGACCGCAAGGATTCACTCTCCTCGACTTCAGGCTCGCAATGAACAGAGCCTCCCATGCCTTCGGGGTGATGAACCAGTGAGGCCTGACGTTCTGTGGAGAAATCCACCTCTGTGGACATCTCTGTCACCTCTCCGAGTGAACCGAGAGGCTTACGCTCGCGGGGTTCGGCCGCAGCGCGGCCGCGACTGATGATGCCGTGCAACAGTGAGCGACGTTTCACGTGAAACACGATGCCGAGCGTCACCAGTCGGATTCACGCGACACTCCGACGCACACCGACAGGGCAGCTTGTGGAGTACTGCTCGACCGTGGCGCGGCCGGCACGACGAAGGGCGGACCAGCAACGCCGATCCGCCCTTCGCTCTTCTGCGTTCTCAGCGACGCCGACGCACCCGGCCCGCCCGTGCTGCCTTGGCCCGCTTGGCCGCGAAGCGCACACCGCCCGGACTCTCGCCGACCTCGACGCGTACGACCGTGGACAACGGGTCCACCACGCCCTCGCCGACATGCAGGATCGACGTCGACTCGGCTCCGAGCTTGCTCAGGGCCGTGCCCGCCGCCTTCAGCTCCTCCTCGGCCGTGTCGCCCTTGAGGGCGAGCATCTCGCCGTAGGGACGCAGCAGGGGGATGCCCCACGCGGCCAGTCGGTCCAGGGGAGCCACCGCACGGGCGGTCACCACGTGCACCGGCTGGAGCTTGCCGAGGACCTCCTCGGCCCGGCCGCGGACGACCGTCACATGGTCCAGGCCCAGGAGCTCGACGACCTCGGTGAGGAAGTTCGTACGCCGCAGCAGCGGCTCCAGGAGCGTGATCTTCAGATCGTCCCGGACGAGCGCCAGTGGAATGCCCGGCAGGCCCGCACCCGAGCCGACGTCGCACACCGTCACCCCCTCGGGGACGACCTCGGACAGCACCGCACAGTTCAGCAGGTGCCTCTCCCACAGGCGGGGTACTTCCCGCGGGCCGATCAGACCACGCTGCACGCCCGCATCAGCGAGCAGCTCCGCATAGCGGACCGCATCGTCGAAGCGATCGCCAAACACTTCCCGCGCCTTGTCGGGCGCAGGGGGGAGCTCCGCTGCCTCCGTCACGGGGACCGTCCTTCCGTACAGCGCCGACGCTCCGAGCGCCGACCACCAGAACTACCAGGCTGACAAAGTTCGGCCCCGTCTGCGCAACAGACGGGGCCGGTAGATGTTGAGGCCGATCAGGCAGGCAGCACGACGACGAACCGCTGCGGCTCCTCGCCCTCCGACTCGCTGCGCAGCCCCGCGGCCTTGACCGCGTCGTGCACGACCTTGCGCTCGAACGGGGACATCGGCTTGAGCTTGACCGACTCGCCGGTGCTGCGGACCTCGTCGGCGGCCTTGGTGCCCAGCTCCGAGAGCTCGGCGCGCTTCTGGGCCCGGTAGCCCGCGATGTCCAGCATCAGGCGGCTGCGGTCCCCGGTCTCCCGGTGCACGGCCAGACGCGTGAGTTCCTGGAGCGCCTCCAGCACCTCGCCGTCCCGGCCGACCAGCTTCTGCAGGTCGCGGCTGCCCGCGTCGCTGATGATCGACACGGCGGCGCGGTCGGCCTCGACATCCATGTCGATGTCGCCGTCGAGGTCGGCGATGTCCAGCAGACCCTCGAGGTAGTCCGCCGCGATCTCACCCTCCTGCTCCAGGCGGGTGAGGGTGTCTGCACCCTCGGCAGCGGCGGAGGTGGTGCCTTCCGTCACGGGATGGGCTCCTTCTTACTTCTTGGACGGGGACTTCGGGCGCTGCGAGCCGCCCTTGCGCTGCCCGGACTGGGCCTTGCTGCGGGCACCGGCACCGGGCTTGGAAGCGGCCTTGGCGTCCTGCGGCTTGTCGGACTTCTCCAGCGACGGAGCCTCCGTGGACGACGCCTCGGCCTCATCCGCCGCCTTCGAGGCGGTGGACTGCCGCTGGGACTTCGTCTGGCGCTTGGGCTGCTGACGCTTGGGAGCGGCGGCCGTCACCGTGCCGTCTTCGGTCTGCGCCTCCGCGGCGACCTGCGCCTCGGCCTTCACCACAGCGCCGTCGGCCTGGGCCGCGAGGCCCGCCTTCGTCAGGCTGTTGATGAACTTGCGCTCGTTGTCGTTGCGGTCACGCCCCTTGGCGACGATCGCCTTGACGATGGCCTTCTGGCTGCGCCGGCGGATCTTGCCGTGCTGCGTGACGTGCTTGGTCAGGCGCTCCAGGTAGGCGCCCTGAGCCTTGGAACCCGGGGTCGGGTTGTTGTGGATGACGTACATCTGCTGGCCCATGGTCCACACGTTGGTGGTCAGCCAGTAGACGAGGACACCGACCGGGAAGTTGATACCGAAGACGGCGAACATGATCGGGAAGACGTACATCAGCATCTTCTGCTGCTGCATGAACGGCGTCTTCACCGTGGTGTCGACGTTCTTCGTCATCAGCTGGCGCTGCGTGTAGAACTGCGACGCCGACATCAGGATGATCATGACCGCGGTGACGATCCGGACGGCCGTCAGCGAAGCGCCGAGCGCCTCGACCGACGCGGCGCTCGACGTGAATTTCGCCGCGAGCGGAGCACCGAAGATGTGAGCCTTCTGCGCGCTCGCCAGCAGTGACTGGTCGATGACACCGATCGTCTTGTTCGACGCGATGCCGTTGAGCACGTGATACAGGGCGAAGAAGAACGGGGACTGCGCCAGGATGGGAAGGCACGAGGAGAGCGGGTTGGTACCCGACTCCTTGTACAGCTTCATCATCTCTTCGGACTGACGCTGCTTGTCGTTCTTGTAGCGCTCCTGGATCTTCTTCATCTCGGGCTGGAGCGTCTGCATGGCCCGGGTCGCCTTGATCTGCTTCACGAAGAGCGGGATCAGGCAGATGCGGATCAGGATCACCAGGGACACGATGGACAAGCCCCAGGCCCATCCCGTGTCAGGGCCGAAGATCTGCCCGTACACCGAGTGGAACTGGACGATGATCCAGGAAACAGGTGTCGTGATGAAGCTGAAGAAGCTGGCAATCGTGTCCACTAATCATGCTCCTTGGGCATGGGACGAGTTCTCTGCGGCCGGGCTCGAAGGAAGCTCGGAGTGAGGCTTCCTCTCAGTGGCCGGTTCGGCGGCGGAGGGCCCGCCCGTGCGAGCGCGCCAAGCGCTTCGCAGCATTTCGTGCCATCGAGGGCGCTTGCGGGGCGGAACATGGTCCACACCGCCCAGCGACCACGGATTGCACCGCAGAATGCGCCAGGCCGTGAGTGCTGTTCCCTTGATGGCACCGTGCCGGTCGATGGCCGTGTAGCCGTAGTGGGAGCACGACGGGTAGTACTTGCACACCGGCCCGAGCAGTGGACTGATCGTCCACTGGTACAGCTTGATCAGAGCCAGTAGCGGGTACTTCATCGCGCGCCCCCTCCCAGTAGCCGTTGCAAGGCGGCGTCCAGGTCTTGGGCCAGCTGTGCGTAGTCGGCGTCACCCGCACCGGGCAGCGCTCGTACGACTACCAGGCTACCGGGGGCAAAAAGGGCGACTCGGTCACGCATCAGATGGCGAAGTCTGCGCTTCACTGCGTTGCGCACGACCGCACCACCCACTGCTTTGCTCACGACGAAACCCGCATGCGTCGGGGGAGCGCTCTCCCCAGGCGCATGCGGGTCCGTTGAACCGCTACGTAGGTGGACGACGAGGAGCGGGCGACCAGCCCGGCGACCTCGTCGTACCGCGGTCGCGAATTCCTCGCGCCGCCTCAGCCGGTTTTCGGTGGGCAGCACGACGTCATGACCTGATCGGAATCAGGCGGACAGGCTCGCGCGACCCTTGCCACGGCGGGCGGCGAGGATCGCGCGACCGGCACGGGTCCGCATACGCAGCCGGAAGCCGTGGGTCTTGGCGCGACGACGGTTGTTCGGCTGGAAGGTGCGCTTGCTCACTCGGGGGCTCCAGAAAGTATCGGTAGTTGGCGGGGTGCCGTCCTGGCTGTCACCGTGCGCCCACGAGTAGCTCGCGTCACGCCCGTGTGCACCGCTTCCCGATCACCTTCAGCGATCTGTGCCCATCGGAGGCAGGCGGCAGCAGCCATCGACAACTCGACCTGGTTACGGTACGCGGGGCTACGCCATCCGGTCAAACCAGCTGCCCTTGGGGGACACTATCCACAGGCTGGGGACAACAACTTGAACCCTACCCGTCGCGCTGACTACCTTGGCTGAACCCCAATTCGTTCCCTTGTCCCCGCACCACCCGATTTACATCCCGACTTTCCCGCGAATCACACGTTCGTGGGACCTGTGAGAGAGCGTGCCCTGTGGCTGACGTACCTGCCGATCTTGCCGCAGTGTGGCCGCGAGTACTGGAGCAGCTCCTGGGCGAGGGGCGCGACCAGGGGGTCGAGGCGAAGGACGAGCACTGGATCCGGCGCTGCCAGCCGCTCGCGCTGGTCGCGGACACCGCCCTGCTCGCCGTACCGAACGAATTCGCGAAGAACGTGCTGGAGGGCCGGCTCGCCCCGGTCGTCAGCGAGACCCTGAGCCGTGAGTGCGGCCGTCCGATCCGGATCGCGATCACCGTGGACGAGTCCGCGGGCGCCCCGGCGGCCCCCGCCACTCCGGCCCCGCCCGCACCGGCGCCCTCGCACGGGCGGCCGGGCCCCGCGTCCCCGCAGTCGCGTTACGACGAGGACCGTCCCTCCGGACCCTACGAGGGCTACGGCCGCCACCGCGGTGAGCAGCCGTCGGGCGAACCGGCCGGCCGCGGCGACCAGCTCCCGACCGCGCGTCCCGCGTACCCCTCCGAGTACCAGCGCCCCGAGCCGGGCTCCTGGCCGCGGCCGGCGCAGGACGAGTACAGCTGGCAGCAGCCGCGGCTCGGCTTCCCCGAGCGCGACCCGTACGCCTCACCGTCGTCGAAGGACTCCTACGGATCGTCCGCGCGCGACTCGCGCGACTCCTACGGTGCGTCGCAGGACTCGTACGCCGCGCAGCAGGACTACCGCCCGCAGTCCATGGAGCGCCCGCCGTACGAGCAGCAGCGCGGCGAGTACGGGACGAGACGCGGCGACTACGACCAGCAGGGCCCCGCCCGTCGCGAGCTGCCCGACTCCTCGGCCGGCTCCGGCCAGGGCCACCGCGGCGGACCGGAGCGGCCGGCGTCCGGCGCTCCCGGTCCGCTGGCCGCGAAGCCCGCGCCGGCGACCGGCCCGGGTGAGCCGACCGCACGGCTGAACCCCAAGTACCTCTTCGACACGTTCGTCATCGGCGCCTCGAACCGGTTCGCGCACGCGGCCGCGGTCGCCGTCGCCGAGGCGCCCGCGAAGGCCTACAACCCCCTCTTCATCTATGGGGAATCAGGCCTCGGCAAGACCCACCTGCTGCACGCCATCGGGCACTACGCGCGCAGCCTCTACCCGGGCACGCGTGTGCGGTACGTGAGCTCGGAGGAGTTCACCAACGAGTTCATCAACTCGATCCGCGACGGCAAGGGCGACAGCTTCCGCAAGCGGTACCGCGAGATGGACATCCTGCTCGTCGACGACATCCAGTTCCTGGCGGACAAGGAGTCGACGCAGGAGGAGTTCTTCCACACCTTCAACACGCTCCACAACGCCAACAAGCAGATCGTGCTCTCCAGCGACCGGCCGCCCAAGCAGCTGGTCACGCTGGAGGACCGGCTGCGTAACCGGTTCGAGTGGGGTCTGATCACCGATGTCCAGCCGCCCGAGCTGGAGACGCGCATCGCGATCCTCCGCAAGAAGGCGGTTCAGGAGCAGCTCAACGCCCCGCCGGAGGTGCTGGAGTTCATCGCCTCCCGGATCTCGCGCAACATCCGCGAGCTGGAGGGCGCGCTGATCCGTGTGACGGCCTTCGCGTCGCTCAACCGGCAGCCGGTGGACCTGGGGCTGACGGAGATCGTCCTCAAGGACCTGATCCCGGGCGGTGAGGACGCGGCGCCGGAGATTACCGCGACGGCCATCATGGCGGCGACGGCGGACTACTTCGGGCTGACCGTCGAGGACCTGTGCGGTACCTCGCGCGGCCGCGCCCTGGTGACGGCCCGCCAGATCGCCATGTACCTGTGCCGTGAGCTCACCGACCTCTCGCTGCCGAAGATCGGCGCGCAGTTCGGCGGCCGCGACCACACGACCGTCATGCACGCCGACCGCAAGATCCGCGCGCTGATGGCCGAGCGGCGCTCGATCTACAACCAGGTGACCGAGCTGACGAACCGCATCAAGAACGGCTGACGACCGCCGCTGTACGGCGCGAAGGGCGCCTCCGGGAGCGAGATCCCGGAGGCGCCCTTCGCCGTGTGCACCCGCGCCACAGTCGGCCGACGGCCCGCTTGTCCCACGACCAACCGACCCCTCAGCCGCCGTCCACGGCGGTTCAGCGACCTCGACAACCCCCGCGACGGTGCCCGCGACACCTCTGCGACGCCCTTGGGCGACTCTTCGACGCCCCTCGACCGCCGTTCCGTACCCGCTCCACCGACCTGCACCCACCCCTCGGTGTTCGATTACCTGCCGGGTTACGGTCGCTCTCCACAGATTCGATGACTTTCTTCCGTCCACATCCTGGGGACTGGCAAGTTGTCCAGATCGTGTCCACAGCCAAGCCTGTTGAAAGACCATCAGCCCAGGTCAGCTGGCTGTGGATTCGTGGACGAACGATCTCCACAGGCTGTGGACGAAGAGAGGATCCACAGGCTGTGGGAAAAGTTGTCCACCGGCGACCCACAGGCTGGAGCCGGTTGTCCCCAAGGATCGTCAGCTTCTCCACATGACTGTCCACTGTTCGGCAACGTGCCGCCCCCGATCACCGCGTCGAGTGAAAGCGGTCACACCAAGGTGCCGGATTGGGCTGTGGGAAACGTGAGTAAACCTGGGGACGCAGCTGGGGAGAAGTCAGCCCCGGCTGTGGGCGGGGTGTGCAGAACTTCCTGTTCTCCACAGAGACGCCCGGTTGTCCACCGCCGTCACCCACAGGGCCGGTGGACAAAATCTCCGCGCTGAGCTGGGCAAACGTGGTTATCCACGGTATCCACAGGCCCTACTACTACTCCCGACTAGAGAGAGTGCGGAATTCGCTTTGAAGCGGGGCCTGTGCACAACTTGCCGTCTCGAGCCCGACCGCCCCTCCGAGCGACTTGACCCCGACGGGCACCGACTGTCAGTGCGGTGCGTCAGACTGGTTCCCGGCGTCCTTCCCGTCCCAGAGGGCTGTGACGCCGAGTCGTAGGACTCAGTAGCAACAGCAGGAGGCGGCTTACGGTGAAGATCCGGGTGGAACGCGACGTACTCGCGGAGGCAGTGGCCTGGGCGGCCCGCAGCCTTCCGGCCCGTCCGCCGGCGCCTGTCCTCGCCGGCCTGCTGCTCAAGGCCGAGGACGGCCAGCTGAGCCTCTCCAGCTTCGACTACGAGGTCTCCGCGCGCGTGTCCGTGGACGCCGAGGTCGAGGAGGACGGCACGGTCCTGGTCTCCGGCCGGCTGCTCGCCGACATCTGCCGCGCCCTCCCCAACCGCCCGGTGGAGATTTCCACAGACGGTGTACGGGCGACGGTGGTCTGCGGATCCTCGCGCTTCACACTCCACACCCTGCCTGTGGAGGAGTACCCGTCGCTGCCGCAGATGCCGAACGCGACGGGCACGGTCCCCGGTGAGGTCTTCGCCTCTGCGGCCGCCCAGGTCGCCATCGCCGCCGGCCGCGACGACACGCTGCCCGTCCTCACCGGTGTGCGCATCGAGATCGAGGGCGACACGGTCACCCTGGCCTCCACCGACCGCTACCGCTTCGCGGTCCGCGAGTTCCTGTGGAAGCCGGAGAACCCGGACGCCTCCGCGGTCGCCCTGGTGCCCGCCAAGACGCTCCTGGACACCGCCAAGGCGCTCACGAGCGGCGACAGCGTCACCCTGGCGCTCTCCGGCTCGGGCTCCGGCGAGGGCCTGATCGGTTTCGAGGGCGCCGGGCGGCGGACGACCACCCGCCTCCTCGAGGGCGACCTGCCGAAGTACCGCACGCTGTTCCCGACGGAGTTCAACTCCATCGCCGTGATCGAGACCGCCCCCTTCGTGGAGGCCGTCAAGCGTGTGGCCCTGGTCGCCGAGCGCAACACCCCGGTGCGGCTGAGCTTCGAGCAGGGCGTGCTCATCCTGGAGGCCGGCTCCAGCGACGACGCACAGGCTGTGGAAAGGGTCGACGCCCAGCTCGACGGCGACGACATCTCCATCGCCTTCAACCCGACCTTCCTGCTGGACGGCCTGAGCGCCATCGACTCCCCGGTGGCCCAGCTGTCCTTCACGACGTCCACCAAGCCCGCGCTGCTCAGCGGCAAGCCGGCCGTGGACGCCGAGGCCGACGAGGCGTACAAGTACCTGATCATGCCGGTGCGCCTCAGCGGCTGAGCCCGCTCGCCGACAGAGCCGCAGGTGAGGGCGTGCGCGTGAGCGCGTTTGCCCACAGGTGTGCATAAGCGTCCGGGTTTAGGCTCGGACGCAGGTACGCATGTGCCGCACAGCGACGGCGAGGGCCGGTGGACTGTGGAAGCCGCCATCGGCCTCGCGGCACCCGCGACCGAGAACGACGAGAAGCAGCAGTCCACCGGGTCGCCCAGCGATCCACAACCTCTGGGGGAGGTCGGCGCACGACCATGCACGTCACGCATCTGTCGCTGGCCGACTTCCGCTCGTACGCGCGGGCGGAGGTCCCGCTCGACCCGGGCGTCACCGCCTTCGTCGGCCCCAACGGGCAGGGCAAGACGAACCTGGTCGAGGCCGTCGGCTATCTCGCCACCCTCGGCAGCCACCGCGTCTCCGCGGACGCCCCGCTGGTGCGCATGGGCGCGGACCGCGCGATCGTCCGGGCACAGGTCCGGCAGGGCGAGCGGCAGCAGCTGGTCGAGCTGGAGCTGAACCCGGGCAAGGCGAACCGCGCCCGCGTCAACCGGTCGTCGCAGGTCAAGCCGCGTGACGTGCTCGGGATCGTACGGACCGTCCTCTTCGCGCCCGAGGACCTCGCCCTGATCAAGGGCGATCCCGGGGAGCGGCGGCGCTTCCTCGATGAGCTGATCACCGCCCGCTCGCCGCGCATGGCGGGCGTGCGCTCCGACTACGAGCGCGTGCTGAAGCAGCGCAACACCTTGCTGAAGTCCGCCGCGCTCGCCCGGCGCCACGGCGGCCGCTCGATGGACCTGTCCACGCTCGACGTCTGGGACCAGCACCTCGCGCGCGTGGGCGCGGAGCTGCTCGCCCAGCGACTCGACCTGATCGCCGCGATCCAGCCGCTCGCCGACAAGGCGTACGAGCAGCTGGCGCCCGGTGGCGGTCCGGTCCACCTGGAGTACAAGCCGTCGGCGCCCGGCGACGCTCACACGCGCGACGGGCTCCACGAGCAGCTGATGGCCGCGCTCGCCGAGGCGCGCAAGCAGGAGGTCGAGCGGGGCGTCACCCTGGTCGGCCCGCACCGCGACGACATGGTCCTCCGGCTCGGCCAGCTGCCGGCCAAGGGGTACGCCTCCCACGGCGAGTCCTGGTCGTACGCGCTGGCGCTGCGCCTGGCCTCGTACGACCTGCTGCGCGCCGAGGGCAACGAGCCCGTGCTGATCCTCGACGACGTGTTCGCCGAGCTGGACATCCGGCGCCGGGAGCGGCTCGCCGAGCTGGTCGCGCCCGGCGAGCAGGTCCTGGTGACGGCCGCGGTCGACGACGACGTACCGAATGTGCTGGCCGGAGCCCGGTACGCGGTGTCCGGCGGCACGGTGGAGCGCGCATGAGCACCGGCGAGCCCATGCCCGGCAAGAAGCCCGAGCCGACCGGTGTCGATCTCGCGCGCGTGGCGCTCCGCGCGGCACGGGAGCAGGCCCGCGCGCGGGGTGACGCGGCGCGGCAGAAGAAGCAGGCGCGGCGCGGTGGCCTGCGCTCCGGCGCGCGCGCCGACGGCCGCGATCCGATGGCACTCGGGTCGGCGATCAACCGGCTGATCACCGAGCGGGGCTGGGAGGCCCCGGCCGCGGTGGGCGGCGTGATGGGCCGCTGGCCGGAGATCGTCGGCGAGGACGTGGCCAAGCACTGTGTGCCGGAGAAGTACGACGAGGACGAGCGCGTGCTGATCGTGCGCTGCGACTCCACGGCATGGGCGACCAATCTGCGGCTGCTCGCCCCGACGCTGGTGGCCCGACTCAATGAGGACCTCGGCCACGGCGCGGTGAAGCTGATCAAGGTGTTCGGCCCGGCCGGACCCACCCGCCGGTACGGCCCGCTGCGCGCTCCGGGCAGCATGGGACCGGGCGATACGTACGGGTGACGTACTTCACTCGATGGAATTGGTACGGCGTAGCCGTGCGACCGCACATGGTTGCGAATCCCGACCTGACCCTGGAGTAGCCAGGGTTGACGACCGGAGGCGCTGAGCGGCTCTGTGAGCGTCTTGGAGCCCCCTTCCGTATATCGGGACCCGATCGAGGCCGATTCAGGGCGGCACATGCGGACTCAGGTACCCGCAAACCCCCATCACTGTCGGCGCTACCGGTAGACTGGAAGGCAATCCCGCCCCAATCGTGGGGACCGTCCGGGACAAGCTGAGCAACGCTGATCAGGGCTTACCAACGCAACATGCCGCAGCCGCTCCGGCGACCTGCCGACGAGCCCGGCTCGTGCTGTGCCAGAAAGGGCGCTTCGTGGCCGATTCCGGCAACCCCAACGAGAACATCCCGTCCACCGACGCCGGCGTGAACGGCGAGGCCAGCGCCTCGTACGACGCCAGCGCCATCACCGTGCTCGAGGGCCTGGACGCGGTTCGCAAGCGACCCGGTATGTACATCGGCTCGACCGGCGAGCGCGGCCTGCACCACCTCGTGTACGAGGTCGTCGACAACTCCGTCGACGAGGCGCTGGCGGGGCACGCGGACACGATCGATGTGACGATCCTCGCCGACGGCGGTGTCCGGGTCGTCGACAACGGCCGTGGCATCCCGGTGGGCATCGTCGCATCCGAGGGCAAGCCGGCCCTCGAGGTCGTGCTGACCGTGCTGCACGCGGGCGGCAAGTTCGGCGGCGGCGGCTACGCGGTCTCCGGTGGTCTGCACGGCGTCGGCGTGTCCGTCGTGAATGCCCTGTCGTCGCGTGTCTCCGTCGAGGTCAGGACCGATGGGCACCGCTGGACGCAGGACTACAAGATGGGCGTCCCCACGGCTCCGCTGGCCAAGCACGAGGCCACCGAGGAGACCGGCACCTCGGTCACCTTCTGGGCCGACGGCGACATCTTCGAGACCACCGACTACTCCTTCGAGACGCTCTCGCGGCGCTTCCAGGAGATGGCGTTCCTCAACAAGGGCCTGACCATCAGGCTCACCGACGAGCGCGAGTCGGCGAAGGCCACGGCCGGTGCGGACGAGGCGGGTGCGGACGAGAAGGACGAGGTCAAGTCCGTCACGTACCACTACGAGGGCGGCATCGTCGACTTCGTGAAGTACCTCAACTCCCGCAAGGGAGAGGTGACGCCGTCGACCGTGATCGACATCGAGGCCGAGGACAAGGACAAGCACCTGTCCCTCGAGGTCGCGATGCAGTGGAACAGCGGCTACAGCGAGGGTGTCTACTCCTTCGCCAACATCATCCACACGCACGAGGGCGGTACCCACGAAGAGGGCTTCCGCGCCGCGCTGACATCGCTGATCAACAAGTACGCGCGCGACAAGAAGCTGCTGCGCGACAAGGACGAGAACCTCACGGGCGACGACATCCGCGAGGGTCTGACCGCGATCATCTCGGTCAAGCTCAGCGAGCCCCAGTTCGAGGGCCAGACCAAGACCAAGCTGGGCAACACGGAGGCCAAGACCTTCGTCCAGAAGGCGGTCTACGAGCGCCTGAGCGACTGGCTGGACCGCAACCCGGTCGAGGCCGCGGACGTCGTCCGCAAGGGCATCGCGGCGGCCACCGCGCGCGTGGCGGCCCGCAAGGCCCGCGACCTCACCCGCCGCAAGGGTCTGCTGGAGTCGGCGTCCCTGCCGGGCAAGCTCTCCGACTGCCAGTCGAACGACCCGGCCAAGTGCGAGATCTTCATCGTCGAGGGTGACTCCGCCGGCGGCTCGGCCAAGTCCGGCCGCAACCCGGAGTACCAGGCGATCCTCCCGATCCGCGGCAAGATCCTCAACGTCGAGAAGGCCCGGATCGACAAGATCCTGCAGAACCAGGAGATCCAGGCGCTGATCTCCGCCTTCGGCACCGGTGTGCACGAGGACTTCGACATCGAGAAGCTGCGCTATCACAAGATCATTCTGATGGCGGACGCGGACGTCGACGGCCAGCACATCAACACGCTGCTGCTGACCTTCCTGTTCCGCTTCATGCGGCCCCTGATCGAGGCCGGGCACGTCTACCTGTCGCGTCCCCCCCTGTACAAGATCAAGTGGGGTCGGGACGACTTCGAGTACGCGTACTCCGACCGCGAGCGCGACGCGCTGCTGGAGATGGGCCGTCAGCGCGGCAAGCGCGTCCGCGAGGACTCGATCCAGCGCTTCAAGGGCCTTGGCGAGATGAACGCCGAGGAGCTGCGCGTGACCACCATGGACGTCGACCTCCGGGTCCTCGGCCAGGTGACCCTCGACGACGCCGCCCAGGCCGACGACCTGTTCTCGGTCCTGATGGGCGAGGACGTCGAGGCCCGTCGCCAGTTCATCCAGCGCAACGCCAAGGACGTCCGCTTCCTCGACATCTGAGTCGGTCCCCGCTGACCGCACCAGGAAGGATCTTCACCAGCAATGGCCGACGAGAACATCCCGCCCACGCCCGAGTCCGACGAGGGCGTGACCACGCTGCGCATCGAGCCCGTCGGGCTCGACGCGGAGATGCAGCGCTCGTACCTGGACTACGCGATGTCCGTCATCGTGTCGCGTGCGCTGCCCGACGTCCGTGACGGTCTCAAGCCCGTCCACCGCCGCGTCCTGTACGCCATGTACGACGGCGGCTACCGTCCCGAGCGCGGCTTCTACAAGTGCGCCCGCGTCGTCGGCGACGTGATGGGTAACTACCACCCGCACGGCGACAGCTCCATCTACGACGCCCTGGTCCGCCTCGCCCAGCCGTGGGCGATGCGCATGCCGCTCGTCGACTCCAACGGCAACTTCGGCTCTCCGGGCAACGACCCGGCGGCCGCCATGCGCTACACCGAGTGCAAGCTGGCGCCGCTGTCGATGGAGATGGTCCGTGACATCGACGAGGACACCGTCGATTTCAAGGACAACTACGACGGCCGCTCCAAGGAGCCGACCGTCCTGCCCGCCCGCTTCCCGAACCTGCTGATCAACGGCTCGGCGGGTATCGCGGTCGGCATGGCGACCAACATCCCGCCGCACAACCTGCGCGAGGTCGCGGCCGGCGCCCAGTGGTACCTGGAGAACCCGGAGGCCTCGCACGAGGAACTCCTGGACGCGCTGATCGAGCGCATCAAGGGCCCCGACTTCCCGACCGGCGCCCTCGTCGTCGGCCGCAAGGGCATCGAGGAGGCGTACCGTACGGGCCGCGGCTCCATCACGATGCGCGCGGTCGTCGAGGTCGAGGAGATCCAGAACCGCCAGTGCCTGGTGGTCACGGAGCTGCCGTACCAGGTGAACCCCGACAACCTGGCGCAGAAGATCGCCGACCTGGTCAAGGACGGCAAGATCGGCGGCATCGCCGACGTCCGTGACGAGTCGTCGTCGCGCACGGGCCAGCGCCTGGTCATCGTCCTGAAGCGGGACGCGGTCGCCAAGGTCGTCCTGAACAACCTGTACAAGCACACGGAGCTGCAGACCAACTTCGGCGCCAACATGCTGGCGCTGGTCGACGGCGTCCCGCGCACGCTGTCCCTGGACGCGTTCATCCGCCACTGGGTGACGCACCAGATCGAGGTCATCGTCCGCCGGACCCGTTTCCGGCTGCGCAAGGCCGAGGAGCGCGCCCACATCCTGCGCGGTCTGCTGAAGGCCCTGGACGCCATCGACGAGGTCATCGCGCTGATCCGCGGCAGCCAGACCGTCGACATCGCGCGCGAGGGCCTGATGGGCCTGCTGGAGATCGACGAGATCCAGGCCAACGCGATCCTCGAGATGCAGCTGCGCCGGCTGGCGGCCCTGGAGCGTCAGAAGATCATCCAGGAGCACGACGAGCTCCAGGCGAAGATCACCGAGTACAACGAGATCCTCGCCTCGCCGGTGCGCCAGCGCGGCATCGTCAGCGAGGAGCTGGCCGCGATCGTCGAGAAGTTCGGCGACGACCGCAAGAGCACGCTGGTGCCCTACGACGGCGACATGTCCATGGAGGACCTGATCGCCGAAGAGGACATTGTCGTCACCATCACGCGCGGTGGCTATGTCAAGCGCACCAAGACGGACGACTACCGCTCGCAGAAGCGCGGCGGCAAGGGCGTGCGCGGCACGAAGCTGAAGGAAGACGACATCGTCGACCACTTCTTCGTCTCGACCACGCACCACTGGCTGCTGTTCTTCACCAACAAGGGCCGCGTGTACCGCGCCAAGGCGTACGAGCTCCCCGACGCCGGCCGGGACGCGCGCGGGCAGCACGTCGCGAACCTGCTGGCCTTCCAGCCGGACGAGGCGATCGCCGAGATCCTCGCGATCCGCGACTACGAGGCGGCGCCGTACCTGGTGCTGGCCACCAAGGCCGGTCTGGTCAAGAAGACGCCTCTGAAGGATTACGATTCGCCGCGCTCCGGTGGTGTCATCGCGATCAACCTGCGGGAGACCGCGGAGGGCACCGACGACGAGCTGATCGGCGCCGAGCTGGTGTCGGCCGACGACGACCTGCTGCTGATCAGCAAGAAGGCGCAGTCGATCCGGTTCACCGCGTCGGACGAGACCCTGCGTCCCATGGGCCGCGCGACCTCGGGCGTCAAGGGAATGAGTTTCCGCGAGGGCGACGAACTGCTCTCGATGAATGTGGTCCGACCCGGTACGTTCGTCTTCACTGCCACCGACGGCGGGTACGCGAAGCGGACCCCTGTCGACGAGTACCGCGTCCAGGGCCGTGGCGGCCTCGGCATCAAGGCCGCCAAGATCGTCGAGGACCGTGGGTCGCTCGTCGGCGCGCTGGTGGTCGAGGAGACCGACGAGATCCTCGCCATCACGCTGTCCGGCGGTGTGATTCGTACGCGAGTCAGCGGGGTCAGGGAGACGGGCCGTGACACCATGGGCGTCCAACTGATCAACCTGGGCAAGCGCGATGCCGTGGTCGGCATCGCTCGTAACGCCGAGGCGGGGCGCGAAGCGGAGGAAGTCGACGGTGACGTCGCCGTCGACGAGGCCGCCGACGGCGCCGAGACCATCGGCACGGACGAGGGTGAGGCGCCCTCGGCCGAGTAGCACCGAGGAGTGAGTCATCGTGAGCGGAGCCACGGGCGCCGGTTCGGTCGGTACCTCGACCGACACCTCTGCCGACAAGAAAGCGGAGGGCGGCGGCCGTGGCTCCGCCGCGCATACGAAGGACTCGCACTCGCCTGACACTCATGGATCCGATGGATCCCACGGATCCCAGGGGGGAACTGTGACGGAAACCCGCGGCTCGCAGGCGCACGCGTCCGGAGAGGGCCCGGCCACACCCGGCGCCCAGCCGGCCCCCGAGGCGGCGCGCGCGGCGTCGCCGCTGCCCAGCGAGCGTCAGCCGCAGCAGCCCTCCGAGCCGTACCACCCGCCGCAGGCCTACCCGGCGCAGGCGCCCGCGGGCGCCGTACGCCGCCCGCGCACCGGCGCGGGCGTCCGTACCGCCCCGCGCACCCGCAAGGCCCGGCTGCGCGTGGCCAAGGCCGACCCGTGGTCGGTGATGAAGGTCAGCTTCCTGCTCTCCATCGCGCTCGGCATCTGCACGGTCGTCGCGTCGGCGGTGCTGTGGATGGTCCTGGACGCCATGGGCGTCTTCTCCACCGTCGGCGGCACGATCTCCGAGGCGACGGGCGCGACCGAGGCGACGGGCTTCGACCTCCAGGCCTTCCTGTCCCTCCCGCACGTCCTGATGTTCGCGGCGGTCATCGCGGTCATCGACATCGTCCTCGCGACGGCCCTGGCCACGCTCGGCGCGTTCATCTACAACCTCTCCGCGGGCTTCGTCGGCGGCATCGAACTCACGCTGGCCGAGGACGAGTAACCCCTCGCCTGACGGGCCCCCGACAACCGATTTTGGGACTGCCCCGGTCGTGCGCTAATCTTCAGGAGTCAGCGCGCGGGACACACACCGCACAGCGCGGCGGGGCTATAGCTCAGTTGGTTAGAGCGCATCCCTGATAAGGATGAGGCCACAGGTTCAAATCCTGTTAGCCCCACCAGTTCGAAGACCCCCGGTCCACTAGGGCCGGGGGTCTTTTGGCACCCACGATTGACACCA
This sequence comes from Streptomyces sp. V3I7, assembly GCF_030817495.1. Lineage (NCBI taxonomy): Bacteria > Bacillati > Actinomycetota > Actinomycetes > Kitasatosporales > Streptomycetaceae > Streptomyces > Streptomyces sp. V3I7. Next base: position 3,391,336 of record NZ_JAUSZK010000001.1, read on the forward strand.
ACAGTGACGGTCAACCGATGAGCGGGGTTTTCAGCAGCTCGGCGAAGAGCGTTTCCGGTCTTCGCGGCGGATTCAGTGGGCCCGTGGAGGGGCAGCAAGGCGGTGGAGGTCGGCCGGTTCGGTCCCGTACGACGCTGGAGTGCGCATGAAGGTCTCGGTCAATCAGGACCACTGTTACGGCTCGCGCGACTGCGTGTACCGGGTGCCGTCGGTGTTCACCGTCGTCGACGGGTTCGGGGCCGTCATTCCGGGGCGGGAGGACTCCGGGGACGATCCGCAGGTGCGGGCGGCCGCCGAGGCGTGTCCCTCACAGGCCATCACCATCGCCGAGGGGTGAGGACGGCCGGAGGCCGAGCGGGCCGCGAGATCCCGTACGGGCCGCGCTAGTTGCCCGCCCCGGGGCCGTGCGGGTACCGCCACCCGAAGGACTCCAGCGCCCTGGCCCGCGCCTCGGCGACCGCCATGCGCGCCTGGCGTTCGGCCGGGTCCACGTGGGATGCCTGGCCGGTCACCTGTCCCTCCCACTTGCGGTAGAAGAGGCCCGCCTCCGCCGTGAACCAGCCGCGGCTGACCGCGTCGAGGGCGAGGAGCAGGCCGGTGTCCTCGGACGCCGGCAGCGCCATCCAGCCACCGAGGGCGAGCAGCAGGTCGCGGCGGACGAAGAGGGTCGCCGGATGGACCTGGGCCAGGTAGCCGTTCGCCGCCCAGTGGTCGAGGACCGCGCCCCGCTCGATGGGGCCGGGAGCGGGGTCGCCGGGAAAGCCCCGCGTCGAGCCGTCGGGCAGCAGGTCCAGGGCCCGGGACGTCGCCCAGCCGAGCGTGGGATCGGCCTCGAGGGCGGCCAGGTCGCGGGCCAGCGCGCCCGGGGTGAGCTGGTCGTCGGCGTCCAGGACCTTCACGTACGCCCCGTCGGCGTGCGCCAGGGCGATCGTGCGGGCGACGCCGGGGCCGCCGGGACGGCCCTGCCGGAAGGTCACCCGCTCCTCGTCGGGGACGTACGGGCGGACGTCGTCCGACCTTCCGTCCTCCTGGATCAGCCACTGCCACTCCCACCCCCGCGGAAGCCGCTGCTCGCGCAGCGACTTGTACGCGTCCGGCAGGAAGCCCGCCGAGGGGCCGTGGACAGCGGTGACGACGGTGATGCGCCGGCTCACGGCTGCACTCACCACCTTTCCAGGGGAGTGGTGAACAGAAGCTCCGTGCGGTCGCCGGGGAGCGTCACGTCGGCGACGTCCACGACGCGGTCCTCGATGTCGTACGACGTCTTGCGCAGCAGGATCACCGACGTGCCCGGCGGGAGTTCCAGCTCCCGCGCCTCCTCCGGCGTCGGCGGCCGCGCGGTGAAGCGTTCCTCGACGCGGTCCACCTCGATGGCCACGGTGTGGAGCTGGTGCTGGGTGCCGCCGGGCCACGGCTCGTTCGAGGCATCCAGCAGCGCGGGGTTCGCCGCGACCATGTCCCGGACGAGGTACGACGTCACGAGGCTGAACGGAGCCGTCTCGGCGGCGCAGCGCGTGCGGTAGGTCCGGGCGAGGAGCGCGGTGCCCTCCGGGACGCCGAACGCCTCGGCGAGGTCCCGCGGCGCGCCGATCTCGCGGTACTCGGCGTGGAAGACCAGGTCCCTGGCCTGCAGTCCGGTGTCGTGCTCGGTGGCTCCGTTGCCGGCCAGCTGGGCCTGGGGCCGGCGGGCCCGGTCCTTCTCCCACTGGTGTCGCGCGTTGTCCCGCACCGCCCGCGCGCGCGGGTGGCGGACAAAGGTGCCGCGGCCGTGCTGTTTGTCGATCAGGCCCTCGTGGTTCAGCAGGGTCAGCGCGGCCTGGACCGTCGGCCCGCTGCGGCGGAACCGCCGCATCAGGTCGTCTTCCGAGGGCAGCTGGTCGCCGGGCCCGTACACGCCCTCACGGATGGATCTGCGCAGGTCGTCGGCGATCTCTTCGTACGCCTTGGGCACTGTTGCTCACCGTTCCGTTCTCGTCCGGTCCCGCCCGAGCGCATGCGCGGAGGCCTCGGGCGAGGGTAACTCCTAAAGAGGTCTTGAGGAGCGGTGTCAGGGGTCAGCGCAGGCGCGTCACCGTCACCGCGGCACGGTGCGCGCTGCTCGCCAGCACCTCCACCGTGAGCCCGGGCTCCGCGGCCGTGTACGCGTCGCCCGCCGCCGTCTCGGCCTGCCCGGCCGGCGGCGCGGCGCCCAGGTCCGGCGCGACCTGGGCGGCCAGCGGCGCGTCGAGCCGCTGCGACAAGGCCGTACGCCCGTCGGGCAGCCGTACCGCCAGCATCCGCGGCTGGAGCGGCGCACCCGTGTAGCCGACGACCTCGGCGTCCACCGTCTCGGCATGCTTGATCTTCTGCCAGGCCGCCGAGCGCCCGGCCCGGTACGGCGAGGTCCCCAGCTTCGCCACCACGCCCTCCACCCCGGTGTCCCGCAGCGAGTCGTACCAGGCCTGGGCCACCTCCAGCTCCTCCGTCGCCGACACCGCCTGGAGGCGTGAGGGCGACGGCAGCCCGGCGAGCACGTCGAGCATGGCCGCGCGCCGCCACTCGTACGGCCGCCCCCGCACGTCCCCCGAGGGCAGCGCCAGTACGTCCCACACCACCAGCAGCGCCGGATGCTCCTGCGCCAGCCGGCGGGCGCGGGCCGGCGACGAGGCCGCCCGGGACTGGACCGCCTCGAAGCTGATCCGCCCGTCGACCACGATCACCACCTCGCCGTCCAGCACGACGCCCGGCGGCAGTGCCATGCCGTCGGCCGCGACATCCGTCCACCAGGTCGTCACGTCCCGTCCCGAGCGCGACTGGAGACGCACCGCCTCCGCGGTGCGCCACAGGACCGTGCGATGGCCGTCGAGCTTGATCTCGTACCACCAGTGCGGCCCGGTCGGCAGGATCGGCGCCGGCTGTGCGAGCTCGACCTCGACGGGAAACTCCACGTCACCAGCGTGCGGCCCGTCGGTCCGGTCCGCGCGGCGGCCTACTCCGCCCAGCCCGGGGGGTTCGGCGGTCACGCGCTGCCGCGCTGCCCCTGCGGGACTCCTTCGATACGCAGCTTCTCCGTGGCGACGCCCGCGCGCGCGGAGGCGTGCGGCGGGGGCGCGAGCGTGATCCCGGCGTCCGTGAGCATCGAGAGGTCCAGGTCGTAGTCCCGCCGCGACCGCGCCTCCCAGGTCTGGAAGGCGCGGTGGACGTGCTCACGGGCCTGCCGCTCGGTCATGCCGGTCACGCGCATCAGGTGCCGCAGCGCCTCCTCGCCGAGCCCGCGAAGCTGGGCGAATCCGAAGTGGGTGGCGTTGTGGCAGTCGGTGCACAGGGAGATCAGCCGGCCGAGTTTCTGGGTGCGCCGGGCGTCGTCGTACTCCCACCGTTCGTGCGCTTCGAGCCAGCGCTTCTTCTTGCGGTCCTCCTTGGCGCCGCACACCTCGCAGCGCTGCCCCGCGCGGGCGGTGATCATCCGCCGCAGGCGCTTCCAGTCCCGGGGGGACACACAGGAGCGGACGTTCGTGAACCAGCACGACGACGGCACCAGGTCCACGAACAGGCCCTGGCCGAGCGACCGGTCCTCCCCGGGGAGGAGATCGGGCACGTCAGGGGCGGCCTTCCAGCGCTCCAGCGCCGCCTCGTGCCCGGGCGGGGCGTACCAGCGCCGTGCCATCGGGTCCCAGCGCGCGCCGGCCGCCTTGGCCTGGTCCTTCTCCGGGTAGCCCACGTCCAGCCATGTCCGCTCAGCAGCCATCCTGTCCCGTCCTCACTCCTGAAGGAATCTCCTCCTCCAGGATGGGAAGCACGACGGCTCCCGACCAGCGCTGCTGGTCGGGAGCCGTCGCATATGGCGTTTGTGTACGCAAGTTCGCCGTCGCGCAACTACGTCAGGACGGGACCATGTCGTCCGAGCGTCCGTACGTCGCTACGTGTTGTTGCTGTTATTGCTGTTCCGTCTGTGTTGCTACGTCCGCTGGGCGGTGTCGCCGCGTCGGGTCCGTCAGCAGGTGAGAGGCGGCTCCGTGAGGTCGGCCGGGGTCTCGGTCTGCGAGTCGTCCAGGGGGCGCTGGCGGCAGCTGGGGGATTTTCCGTGGGCCTCGGCGCCGATGCGCTGTTTCATCGTGGGGGGCAGCGCCCTGGCATGGGACCAGGTCCAGGGGAGCATCGCCGGCACTGTGACGTCCGGGGTGCTGGTGCTCGGGGCCTCGGTCCGCGGTACGGCCGCGGCGGCCGTCGTGGCAGCGGTCGTGGTGATCAGTCCGAGCGCCGTGCACAGCGCGATGATTGCGGTGACCAGCGTGGTCCACAGTTTCATGACCTGGTTCCGGGCCATGGCCCCTCACTTTCGGGTCGGGCGATTTGCGTACTTTCCTCATGATGTGTATGCGGCTCGCGAAGTGATGGACCTGAGCCCGTGGCGCGTCGATGTTCAGATGAACACCACTCGTATGGACGCAACGGCGCCGAAAATCCCCTCAAGACGGGTGGGCAGGGTGAATCCCGAGCAAATGTCACCGCCCGTGGAGGTGTCCTCACCCTCCGGTCAGCACGGCGTTCCCCGCGCCTACTACGGTTTGATGGGCGGGAGTTGACCCCCGATGCAGGTCACCGATCGATATCGGGTGGTGTGTATAGTCGGGCGGCAGAGGTCCCCTACGTCAAGGAAAGACGAGGTCGCGCGGTGAAGAAGCTTCTCCTGGTCGCACTGGCCGCTATCGGCGGGCTCCTCGTGTACCGCCAGATCCAGGCGGATCGCGCCGAGCAGGACCTGTGGACGGAGGCGACCGACTCCGTGCCCACGGGTTCTTGAGTACTGACACCGGAAACTGAGCAGACCCCGACCGCCTTCGCGGTCGGGGTTTTGTGTTGCGGCGACCCGTTTCCTGTGCCTGGGCCGGTGCGGAACACGGTGGCCGTGAGCCGGATGTTTCGGACGCTCGTATGGATTAGGCGGGTGGCACGGGCACGGACGCGGCAGTATGGGCCGCGGTCCGGGACGACGCGGCGGCCCGCCGGGGGGTGCGGGTGGCGGCAGCGGTCGTACGGGGACGACGGCCGTGTACGACGACGAGGGGGCGTGCGATGGGGCGGCGGCGTACGGCGTGGGGGCTGCCGGGGGGACGACCGCGCCGTCGGCTGTCCACGGGTGCCGTGCGCGGCACCGCCGCAGGGGCGGTGCTGTGCGTCGTGGCGGCCCTGCCGGGCGGGACCGCGGTGGCCTCAGGTGCGGCGGGCGGATTTCCGGGCGGCCCGGGCGACCCAGGCGGCTACGCCTTCGCCGAGGACGCCCGCTCCGTCACCGGAGCGCCCGCCACCTCGGACGCTCCGCTGCTGAAACCCGGTGAGACGTACCGGAGTTCCCTCTCCGGGCGCGCCAAGCTGTACTTCCGCCTCGAACTCGACGCCGCGACGACCGCGTACGTCCCCGTCACCGCCGTGCCCCCGGCCGGGGCCGGCGTCTCCGCCAACGACGGCATCAAGGTCTCGGTGCAGGACGCCAACGGCGGCACCTGCGGCTCCTACGCGTCGGCGCGCATCGGCGCCGGGCTGAGCCCCCGCCCGCTCACGGCGCTGGGTACGCGCGAGGCCGGCCGGGTGCTGTGCCGGGAGGCGGGCACGTACTACGTGCTCGTGGAACGACTCGATGCCACGGGGGCGGGGGCGGCCGGCGCGTTCACGTCCGGCACCTGGAAGCTGGAGCTCGCCCCGGCCTCGGAGCCGCCGGTGGCCAAGGGCGGGGCGACGAGCGCGCCCGAGGTCTGGAACTCGGCCTCGCCCGAGGCTCTTTCGGGCGAGCGCCGGCGCCGGGACGGCGGACCGGGCTTCGCCACGGCACGGGCGCTGGAGCAGGGCGTGTGGCAGACCGGCCTCACGCCGGGTCAGACCCTCTTCTACACGGTGCCCGTCGACTGGGGCCAGCAGCTCTACGCCACCGCCGAGCTGGGCAGCGCGGGCGGCGGGGCGACGAGCGGCACCGGAGCGAGCGCGAGCCGGGGCTCCGTCGGTGAGGCCCTCGACGTGTCGCTCTACAACCCCGTCCGCGGCTACGTCGACGACGTGGCCCTCAGCTACGACGGCAGCCAGAAGTCGGCCGCCCTCCCTCCGCTGCCGCCCGTCGAGTACCACAACCGGTACGGCGTCCTCGATCGCGTGCGGAACATGCGGTTCGGTGGCTGGTACTTCCTCGTCGTGCATCTCAGCGAGCAGGTGGCCGGCACCTTCGGCCGGGAACCACTCGGGCTGACGCTGCGCGTCCGGGTCAGCGGCACTCCGCACGCCGGGCCCGGATACGACGGACAGCCCAAGGGGCCGCAGGGGACACGCCTCTTCGAGGTCACGGCCCAGGACCGGATCGCGGCGGCGACGGGGGACGACACTGGGAGCGGTGACAGCAGCGCGATGCGGGCGCTCGCGGTGGGCGGCATCGGCACGGGCAGCGCGCTGCTGCTGGTGCTCGGGGTGTGGACGGTGGCCGCCCGGCGCAGGGCCGGGGCTCAGATGCGCGTCAGCGCCCAGACGCCCACGGCGTAGCAGCCCAGCGCGAGCAGCAGCAGCGGGATCGCGACCTTCGCCGGGGGACCGGCACGTCCGGGCCGGCGGAGCCGGTGCGAGCGGCCCTCGGAGCGGTGCGACGCCATCGCCTGCTCCGGACGGGGAACCTGCGCGGGCTGGGCGGTGTACGCGGCGGTGGAGACGTCAACGCGCTGCGGGAGCACGGGAGTCAGGGCCTGCGCGGGGTTCCAGGGGGTGTGGGGCTGCGGCGCTCGGGGCGGCGGCAGATGGAAGCTCCCGGTGTCCGACATGGAGGGCGGCTGGGAGCCGGCTGACGGGGGCGGGGCTGTGGGGGGAGCCGGGATCGGCGCGGGAGGTACGGATCCCGTGCCGGGCCAGGCGGGCGGGTGCGACGGAGCCGGCGGGGTCGGTACGCCGCCGGAGGAAGCACGTGGCTGGGTGCCGCCGGTGGCGTCGAGCTTCACACCCTTGGCGAGCTTCAGGGGGCCGTCGGGTCCGAAACCCGGTGGCAGCGGGCCGAGTTGGTCGAAGATTTCGATCAGCTCGTCGTCGACGCCCGTCTCCGGCAGGAGTTCAGCGGCCGACGCGAGCGCCTTGCGCGCACCGGTGGCCGTGCGGAAACGGCCCCGCGGATCCGGCTGGAGCAGGCCGGCCACGACCTGCCAGAGCGGCTCGGGAATGCCCTTGGGCGCACTCGGCGTCCCGTACTCGGCGAAGTGCTGGATCAAGGCCTTGGCGTCGGGCTTGGCGCCCTCCAGCAGATAGACCGCGACCAGGCCGACGGCGAACAGGTCGGCGGGGAAGTCCGGTTCGGCGCCCAGCATCTGCTCTGGAGCGAGATAACCGGGCGTCCCCACCACGAGGTTGGTGTCCGTCAGGCGCGGCTCGCCCAGCCGCATCGCGATGCCGAAGTCCGACAGCCGCAGCCGCGGGCGGCCCGTGCCGGTGGCCTCCAGCAGGATGTTGGCCGGTTTGACGTCACGATGCACGACCCCTTCCGCATGCACCGCGGAGAGTCCGGAGAGGAGCTGGTCGAGCAGCGTGCAGACGAACGCCGGCGGCAACGGGCCGTAGTCGCCGACCAGATGGACCAGTGAACCGCCGGACACCAGGTCCATGGTGAACAGGACCTGGTCGTCGTCGGCGGCCCAGCTGGCCGGTGCGAGGACATGCGGATGGTCGATCCGCAGGGCCTGTTCGCGTACGAACCGCAGGAGCGCGTGGGCGTCGCGCTGCTGGAGCACCTTGGCGGCCACATAGCGGCGGCGGCGGTGGTCCCAGGCGCGCCAGACGGCGCCCACACCACCGCGTCCGATCGGGTCGGCCAGTTCGTACCGGCCGGCGAAGACCTCACCCATGGCTGTCCCTCGCTCCTCCCCTGCGACCGACCCGCCTCACCCAGGTGCGTGGGACCCACGCCGCCGGACCCCCTCCGGCGGCATCCCCTCCAGCGGACCCCCCTCCGCTGGCCGGGGCGTGGGCTCAGCTCTGGTGGGACTGGTAGTGCGCGACCGCGTCGGAGGTGCGGCCCGCTCCGTACACCCGGAGGAACTCTGCCAGTTCCGGGTGGGCCGGGGCGAGGGTATGGGCGGCCTCGATGATGTCGCCGGCGGCGGCCACCGAGCGCAGCAGCGACTGGATCTCGCGCACCACCCGCTTGACGGTGGGGGCGCCCGAAGTGCTCGTCGTCTGCGTGGTGTTGCTCAGCACCGAGCCTCCCTGGGACTTCTTGATCTCGTCCATGCGCTCCGTCGCCTCGGCCGCGCTGACCGCGCCGTCCGCTACCTGCGCCGCCAGATCCTGCAGCAGCTGCACCCGCTGGACCACCGCGGGATTGCCGATCTTCGCCCGTTGCCCGCTCATCAGCTGCGACAGCATCGGCGCGGACAGTCCCAGCACTGCCGCGAGACGAGCCTGGTTGAGCCCAAGATCGTCGATGAGCTTACGGAAGAGCGCCCCCAGCGGCTCTCCGTACCAGTTCCGCTGCAGCTCCCGCGCTCTTGCGGTGGCTTCCTGCTGTGCGGCGTCCATTGCGTCTCCCCATCGCTTCCCCAGAACGTGGTTCGCTGTAGCGAACCACGTCGAGCATCTTACGGAGAGTGGTCGTTTACTGGGACCCCCAAGTTTTTTGCGAGATCCCCCGGGTGACCCGGTACTCTGGTCTGCGGCGCCCGCGGGAGTGAGATCCTTCCGGCGGACGCTTCTCTCAAGGGGCCTTAGCTCAGTTGGTAGAGCGCTGTCTTTGCATGGCAGATGTCAGGGGTTCGACTCCCCTAGGCTCCACCCAGAAATCCCCCTCCGACCTGTGTGAACATGGTCGGAGGGGTTTTTTGTGCCCGCAGGCGCGACGACGGTCCGCGCTGCCTCGTGATCCCTTGTGGCGCCTCAGGACGGCGCGTTCGTCCGTCCCCCTGCCGCGTCCTGCCTGGACGGATCGGGCGGTGGGCGAGTGGCTGCTCCCGGTAAGCGCCTCGGCCCGTTACGTGCGTCGGCTCTCCTCCGTGCACGCGACTGCCTCCGGGGACGGACTCGCGCGACGCGCTGGTCGGCGGGACGGTGTCGATGCCGGACGCAGTGCAGGTTACGGGTGGGGCGGCTGATGTATTTGCGAAAGCAGAGGTTGAACAGGATATTTCCTGTCCGTTGTTTCAACGGTACGACCGGGAGATCGTCCGGGTCTCGTTCATGACTGCAATGGCTGAAGCGCGGGGCGTTTCACGTGAAACACGGAATGCGGGGCGGGGGACATGCAAGTCGCCCGCCCCGCAGGGGTGTTCGTGTCGGTAGAGGTCAGAAACGATCGTCGTCCCGTGTGGCCCGGTCCTGGGCCTCCCTGGCCTCCACCTCGGGGTCGAGGGCGGACAGGTCGGCGGTGCCCTCCACCGTGGTCAGCCGGGTCGTCTCGGTCACCTCCGTCGCGGCGGGCGGTTCGACCAGCCAGTCGGGGTTGGCCTGCTTGTCCCACCACTTCCAGACGGCGAAGGCGCCGCCGGCCACGATGCTCAGCACGGCCAGCGTCTTGACGGCACGGGCCGTCTTCGCCCGGCGCTCGTGCTTGCGGGCCAGCTTCTGGATCTCCTGGGGGGTGACCTGTCCGCGCAGAGCGGCCAGGGCGGCAGAGCCCCAGGCCGCGGCCTCCTCGCGGGCCGGCCCTGTCGCGGCCGCCGCCTGCTCGAACTTCGGCCGGGAATAGTCGGCGGCCTGCCGAGCAGCATGGCGGGTACGGACAGCGGCTTCGTGCGCGGCGTGGTCGACCTTGGGCGGCACGTGTGCGCGAGCCTGTCCCAGGCGCGGTGCGACACGGACGTCGTACTGCACACGGGCCTGCTCGGCGGCCTGCGACACCACGGGTGCGAGCCGCACGCGTGCCTCTTGCGCGTAGTGCGTGGCACGCTCCTTGGCCGTGTCGGCGTAGGGCGCGACCGCTTCCGCGGCGTGCAGCACGCTGTCCTTGGCCGAGCCGGTTGCGGCGCGCACGCTGTCGATGCGGGTCACGAGCTTCCTCCTCCTTGGCGGCGTACGGTATTTCGACTTTCCACCCTTTTGCGGATCATGCATCCTGGCGGGCCGCGAAGCATGCGCGGGCGGGCATACGGGTGCTGATCACGGGGCATACGGGTGCAGACCGGAGCGACGGATCACCATGGCGCGCTTCGCCACGGGAGGACTCGAGCGGTGTTCCGCAAGCGATTCGTGCAGATGTGGACCTGCGGGCCGCCGTCGCGGGACGGGCGGACAGGGTCGTGCGAGGATCGGACGGTTACAAGAAGCCAACGGAAGGCAGATCGTGGCCGAGCAGCTGTACGCCACCCTGAAGACCAACCACGGCAACATCGAGGTACGGCTCTTTCCGAACCACGCGCCGAAGACGGTCAAGAACTTCGTGGAACTCGCCCAGGGCGAGCGCGAGTGGAGGCACCCGGCTACCGGCGTGACGAGCAAGGACAAGCTCTACGACGGCACGGTCTTCCACCGAGTGATCAGCGGCTTCATGATCCAGGGCGGCGACCCGCTGGGCTCCGGCATCGGTGGCCCCGGTTACGAGTTCGAGGACGAGTTCCACCCCGACCTCTCCTTCAACAAGCCGTACCTGCTGGCCATGGCGAACGCGGGCCCGGGGACCAACGGCTCGCAGTTCTTCATCACGATCGGCCCGACGACCTGGCTGAACCGCAAGCACACCATCTTCGGCGAGGTCGCCGACCCGGCCGGGCAGAAGGTCGTGGACGCCATCGCCGCGGTGCCGACCAGCCGTCCGAACGACCGGCCGCTCGAGGACGTCGTCATCGAGTCGGTCGTCATCGAGAAGCGCGAGGGCTGAGCCCGACGGCTTCCGGCGGTTTCCCGGATTCGCCCGGAGGGAACCAAACGCCCCGCTCGTCCGTAAGGATGGGCGGGGCGGTGTATTGCCGACGACTGATCGAGGGGACCTCATGGATCACGCCGCAAGCGGCGCGCGGGACGCCCACAGCATGCCCGCGTGCTATCGGCACCCGGACCGCGAGACCGGCGTCCGCTGCACGCGCTGCGAGCGCCCGATCTGCCCCGAGTGCATGGTCAGCGCGTCGGTCGGCTTCCAGTGCCCCGACTGCGTCCGTGGAGGGGCCTCCTCCCACCCGGCCAGCGGATCCGAGAGCGGCGCGAGCCGCCCCGCGGGACCTCCGGCGGCCGCGTCCCGGCCCCGGACCCTGGCGGGCGGCACGGTGACGGCCGATCCACGGCTGGTCACCAAGATGCTGATCGGCCTGAACGTGGCCCTCTTCGCGGTGCAGCAGATCGTGGGCGACCGCTTCACCGACGCCCTCGACCTGATCGGCCGGGCCCCCTTCACCCCGTTCGGCCCGCTGGAGGGCATCGCGGAGGGGCAGTACTACCGGCTGCTGACCTCGATGTTCCTGCACGGCAGCTTCATCCACATCCTGTTCAACATGCTCAGCCTGTGGTGGATCGGCGGCCCTCTGGAAGCCGCCCTCGGCCGGGCCCGCTACCTGGCGCTCTACTTCGTCTCGGGGCTGGCCGGCGGCGCGCTCACCTATCTGCTCGCCGCACCCAATCAGCCCTCCCTGGGCGCGTCCGGTGCGATCTTCGGGCTCTTCGGCGCCACGGCCGTCCTGCTGCGCCGGCTCAACTACGACATGCGCCCGGTCATCGCCCTGCTGGTGATCAACCTGATCTTCACGTTCAGCCCGGGCTTCAACATCGCCTGGCAGGCGCACATCGGCGGCCTGGTCGCGGGCGTCATCACGGGCTACGCGATGGTCCACGCCCCGCGCGAGCGGCGAACCCTGATCCAGTACGGCACCTGTGCCGTGGTCCTCGCCGTCGTGGTGGTCCTCACGCTGATCAGGACCAGCCAGCTCAGCTGATACCGAACCGTTGTCCACAGTCTGTGCCGGATCTTGTGCATAGTGTGCGTGAACAACTGTGCCCCCTGTCGCTCACGTGTGTTTCCGCAGGTGAGGCAGGGGGCGAGGGGGTTTTCGGACGCCGGTGTGTCAGTCGTATCGGCGTCAACGTCCGACGGGTTATCCACAGATCGTCGTCTTTTCCCCAGGGGTCTGTGGAAATCGAACCTTGGCTGTGGATAACTCAGCGGATAGCCGTGGGGAGAGCTGCGTTCATCAGGACGCAGCTCTTACGCCACTTGCTACTTCCACTGGGTGGAGACGCCGAATCCGGCGGCGATGAAGCCGAAACCGACCACGATGTTCCAGTTGTCCAGCGAGTCCACGGGGAGCGAGCCGTCGGTCACGTAGAAGACGACGATCCAGGCCAGACCGATGAGGAACATGGCCAGCATCACCGGCGCGACCCAGGCGCGGCTGTCCAGCTTGATGCTGGCCGCCTGCTTGGACGGCGGGGGCGTGTAGTCGGCTTTCTTGCGGATACGTGACTTCGGCACGAGGGTCTCTCCTGTCGATGCGCTGCGTGGCCGCGCAGGTAACTGGGTCGGGCTCGGGGCAGCGTACAAGGGGACACTGAGTGCTCCCCCGGGCGTCCGTTAGCGTAGTGCTTCCGCGCCGCCGAAGGAGATAAGGGTACGTTGAGCAATTCTGCCGACTCCCCCGGGACGGGATCAATGGGTTCCACCCCAGCCCGTAAGTCGGGCTTCCCGCCGGTGCGGATCTTGACGGTGGCCGTCTTCGCCCTCGCCGGGCTCATCTTCTTCACCAGTTTCCATACGGCCAGGGGTACGGATATCCGTACGGATGCCTCCTTGCTGAAGCTTTCCGACCTCATTCAGGAACGCAGCCGCAAGAACAAGGGGCTCGACGAGTCCAACGCGACCCTGCGCCAGAACGTGGAAGGGATGGCCGAGGGCGACGACGGCAGCACCCGGGCCCAGGACGAGAAGATCGCTGGCCTGGAGCAGGACGCGGGCACCCGCAAGGTCACCGGCCAGGCGATCACCGTCACCCTCAACGACGCCCCGCCGAACGCCACCGCCAAGCTCCCCGGCTATCCCGAGCCGCAGCCCGACTACCTCGTCATCCACCAGCAGGACCTCCAGGCCGTGGTGAACGCGCTGTGGCAGGGCGGGGCCAAGGGCATCAAGGTCATGGACCAGCGGTTGATCTCGACCAGCGCCGTCCGCTGCGTGGGCAACACCCTGATCCTCCAGGGCCGCGTCTACTCGCCGCCGTACAAGATCACCGCGGTCGGTGACCCGGCGAAGCTGAAGCAGGCGCTCGCGGACTCGCCGGCCATCCAGAACTACATGGTGTACGTCAACGTCTACGGGCTCGGCTGGAACGTCGCCGACAACGGGCCGATCACCCTCCCCGGCTACGCGGGCACCGTGGATCTGCACTACGCGAAGCCCGCCGAATAGCTCCGGCACCGGAGCGCGACCCCGGGGCACCTTCGGGCCGCCGCCTCGGTTTCACGTGGAACATCGCGAAGATCGTTGAAGCGATCGCACCCGGGCTACGTAAGTTCGGTTAGGGCCCGACAGGCCCTAAGGGCCGGTCCGGTGCGCCCGGACTTCACGCAGCCTGTGGAGGCAGGCAAACCGCGGGCGCCGCGCCGTTAGTCTGGTGCCGTACGGCGTGAGTCTGGTGCCGTGGCGCGACGGAAGGGACGGCATGTACGGCTGGATCTGGCGGCATCTGCCGGGCAACGTGTGGCTGAGGGCACTGATCTCCCTCGTTCTGATCGTGGCCGTGGTCTACGTCCTCTTCCAGTACGTCTTTCCCTGGGCCGAGCCGCTGCTGCCCTTCAACGATGTGACGGTGGACAACCAGTGAGTGCGCGGATTCTCGTCGTCGACAACTACGACAGCTTCGTCTTCAACCTGGTCCAGTACCTGTACCAGCTGGGCGCCGAGTGCGAGGTGCTGCGCAACGACGAGGTGTCGACGGCGCACGCTCAGGACGGCTTTGACGGCGTGCTGCTGTCGCCGGGCCCCGGCACCCCCGAACAGGCCGGTGTCTGCGTCGAGATGGTGCGCCACTGCGCCGCCACCGGCGTCCCGGTCTTCGGCGTCTGCCTCGGCATGCAGTCGATGCAGGTGGCGTACGGCGGGGTGGTGGACCGCGCGCCCGAACTGCTCCACGGCAAGACCTCGTTGGTCGAGCACACCGACAAGGGCGTCTTCGCCGGACTTCCCTCCCCCTTCACCGCGACCCGGTACCACTCCCTGGCCGCCGAGCCGGCGACGGTTCCGCCGGAGCTGGAGGTCACGGCCCGTACGCACGACGGCATCATCATGGGCCTGCGCCACCGTGAACTGCCCGTCGAGGGCGTGCAGTTCCATCCGGAGTCGGTGCTGACCGAGCACGGGCACCGGATGCTGGCCAACTGGCTGGTGGAGTGCGGGGACCAGGACGCGGTGGCGAGGTCGGTGGGGCTCGCCCCAGTGGTGGGCAGGGCCACGGCGTGACCGCGCTGCGCCCGGAGCCCGAGACCGATGCCTCGTACGGGGATCAGTCGTACGAGGCATCCGGCGCGCTCGGCGGGGAGTGGTACGGCGAGGGCACGTACCAGGAGGGGTATCCCCGGGGATATCAGGAGGGGCACGGCGGCGGCTTCCCGGCGGGGCACCCCGGGACAGGACACCCCGGGGGCTACCCGCAGACGCCGTACGAGCAGCCGTACGAGCATCCCGCGGCCCGGTACGAGCACCCCACGGCCCCGTATCAGCAGCCGCCCGCCGAGGTTCCGCTCGAACCCGGCGAGGTCCCGTACGAGCCTCCCCGCGACCCGGAGACGGTGGCGCTGCGGCTCTCCGACACGGCGTCCGCCGCGGGAGCGTCCGCATCGGCCTCTGGGGCCTCGTCCGGCGTCTCCTCCGGCCCGGCTGCGGCGGGTGGCCGTGCGGCCCGCAGAAAGGCCGCCAAGCGGCGCGGTGGGCGGCACGGCGGCGGACGCGAGATGTCGCAGGCGTCGGCGTCGGCGGAGGAGTCGGTGTCGCAGGGACCGCTGTCCCGAGTGGAGGCCCGGCGTCAGGCGCGGCTGCGCAAGCCGAGCCCGTCGGTCGTCGCGAGCCGGGCGATCGGCGAGGTGTTCATCACCACTGGTGTGCTGATGCTGCTGTTCGTCACCTACCAGCTGTGGTGGACCAACGTCCGGGCGCACGCCCAGGCCGGCGACGAGACGAGCACGCTCCAGAACGACTGGGCGAGCGGCAAGCGGGCGCCGGGGTCGTTCGAGCCGGGGCAGGGGTTCGCCATCCTGCACATCCCCAAGCTGGACGTGGTGGTGCCGATCGCCGAGGGCGTCAGCAACAAGAGGGTGCTCGACAAGGGGATGGTCGGGCACTACGGCGAGGCCCCGCTGAAGACGGCCATGCCGGATGCGAAGACGGGCAACTTCGGCCTGGCGGCCCACCGCAACACGCACGGCGAACCGTTCCGCTACATCAACCGTCTCCAGTCCGGTGACGACGTCGTGGTCGAGACGCAGAGCAAGTACTTCGTGTACAAGGTGACGTCGATGCTTCCGGTGACGCAGCCGAGCAACACGAGCGTGCTGGACGCGGTCCCCAGGGGGTCGGGCTTCACCGGGCCCGGCCGGTACATCACCCTGACCACGTGCACGCCGGAGTTCACCAGCAAGTACCGGTTGATCGTCTGGGGCAAGATGGTCGAGGAACGGTCGCGCAGCAAGGGCAAGCCGGATGCGCTCGTCGAGTAAGGGCAGATGAACAGTGGCAGCGACCGCGGACGACACCGCAGAGCACACGGGAGCGGATTCCCCGGCGTCCGGCCCGCGCCCCTGGGGCACCGGCCGGGTCGCCACGGCGATCAGCGTCTTCGGTGAACTCCTCATCACGGCGGGCCTGGTGCTCGGCCTGTTCGTCGTCTACTCCCTGTGGTGGACGAACGTCGTCGCCGACCGCACGGCGCACAAGCAGGCCGACAAGGTCCGCGACGGCTGGGCGACCAAGGACACCGGTCCCGGCGCGCTGGACACCAAGAACGGCATCGGCTTCCTGCACGTTCCCTCGATGCACAACGGCGAGGTCCTGGTCGCGAAGGGCACGTCGACCGAGGTCCTGAACGAGGGCGTGGCCGGCTACTACACCGAGCCGATGAAGGCCACGCTCCCGATGGCCGGCAAGAAGGGCAACTTCACCCTGGCTGCCCACCGCGACGGGCACGGCGCCAAGTTCCACAACATCGACAAGGTGAGGAAGGGCGACCCGGTCGTCTTCGAGACGAAGGACAAGTGGTACGTCTACAAGGTCTACGGCATCCTCCCGGAGACCTCGAAGTACAACGTCAAGGTCGTCGCCCCGATCCCGAAGGAGTCCGGCAGGAAGAAGCCGGGCCGCTACATCACGCTGACGACCTGTACGCCGGTGTACACGTCCCGGTTCCGGTACGTGGTGTGGGGCGAGCTGGAGCGAGTGGAGAAGGTCGACAGCGAGCGGACGCCGCCGAAGGAGTTGCGTGGCTGACTGAGTTCCTAAGGGGAACCCAGTCGCCTAACATGACGGAGGCCCGAAGCCGCAACCATCTTTTGCGGCTTCGGGCCTTTCCGTGCGGAGGGGTCCTACTTCAGGACGCTCAGGACGCCCCCCGCGCTCCACTCCTCCAGCAAGCCACGGTGTACGGCGGTGATGCCGGCTTCGGTGGCGATGCTCAGGGCGTCGGGCGTGAAGCGAGGCGTCCATGGCGGCCATGACACCGGCCAGCGGGCGTTCCTTTCGCGGGCTCTCCAGCCTCCGTAGCCGGGCGTGGTGTTGCTGGAGCCGCCGCTCGATGTGCTGGACACCTGTGCGGAGCGCGATGAGCTCCCTGCGGTGTTCGCCCGAGGTTTCGTTGAGCGCGTTGAACATGGGGACGACTGTCTTGCCGAGGATGTGGGTGATGCGCTGGTCGATTCGGTCGTCGAGGGACACGGGGTTCGGCCGGGTGGAGTTTTCCACAGGTTGTGTGCGTGCCAGGTACTCCATGTCGAGGAGGTACGTGCGCACCTGACGGGCTACTTCGCTGTCCCGCAGGAGCATGGCGACGTTGAGGACGGCTCGACGCGACCAAAGGGCAAGGCTGGAACGGGGCTGTGGATAACTGCCGGGATAGGAACTCAAGTTGAGTTCCTTAAATTGCTGCAGGTCAGGGCCGCGCAGCACGTGCAATCCGTTGGACTCCAGCTCCTGCCTATGACGACTCAGCAGGTTGTTGATCACTGTTTCAGCGACCTCGAAGTACGCCGCCACCATCGCCGTCGTCACATGCATCCCGTCCGGAAGCAGCGACAGTGCCTTCACGCGGTCGAGTACGTCGGTGCGGTCCAGCACGCTGTCGCGCAGGGCCTTGGACTCCAGCAGAGCCGTTTGGTCGATCATCTTCTGCCCTTTCACTCGTCTCGTGGCCGTATGGCCAGGGCAGAGTGCTGATCCGATTCCCCGCCCCACCCGATCAACGAGTCGGCACATGT
Source organism: Streptomyces sp. V3I7 (assembly GCF_030817495.1). NCBI lineage: Bacteria > Bacillati > Actinomycetota > Actinomycetes > Kitasatosporales > Streptomycetaceae > Streptomyces > Streptomyces sp. V3I7. Next base: position 3,408,706 of record NZ_JAUSZK010000001.1, read on the forward strand.
GAAGACACGATCGACACAGGAACCGGCGTGCTACTGCAGGACGCGGTGCCGGAGAGACAAGTGGGCCCCTACCGGAATGTCCGGCAGGGGCCCACCCGTATGTGCCTGACGTCAGCCGAAGAGGCCTCCGCCGCCGTTGCCGTTCTGCCCGTTGGGAGCGGTGATGAGGTCAACCTTCTGACCGGGCTTGACCGGCTGGCCCTCCGGCGGATTGCTGCCGAACACGACGGCGTTGTCGTCCTTGTCGCCCGGGCCGGCGATCTTGCCGATCTGCAGGTTGGCACCCGCGAGGACCTGCTTGGCCTGGCCGACCGTCATCCCGGTCACCTTCGGCATCGCCACCGGGGCCTGCGGCGCCTTGGCGATCTTGATGTTGACCGTGGTGCCACGGTCGACGTCGGAGCCGGGCGCGAAGCTCTGCTCGAAGATCTTGCCCTCGGGCTGGGCCGCGGACTCCGCCTGCTCCTGGGCTCCCAGGACCAGGCCCTTGGCCTGAAGCAGGCTGTTCGCCTCGTCGGGCGTCTTGCCCGTCAGGTCCGGCACGGTGACCTGGGCCGTCGCCTTCGCGACGGTCACGACGACCGTGGAGCCCTTCTGCCGCGACGCACCGGCCTTGGGGTTCTGGGCGAGCACGGTGTCCGGGGTCTCGGTGGACTCCTGGGCCTGCTTCTCGACCTCGAAGCCCTTCTTCTTCAGCGTCGACTCCGCGTCGGCGAAGGCGAGGCCGCTCACGTCGGGGACGTCGACCTTGGGCGCGCCCGTCGAGACCACCAGGGTCACTGTCTCGCCCTTGTGGATGGTGGTATCGGCCTTCGGGTTCTGCGAGCAGATGTTGCCCTTGGGCTGGTCGTCGCAGGGCTTGCGGCTCAGATCCAGCTTCAGGTCGACGTTCTCGGCCTGTTTCTTGGCCGTCGCCTGGGTCTGCCCGACGAAGTTCGGCGTGGGCAGCGTGTCGTCACCGATTCCCTTGCCGGTGAAGGCGTACTTCCCGATCAGGATCGCGCCGATCAGCACCAGGACGCCCGCGACCACGAGGAGGATCGTCGAGGTGTTGGACTTCTGCTGCTGGCGGCGGCGGGCGGGGCGGTCGTCGTAGCCGAAGCCGCCGTCGTCCGGGTTCGCCGGGGGAAGCACCGTGGTGGCAGCGCCCCCGCCCGGGCCGCCGTCCGCACGCAGCGCGGTCGTCGGCTGGTCGTTCGGGTAGCCGCCGTAGCCGACCGAGCCCATGGCCGCCGTGGCGCCGACCGGCTGGCCGTCGAGGCAGGCCTCGATGTCCTGGCGCATCTCGTCGGCGGACTGGTAGCGGTAGTTCGGGTCCTTGACCAGTGCCTTCAGGACGATGGCGTCCATCTCGGGCGTGATCTCGGGGTCGAAGACGCTCGGCGCCTGCGGCTCCTCGCGGACGTGCTGGTAGGCCACGGCCACCGGGGAGTCGCCGACGAAGGGCGGCCGTACCGTCAGCAGCTCGTACAGCAGGCAGCCGGCGGAGTAGAGGTCGGACCGGGCGTCGACCTGCTCGCCCTTCGCCTGCTCCGGAGAGAGGTACTGGGCGGTGCCGATGACGGCCGCGGTCTGCGTCATCGTCATGCCGGAGTCGCCCATGGCCCGGGCGATGCCGAAGTCCATCACCTTGACCTGGCCGTTGCGCGTGAGCATCACGTTGGCCGGCTTGATGTCGCGGTGGACGATGCCGTTGCGGTGGGCGTACTCCAGGCCCTGCAGGATGCCGATGGTCATTTCCATCGAGCGCTCGGGCAGCAGCTTGCGGCCGCTGTGCAGAAGCTCACGGAGCGTGGAGCCGTCGACGTACTCCATCACGATGTACGGGATCGAGACCCCGTCGATGTAGTCCTCGCCCGTGTCGTAGACCGCGACGATCGCGGGATGGTTGAGCGAGGCGGCCGACTGGGCCTCCCGGCGGAACCGGGCCTGGAAGGACGGGTCGCGCGCGAGATCCGCGCGCAGCGTCTTCACCGCAACCGTGCGGCCGAGGCGGGTGTCATGCGCGAGGTAGACCTCCGCCATGCCACCGCGGCCGAGCACGTGGCCCAGTTCGTACCGGCCGCCGAGGCGACGCGGCTCTTCCATAGTTCCCTACCAGCCCTCTCCGTCGGTCCCGGCCGGCACGGAGGTGTGCGACCGGAGGCTGCCGTCCGGGCCTACCGTACCCGGCTCTGTTTGTGTGACCTGGCCAAGCCCGCAACCCGATACAGGACCGGTACCGCAACGTGCACCGATGTGAAGGTGACGTGATCGGGCTCACTTCTTGGAGTTGATGACCGCCTCCATGACGTTCTTCGCGATGGGGGCGGCGAGGCCGCCGCCGGAGATGTCGCCGCGGTTGGCGTTGTCGTCCTCGACGACGACCGCCACGGCGACCGGCGAGCTGTGGTCGGGCAGCTTGGCATAGGAGATGAACCAGGCGTACGGGTTCTTGCTGTTCGCCACGCCGTGCTGGGCGGTACCGGTCTTGCCGCCGACCGTGACGCCCGGGATCTGCGCGTTCTTGCCCGTGCCGTCCTTGACGACGGTCTCCATCATCGACTGCAGGATCTGCGCGTTGCCGGAGGACAGCGGGCGGCTGAGCTCCTCCGGGTCGGTCTGCTCGACGGTGTCGAGGTTCGACGACTGGAGCTTGTCGACCATGTACGGCTTCATCAGCTTGCCGTCGTTGGCGACGGCCGAGGCGACCATGGCCATCTGCAGCGGAGTCGCCGCGGTGTTGAACTGGCCGATCGAGGACAGTGCGGTCTCCGACGGGGCCATCTTGTCGGCGAACACCGAGGCGTTGGCGCGGACCGGGGTGAACTGCTCGGCGTCGAAGCCGAATTTCTTGGCTTCCTTCAGCATCTTGTCGTTGCCGAGGTCGGCGCCGATCTTGCCGAAGACGGTGTTGCAGGAAACCCGCAGCGCCTCACGCATGGTGGCGTTCTCGCAGGGGATGTTGCCCTCGTTGTTCAGCGGCCTGGTCGTGCCCGGCATGGTCCAGGGCAGCGGAGAGTCGGTCTTCTCGTCCGCCGAGTTGTACAGCCCGTTCTCCAGCGCGGCCGCGGCCGTGACCACCTTGAAGGTGGAGCCCGGCGGGTAGGTCTCGCGCAGTGCCCGGTTCAGCATCGGGTCACTGAGGTTGTTCTTCTTCTGCAGGTTCTTCCACGCCTTGTCGTCCTCGTCCAGGGCGCCGGCGAAGGAGGACGGGTCGTACGACGGGTAGGAGGCCAGCGCCAGGATCTTGCCGGTGGACGGCTCGATGGCGACGGCGGCACCCTTGGCGCCGATGTTCTTCAGGCCCGTGTAAGCGGCCTTCTGTGCCGCCCCGTTGAGGGTGGTGACGACGTTGCCGCCCTGCTTCGGCTTGCCCGTGACCATGTCCAGGGTGTTGCGGAAGAAGAGCCGGTCGTCGTCGCCGGTGAGGATGCCGTCCTCGAGCTTCTCCAGCTGGTTGGCGTCGAAGGCCTGGGAGGCGTACCCGGTGACCGGCGCCCACATCGCCCCGTTCTTGTACGTGCGCTTGTACTTCAGGTCGTTCAGACCGGTCTTGCTCGTCGCGGTGGACCCGGTGATCGGGTTGCCGTCGACGATGATGTCGCCGCGCGGGGTGGAGTAGCGGGCGATGGTCACCCGGCGGTTGTTCTTGTCCTCGCGGAGGCTGTCGGCCTTGACGTACTGGAGCCAGTTGTCGCGGATGAGCAGGGCGAGGATCAGGAGACCACAGAAGATCGCGATCCGGCGCAGGGGCTTGTTCACGGGCGGACCACCTGGGTCATCTCGGCGTCGGGGTTCGAGGCGGGGGCCGGGGCCGGGCGGCGGGCGGTGTCGCTGATGCGGATCAGGATGCCGATGAGGGCCCAGTTGGCGATGACGGACGAGCCACCGTACGCGAGGAACGGCATCGTCATACCGGTCAGCGGGATGAGGCCCATCACACCGCCGGCCACGACGAAGACCTGGAGGGCGAAGGCGCCGGAGAGACCCATGGCCAGCAGCTTGCCGAACGGGTCGCGGGCGGCGAGGGCGGTGCGCGCGCCGCGCTCCACGATCAGGCCGTAGACCAGCAGGATGGCCATGAGACCGGCCAGGCCGAGCTCTTCGCCGAAGGTGGCGAGGATGAAGTCGGAGTTGGCGGCGAACCGGATCTGCTCGGAGTGGCCCTGGCCCCAGCCGGTGCCGAGGGTGCCGCCGGAGCCGAACGCCCACAGGGCCTGCATGGCCTGCTCGGAGTGGCCGGCGACGCCCTGGCGGCTGAGCGTGTACTCCTTCATCGGGTCGGCCCAAGCCTGGACGCGCTGCTGGACGTGCGGTTCGAAGCTCGCCACGCCGACCGCGCCGATCGCGGACATCAGCAGACCGAAGACGATCCAGCTGGTCCGCTCGGTGGCGACGTACAGCATGATCACGAACATGCCGAAGAACAGCAGCGACGTACCGAGGTCGGTCTCGAAGACGAGGATGAGGATCGAGATCATCCACACGACGATGATCGGTCCGAGGTCGCGGCCGCGAGGCAGGTAGAGACCCATGAAGCGGCGGCTGGCCAGGGCCAGTGCGTCGCGCTTCACCATCAGGTAGCCGGCGAAGAAGATCGCGAGCACGATCTTGGCGAACTCACCGGGCTGGATGGTGAAGCTGCCGACCTGGATCCAGATCTTGGCGCCGTAGACGTTGGCGCCGAGGCCGGGGACCAGCGGGAGCAGCAGGAGGAACAGCGCTCCGGCCATGGAGATGTAGGTGTAGCGCTGCAGGGTGCGGTGATCCTTGAGGAAGATCAGCACGACGACGAACAGCGTGATGCCCAGTGCGGTGTAGACGAGCTGGTTGGTCGCCTTGCCGCCGGCCTGGCCGATGGACTGCAGCAGCTTCGACTGGTCGAGCCGCCAGATGCAGACCAGGCCGAGGCCGTTGAGCAGCGTGGCCAGCGGCAGCAGCAGCGGGTCCGCGTACGGCGCGAACTTCCGTACGACGAGATGGGCGACGCCGGCCAGCAGGCCGAGGCCCAGGCCGTAGCCCAGCAGGCCGGTAGGCACCTGGCCGCTGATGGCCAGGCCCACGTTGGCGTAGGCGAACACCGGGATGGCCACTGCGAACACCAGGAGCGCGAGCTCGGTGTTGCGGCGGCTCGGCGCGCCGATGGAGCCGATCGTGGACGTGTGGTGCGTCGACGTGTTGGTAGTACTGCTCATCGTGTGACGGGGCCTCTCACGGCTTGCCTACTGCTTACCGCACAGCGAGACGACCTTCTGCTCATCCTCCGAGAGGGTGGGGCCGGGGCTGGGGTTGGTGGCGGTCGCGGACGGGGTCGTGGACGGAGACTTCGACGGGGACGTTGCCGAGCCCGACGGGTTCGGCGTCGGTGATGCCTTGGACGAATAGGAGGCACGGTTGGTTCCCGTGGTGTCCCCGACCTGGCCCTGCGCCTTCGCGTCGTTCTGCTTCGCGGCGGCCTGACGCTGCGTCTCCTTCTTGCAGGCGGAGGCCTGCACGGACAGCTCCTGGATCTTCGACTCGGCGTCGGGCAGGCCGCCCTGCGTGATCGTCGCCTTGACCTGCTTCTGCTGATAGGGCGGCAGGTACTTGAGTTCGATCTCGGGGTGGTCCTTCTCCACGTTCGACAGCGAGACCCAGGCGAGGTCCTGGCTGATACCGCGGTAGAGGGCGACGTGCTCGCTCTTGGCGCCGACGTAGTACTGCGTCTGCGTCCAGCGGTAACCGCCGTACAGACCGCCGCCGATGACACCGAGGGCGAGGGCGCTGAAGAAGGTCCGCTTGAGCCACTTGCGGCCCCGGCGCGGCTTGACGAAGTCGTCGTCGCCGTAGCCGCCGTCGGGCGTGTAGCCGGTGTCGTCGTTGCCCGGTCCGCCGTACTCGCCGCCGCTCGCGCGGCCTCGGCGGCCGAGGTTCGCGGCGCGTCCGGCCGGGGTCTGCATGATGCCGTTGTCGTGCGGGTGGAGCTGGTTCTCCGCGACCGCGCCGACCACCACGGGGGTGTCGGAGAGCTGCGCGTTGAAGGTGTCCCCGGTGTCCAGGTCGAGGACGTCGGCGACGATGACGGTGATGTTGTCGGGGCCGCCGCCGCGCAGCGCGAGCTGGATCAGCTCCTGCACGGTCTCCTGGGGGCCCTGGTAGCTGGCGAGGGCCTCTTCCATCGTCTGGTGGGAGACGACGCCGGACAGTCCGTCGGAGCAGATCAGATAGCGGTCGCCGGCCCGGACCTCGCGGATGGACAGGTCGGGCTCGACGTGGTCGCCGCTGCCCAGTGCCCGCATCAGCAGCGAGCGCTGCGGGTGGGTGGTGGCCTCTTCCTCGGTGATCCGGCCTTCGTCGACCAGGCGCTGCACCCAGGTGTGGTCCTGCGTGATCTGGCTGAGGACGCCGTCGCGCAGCAGGTACGCGCGCGAGTCGCCGACGTGGACGAGGCCGAGGCGCTGTCCGGTCCACAGCAGGGCGGTCAGGGTCGTGCCCATGCCCTCGAGCTGCGGGTCCTCCTCGACCATGGCGCGCAGCTGGTCGTTGGCGCCCTGCACGGCGACGCCGAGGGAGGTGAGGATGTCGGACCCGGGCACGTCGTCGTCGAGCGTGACCAGTGCGGAGATCACCTCGGAGGAGGCGACCTCGCCGGCCGCCTGTCCGCCCATGCCGTCGGCGATGGCGAGCAGCCGCGGACCGGCGTAACCGGAGTCCTCGTTATGTTCCCGGATCATTCCGACGTGCGATCCGGCGGCGAAGCGCAGTGACAGACTCATGCGCACCTCGCCTGTCGGCTCCGGGTACAGCCGGTCGTGTCGAGCCACACTGCCCACCCTCCGGTCGGGAGCGCGCCGGCGACCACTGTGCGGTCCGCCCCTGCGTGCTCGCTCCGCTCGCTCATTGTCGTACTACTTCCGCAGCTCGATGACGGTCTTGCCGATGCGGATCGGCGCTCCCAGCGGGATCGGCTGAGGGGTCGTCAGCCGGGACCGGTCCAGGTACGTGCCATTGGTGGACCCGAGATCCTCGACGATCCACTGGCCGTCGCGGTCGGGGTAGATCCTGGCATGGCGGCTGGAGGCGTAGTCGTCGTCCAGCACGATCGTGGAGTCGTGCGCGCGGCCCAGGGTGATGGTCTGGCCCTGGAGCGCCACGGTGGTGCCGGTCAGGGTGCCCTCGCTCACGACCAGCTTGGTGGGGGCGTTGCGGCCCCGGCGGCCGCCGCCCTGCTGAGCGCGCTGCTGCGGGGGCGCGGCCTGCTGGCGTGCGGCCTGCTGCGGCCGTCCCGCGTCCCTGCGGGCGCTGCGCTGCGCACCGCGCTGGGTGACGCGCGTACCGAACAGGTCGCTGCGGATGACCTGCACGGCCACGATGACGAACAGCCACAGTACGGCCAGGAAACCCAGCCGCATGACCGTGAGGGTCAGCTCTGACATTGCCCCCGCTTCACCCTTCGGCTTGCCGGTAAATGATGGTGGTGCTGCCCACGACGATCCGCGAGCCGTCGCGGAGCGTAGCGCGGGTGGTGTGCTGTCCGTCCACCACGATGCCGTTGGTGGATCCGAGATCCTGGATCGTCGAGGGCGTTCCGGTCCGGATCTCGCAGTGCCGGCGGGAGACGCCGGGGTCGTCGATCCGCACGTCGGCCTCGGTGCTGCGGCCCAGCACCAGCGTCGGACGCGAGATCTGGTGGCGGGTGCCGTTGATCTCGATCCAGTGGCGCGTGCGCCCGCCGCTCGGCGGTGCGCTCGAGGACGCCGGCGAGGAGGGCTGCGGGTAGCCGTAGCCGCCGGGCCGGGCGCCAGGGGGCGCGGGCGGCGCGGAGGGCATCGGGGGTGCGCCCGCGGGCGTGGCCCGGCGGCGGGTAGCCGTAGCCGCCCTGGGCGCCGGACTGCGGGGCCTGCTGCTGGTCGCTGGAGGACGCGAGCGTCCGGCTGCGCACTCGGTACAGACCGGTGTCCAGGTCCTCGGCCTTCTGCAGGGTGACCTTGATCGGCCCCATGAAGGTGTAGCGCTGCTGCTTGGCGTAGTCGCGCACCATGCCGGCGAGCTCGTCGCCGAGTTGGCCGGAGTAGGGGCTGAGCCGCTCGTGGTCCGGCGTGCTCAGCTCCACGATGAAGTCGTTGGGTACGACGGTCCGGTCGCGGTTCCAGATCGTCGCGTTGTTGTCGCACTCCCGCTGGAGCGCGCCGGCGATCTCGACGGGCTGGACCTCGGACTTGAACACCTTGGCGAAGGTGCCGTTGACCAGACCTTCGAGACGTTGCTCGAACTTCTTCAGGACTCCCATGGGGCACCTCCTCCGTCGTTGCCGTACTGCTGCTCTGCGGTACTGCCCGCTGCCGTGCTGTACGGCCGGGCCGTACGGGTCTGCCAGGTACTGCTTGCTGGTGCTGCTTACTCGTACTGCTTACTGATCGTATCCACGCGCCAGGCAATCAGCCGGTTCCCCCAGCGGCTCCCCTTCGAACTCCTGCTGCCAAGGATCGTAGAGGCGGGCGAGGACCAGTGTCCCGCACGCGGCGGCCGTACCGGTCCGCCTCCCGGGGAGATGCCTGTCACCGGTACGAGGTTGATACGTGAACGATTCCCGGCGTCCCTGCGGCCGGGCTCCGGGGCGGCGTCCGGGGGGCTCCCGAACGGGGCTGTGGGCAGGGTCATGGCCAGGGTTCCGGCCGGGGCGTGCGGGGCCGGAGGGGCGGTCACCTGGGCCGATGCGTCGTCGGGGGTGGTGAGGGGGCCGGAAGCAAGGGATGTGAATCCACCCCGTCCGGCATGCTAATGTTCTCGATGTCGGAAGGCGCCGGACCGAAAGGAACGGAGCCGGAGGACACACCCAATGCGCGGGTGGCGGAATAGGCAGACGCGCTGGATTCAGGTTCCAGTGCCCGCAAGGGCGTGGGGGTTCAACTCCCCCCTCGCGCACAGAGGCAAAGGGCCCATCGTGATCACGATGGGCCCTTTGGCGTATCCGTGGTCGGATGTGCGGGGTATGTGACCCGGCATCGCAGTGTGATGAGTCTCTCAGCAGCTCAGCGCGTCCGCTGTCCACAACCGCGGGGTTGTCCACAGGGTCTGACGCGTTTCGATCACCGCCTGTACGGTCGGCACGAGTTGATGTTCGTGCGGGTGCGGGTGCGGGTGCGGGTGCGGGTGCGTGAGCGGGGGAGGCGGTCGTGGTGACCGAAGCCGGTGCGGGAGTGACGGAGACGGCGAAGGCGGCGGAGGCTTCGCAGGGGCCGGTCACCGAGGTCGGCCGCAGACTGCCTCAGCCGCGCGGGTTCGCCGCCTGGCCGCACGAGGGCGGTTCCACGAAGCGGGACGGCAAGGCGCTGCGGACGAGCGTCCCGCGCAGTGCGCACAGCATCTTCGACCTCGACGCCTCCCGGCCGGACGCGGTGAGCGCGGTGGAGGAGTCCAACCGGGGCCGCATCGCCGGGCTCACGCCGATACGCGTGGGCAGGATGGCCGCCTCTCCCTTCGCCTTCCTGCGCGGCTCGGCGGGCCTGATGGCCTTCGACCTGGCCCGCACCCCGACGACCGGGATCCGTACCCAGATATGCGGCGACGCCCATGCGGCCAACTTCGGTCTGTACGGGGACGCCCGCGGTGATCTGGTCATCGATCTGAATGACTTCGACGAGACGGTGCACGGCCCCTGGGAGTGGGACCTCAAGCGGCTCGCCGCCTCCCTGGTGCTGGCCGGCCGGGAGGCCGGGGCCGACGAGGACTCCTGCCGCGCGGCGGCGCGGGACGCGGTGGGCGCCTACCGGCGCACCATGCGCCTGCTCGCCAGACTCCCGGTCCTGGACGCCTGGAACGCCATCGCGGACGAGGAACTCGTCTCGCACGCCGACGCCCACGATCTGCTCGGGACCCTGGAGCGGGTCTCGGCGAAGGCGCGCGCCAACACCAGCGGGCGCTTCGCCGCCAGGTCGACCGAGGCCACCGAGGACGGCGGGCGCCGCTTCGTGGACGCGCCTCCGGTGCTGCGCCGCGTGCCCGACGCGGAGGCGGCGGCGGTGGTGACGTCCCTGGAGCAGTACGTCACGACCCTGCCCGGCGACCGGCTCCCGCTGCTCGCCCGGCACGCGGTGCACGACGTGGCGTTCCGCGTGGTCGGCACGGGCAGCGTGGGCACGCGGTCGTATGTCGTCCTGCTCCTGGACCACCGCGGCGAGCCTCTGGTCCTCCAGGTCAAGGAGGCACGCCCGTCGGCGCTGGTGCCGCATCTGGCGACGGCCGGCTTCGAGACCGCGCCCGTCGGCCACGAGGGACGGCGCGTGGTCCTGGGCCAGAAGCGCATGCAGGTGGTCAGCGACATCCTGCTCGGCTGGACGACGGTGGACGGACGGCCTTTCCAGGTACGGCAGTTCCGCAACCGCAAGGGCAGCGTCGACCCCGCCGTCCTCGCCGCGGACCAGCACGACGACTACGGCCGTATGACCGGCGCCCTCCTGGCCCGCGCCCACTCCCACGGCGTCGATCCGCGGCTCATCGCCGGCTACTGCGGCAAGAACGAGGAACTGGACGAGGCGATAGCCGAGTTCGCGGTCACGTACGCCGACCGTACGGAGGCGGACCACGCGGAACTGGTCGCCGCGGTGAACTCGGGACGCATCGCGGCGGAGACGGGCGTGTGACGAAAAGGCCGTGGGTGTCCGAGAGCACGGAACCGGCCGGGGGAGCCGTGGCCTACGCTGGTCGGGTGACGACCCCCGAAGCTGAGCAGGCCCAGGAGCCGCGGCCCGAGGAGCGGCTGGAGCGGGCCGTGCGGGCCGCAGAGCAGGCGCTGATCGAGTTCGAGATCGCGGTGGAGACGTTCCGCGTCGAGGTGGAGAACTTCTCGCGGCTGCACGAGCAGAAGCTCGGCCCGATGTACGCCCGGCTCGAAGAGCTGGAGGCCCAGATAGCCGAGGCCAGGGCGGCGCGCACCGGCGACCCCGAGGACATCCGCCTCGCCGAGGAGGCGCGGGCCCGGGTGCTGCCCATCCCCGGCGTGGAGGAACTGCTCCACGGCTGGATGGACGGCCATGGCCTGTTCCCCGAGGCCACCGCGATGCTCACGGACCAGGCGGTCCGGCCCCCGCAGCGGGTACGCCCGAGCGAGGAGGCCCGCCGGCTCTACCGTGAGCTGGCCCGCAAGGCCCACCCCGACCTCGCGCAGGAGGAGCGGGAACGGCAGCGGCGTGAGGAGTTCATCACCCGCGTCAACGCCGCCTACGGCCGCGGCGACGAGGCCCAGCTGCGGGAACTGGTCGAGGAGTGGGCCGCGGGCCCGGTCCTCGCCGAGCAGCCCCCGAGCCGCAGCGAGGAGCTCTACGCCCGCCTGGAATGGCTGTCCCAGCGCAAGGAACTCCTCACGCTGATCGCCCGCGAGCTGGAGGACAGCGCGATCGCGTCGATGCTGCGCATGGCTCCCGACGACCCCGACGGCCTCCTGGACGAGATCGCAGAGAAGCTGCGGGCCGACGTGTACAAGCGCGAGGCGGAGCTGGCGGAACTGCTGACCCAGGGCTAGCCGGGGCCCCGCCGGGGCACGCAAGCCGCCTGGGACCGCCGGTCGGGTAGCGTCGGGCCCATGAACTTCGGAGCTGGTGTGCCCACGGTCGAGGTCCCGGACCTCAAGGACGGCGACTTCCTGCTGGACGTCCGCGAGGACGACGAGTGGCAGGCGGGTCACGCCGCGGGGGCGCTGCACATCCCCATGAGCGAGTTCGTGGCCCGGTACGGCGAGCTGACCGAGGCCGCCCCGCAGGACGGCCGGGTGCACGTGATCTGCCGCTCCGGCGGCCGCTCGGCCCAGGTCACGATGTACCTGCTCCAGCAGGGCCTCGACGCCGTGAACGTCGACGGGCGGCATGAAGGTCTGGCAGGCCGCGGGGCGCCCCGTCGTCACCGAGCAGGGGCAGCCGGGCCAGGTCATCTGAGCCGCTGCCGCTGCCACTGCCGCGTCCGCCCGCTGCCGCGCTACGCCCGCTGAGCGGAGCCGGCTGCCGCGTCCGCGTCTGTCAGGTGGCCGACGCCGCTCCCGGGCGGGCTCGGGTGCGCCCGTCGGACATCAGCGGTCGAAGTCCAGCTCCACCTGTTCCGTCACCGGGTGAGACTGGCAGGCCAGTACGTATCCGGCTTCCGTCTCCTCCGCCTCCAGCGCGAAGTTGCGGTCCATACGGACCTCGCCCGAGACGAGGAACGCCCGGCACGTGCCGCACACGCCGCCCTTGCAGGCGTAGGGCGCGTCGGACCGGTTGCGCAGGACCGTGTCCAGCAGCGACTCCCCGTCCTGGACGGGCCAGGTCCCACCGCGCCCGTCGAGCCGAGCGGTGACGGTGCTGTGCGCGGGGGCCGTGGGGGAGGTCATGGGCGCCGCACCGGCGTCCACATGGAAGATCTCCTCGTGGATCCGGGACCGGTCGACCCCGAGTCCCCGCAGGGCCCATTCCGCGCCCTGCACCAGTCCGAACGGACCGCACAGGAACCAGCCCGCCACGCCGTCCACCGGCAGCAGCGCGGGCAGCAGCTCCGTCAGCCGCTCGCGGTCCAGGCGCCCGGACGGCAGGCCCGCCTGCTGTTCCTCCCGGGAGAGCACGGTCACCAGCTGAAGCCGCTCGGGATAGCGGTCCTTCAGGTCGGCGACCTCCTCCAGGAACATCGTCGACGCGGCCGTCCGGTCGCTCCGTATCAGACAGAATCTGGCCTCGGGCTCGCGCGCCAGCAGGGTCGAGACGATCGACAGCACCGGGGTGATGCCGCTACCGCCGACGATCGCCGCGTACAGCCCGGGCGCGGGATCGAGGGTGAAGCGCCCGGCCGGGGTCATCACGTCCAGCTCGTCACCGACGTTGACCTCCTTCAGCGCATACGTCGAGAAGGCGCCGCCCTCGACCAGGCGCACCCCGACCCGCAGGATCTGCGGCCCTTCACCACCGGGCGCCGGTGCCGCGGAGCAGATCGAGTACGTCCGCCGAGTCTCCGCACCGTCGCTCCGGCGGCGCAGGGTGAGGTGCTGGCCGGGCGCGTGCCGGTACTCCTCGCGCAGCTCCGCGGGGACGGTGAAGGTGAGGGCGACGGAGTCGTCGGTGATCCGGTCGACCGCGGCCACCGGGAGCGGGTGGAAGCGCGCCATCACAACTCCTTGAAGTGGTCGAACGGTTCGCGGCACAGGAGGCAGCGCCGCAGCGCCTTGCACGCGGTCGAGGAGAACCGGCTGAGCAGTTCGGTGTCCGCCGATCCGCAGTGCGGGCAGCGGACCGGGTCCGGTTCGTCGGTGCGGGTCCGTGTCGTGCCGAGGGTGAGCGGCACGGGGCCGGACTCGTGCAGGGTACGCGGGGGAGCGATGCCGAACTCCCGCAGCTTGCGCCGCCCTTCGTCGGTGATGTCGTCGGTGGACCAGGCGGGGCTGAGTACCGTGCGCACGGTGACGTCCCGTATGCCGTGCTCGTGCAGCACCCGCTCGATGTCCAGGGCCATCGCCTCGATCGCCGGGCAGCCGGTGTAGGTGGGGGTGAGGTCGACCTCAACGGTGTTGGTGTCGCGGACGTGCACCGCGCGCAGTACACCCAGCTCCGCCAGGGTGAGCACGGGCAGCTCGGGGTCGGGCACCGAACCGGCGAGTTCGAGGAGCTCGGCTTCGAGGGGCGTCGGGGCCGTGGTCGTCACCATGTCGCCCCCGGGTGACTGCGGTGCAGGTGCTGCATCTCGGCGAGCATCCGGCCGAACGGCTCGGTGTGCAGGCCCTGTCGGCCGGCGCCGGCCGACCAGGCCCCGGTCCGCGGTCCCTCGGGGACCGTCAGCGTGGCCCGGCGCAGCACGTCCCCGACCGACTCCAGCCACGCCGCTTCCAGGGCTGCCCGGTCCACGTCCAGGCCTTCCACCGGCTGGAACATCTCGCCGGTGAAGCGCCAGAGTTCCTGGCAGGCCAGCGCCATCCGCTCGTGGCTGACGTCCGTGCCGTCGCCGAGGCGCAGGGTCCACTGCTCGGCGTGGTCGCGGTGGTACGCCACCTCCTTGACGGCCTTCGCGGCGAGCGGCGCGAACGGCGTGTCCCCGGAAGCAAGTTGGCCGTAGAGCAGGTGCTGGTAGGTGGAGAAGTACAGCTGGCGGGCGATGGTGTGTGCGAAGTCGCCGTTCGGCTGCTCGACCAGCTGGAGGTTGCGGAAGGACCGTTCCTCGCGCAGGTAGGCCAGCTCGTCCTCGTCGCCCGCCATCGACAGCAGCACCCGGGCCTGGCCGAGCAGGTCCAGCGCGATGTTGGCGAGGGCGACCTCCTCCTCCAGGACGGGGGCGTGGCCGGCCCACTCCCCCAGGCGGTGGGAGAGCACCAGGGCGTCGTCGCCGAGGGCCAGTGCGGCGGCGGTGGTGGTGGGCATGGTGGCGGTCACAGGTGCTTCACCCCCTCCGGGATGTCGTAGAAGGTCGGGTGCCGGTAGGGCTTGTCGGCGGCCGGCTCGAAGAACGGGTCCTTCTCGTCGGGCGACGACGCGGTGATCGCGGCTGCGGGGACGACCCAGATCGAGACGCCCTCGCCGCGTCGGGTGTACAGGTCACGGGCGTTGCGCAGGGCGAGCTCCGCGTCCGGGGCGTGCAGGCTGCCGGCGTGGGTGTGGGAGAGGCCGCGCCGGGAGCGCACGAAGACCTCCCACAGGGGCCAGTCGGTGTTCGTCATGCCTGCGCTCCTCCTGCCGCGCCGGTGCCTGTCCCGGCCGTGTGCTTGGCCGCGTACGCCGCGGCCGCTTCCCGTACCCATGCGCCCTCGTCGTGTGCCCGGCGGCGCTGGGTGATGCGCTGTTCGTTGCAGGGGCCGTTGCCCTTGAGGACGTCCCAGAACTCCGTCCAGTCGATCGCGCCGAAGTCGTAGTGCCCCTGCTCCTCGTTCCACCGCAGGTCGGGGTCGGGGAGCGTGAGGCCGAGGGACTCGGCCTGGGGGACGCAGATGTCGACGAAGCGCTGGCGCAGCTCGTCGTTCGAGTGGCGCTTGATCTTCCAGGTCATCGACTGCGCGGAGTGCTGGGACTCGTCGTCGGGCGGGCCGAACATCATCAGCGACGGCCACCACCAGCGGTCCACCGCGTCCTGGGCCATGGCGTGCTGCTCCGGGGTGCCGTTGCTGAGGGTCAGCAGCAGCTCGTACCCCTGGCGCTGATGGAAGGACTCCTCCTTGCAGATGCGGACCATGGCGCGCGCGTACGGTCCGTACGAGCAGCGGCACAGCGGCACCTGGTTGGTGATCGCGGCGCCGTCCACCAGCCAGCCGATCGCGCCGACGTCGGCCCAGGTCAGCGTGGGGTAGTTGAAGATCGAGGAGTACTTCTGGCGGCCGCTGTGCAGCTTGTCGAGCAGTTCGTCGCGGCTGGTGCCGAGGGTCTCGGCCGCGCTGTAGAGGTAGAGGCCGTGGCCGGCCTCGTCCTGGACCTTGGCCATGAGGATGGCCTTGCGGCGCAGCGAAGGCGCGCGCGTGATCCAGTTGGCCTCCGGCTGCATGCCGATGATCTCGGAGTGGGCGTGCTGGGCTATCTGCCGGACCAGCGTCGCGCGATAGGCGTCGGGCATCCAGTCGCGGGGCTCGATGCGCTCCTCCGCGGCCACGGCGGCGTCGAACGCGCTCTCGTAGGCCGCCGTGTCGACGGTGTGCTGGGCGCCGCCGTACGCCTCCGTGCGGGCCGTACGGTGCGCGGCTGCTGTGGCCATCCGGTCCCCCTGACCTCGGGCTCCTGTCGGAACACGGAGCCGACCGATCGTTCGGTCCGTGCGATTCAATGGTGGGTGAGCGGCCGTAAGGTGTCAACCGCTGTGGACAACCGTGACGGCTGCCTGTGGACAACGTGTGCGTCCGCTGTTCCCCCCGGGGCTGCGCCCGGCGGGTGGGGCTGAGTACCGTTCCGTTCGAGCGCCTCGGACGCGGTGCTCGCCCGCGGCGGAGGTGCTCGCCGGTGGGAGACCGTGGAGAAGCGGGATCGGGATCGGGACCGGGGACCGGGGACCGAGAGCCGGGGAAACGGAACGGGGCGAAATGGACGCGTACGACGAGGACTCGAACGCACCCCACGTTCCGCCGGACCCTCACGAACCGGAAGCCTCGCAGGTCACAGGGCCTGGCAGTCACCTGGAGCCGGCCGCTCCCCGTGTCGGCATAGCCGCGCTGTCCTTCAAGTACCAGGTCGGCGCCGCCCTGGCGCTCGCGGGCGTCGCCGTCGCCGCGTGTGTCCACCTGGGCATGGTCTTCCTGAGCGTCGCGCCGGCGAACACCGTGACGAAGCAGCACGGCAAGGCGATAGAGGACTGGGTCTACCCGGAGTTCGAGCAGAACTGGCGGCTGTTCGCGCCCAACCCGCTCCAGCAGAACATCTCGGTGCAGGCCCGCGCGCGGATCCGGACGGCCGACGGCGGCACCGAGACCACCGGCTGGAGCGACCTGTCCGCGCTGGACAACGAGGCCATCGAGGGCAGCCTGCTGCCGAGCCACACCGCGCAGAACGAGTTGCGCCGGGGCTGGGAGTTCTTCGTCGCCACGCACGGCGCGGACAACCACGCCGTCGGTCTGCGCGGCGCGCTCTCCGAGCAGTACCTGCGCCGCATCGTGACCTTGCGCCTGCACCGGGTGGGCGCGGCGGGCCGGGACGGTGCCATCCAGAGCGTCCAGGTCCGCTCGCGGACCACCAACGTGGCCCCGCCAGACTGGAGCGACGAGCGGGTTTCCCGGAAACCCGCGTACCGCCTGCTGCCCTGGTGGACGGTCGCCCCCGACGAGGCCGCGGGAGGCGTGCGGTGAACCGTGTCGCCCTGTCGCTCTCGCGCGGCATCGCCCGCGTCACCGAGTCGGCCCTCGCCCCCTACCAGTCCGCCGTGGTCCGCATCGGCTTCGCCGCGACGTGGCTGCTGTTCCTGCTGCGCGAGTTCCCCCACCGCCAGGAGCTCTACGGGCCCGACGGCCCCTGGAGCCGGACGCTCGCCCGGCAACTGACCGCCGGGAACGAGGCGTTCACGACCGTCCTGTGGTTCGACGGGCAGTTCTGGTTCGAGGCCTGCTACCTGCTCGCCGTCGTCGCGAGCGTCCTGATGCTGCTGGGCTGGCGCACCCGCATGTCGTCCGTGCTGTTCATGGTGGGCGTGCTGTCCCTGCAGAACCGCAGCATCTTCATGGGCGACGGCGGCGACAACGTGCTGCACCTGATGAGCATCTACCTGGTGTTCACGCGCTGCGGACAGGTCTGGTCCCTGGACGCCCGGCGGGCGGCGCGCGACAGCGCGGCACGCGCGCGTGGGGAGTGGGTCACCGACCGGGTCGGCCCGGTCCTGTGGGTGGTGTCCGGGTCGGCACTGACCGGCGCGACGCTGGCGGGCCGGCTCGGGCCAGGCTGGCAGGTGCCCGTACTGCTGTGGGCGGTGTGGGTGGCGCTGGGCGCGTGGGGGGCCGTCGCGCGGTGGGCGCGGTCGGCCGAGCCACGGATCCTGCTGGACGTCGTCGCCAACATCCTCCACAACGGCGCCCTTCTGGTGATCACGACCGAGGCGTGCCTGATCTACGCCACGGCCGGCTGGTACAAGATCCAGGGCTCTCGCTGGCAGGACGGCACAGCGGTGTACTACCCGCTCCACCTCGACTACTTCTCACCCTGGCCCGCGCTCGCCGACCTGCTGTCCTCCAACGGCACGCTGGTCATGCTGATGACGTACGGGACGGTCATGGTGCAGGTCGCCTTCCCGTTCACCCTGTTCAACCGGCGGGTCAAGAACGTCCTGCTGGCCGCGATGATGACCGAGCACGCGGTGATCGCGGTCGTCCTGGGGCTGCCGTTCTTCTCGCTGGCGATGATCGCGGCGGACGCGGTCTTCCTGCCGACATCGTTCCTGCGCGGCCTCGGAGGCTGGGCCGCACGCGCGCGTGCGCGGCTCGCGGGGCCGCCCGGAGGCCGTGCGGTGCCGCAGCCCCGCTCCCCCCGGAGCGAGGAGCGCGCCCGCGTAGGCTTCCCGATATGACCGACCCCCTGCCCCTCTGGCGCGAGCGCTCCGGCTCGGCCGTGCTGCTCGACGGCTTCCACGCCCTCAAGCACGCCCTGCGCTTCGGGGCCGAGGTGCCGGTGGCCGTCGCCACGGACCGGCGGGCGGCGCTCGCCCTCGCCGACGAGCTCGCCCCGGACGTCCGGGACACGCTGGACGCGCTCCTGACCGAGGTGCCGGAGGCGGCGTACGCCTCGCTGGTGCCGCGCCCTCATCCCACCGGGGTGGCGGCTCTGGCGGTACGTCCGTCGCGCGCGGCCAACCTGGAGAGGCTGACGCACACGCCCCGCACGGCGCCGGTCGTGGTCCTCGACAACCCGCGCAACCTCGGCAACGCGGGCGCCGTGATCCGGCTGGCCGCCGGTTTCGGGGCGACCGGGGTCGTCACCACGGGCACGCTCGACCCCTGGCACCCCACGGTCGTGCGCGGCGGGGCCGGCCTGCACTTCGCGACCGCCGTGGAGCGGCTCGCCGTCGACGAGTTGCCCGCCGGCCCGCTGTTCGCCCTCGACCCGGAGGGCGAGGACATCCGGGGCACGAAGCTGCCGGACGACGCCGTTCTCGCCTTCGGCTCGGAGCGCAGCGGGCTGTCCGGCGAACTGCGCGCGCGGGCCGACCACTTGGTGGCGCTGCCGATGCGCCCCCAGGTCTCCAGCTACAACCTCGCCACCAGTGTGGCCATGACGCTGTACCACTGGAGCCTGACCGGGGGCACACCCGCGGCACCCGCGGTCTCCTAGGCCTCCCGGCGCACCTCGACCACGCGGAAGCGGTTCGCCACGAACGCGCCGTCGCACAGCGCCGCGTTGGCCGCCGGGTTGCCGCCCGAGCCGTGGAAGTCGGAGAAGGCGGCCGTCTGGTTGACGTACACCCCGCCGACGAGGTTGAGCGACAGCTGGGCGGCCTCCTCCAGACAGACATCCTGGACCGCCTGCTCGACCTCCTCGTCGGTCGTGTACGCGCCGACGGTCATAGCGCCTTTGTCGCGGACCGTCCGGCGCAGCAGCTCCACCGCGTCGGCCGCCGAGTCGACCGCGACGGCGAAGGAGACGGGGCCGAAGCACTCGCTCATGTAGGCGGCCTCGTCGTCCGGCTTGGCGCCGTCCAGCTTCACGATGACGGGCGTACGGACGACGGCTCCCGGGTACTCCGGGTTGGCGACCTCGCGCGAGGCGAGCGCGACCTCGCCCAGCCCGGCCGCGGCCTCCAGGCGGGCCTTGACGTCCGGGTTGACGATGGCGCCGAGCAGGGCGTTCGCGCGCGCGTCGTCGCCGAGGAGGCCGTCGACCGCGCGGGCGAGGTCGGCGACCACCTCGTCGTAGGACTTGTGGCCCTCGTTGGCGCGGATGCCGTCCCGGGGGATCAGCAGGTTCTGCGGGGTGGTGCACATCTGGCCGCTGTACAGGGACAGCGAGAAGGCCAGGTTGGAGAGCATGCCCTTGTAGTTGTCGGTGGACTCCACGAGCACCGTGTTGACGCCGGCCTTCTCCGTGTAGACCTGCGCCTGACGGGCGTTGGCCTCCAGCCAGTCACCGAACGCGGTCGAGCCCGTGTAGTCGATGATCCTGATCTCGGGGCGGGTCGCGAGGGTCTTGGCGATGCCCTCGCCGTCCCGCTCGGCGGCCAGCGTCACCAGGTTCGGGTCGAAGCCCGCCTCCGCGAGTACCTCGCGGGCCACCTGCACGGTGAGCGCGAGCGGCAGCACCGCGCGCGGGTGGGGCTTGACCAGGACCGCGTTGCCGGTGGCGAGGGAGGCGAACAGGCCCGGGTAGCCGTTCCAGGTCGGGAAGGTGTTGCAGCCGATGACCAGGGCGATGCCGCGCGGGACCGCCGTGAACTGCTTGGTGAGCGCCAGCGGGTCGCGCTTGCCCTGGGGCTTGCTCCACTCCGCCGTGTCCGGCGTGCGGACCTGCTCCGCGTACGCGTACGCCACCGCCTCCAGGCCGCGGTCCTGCGCGTGGGGGCCGCCCGCCTGGAACGCCATCATGAACGCCTGGCCGCTGGTGTGCATGACCGCGTGGGCGAACTCGTGCGTCCGGGCGCTGATGCGCTTGAGGATCTCCAGGCAGACCACGGCTCGCGTCTGCGCGCCCGCGTCCCGCCACGCGCGCTGCCCGGCCTTCATGGCGGGCAGCAGCGTGTCGATGTCCGCGTGCGGGTAGCTCACGCCCAACTCAAGCCCGTAGGGCGACACTTCGCCGCCCACCCAGTCGTCCGTGCCGGGCTGGCCGAGGTCGAGGCGGGTGCCCAGGAGAGCGTCGAAGGCGGCCTTGCCCGCGGCCGCGTCCAGGCTGCCGTGCTCGCCGTAGGCCTTCGGGTGCTCCGGGTGTGGGGACCAGTACGCGCGCGTACGGATCGCCTCCAGCGCCTGGTCGAGGGTGGGCCGGTGCTTGGCGATCAGCTCGTGGGTGGTCAGTTCGGCGGCCATGGGGGATCAACTCCTCGTTTCATGGGCTCTTCGTCGAGCTCATGACCTGGGCAGAAACATGGGCAGGAACGGCCAGTCAGAGTTAGAGTAACCGAACGATCGGTCGGTTCAAGGGGGTCCGCCGCATCTGTGGAAAACCCCGTGCGGGAGGATCGCGCCCATGACAGCACTCGACCTCAGCAGCCCCGTGGCCGTCGTCGGCACCGGCACCATGGGCCAGGGCATCGCCCAGGTCGCACTGGTCGCGGGCCATCCCGTGCGGCTGTACGACGACGTGCCCGGGCGGGCCCGGGAAGCGGCCGCGGCGATCGGCGCCCGCCTCGACCGGCTCGTCGAGAAGGACCGGCTCACCGGCGCCGACCGGGACGCGGCCCGCGCGCGCCTCGCGCCCGCCGAGAGCCTGGCCGAGCTCGCCGACTGCGCGCTGGTCGTCGAGGCGGTCCTGGAGCGGCTGGATGCCAAGCAGCAGCTTTTCCGCGAGCTGGAGGACGTCGTCGCCGACGACTGCCTGCTCGCCACCAACACCTCGTCCCTGTCGGTCACGGCCATCGGCGGCGCCCTGCGCAACGCCTCCCGCTTCGTGGGCCTGCACTTCTTCAACCCGGCCCCGCTGCTGCCGCTGGTCGAGGTCGTCTCCGGACACGCCACCGACGTCGCGTCGGCCACGCGCGCGTACGAGACCGCCCGCGCCTGGGGCAAGACGCCGGTCGCCTGCGCGGACACCCCCGGCTTCATCGTCAACCGCGTCGCGCGCCCCTTCTACGCCGAGGCCTTCGCTGTCCTCGAGGCCCAGGGCGCCGACCCGGCCACCATCGACGCCGTGCTGCGCGAGTGCGGCGGCTTCCGGATGGGCGCCTTCGAACTGACCGACCTCATCGGGCAGGACGTCAACGAGTCCGTCACGCACTCGGTGTGGCAGTCCTTCTTCCAGGACGTCCGCTTCACGCCCTCGCTGGCCCAGCGCCGCCTGGTCGAGTCCGGCCGGCTCGGCCGCAAGTCCGGACAGGGCTGGTACGACTACGGCGACGGCGCCGAGCGTCCCGAGCCGCACACCGCCGACAAGGCGCCCGCGCCCGCGTACGTCGTCGTCGAGGGCGACCTGGGGCCGGCCGGCGACCTGATCGGGCTGATCCGCGAGGCGGGCATCCAGGTCCGCCCCGAGGAGGAGGACAACGGCACCCGTATGGTGCTGCCCAGCGGCGGCCAGCTCGCCCTCGCCGACGGCCAGACCTCGATCGAGTTCCGCGACGTCGTCTACTTCGACCTCGCCCTCGACTACCGCAAGGCCACCCGGATCGCCCTGTCCGCCTCCCAGGACACCTCGCCGCAGACCCTCGCCGAGGCCACGGGCCTCTTCCAGGCGCTCGGCAAGGACGTCAGCGTCATCGGTGACGTCCCCGGCATGATCGTCGCCCGCACGGTCGCCCGGATCGTCGACCTGGCGCACGACGCCGTCGCCAAGGGCGTGGCCACCGAGGAGGACGTCGACACCGCGATGCGTCTGGGCGTCAACTACCCGCTCGGCCCGCTGGAATGGAGCCGCAGGCTGGGCCGCGGCTGGGCCTACGACCTCCTCGACGACCTCCACATGCGCGACCCCTCGGGCCGGTACGCGCCGTCGCTCGCGCTGTACCGCCACGCGTACGCCACCGACAAGCGGGAGGGCACGTCATGACCACCGCCAAGCGCGACACGTACACCCCCGAGACGCTGCTCTCCGTCGCTGTCCAGGTGTTCAACGAGCGCGGCTACGACGGCACCTCCATGGAGCATCTCTCCAAGGCGGCCGGGATCTCGAAGTCGTCGATCTACCACCACGTCGCCGGCAAGGAGGAGCTGCTGCGGCGCGCCGTGAGCCGGGCGCTGGACGGGCTCTTCGGGATCCTCGAGGAGGAGCACGCGCGCGTGGGGCGGTCCGTGGACCGCCTGCAGTACGTCGTGCGGCGCACGGTCGAGGTGCTCATATCCGAGCTGCCGTACGTGACCCTGCTGCTGCGGGTGCGTGGCAACACCGACACCGAGCGCTGGGCCCTGGAGCGGCGCCGCGACTTCGACCACCGGGTGGCCGCACTGCTGAAGGCGGCGGCCGCCGACGGGGACGTGCGCGACGACGTGGAGGTGCGGCTGGCGACCCGGCTCGTCTTCGGGATGATCAACTCCGTCGTGGAGTGGTACCGGCCCGACGGCCGGGGCGTGAGCGAGCGCGAGGTCGCGGACGCAGTGGTGCGCCTCGCCTTCTGCGGGCTGCGCAAGGAATGACGGCCGGCATCGGCCGGGGGTGAAGGGCGCCCGCGGCCGGCCTCAGGTGTCCGGATCCAGGTCCTCCTCCTCGAAGACCAGGAGCGTGCGCGTGCTGAGCACCTCCGGGATCGCCTGGATCCGGGTGAGGACCAGCTCGCGCAGCGCCCTGTTGTCCGGCGTGTGCACCAGGAGCAGTACGTCGAAGTCGCCGCCCACCAGCGCGATGTGGGAGGCGCCGGGCAGCTGACGCAGCTGCCCGCGCACCGTTCGCCAGGTGTTCTGCACGATCTTCAGGGTGATGTACGCCGACGTCCCCTGGCCCGCGCGCTCATGGTCGACCCGGGCCCCGAAGCCGCGGATGACGCCGTCCTCGATGAGGCGGTTGATGCGCGCGTAGGCGTTGGCGCGGGAGACGTGGACCCGCTCGGCGACCGACCGTATGGAGGCGCGGCCGTCCGCCTGGAGTATCTGGAGGATGTCCTGATCGATGGCGTCCAGCGGGCGCGGCGGCGGCAGGACGGCACTGTCTCCTGGGCCCGCGGCCATTTGTTCAGGTGCCATGTCCCCCCGCCTTCCTACCATGGACGTACTGCGTTCATTTCAGGCTGTGGAGAACCGATTGTCCACAGCCTCACGGGGCCTGTAGCCAAAATGTGCCGACGACCGAACAATCGGTAGGCGAGGCGGGTCACAGGCGACGCGCCTCCCGTAGCCACTCCCACGAGGAGGTGCCGTCATGACGGTCATGGAGCAGCGGGGCGGGTACCGGCCATCGCCGCCGCCCGCCTGGCAGCCCCGTACCGACCCCGCGCCGCTGCTGCCCGACGCGGAGCCGTACCGCGTCCTCGGCACGGAGGCGGCCGCCAAGGCCGGCTCCGAGCTGCTGCGGCTGCTGTACGCGCAGCTGGTGCGCGGCCGTCGGTACAACGCGCAGGCCACCGCCCTCACCAAGCAGGGCCGCCTCGCCGTCTACCCCTCCAGCACCGGCCAGGAGGCCTGTGAGGTCGCCGCCGCGCTGGCTCTCCAGGAGCGCGACTGGCTCTTCCCCAGCTACCGCGACACCCTCGCCGCCGTCGCCCGCGGGGTCGACCCCGTGGAGGCGCTCACGCTGCTGCGCGGCGACTGGCACACCGGCTACGACCCCTACGCGCACCGCGTGGCGCCCCTGAGCACCCCGCTCGCCACCCAGCTCCCGCACGCGGTCGGCCTCGCGCACGCCGCGCGCCTCAAGGGCGACGACGTGGTCGCGCTCGCCCTGGTCGGCGACGGCGGCACCAGCGAGGGCGACTTCCACGAGGCGCTGAACTTCGCCGCTGTCTGGCAGGCGCCGGTCGTCTTCCTGGTCCAGAACAACGGCTACGCGATCTCCGTCCCGCTCGCCAAGCAGACCGCCGCCCCCTCCCTGGCCCACAAGGCCGTCGGTTACGGCATGCCGGGCCGGCTGGTCGACGGCAACGATGCGGCGGCCGTGCACGAGGTGCTCAGCGCCGCCGTGGAGCACGCGCGCGCGGGCGGCGGTCCGACGCTCGTCGAGGCGGTGACGTACCGCGTGGACGCCCACACCAACGCCGACGACGCCACCCGCTACCGGGGCGACGGCGAGCTGGAGGCATGGCGCGAGCACGACCCGATCCAGCTGCTGGAGCGGGAGCTGACCGACCGCGGCCTCATCGACGAGGACGGCATCCAGGCCGCGCGCGACGACGCCGAGGCGATGGCCGCCGATCTGCGCGAGCGCATGAACCGCGATCCCGAACTCGACCCCATGGACCTGTTCTCCCACGTGTACGCCGAGCCGACCCCGCAACTGCGGGAGCAGCGCGCCCTGTTGCGGGCCGAGCTGGAGGCCGAGCAGGAAGGCGGTCACCGATGACCACCGTGGCCGTCAAGCCCGCCACCATGGCGCAGGCCCTCACGCGCGCGCTGCGCGACGCGATGGCCGACGACCCGGCCGTGCACGTCATGGGTGAGGACGTCGGCACGCTCGGCGGCGTCTTCCGGGTCACCGACGGGCTCGCCAAGGAGTTCGGCGAGGACCGCTGCACGGACACCCCGCTGGCCGAGGCGGGCATCCTCGGCACGGCCGTGGGCATGGCGATGTACGGGCTGCGCCCGGTCGTGGAGATGCAGTTCGACGCCTTCGCCTACCCGGCGTTCGAGCAGCTGATCAGCCATGTCTCCCGCATGCGCAACCGCACCCGCGGCGCGATGCCTCTGCCGATCACCATCCGTGTGCCCTACGGCGGCGGGATCGGCGGCGTCGAGCACCACAGCGACTCGTCCGAGGCGTACTACATGGCGACTCCGGGGCTCCATGTCGTCACGCCCGCGACGGTCGCCGACTCCTACGGGCTGCTGCGCGCCTCCATCGCCTCCGACGACCCGGTCGTCTTCCTCGAACCCAAGCGCCTGTACTGGTCGAAGGACACCTGGAACGCCGAGCACCCGACGGCCGTCGAGCCGATCGGCCGTGCGGTGGTGCGACGCTCCGGCCGCAGTGCCACGCTCATCACGTACGGGCCGTCGGTGCAGATCTGCCTCGAAGCCGCCGAGGCGGCCCAGGCGGAGGGCTGGGACCTCGAAGTCGTCGATCTGCGCTCCCTGGTGCCGTTCGACGACGAGACGGTCTGCGCCTCGGTACGCCGGACCGGGCGCGCGGTCGTCGTGCACGAGTCGGGCGGCTTCGGCGGACCGGGCGGCGAGATCGCGGCCCGCGTCACCGAGCGCTGCTTCCACCACCTGGAGGCGCCGGTGCTGCGTGTGGCCGGGTTCGACATCCCCTATCCGCCGCCGATGCTGGAGCGACACCATCTGCCCGGCGTCGACCGGATCCTGGACGCCGTCGCGCGTCTGCAGTGGGAGGCCGAGAGCTGATGGCACAGGTGCTGGAGTTCAAGCTCCCCGACCTCGGGGAGGGGCTCACCGAGGCGGAGATCGTCCGCTGGCTGGTGCAGGTCGGTGACGTGGTCGCCGTCGACCAGCCGGTCGTCGAGGTCGAGACGGCCAAGGCGATGGTCGAGGTCCCCTGCCCGTACGGCGGCGTGGTCACCGCCCGCTTCGGCGAGGAGGGCACGGAACTGCCCGTGGGCGCCCCGCTGTTGACGGTGGCCGTCGGCCAGGCGGCCGCCGAAGGCGAGACCGAGGGTTCGGGGAACGTACTGGTCGGATACGGCACGTCGGACGCGCCGGCGCGGCGCCGCCGGGTCCGCCCGACGCCGCTCGCGGCACCGGCGGCGAACGGGACGTCCGGGGCGGACACGATGCCCGCGCGGAACAACGCCTCCCGGGCGACCGGAGCGAGCGTGCCCACCGGGCCGGGCGGCGCTGCGACGGCGGTCGGCAACGCCCCCGCGCGCGTGGAGGCGATCCAGCACGACGGTCCCGTCCCCGTGATCTCCCCGCTCGTGCGCCGGCTCGCCCGTGAGAACGACGTGGACCTGCGCTGCCTCGCCGGATCGGGCCCCGACGGACTCATCCTGCGGGCGGACGTCGAGGGCGCGATGCGGGCCGGGACGACGGCCGCGACCGTCACGGCGGCGCCGTCCGCCGTGACCGCGGGACGCCGCATCCCGCTCAAGGGCGTCCGCGGTGCCGTCGCCGACAAGCTCTCCCGCAGCCGCCGCGAGATCCCGGACGCGACCTGCTGGGTGGACGCCGACGCGACCGAGCTGATGCGCGCGCGGGCGGCGATGAACGCGGCAGGCGGCCCGAAGGTGTCCCTGCTCGCGCTGCTCGCCCGGATCTGCACGGCCGCCCTCGCCCGGTACCCCGAGCTCAACTCCACCGTGGACACGGAGGCCCGCGAGGTCGTCCAGCTCGAGCACGTCCACCTCGGGTTCGCCGCGCAGACCGAGCGCGGCCTGGTCGTGCCCGTCGTACGCGACGCGCACGGCCGCGACGCCGAGGGACTGACGGCGGAGTTCGCGCGGCTCACCGAGGCCGCACGGTCCGGGACCCTGACCCCGGCGGAACTCACCGGCGGGACCTTCACGTTGAACAACTACGGAGTGTTCGGCGTCGACGGCTCCACCCCGATCATCAACCACCCCGAAGCGGCCATGCTCGGTGTCGGCCGCATCGTCCCCAAGCCCTGGGTGCACGAGGGCGAGCTGGCCGTGCGCCAGGTCGTCCAGCTCTCGCTCACCTTCGACCACCGGGTGTGCGACGGCGGCACCGCGGGAGGCTTCCTGCGGTACGTGGCGGACTGCGTGGAACAGCCGGCGGTGCTGCTGCGGACGCTGTGACAGGCGGCGGGGCGAGGCCGCTCCCGCCCCGGCTTCCGTAGCGGATGAGGGCAATGATCCCCACGGAGCCCATACTCGAAGGATGAGCTCCCACGCCCCCGCCACCCCGCAGACAACCGAGCCGTACGACGCCGTCGTGCTGGCCGGCGGTGCCGCCCGCCGGCTCGGCGGCGTCGACAAACCCGGCGTGCGGGTCGGCGGGCGCCCCCTGCTCGACCGGGTGCTCGCGGCGTGCGCCGACGCCCGCGCCACCGTCGTCGTGGCCGACCCCCGGCCAACCGCCCGTCCGGTGCGCTGGGCGCGCGAGGAGCCGTCCGGCGCCGGACCGGTCGCCGCGCTCGACGCCGGGCTGCGCCACACCACGGCCGAGTACGCCGTCGTACTCTCCGCCGACCTGCCGTTCCTCGACCACGCCACGGTGCGGCGGCTGCTGACCGCCCTGGCAGATACCGGCGCCGAGGCCGCGCTGCTCACCGACGCGGACGGCCGCGACCAGCCGCTGGTGGCCGCGTACCGGACGGCCGCGCTGCGCCGCGAACTGGCGAAGCTCGCCGGCGACTCCGGGGCGCTCACCGGACTGCCCCTGCGCCGGCTGACCGGGGCGCTCGCACTCACCCGCGTGCCGGACCCGCTCGCGTCCTTCGACTGCGACACCTGGGACGACATCGCCACCGCGCGGGCGCGCATCAGGGAGCATGGGTACGTGTTGGACGAATGGATCACCGCAGTCAAGGACGAGCTGGGTATCGACCTGGACGTCGACACCGGCCTCTTGCTCGACGTCGCACGCGACGTCGCCCACGGTGTGGCCCGGCCCGCCGCACCGCTGACCACCTTCCTCGTCGGCTACGCGGCCGGACAGGGCGAGGGCGGCCCCACGGCGGTCGCGGAGGCCGCCGGGAAGACCGGCGTGCTGGCGCAGCGCTGGGAGGAAAAGGACGACGCCGACGCGGAGTCCGCCACCCACCCGGACGCCGGATGAGCGCCTACGGCCCCGGGACCGGATCGGCCGCCGCAGGCGCCGAGGACCTCGACGTCGAGGAGGCACTCGCCCTCGTGAGGGATGCGAAGAAACCGATGGCACAGAAGGAGCCGATGGACCACCAGGCCGGCCGCGACCACGCGCCCGGTTCCGGAGGCGCGCACGCGCGGCACAAGGCCACCCCCTGGCCCGACGCGCGGGAGATCGCCGCACGGGCCGCCCGTTCCGGCGGACGCCGCGCCCCGGTCTCCGTGTCCCTCGATGACGCCCTCGGCCTGGTCCTCGCCGCGCCCCTCGACGCGCTCACGGACCTGCCCCCCTTCGATACGTCCGCGATGGACGGCTGGGCGGTCGGCGGACCCGGCCCCTGGGAGGTGCGCGACGAGGGCGTGCTGGCCGGGCATACCCGCCCCGAGTCACTGACGGACGGGGAGGCGCTGCGCATCGCGACCGGTGCCCGCGTCCCCGGCGGCACGACGGCCGTCCTGCGCAGCGAGCACGGCCGCGTCGACGGCCAGGGCCGCCTCCACCCGACCCGCGACATGCGCCACGGCCAGGACATCCGCCCGCGCGGCCAGGAGTGCCGTACCGGAGACCAACTGCTGCCCGTCGGCACCCTCGTGACCCCCGCCGTCCTGGGACTGGCCGCGGCCGCCGGATACGACACCCTCACGGCCGTCCCGCGTCCCCGCGCCGAAGTCCTCGTGCTCGGCGACGAGTTGCTCACCCAAGGCCTGCCGCACGACGGGCTGATCCGTGACGCCCTCGGTCCGATGCTGCCGTCCTGGCTGCGCGCGCTGGGCGCCGACGTCGTCGCGGTGCGGCGGCTCGGTGACGATGCCGAGGCCCTCTACAAGGCGATCACCTCGTCCGAGGCCGACCTCGTCATCACGACCGGAGGCACCGCGTCCGGGCCGGTCGACCATGTCCACCCCACGCTGGAGCGCATCGGCGCCGAACTCCTCGTCGACGGCGTCGAGGTGCGCCCCGGACACCCCATGCTGCTGGCCCGTCTGAAGAAGGACCAGCATCTCGTGGGCCTGCCCGGAAACCCGCTCGCGGCCGTCTCCGGCCTGTGCACGCTCGCCGAGCCCCTGCTGCGCACCCTGGCGGCCCGGCCGGCTCCCGAGCCGTACACCCTGCCGCTGCGGGACGAGGTGCACGGGCATCCGTACGACACCCGGCTCGCCCCGGTCGTGCTGCGCGGCGACCATGCTGTGCCGCTGCACTTCAACGGCCCGGCGATGCTGCGTGGCGTGGCCGCCGCGGACGCGCTCGCCGTCGTACCGCCGGGCGGTATCGGTCAGGGCCAGGAGGCGGAGCTGCTCGATCTGCCGTGGGCGGCCGCCGGGATCGGGGTGTGTTTCACGTGAAACCGAACCATGGCGCGTCGGCGGGTGCCGGTGCCGGCCCCGCCCCCGCGCGGGTCTCGGCCCCCGCCCGTACCGGCGGGGAGTAGCGTCGCCGTCATGCATGCGATCACGATTCCCGAACCTGGTGGGCCCGAGGTGCTGGAGTGGGGCGAGGTCCCCGATCCGGTGCCCGGCGAGGGCGAGGTACTTGTCGACGTGGTGGCCACCGCGGTCAACCGCGCCGACATCATGCAGCGGCAGGGCCACTACGACCCGCCGCCGGGCGCGTCGCCGTACCCGGGCCTGGAGTGCTCCGGCAGGATCGCCGCGCTCGGTCCCGGGGTCTCCGGCTGGGCGGTCGGCGACGAGGTGTGCGCACTGCTGGCGGGTGGTGGATACGCCGAGAAGGTCGTCGTCCCGGCCGGTCAGTTGCTGCCCGTGCCCAAGGGCGTCAGCCTGGTGCAGGCCGCGGCGCTGCCCGAGGTGGTGTGCACGGTCTGGTCGAACGTCTTCATGGTCGCCCATCTGCGCCCCGGCGAGACGCTGCTCGTGCACGGCGGCTCGAGTGGCATCGGCACGATGGCGATCCAGCTGGGCAAGGCGGTGGGCGCGCGGGTCGCCGTCACGGCGGGCACCCAGGAGAAGCTCGACTACTGCGCCGAGCTGGGCGCGGACATCCTGATCAACTACCGCGAGCAGGACTTCGTCACCGAGATCAAGCGGGCCACCGACGGTGCGGGTGCCGACGTCATCCTCGACAACATGGGCGCCAAGTACCTGGACCGCAATGTGCAGGCCCTGGCCGTCAACGGACGGCTCGCGATCATCGGGCTCCAGGGTGGCATCAAGGGGGAGCTGAACCTCGCCATGCTGCTTGGCAAGCGTGCCGCCATCAGCGCCACCTCGCTGCGGGCCCGGCCGCTCACCGAGAAGGCGGCCATCGTGGCGGCCGTACGCGAGCACGTGTGGCCGCTGCTCGAATCGGGCCACATCCGTCCGGTCGTCGACCGTGAGCTGCCGATGACGGAGGCGTCCGAGGCCCACCGCGTGCTGGAGGCCAGCGGTCACATCGGCAAGGTGCTGCTGATCGCGCCGTAGGGCCGGTCACGCGGATCACGCGGATCACGCGGATCAAGGGGACCACCGTCACGCCCGGCCGGACCTGCCACGCGCAGGACCGGACCGGGCGTTCGGCTTTCCCGTGGCTGCGCCTGGCGCACCCGCAGCGGTCAGCTCTTGCGCACCCGCAGACCGATGAACGCCAGCCCGAGGCCCAGGCCGATGAGGACCAGGCCGCTGCCCAGCGGCAGGATCCGCAGGGTCGGCTCCGTGGAGGCCTCGCCGTGGGTGAGGTCCCGGCCGGCGGGGTCCATCGAGGGCGACGACGGCGTCTGGGGCGCGGCGGACGCGGACGAGGCCGCGTCATCGTCATCGCCCGTGTCCCCGTTGCCGTCGTGCCGGTGGCCGTGGTCCCGGTGATCGCTGTGCTCCCGGGACGTGTCGTCGTCCTCGTCCTCCTCCCAGGGCGTCTCCGACCTGCCCGGCCGCTCCCGTCCCTCCCCCGCCTCGCTCCCCGCCCGGGACGGGGCGGCGGCCGAGGCGTGGGCAGAGGCGCCGTGCGGAGCGGCGGCAGGGGAGTCCGGGGCCCCGGGGAACTTTGAGGCGCCGGCGGTGACCTTCGACACGGCGGCGGAGGACCGCGCGGCGGCAGGCGAGGCCGGGCGCGATGGCGACGCCGGGGAGCCCGAGGGCGGCCCGGAACCGGGCGGCGCCGACGGAGCGCCGTACGAGACGGCGGCGCCGAAGGTCAGGAGACCTGCCGCGAGGACGGTCAGCAGTCCCGTCCCGCGCAGAGTGAGGCGCAGCCATGGAGTCGTGAAGCGCTGCCATGGAGTCACGTTGCCGACCCCTTCCCGGAGCCCACTGGCCAAGACCGACGCACACCACACTCACATCGGCTCACCAATCCGGCATTTCAGGTTCCCCCGACGGGCCGAACCGTGTGTTCGAAGACCGTCGCGCACGCAGGGGAACGGCGTCGGCCGGGGGCAGGACGAGGCGGGCTGTGCCGGTGCGGGACAATGGCGGCATGGAGATGCCGAGGAACGAAAGGTCGCCCGAGAATCCCCAGGTCCTGGTCGTCGGCCAGGACGGGATGGCGCTCGGCGGCGGCGGAGACGATGACTCCCGCGAGATCCCGGTGACGGAGCAGGTGGAGCAGCCCGCCAAGGTCATGCGCATCGGCAGCATGATCAAGCAGCTGCTGGAGGAGGTGCGCGCCGCTCCCCTCGACGAGGCGAGCCGGGCCCGTCTCAAGGAGATCCACCGCAGCTCCGTCAAGGAGCTGGAGGACGGTCTCGCCCCGGAGCTCGTCGAGGAGCTGGAGCGGCTCTCCCTCCCCTTCACGGACGGGACGACCCCGAGCGACGCCGAGCTGCGCATCGCGCAGGCCCAGCTCGTGGGGTGGCTGGAGGGGCTCTTCCACGGGATCCAGACGACCCTCTTCGCCCAGCAGATGGCCGCGCGGGCCCAGCTGGAGCAGATGCGCCGCGCGCTCCCCCCGGGCGTGAGCCTGGACGAGGGCGACGGCCAGCCGGGCGGTCGCTCGGGCGGTCCGTACCTGTAGGTGTCCGCACAGGGGGCAGTGGCCCCCGTATGACGACAGTGGTCCCCGTAAGACGTCCCCGTACGACAAGGAGTGGCCCGGCAGTCCGCTGCCGGGCCCTTCACATGTCCGGACGGGGTGTGGTTTCGGACGTTGGCGTGCGTGAGCTTGGACACGGCCCGGACACCACTGCGTAACGATCACGGGATGCCGTGTCCGGCCCACCGGGCATGCGGGGTCCGAACGCGGCCCGGCCACACGTTCTCACGTGTTCACCTGCTGGGTCCGGCGCTCTCGAAGATCGGATGTTTCTTTCCCACAAAGTCTTTCGCTGGGCCGTGACACGTCAAGTTCGGTGCCCGTTCCGTGGCCGTACGCGAAAGAAGTGGCGTGCCGACGCCACAGGAGCCGTACGACGGCTCCACAGAACTTGCACGTCGGGCTGTGCTCCGGGTTTCATGGCCGGTCCGTCCAGGGCCGGTTCTGGTACCGATCCCGGACCGGTGGCTTGCGCGGAGGCTGTAGCGTGGCCGACGGAGACCGTGACAACACCGCGCGCAGCACCGCGGGCAGAAACGACGGCGAGGACCGATGGCACAGACGCAGCGCGCCCAGGGCCCGTCCGACCCCGAGGCGGCTGGCGGCGGTATGTCAGAAACGCCGGAGTTGTGGGGTAACGGCGGGCTTGTCGGCGACGGCCGGTACCGGCTGACCCGGAAGCTCGGCCGAGGTGGCATGGCCGAGGTCTTCGCGGCCGAGGACGTACGGCTCGGCCGTACCGTCGCGGTCAAGCTGCTGCGCTCCGACCTGGCCGAGGACCCGGTCTCCAAGGCGCGCTTCACGCGCGAGGCCCAGTCGGTGGCCGGCCTCAATCACCACGCGATCGTCGCCGTGTACGACTCCGGTGAGGACAAGGTGAACGGCCAGTCGGTGCCGTACATCGTCATGGAGATCGTCGAGGGCCGCACCATCCGCGACCTGCTGATCGACGCCGAGGCGCCCGGGCCCGAGCAGGCCCTGATCATCGTCTCCGGTGTCCTGGAGGCGCTCGCGTACTCGCACCAGCACGGCATCGTGCACCGCGACATCAAGCCCGCCAACGTCATCATCACCGACAACGGCGCGGTCAAGGTCATGGACTTCGGCATCGCCCGCGCCCTGCACGGCGCGCAGTCGACCATGACGCAGACCGGCATGGTCATGGGCACGCCCCAGTACCTGTCCCCCGAGCAGGCGCTCGGCAAGGCCGTCGACCACCGCTCCGACCTGTACGCGACCGGCTGCCTGCTGTACGAACTCCTCGCGCTGCGGCCCCCGTTCACCGGTGAGACCCCGCTGTCGGTGGTCTACCAGCACGTCCAGGACACCCCGGTGCCGCCGTCGCGGGTCGCGGAGGCCGCGCCGCCGGAGCTCGACGGTCTGGTCATGCGCTCGCTGGCCAAGGAGCCGGACGACCGCTTCCAGACGGCCGAGGAGATGCGCGGCCTGATCCAGTACGCCCTGCAGATGCTGTACGACCAGGGCAGTCACACCGGCACCTGGAACACCGGCCCGGTCGACGGGCACGACGGCCGGCGCACCCCGCCGGGCGGCTTCGCGGGCACGAACGCCATGCAGCACCCCATGGGCGCCTCAGGCACCACCCAGATCCCGCAGCCGATCCTGCCCTCCGGGTACGGCGACGACGGCGGCTTCGAGGGGTACGGCAACAAGGGCAGCGGCCGCGGCAAGCTGTGGATCTTCGCCGCCCTCGCGCTGATCGCCGTCGTGGCGGGTGTGGCGCTGGCGCTGAACAACACCGGCAACGGCAAGCAGCACAAGGGTCCCGCCAAGCCGCCGGCCAGTTCGCAGTCCGCCAAGGACGAGACGGCCAGCGACAGTCCGACCGACGAGTCGACCGAGCAGAACACCGACACGTCCACCGAGGACACCACGGGCACGGGCGGCGGCTCCGACTACACCCAAGAGCCCTCCGACCCGGCGTACACCCCCTCCGAGACGGCGCCCAGCGAGCCGACCGACGAGCCGAGCGACCCGGTGACCACCGAGGCGCCGACGGATCCGGGGACCACGTCGCAGCCGGAGCCCACCGACCCGCCGACCGAGCCGACGGGCGGCACGGACACGGGCGGCTCGGGTCTCCCGGGCGTCACCGGCGGATGACGGACGCCGTCTGAGACACCCTTCACGCGCGCGTGAGAGCCACTTCGTGCTCCACGCGCGCGTGGCGTTTTCACACCCCTCACGGCTCACCGGCACGCGGCCGATGCTAGGGCACCCGGACAGGCCCGGTGAGCTGGGGGTTGTCGCTCACCGTCGCCGATAGTCGCTTTGGGTGACGATGTCGCCCAGGTCCCGTATCGCCGATGGCCGGATTCCGCACCGGCGGATATGGCGATTTCTCCGCTTTGGCGAACGAGGCCTGTCTCACACTCGACTCTTCCCGCGACCTGGGTGGTCGGGATAACGTGCCGTAGCTCCGGCCCCCTGCAAGGCTGTGACCAGGTACCTTCCCGCTCGCGTCGATTTGCTTGGATATCCAAGTAAAAACGCAGGTCAGGAGGGGTTTCGCAGAAATGTGGAGCACTGGGTAACGTGATTGCAGGGCGCTCACCGGGGCACCTGTCACGCCTGTTCCCGGCCGAGTGGCACCCCACCCCGTGCACGGATGTCGGAACAGGTGAGCCTCTCCCGAGCTCGACGAGACGGGGGAGGAACCCCAGGCCACCCGGCAACCCCGGGGGCCGGACCGACGGAGGAGCACACGTGACCGTGGAGAGCAGTGCCGCGCGCCAGCCGCGACGCAGCGCCGCAGGAAAAGCCGGCGCCACCGGCACCAAGCGCACGACCCGCACCACCGGCAAGAAGCGCACCGAACCCGAACTCGTCCAACTGCTGACGCCCGAGGGCGAGCACGTCGAGGACCCCGCGTACGCGGAGTACGCCGAGTACGTCGCCGGGATCACCCCCGAGGAACTCCGCGGCCTGTACCGCGACATGGTGCTCACCCGGCGCTTCGACGCCGAGGCCACCTCCCTCCAGCGCCAGGGCGAGCTGGGCCTGTGGGCCTCGCTGCTGGGCCAGGAGGCCGCCCAGATCGGTTCCGGCCGGGCCACCCGCGAGGACGACTACGTCTTCCCGACCTACCGCGAGCACGGCGTCGCCTGGTGCCGCGGCGTCGACCCGACCAACCTGCTCGGCATGTTCCGCGGCGTGAACAACGGCGGCTGGGACCCGAACGGCAACAACTTCCACCTCTACACGATCGTCATCGGCTCCCAGGCGCTGCACGCCACGGGCTACGCGATGGGCGTGGCCAAGGACGGCGCCGACTCTGCGGTCGTCGCCTACTTCGGCGACGGTGCCTCCAGCCAGGGCGACGTGGCCGAGGCGTTCACGTTCTCCGCGGTCTACAACGCCCCCGTCGTGTTCTTCTGCCAGAACAACCAGTGGGCGATCTCCGAGCCCACCGAGAAGCAGACCCGCGTCCCGCTCTACCAGCGCGCCCAGGGCTTCGGCTTCCCCGGCGTCCGCGTGGACGGCAACGACGTGCTGGCCTGCCTCGCGGTCACCAAGTGGGCGCTCGAGCGCGCCCGCCGCGGCGAGGGCCCCACGCTGGTCGAGGCGTACACCTACCGCATGGGTGCCCACACCACCTCCGACGACCCCACCCGCTACCGCCACGACGACGAGCGGGCCGCTTGGGAGGCGAAGGACCCGATCCTGCGCCTTCGCCGGTTCCTGGAGGCCTCAAACCACGCGGACGAGGGATTCTTCGCGGAACTCGAGACCGAGAGCGAAGCGTTGGGCAAACGAGTGCGCGAAGTGGTCCGCGCCATGCCGGACCCGGACGACTTCGCCATCTTCGAGAACGTGTACGCGGACGGGCATGCGCTCGTCGACGAGGAACGAGCCCAGTTCGCCGCCTACCAGGCGTCGTTCGCGGACTCTGAGGGGGTCTGATCATGGCAGCGGAGAGCAAGGCTGTGACGTCCAAGAACATGGCGCTGGCCAAGGCGATCAACGAGTCGCTGCGACGCGCCCTGGAATCGGACCCGAAGGTCCTCATCATGGGTGAGGACGTCGGCAAGCTCGGCGGCGTCTTCCGCGTCACCGACGGCCTGCAGAAGGACTTCGGCGACAGCCGCGTCATCGACACCCCGCTCGCCGAGTCGGGCATTGTCGGCACCGCGATCGGCATGGCCCTGCGCGGCTACCGCCCGGTGGTGGAGATCCAGTTCGACGGCTTCGTCTTCCCGGCGTACGACCAGATCGTCACGCAGCTCGCGAAGATGCACGCGCGCTCGCTCGGCAAGGTCAAGCTCCCCGTCGTCATCCGCATCCCCTACGGCGGCGGCATCGGCGCGGTCGAGCATCACTCCGAGTCCCCCGAGGCCCTGTTCGCGCACGTGGCGGGCCTGAAGATCGTCTCCCCGTCGAACGCGTCCGACGCGTACTGGATGATGCAGCAGGCCATCCTGAGCGACGACCCGGTGATCTACTTCGAGCCCAAGCGCCGCTACTGGGACAAGGGCGAGGTCAACACCGAGGCCATCCCCGACCCGCTGCACAAGGCGCGCGTGGTGCGCGAGGGCACCGACTTGACCCTCGTCGCGTACGGCCCGATGGTGAAGCTCTGCCAGGAGGTCGCCGACGCGGCCGCCGAGGAGGGCAAGTCGCTGGAGGTCCTCGACCTGCGCTCGGTCTCCCCGCTCGACTTCGACGCCGTCCAGGCCTCGGTCGAGAAGACCGGCCGCCTGGTCGTGGTGCACGAGGCGCCGGTGTTCTTCGGCTCGGGCGCGGAGATCGCCGCCCGGATCACGGAGCGCTGCTTCTATCACCTGGAGGCTCCGGTGCTGCGGGTGGGCGGCTACCACGCCCCGTACCCGCCGGCGCGGCTGGAGGAGTCCTACCTTCCGGACCTGGACCGCGTGCTCGACGCCGTCGACCGCTCGCTGGCGTACTGAGGAGAGGGGTCGTGACGACGATGACGGAAGCTTCCGTGCGCGAGTTCAAGATGCCCGACGTGGGCGAGGGACTCACCGAGGCCGAGATCCTCAAGTGGTACGTCCAGCCCGGTGACACGGTCACCGACGGCCAGGTGGTGTGCGAGGTCGAGACCGCCAAGGCGGCCGTCGAACTCCCCATCCCCTACGACGGCGTGGTCCGCGAGCTGCGCTTCCCCGAGGGCACCACGGTGGACGTGGGTACGTCCATCATCGCGGTGGACGTCTCGGGCGGCGCGGCCGTACCGGCGCCCGCCGAGGCGCAGCCGGCCGAGCAGGCCGCGCCGGAGGAGCCGAAGAAGGAGGGCCGCCAGCCCGTGCTGGTCGGCTACGGCGTGTCCACCTCCGCGACGAAGCGCCGCCCGCGCAAGACGGGCACCGCCGCTCCCGAGGCCGCCCAGGCGGTCCAGGCCGAGCTGAACGGCCACGGCTCGGCGCCCGCCGCTCCGGCCGCCGTGCCCGCGCCCGCCCCCGCGGCCGGTCAGCCCCGCCCGCTGGCCAAGCCGCCGGTGCGCAAGCTGGCCAAGGACCTCGGTGTCGACCTGGCGACGGTGACCCCCTCGGGCCCGGACGGCATCATCACGCGTGACGACGTGCACGCGGCGGTGGCTGCCCCGGCCGCCCCCGAACCGGTGGCCGCGGCGCCCACGGCTCCCGCGGTCCCGGCGCCGGTCGTGGCGTACGACGGAGCGCGCGAGACCCGGATCCCGGTCAAGGGCGTCCGCAAGGCGACCGCCCAGGCCATGATCGGCTCGGCGTTCACGGCGCCGCACGTCACGGAGTTCGTGACGGTGGACGTCACGCGCACGATGAAGCTGGTCGAGGAGCTCAAGCAGGACAAGGAGATGCAGGGGCTGCGGGTGAACCCGCTGCTGCTGATCGCCAAGGCCCTGCTGGTCGCCATCAAGCGCAACCCGGACGTCAACGCGTCCTGGGACGAGGCCAACCAGGAGATCGTGCTCAAGCACTACGTCAACCTGGGTATCGCGGCCGCCACCCCGCGCGGACTGATCGTCCCGAACATCAAGGACGCCCACGACAAGACGCTGCCGCAGCTGGCGGAGGCGCTCGGCGAGCTGG
Organism: Streptomyces sp. V3I7; assembly: GCF_030817495.1. Taxonomy (NCBI): domain Bacteria; kingdom Bacillati; phylum Actinomycetota; class Actinomycetes; order Kitasatosporales; family Streptomycetaceae; genus Streptomyces; species Streptomyces sp. V3I7. The sequence goes on from NZ_JAUSZK010000001.1 coordinate 3,446,602, forward strand.
TGTCCACGGCGCGGGAGGGCAAGACCTCCCCCGCCGCGATGCAGGGCGGCACGGTCACCATCACCAACGTCGGCGTCTTCGGCGTCGACACCGGTACGCCGATCCTCAACCCCGGCGAGTCCGCGATCCTCGCGGTCGGCGCGATCAAGCTCCAGCCGTGGGTCCACAAGGGCAAGGTGAAGCCGCGTCAGGTCACCACGCTGGCCCTGAGCTTCGACCACCGCCTGGTGGACGGCGAGCTGGGCTCGAAGGTGCTCGCCGACGTGGCGGCGATCCTGGAGCAGCCGAAGCGGCTGATCACCTGGGCGTGAGCGCGCCACGCGTGGCCTGATGCCGAAGGGGCCTGCCGCATCGTGCGGCAGGCCCCTTCGCATACACGGTGACGTCAGCTCAGCGAGGCAGAGCCGTGGTGCAGGCCGTCGCTCAAGCCGTAGTTCACTTGGCGAAGCCGTAGTTCAGGAGCTTTGTCGCGTCGGTGGCGCGCTGCGAGACCGAGGAGGAGGCGAGAACGGTTCCGATGACCGTCTTGCCGTCGCGGGTCGCGGCGAAGACCAGGCAGTACTTGGCCTCGGGGCCCGAGCCGGTCTTCACACCGATGGTGCCGCTGTAGCTGCTCAGCAGCGTGTTCGTATTGGTCCACGCTCCCATCGTGCGGGTGCTGCCGGACGAGGTGATCGTCTTCGCCGTGTACGACTTGGTCTTGACGATCGTGCGGAACGTGGTGCTCTTCATCGCGCTGCTGGCGATCTTCGTCAGGTCGCGCGGCGTCGAGTAGTTGGAGCCGTGGCCGATGCCGTCGAACGAGTCGAAGTGCGTGTTCTTCAGGCCGAGGTTCACGGCGGCGGCGTTCATCTTGCTGATGAACGACTGCTGGCGGGCGGAACGGGTGGTGCCCGAGCCGAACTTGTCCGCGAGCACGTAGGCGGCGTCGCAGCCGGACGGCAGCATCAGGCCGTACAGCAGCTGACGGACGGTGACCTTATCGCCGACGATCAGATGCGCCGAGGAGGCGTTGTTGGCGACGATGTAGTCGCTCGCGCCCTTCGGGATCGTGACCTTGGTGTCCAGGTTCAGGTTCGGCTGCGCCAGCACCACCTTGGCGGTCATGATCTTCGTGGTGGAGCCGGTGGAGCGCCGGGTGTCCGCCGCCTTGGTGTACAGCGAGGTGCCGGTGGAGTTGTTCATGACGTAGCCGCCGGCGGCCACGATCGACGGAGTCGTCAAGGCCTGTGCGGGCGCCGCGGTGAGGGCTCCGGTCGCGAGCATCGCGCCGGACGTGATGGCGACGGCGGCGGCCTTGCGGAAGCGGCCGCTCTTCATGCCGCTCTTCATGCTGGTCTTCAAAAGAGGTACCCCGATTACGTTGAATGCCCCTGATGTGCGGCCGAGTTGGGGTGACGGGCGAGTAAGGCCGCACGTATGAGACACCCGGACGGCACAGAAGGTTGCGCGGAGTCCCGTGATTTTTCTGACGCCGTGGTGGTGTGAGCGCCCGCAGGGGCGTACGGGGGCGCGCAGGAGCGCGAAAAGCCCGTACGCACGGAAGGTGCGGCGACGGCAGCGGTGACGACGGCGGGGCGGATGGCGGCTCCGGTCCGCATCGTGGACCGGACCCCCTCATGCGTACGTGTTGTATCTATGATGTGCGCATGCCTTCAGCCCCACCTGTTCCGCCCCAGGCCGCCGCGAAGACGGCCGCGAAACAGGCCCCCGCCGCCGACCGCGTCTACACCCACGTCAAACAGGGCGTCCTGGACCGCCGTTACGAGGGCGGCACGCTCCTCACGGAGGGCGAACTGGCCGAGGCCGTCGGAGTCTCGCGCACCCCGGTGCGCGAGGCGCTGCTGCGGCTCGAGGTGGAGGGGCTGATCCGGCTCTACCCGAAGAAGGGCGCCCTGGTGCTGCCCGTCTCCGCGCAGGAGATCGCCGATGTCGTCGAGACCCGGCTCCTGGTGGAGGAGCACGCCGCGCGCAAGGCCGTCCCCGCGCCGCCGTCCCTGATCGCGCGCCTGGAGGAGCTGCTCGACCGGCAGAAGGAGCAGGCCGCCGCCGGGGACTTCGCCGGGGCCGCTGTCTCCGACCGCTGCTTCCACGCCGAGATCGTGCGCAGCGGCGGCAACGAGATCCTCTCGCGCCTCTACGACCAGCTCCGCGACCGCCAGTTGCGGATGGGCGTCGCCGTCATGCAGTCCCACCCCGACCGGATCGCCAAGACGCTCAGCGAACACGAGGAGATCCTCGACGCCCTGCGCTCGGGCGATCCGGAGGCGGCCGTCGCGGTCGTGCACCGCCACGTCAGCTGGGTCTCGAACCTGGCGCGGGGCGAGGTCCGATGAGCGGAACCGGTCTCCCCGGCGCCCCTTCCCCGATGCCCGGCGGGCCCCCCTCCCGGGACGCCCTCGGCGGCTCCCGAGCGGTCGCGGTCTGGGGCATCGGCGTCGCGGTCTACTTCGTCGCCGTCATCTTCCGTACGTCCCTGGGCGTCGCCGGCCTCGACGCGGTGGAACGTTTCCACGTGGGCGCCTCGGCCCTGTCGACGTTCTCGATCCTCCAACTGCTCGTCTACGCGGGCATGCAGATACCCGTGGGCCTGCTGGTCGACCGGCTCGGCACCAAGAAGGTGCTGGCGCTCGGGGCACTGCTCTTCACGGCCGGCCAGCTGGGCTTCGCGTTCTCCCCCACCTACGGCACCGCGCTCGCCTCGCGCGCGCTGCTCGGGTGCGGGGACGCGATGACGTTCATCAGCGTGCTGCGGCTCGGCACGCGCTGGTTCCCCGCGCGGCGCGGCCCGCTGATCGCGCAGCTCGCCAGCCTGGTCGGCATGGCGGGCAACCTGATCTCGACGCTGGTACTGGCCCGGTTGCTCAACAGCGTCGGCTGGACCGGGGCGTTCGCGGGCAGCGCGCTCGCCGGAGCGGTCGTCCTCGTGCTGGTCCTGCTCTTCCTGAAGGACCACCCCGAGGGGTCCGAGCCCGAGCCCTTCCCGCACCAGGGCGCCGCCTACGTGCGCCGGCAGATCGCCGCGGCCTGGCGCGAGCCGGGGACCCGGCTGGGCATGTGGGTGCACTTCACCACCCAGTTCCCGGCGATGGTGTTCCTGCTGCTGTGGGGCCTGCCGTATCTGGTCGAGGCGCAGGGCCTCAGCCGGGCCACGGCCGGCGAACTGCTGACCCTGGTGGTGCTGTCCCACATGGTGATCGGCCTCGTCTACGGCCAGATCCTCGCCCGGCACCACGCGGCGCGGCTGCCGCTGACGCTGGGCACGGTCGCGGCGACCGCCGTCGCCTGGGCGGCGCCCCTCGTCCACCCCGGGGACCACGCGCCGATGTGGCTGCTGGTGGCCATGTGCGTGGTACTGGGCGCGTGCGGCCCGGCGTCGATGATCGGCTTCGACTTCGCCCGCCCGGCCAACCCGCCCGAGCGGCAGGGCACGGCGGCCGGCATCACCAACATCGGCGGCTTCACCGCGTCGATGACCACGCTGTTCGCGATCGGTGTCCTGCTGGATGCCACCGGCGACAACTACCGGATCGCCTTCTCGGCAGTGTTCGTGCTCCAGGCCCTGGGCGTGAGCCAGATCCTGCGACTGGGCAGGCGCGCCGCGCGCCGGGAGCGGGAACGGCTGGTCGCCAGCCGGGTGGAGACGGTGCACGTTCCCGCGTAGGCAGGGCGCCGCGAGGCCCCGCTGAGAGGCCCCGATGCGGCGGCGCGGCTACGACGTGACCGCGAAGTGGCGCAGGATCGCCGCCGTCAGCTCCGGGTCGCCCTCCGCCTTCACCCGGTCCGCCACGCCCTCCGGCGTCACCCGGCCGCAGGCCAGGCGGACGTACGTCTCCCAGTCGAGGGTGAAGGAGGCCGCCGGGCCGAGGGCGGGGGCGGTCTCCAGGGTGCCGCGGCCCTGGATGTCGACGCGGATGGTGCGCAGGAACTCGATGGGGCCGTGCACGTCGAAGACGATGGCCGAACTGCGCGGCGCGTGCGCCTCGCCCGCGACCACGCGCGGCAGCTCGGCGAGCAGCACATCCCGGGCGACGTGCGCTCCCGGCGAGTCGAGGTTGCCGGGGCGGCCGAGGGAGGCGCGCAGGTCCTGCTCGTGCACCCACACGACGAAGGCGTGGTTGCGCATGGACTCCTCCAGCGTCGTCTCGACGCCCAGCGGGCCGCGCACCTTGGTGCCGGGGTCGCGGGACTCGTTGCGCAGCTGGCGGTTGCGGCGGATGACCGTGTACTCAAGCTCGGACGTCATCTCCGGCGCCGTGTGATGGCGGCGGACGTCGACCTGCATCTCCATGTAGCGCTGGTGGTCGTTCGTGACGTGGAACAGGTCGCGGGGCAGCGTGTGGATGGGGCGCGGGTCGCCGAGCATCTCGCAGTCCAGGCCGATGACGTGCGAGACGACGTCGCGCACGGACCAGCCCGGGCAGGGGGTCCGCTGGTTCCACTCGCCCTCCACAAGCGGCTGCACCAGCTCGGATATCGCTTCGATGGAGTGCGTCCAGGCATCGGCGTAGGGCTGGAGGGTGGGATGCAGACTCACGGAACGGGACCCCTCGGCGGTGGGAACTCGGGCAGGTTGTGGCGGCGGTGTCAGCGGGAGGCGGCTGCAGGGCGGTGGCTCGGGACGCCCCCACGCTCTCGGTTAGGCTCGAGCAAGGAGGACCCCCAAGTTACGCCGCTGCGGGGCAGCCCGGCAGTGCTTTCGTGTGACGATCGTAGGCCCGTGTGGACCGCTCGAATGCCAGGACGGTGGTAGTGTGCGCGCTTCGCTGATTCAGATCGCCGTAGACCCGGAGGAATCGGTCGAATCCCGTCGAGCGCGGGTGGCCTCGCTGGTGCGGGATCAGGCCGGCGCGGCCGATCTCGTGGTGCTCCCCGAACTGTGGACGACGGGCGCCTTCGCGTACGAGGAGTTCGGCCGGGAGGCCGAGCCGCTCGACGGTCCGACGTACGAGGCGATGGCGAAGGCCGCCGCGCACGCCGGGGTGTGGCTGCACGCCGGTTCCATCCCGGAGCGAGCCCCCGAAGGCCCCCTCTACAACACGTCTCTCATCTTCTCCCCCTCCGGCGAACTGGCCGCCGCCTACCGCAAGATCCACCGCTTCGGCTTCGACCAGGGCGAGGCCGTGCTGATGGGCGCCGGGCGTGACCTGGTGACGGTCCGGCTCCCCGAGACCACGCTCGGCGTGGCCACCTGCTACGACCTCCGTTTCCCCGAACTGTTCCGCTCCCTCGTCGACGCCGGCGCCGAGACCCTGGTGATCCCGGCGGGCTGGCCCGAACGCCGCCGCGCGCACTGGACGTTGCTGGCCCAGGCGCGGGCGGTCGAGAACCAGGCGTACGTCCTTGCTTGTGGAACGGCCGGGACGCATGCGGGAGTTCCACAGGCGGGTCACTCGATCGTGGTCGATCCCTGGGGCGAGGTGCTGGCCGAGGCGGGCCCCGGTGAGGAGATCCTCACCGTCGACTTCGATCCGGCGAAGGTCGCCGCGACCCGCGAGCAGTTCCCGGCGCTGAAGGACCGGATGCTCGGCCTGGCGCCCCCGAAGCGCTAGCGAGAGATCCGGCCCGGCCGTCCTCAGCCCCCGTCCCCCCCGGCCCTCTCAATCCCCGTCGCCCGCGTCCTCCCCGTGCTCCTTCTCCCGCTCCTTCTCGGCGAGATGGATCACGCACACCGTCACCGCGATCAGCAGCGCCGCGTCGGCGTCGTCCCGGACGACATCGAGCTCGTACGTCTCCCGGACGTGCAGCCGGCGCCGCGAGATCACGGCGAGCAGCTCACCGTCGTACTCGACGGCGAACTCGCGGTCGAGGATCTTGCCGCTGACGTCCAGCTCGCTGCCGTCCGCCAGGAACACCCGGTAGTGGTTGCGCAGCAGGGACAGCCGCTTGCGCCGGACGGTCGCCAGGGGGCCGCCGTCCCGCTCGATCACCATCGTGTCCCGCACGGCGATCATCTTCTGGTGGATGTCGATCAGGACCCGCCCGCGCGTGTCCTTCAGCTCGAAGGTGTCCCGCAGCCGCATGGCCTTGCCGTCGACGAGGAACACCTTGGTGCCGTGCTCGTCCTCGATCCAGTAGTCGTCACCGAAGCCGAGGAGCCGGTCGCGTACGAGGAATCTCATACCGTTACCGCTTCCCCGGGGACCGCCACGAAACGCGGCCGGTAGGCCGACGGGTCTACGAAAGGCCGCGGCGGCCCGGCCCCGGCCCCAGCGCTCCGCGCCGGCGTCAAGTGGCACCCTTGATCCATGAGCGACATATCCCCTGCCCCGGCTCCCCGACGCGCCCGGGTCCGTGCCCCCGAGCTGATCGGCAAGGGCGGCTGGCTGAACACCGGTGGTACCGAGTACAGCCTCGCCGACCTGCGTGGACGCATCGTCATCCTCGACTTCTGGACGTTCTGCTGCATCAACTGCCTGCACGTCCTCGACGAGCTGCGCGAGCTGGAGGAGAAGCACCGGGACACGGTCGTCGTGATCGGTGTGCACTCGCCGAAGTTCGTGCACGAGGCCGATCATCAGGCGGTCGTCGACGCGGTCGAGCGGTACGGCGTCGAGCACCCCGTGCTGGACGACCCCGAGTTGGCCACCTGGAAGCAGTACGCGGTGCGGGCGTGGCCGACGCTGGTCGTGATCGACCCCGAGGGGTACATCGTCGCCCAGCACGGCGGTGAGGGGCATGCTCACGCCATCGAGCGCCTCGTGGCGGAGCTGGAGGCCGAGCACGAGGCCAAGGGCACCCTGCGCCGGGGCGACGGGCCGTACGTGGCGCCGGAGCCCGAGCCGACCGCCCTGCGCTTTCCCGGCAAGGCCCTCGTTCTGCCCGGCGGGAACTTCCTGGTCAGCGACACCACCCGGCACCAGCTCGTCGAGCTCGCCGAGGACGGCGAGACCGTCGTGCGGCGTATCGGCTCCGGCGGTCGCGGGCTCGCCGACGGCGGCCCCGAGCAGGCGTCCTTCAACGAGCCGCAGGGACTCGCCCTCCTCGACGACACCTCCGTGGTCGTCGCCGACACCGTCAACCACGCCCTGCGCCGCCTCGATCTCGCCACCGGCGAGGTGACGACCCTCGCGGGCACCGGCCGGCAGTGGTGGCAGGGCTCGGCGACCGACGGCCCGGCCCGCGAGATCGACCTGTCCTCGCCGTGGGACGTGACCGTCTTCGGCGGCAAGGTCTGGATCGCCATGGCGGGCGTGCACCAGCTGTGGGCGTACGACCCCCAGGCGGGCATCGTCGGTGTCGCGGCCGGCACGACCAACGAGGGTCTCGTCGACGGACCCGGCGCCGAGGCCTGGTTCGCCCAGCCGTCCGGGCTCGCCGCCACCGCCGACCGGCTCTGGCTCGCCGACTCCGAGACGTCCGCGCTGCGCTGGGTGGACCTCGACGGTCACGTCCACACCGCCGTCGGCACCGGCCTGTTCGACTTCGGCCACCGTGACGGCGCCGCTGAACAGGCCCTGTTCCAGCACCCGTTGGGCGTCACCGCGCTCCCCGACGGCTCGGTCGCGGTCAGCGACACGTACAACCACGCGCTGCGCCGCTACGACCCCGCGACCGGCGAAGTCACCACACTGGCCACCGACTTGCGTGAGCCCAGCGACGCCGTACTCGTCGGCGACGACATCGTGGTCGTCGAGTCCGCTGGCCACCGCCTGACCCGGCTGCGCCTGCCCGAGGAGGCCGTGCGCGTCGAGTCCGTCGCCCACCGCACGCAGCGGGCGGCCACGGAAGTGGCCCCCGGCACGCTGCGGTTGGACGTCATCTTCCAGGCGCCGCCCGGCCAGAAGCTGGACCTGCGCTACGGCCCCTCCACCCGGCTGCTGGTCTCCTCGACCCCGCCCGAGCTGCTGTGCTCCGGCGAGGGCGCGGACACGGACCTCTCCCGCACCCTGGAGCTCAACCCGGAGCTGACCGAGGGCGTGCTGCACGTCTCCGCGATGGCCGCGTCCTGTGACGACGATCCGGCCAACGAGTACCCCGCCTGCCACGTCCACCAGCAGGACTGGGGCGTGCCGGTGCGGATCACCGAGGGCGGGGCCGCCCGGCTGCCGCTGGTCCTCGCGGGCATGGACGCCGCTCAGACGCCGTAACCGTCGCTGTATCCGTCGCCGCTGCGGTGGTGATGGTGGTGCCGTTCGTCCTCGACCACGGTCGTGGGCGGCGGCACCACCACGCGCCGGCGCCGGGCGATGCCGCTGAAGGTGGCGACACCGATCAGGCCGACGATCATCAGGATGACGCCCACCAGGTGGACGTTCACCCCTGGCATGTCCCAGTCGGTTGCGAACGCCAGAATGGCGCCTACGGCCATGAGCAGGATGCACCCGCCGAGCCCCATGAACTTCGCCTCCCCGTCCGGTAGTTCCGGTAGGTCCGGTGGTTCCGGTCGAGGTCGGGTACCCCCGGTCACGCGGGCTATGCGGGTCGCCGCCCGGACGGGGCCGGTGACCGGGAGGGCGAACTAGGGTCTGTCGTTTGGATCAGGCCGGCTGTGAGGTGCGGTACTTCCCGACCGACCCGAGCGGGGTCTGGTGCGTGCAGCTGCAAGGCGGAGGAGGGCGTCAACGCGATGGGGGTCCCCCCGCGCGAGCGGAGCCGAGCGTGGGGGAGTTGGCAACCGACGACAACGCGGCAGATGTGCGTGCCAGGCCCCGCGACGCCGGGATGATCCAAACGACAGGCCCTAGCCTTCCAGGAAGGCCACCAGGGCGTTCGCCAGCATGAACGGGTCCTGCGCGCCGCACAGTTCGCGTGCGCTGTGCATCGAGAGGATCGCGACGCCGATGTCCACCGTGCGGATGCCGTGCCGGGCCGCCGTGATGGGGCCGATCGTGGTGCCGCACGGCATGGAGTTGTTGGAGACGAACGACTGGAAGGGCACGTCCGCCTTCTCGCAGGCGGCGGCGAACACCGCCCGGCCCGAACCGTCCGTTGCGTAGCGGTTGTTGACGTTGACCTTGAGGATCGGGCCGCCGTTGACGCGCGGGTGGTGCGTCGGGTCGTGCCGCTCCGCGTAGTTGGGATGCACGGCGTGGCCCGTGTCGGAGGACAGGCAGACGGTGCCCGCGAAGGCGCGCGCCCGGTCCTCGTACGAGCCGCCGCGCGCGAACACCGAGCGCTCCAGGACCGAGCCGAGCAGCGGGCCGTCGGCGCCGGTGTCCGACTGGGAGCCGTTCTCCTCGTGGTCGAAGGCGGCGAACACCGGGATGTAGGGCAGGGCGGTACCGGAGGTCGCCACCGCCGCCAGGGCCACCGTACCGGCGTGCACGGACAGCAGGTTGTCCATGCGCGGGCCGGCCACCAGCTCGCGGTCGCGGCCCAGGTAGGCCGGGGGCTCCACGGAGTGCGTCATCAGGTCCCAGCCGGCCACCTCGCCCGCCGGCAGCCCGCTCTCCTCCTCCAGGAAGGCGATGAGGTCGCCGTCGCGCACGTCGTCGCCCATGCCCCAGATCGGCTGCATGTGCCGCTGCTTGTCGAGCTTCAGGCCCTCCGCGGTCACCGACCGGTCCAGGTGGATGGCGAGCTGCGGCACGCGCAGCAGCGGCCGGTCGATGTTCACCAGCCGGGTGGAGCCGTCGCGCAGGGTCAGCCGGCCCGCGAGACCGAGGTCGCGGTCGAGCCAGGAGTTCAGCAGCGGTCCGCCGTAGATCTCGACGGCGATCTGGCGCCAGCCGTGCGCCCCGCTGTCGGGCAGCGGCTTGACCCGCAGGTTGGGGGAGTCGGTGTGCGCGCCGACGATCCGGAACGGCGTGTGGGGCGCGGCGCCCTCGGGGACGTACCAGGCCACGATGGCACCGCCGCGCAGCACGTACTTGCCGCCGCTGGTCCCGTCCCAGGCGTCCGTCTCGGCGACCTGGCGGAATCCGGCCTTCTCCAGCCGCTCGGCGGCGTTCGCCACGGCGTGGTACGGCGACGGTCCGGCCGCCAGGAAGGACATCAGGTCGTCGGTGTGGCCGCGGTCGAACCGGGCTGGTGCGCTCATGGGTTCACCTTAACGACGTACGAGGGCTGGTCGACGGGGTACACGGGCCCCGCGGGCGAGGGCCATCGCAGTCCGGTCGGCGGCGTTACGCGGAGCCCCGCGGGCGAGAGCGATCGGCCTGGACGAGGGCGTACGAGGGCCCCGCGGGCGGTGTGTGGCGGGGCGGGTCCACGACGGGCGCGGGCCCGCTCCCGGTGAGGGGAGCGGGCCCGCGCTGGTCGTCGGTCGGACGAGCGGGACGCCGGTCAGAACGCGGCCTCGTCCAGCTCCATCAGGTCCAGCTCGACGTTCTCCGAGATCTTGCGGGCGAGGGTGACGCCCGGCAGGACGTTGGCCGCGAAGAACTTCGCCGCCGCGATCTTGCCGGTGTAGAAGGCCTTGTCCTTCGCCGACGCCGTCTGCAGCTTCTCGGCGGCGATGGCCGCGCCCTTGAGGAGCAGGTAGCCGACGATCACGTCACCGGAGGCCAGCAGCAGGCGGGTGCTGTTGAGGCCCACCTTGTAGATGTTCTTGACGTCCTGCTCGGTGGCCGCGAGGTCGGTCAGCATCAGGCCGACGATCGCCTCCAGCTCGACGGCGGCCTTGGCGAGCTGCTCGCGGGCGCCCGCCAGCTCCTCGCCGCCGGTGCCGAGCGCCAGGAACTTCTTGATGTCCTCGGCGATGCCGTTCAGCGCGGCGCCCTGGTTGCGGACGATCTTCCGGAAGAAGAAGTCCTGGCCCTGGATCGCGGTCGTGCCCTCGTAGAGGGTGTCGATCTTGGCGTCGCGGATGTACTGCTCGATCGGGTACTCCTGCAGGAAGCCGGAGCCGCCGAAGGTCTGCAGCGACTGGGCGAGCTGCTCGTAGCCCTTCTCGGAGCCGTAGCCCTTGACGATCGGCAGGAGCAGGTCGTTCAGCGCGTGCTCGGTCTTGGCGTCCTCGCCGTTCGCCTCCTTGACCGCGATCGCGTCCTGGATCGAGGCGGTGTAGAGGACGAGGGCGCGCATGCCCTCCGCGTACGCCTTCTGCGTCATCAGCGAGCGGCGTACGTCGGGGTGGTGCGTGATGGTGACCTTGGGCGCGGTCTTGTCCATGAACTGCGCGAGGTCCGGGCCCTGGACGCGCTCCTTGGCGTACTCCAGCGCGTTGAGGTAGCCGGTCGACAGCGTCGAGATCGCCTTCGTGCCGACCATCATGCGGGCGAACTCGATGATGCGGAACATCTGGCGGATGCCGTCGTGCTTGTCGCCGATCAGCCAGCCCTTGGCGGGGTGACGGTCGCCGAAGGTCATCTCGCAGGTGTTGGAGGCCTTCAGGCCCATCTTGTGCTCGACGTTGGTGGCGTAGACGCCGTTGCGCTCACCCAGCTCGCCGGTCTCGAAGTCGAAGAGGTACTTCGGGACGAGGAAGAGGGACAGGCCCTTGGTGCCGGGGCCGGCGCCCTCGGGGCGGGCGAGGACGTAGTGGAGGATGTTCTCCTCCATGTCGTGCTCACCGGACGTGATGAAGCGCTTGACGCCCTCGATGTGCCAGGAGCCGTCCTCCTGCTGGATCGCCTTGGTGCGGCCGGCGCCGACGTCCGAGCCCGCGTCGGGCTCGGTGAGCACCATGGTGGAGCCCCAGGTCCTGTCGACCGCGATCTGGGCCCACTTCTTCTGCTCCTCGGTGCCCTCCTCGAAGAGGATGCGCGCGAACGCGGGGCCGGAGGCGTACATCCAGATCGCCGGGTTCGAGCCGAGGATCAGCTCCGCGTACGACCAGATCAGCGACGGGGGAGCGGTGGTGCCGCCGATCTCCTCCGGAATGCCGAGGCGCCAGTACTCGGAGTCCATGAAGGCCTTGTAGCTCTTCTTGAAGGCCGCCGGGACGGGCGCGGTGTTCGTCTCCGGGTCGAAGACCGGCGGGTTGCGGTCGGCGTCGGCGAAGGAGGCGGCCAGCTCGTTCTCCGCGAGGCGCGTCAGCTCCTCGAGGACGCTCTTCGCGGTGTCCGTGTCCATCTCGGCGAACGGGCCGGTGCCGTACAGCTTGTCGCGTCCGAGCACCTCGAAGAGGTTGAACTCGATGTCGCGGAGATTCGGCTTGTAGTGCCCCATGTGACGGCTCCGTATCGGACTCGGCGAGGCACTGACTCCTCGCGACTGGTTCACGTACCAACAAGTAGCTACTGGGATGATGCTACCCGCCAGTAATAAAGCGCAACCCGGTCGGGCCAAGTGTGATCCGGGTCTACGGACGGCGGTGCGAGCGGTACCGCGGGTAGCTCCGCATACGGGCATCGCGGGCCCGGCGCCTCTCGGTACGCTTGCGCGCATGTACGGCTACGACCAGAGCGCTCAGCAGCAGTACGCCCAGCCGCAGCAGAACATGTCCGGCGGCGCCGGCGGGTACGGGCAGCAGTCGCCGCTCTACCCGGAGCCGTCCGCGCCGTCGCTCGCGGATGCGGTGCGCGCCTTCACCACCGGGCAGATGTCCGTCGAGGACTTCCAGCAGGTGTTCGCCACGTCCAAGGTCTACTGCCCCCGCGGCGACAACCCCGGCTTTCTTGCCTTGCACAACACCCAGCAGCCGGTGATCCCGATGTTCACCACGCTCAAGGAGCTGCGCCGGTACGCGGGCAAGGAGTCCAAGTACTTCGTGATCACCGGAGCCGAGGTGATCGACCTGCTGCCGACCGGCTACGGCTTCGTCCTGGACATGGAGGGCGAGCACCGCATGGTCTTCGACGCCAAGGCCGTCGAGCAGATGGTGGAGTTCGCGATGCGGCGGATGTACGGCTGACCAGCGCCGACGCTGCCTTGAGGCCCGGAGGGAATTCCCTCCGGGCCTTCTCTGTTATGACTGGCGAAAAGTTCAACGCTCAACTAAAGTGGGCGCACTAAGGAGGTACTGACATGCCTGCAGTGACTGTCGAGAACCCGCTGGCGCTTCCCCGCGTGACTGCACCGGCCGACGCGGTGGCCCGCCCGGTGCTCGCCGTCCAGACCGCGCCGAGCGGTTTCGAGGGTGAGGGCTTCCCGGTGCGCCGCGCGTTCGCCGGAATCAACTACCGCCACCTCGACCCGTTCATCATGATGGACCAGATGGGTGAGGTGGACTACGCGCCGGGCGAGCCCAAGGGCACCCCGTGGCACCCCCACCGTGGCTTCGAGACGGTCACGTACATCATCGACGGGACCTTCGACCACCAGGACAGCCACGGTGGTGGCGGCACCATCACCGACGGCGACACCCAGTGGATGACCGCCGGCTCGGGCCTGCTGCACATCGAGGCCCCGCCGGAGGCGCTGGTGATGTCCGGCGGGCTCTTCCACGGCCTCCAGCTGTGGGTGAACCTCCCGGCCAAGGACAAGATGATGGCGCCGCGCTACCAGGACATCCGCGGCGGCAGCGTCCAGCTGCTCACCACCCCCGACGGCGGCGCGCTGCTGCGGGTCATCGCCGGTGAGCTGGACGGCCACGCCGGTCCCGGCATCACGCACACGCCGATCACGATGGTCCACGCGACGGTGGCGCCGGGTGCGGAACTCACCCTGCCCTGGCGCGAGGACTTCAACGGTCTCGCGTACGTCCTTGCGGGCCGCGGCTCCGTCGGCGCCGAGCGCCGCCCGGTCCACCTGGGCCAGACCGCCGTCTTCGGGGAAGGCTCCTCGCTCACCGTCCGCGCGGACGAGAAGCAGGACTCGAACACGCCGGCCATGGAGGTCGTGCTGCTCGGCGGACGTCCGATCCGCGAGCCCATGGCGCACTACGGACCGTTCGTGATGAACACCCGCCAGGAGCTCCAGCAGGCCTTCGAGGACTTCCAGAAGGGCCGCTTCGGCAACATCCCGGCGGTGCACGGCATGACCGAGGAAGGGCCGACGGCCTGACCCCGAATCACCCGAGGGCCGAGCCAGGGCCGAGCTGGGGCACCGCCCCTGGCTCGGCTCCGGCGGCTTCGGCGCTCCGGCGGCGCGGGCGTCGGTGGGCTGCTCATCGAGCGGCTGCGGTCGGTCGCCGCGCGGCTGCCCGGCGTACGGGAGGTGCGCGGGCTCGGGTTGATGATCGGCGTCGAGCTGGTGACGCCCGGCACCGACGAGGTCGACCCGCAGGCGGCTGCCGCCCTGATGGAGGCCGGAACGGGCGGCTTGAGCGGGCCGCCCTGCCTGACGCCGTGTCACCCGGGCGGGCCGTCCGCGCAGGACAGCCCGCCCCGCCTGTGATCCGCTGGGAGCGTGCCGGATCCCAGCCGACTGCTCCCCGACCCCGTCCGCCGTCTCGCCGTCTGGTGCGTGGTGATCCTGCTGGTCGCCGGGGTCGTGTACGTCGGGATCCAGCTGATCGTGACGTTCCGTACGGCCGTCGTGCCGGTGATGCTCGCCCTGCTGGGGACCGCACTGCTCAGGCCGTTGTACGTGCGGCTCGCGCGGGCCGGGGTGAACCGGTCGCTGGCGGCCGGGCTCACCTGCGTCGCGGTCGTGGCGGTGGTCGGCGGCGCCGTCTACATCGTCGTCTCCGCGCTGGTCGACAGCGGGGACCAGATCATCTCCTCGCTGCGCGACGCCGCCAAGTCGCTCGCCGAGCGCTTCGGCGCGGCCGGCACCTCGCTCGACGACCTCGCCACCAACTCCGGGGACCTGCTCCGTAAGTTCGGCGGGACGGCCGCCTCCAACGTCATCAGCGGGGTGAGCGTGGTCGGCGAGGGCATCGCCGAGGCCGTCCTGGCGCTGCTGCTCTCCTTCTTCTTCCTGCGCGACTCACCGCGCGCCCTGCGGGCGCTGAGGACCGTCGCCCCGCACGGCACCGCCGGTCTGCTGGAGGCCATGGCGCGGCGGGCCTTCGAGCGGGTCGAGGGCTTCATGCGCGGGACCACGCTCATCGCCCTCATCGACGCCATCTGCATCACCATCGGCCTGCTCGTCCTGCGGGTCCCCGGCGCGCCCGGCCTCGGCGCGCTCGTCTTCGTCACCGCGTACATCCCCTATCTCGGCGCCTTCCTCTCCGGTGCGGTGGCCGTGCTGGTCGCGCTGGCCGACCGGGGGTTCGTGATCGCGCTGTGGGCACTCGGGGTCGTCATCGCCGTGCAGATGCTGGAGGGGCACGTGCTCCAGCCGTTGATCCAGAGCCGCACCGTGCAGATGCATCCGGCGGTCGTCATGGTGGCGATCACTGCTGGGGCCTCCGTGGCCGGGATCCTCGGGATGCTGCTCGCGGTCCCGCTGACCGCGGCCGGCTTCGGGATCGTGCACGAGCTCAGGGTGCGGTACGGCGCCGGGGAGTGACGCCGTACGCCTGCCGTCGGTCGCGCCTCACTGCGCCTCGTACAGCTCGAACCAGATGCTCTTGCCCTCGCCCCGCGGGTCCACGCCCCAGGCGTCCGCGAGCAGTTCGATCAGCATCAGGCCGCGGCCGGAGGAGGCCAGCTCGCCCGGGCGCCGCTTGTGCGGCAGGTCGTCGCCGGCGTCCGTGACCTCGACCTTCAGCCGCCGCTCGCCCGGATCGCCGCTGACCTCGACGAGCAGCGCGGCGTCGGTGTCGGTGTGCACGAGGACGTTGGTGAGCAGCTCGGAGAGCAGCAGGACCGCGGAGTCGACCTGGTCGGGCGAGGCCCAGTCGTGCAGCAGCTCGCGCAGATGCCGGCGGGCCTCGGCGATCCGCTCGGGTTCGGCCTGGGCCACCCCCAGCAGCGTGCGCCGGACCGTCGGCCGCGGGACGAGGGTGCCGGTCTCCTCCCCCGGCCGGTGCAGCAGCAGGAGGGCGATGTCGTCCTCGCGCCGGTCGGCGAGCGGGCCGGTGGTGTGGTGGGAGGACGGCCCGTGCACGCCCTGCACCAGCCCCTCGGCGAGCGCCTCCAGGGTTCCCTCGTGGTTCTCCAGGATGGCGCGCAGGCGCCGCCAGCCGCTCTCCATGTCGTGGCCGCCGGTCTCGATCAGCCCGTCGGTGCAGATCATCATGGTCTCGCCGGGCTCCAGCGTGAACCGTGTCGTCGGGTAGTCGGCGTCCGGGTCGATGCCCAGCGGCAGCCCGCCCGAGGTCGGCCGGGTCACGACCGTGCCGTCCCCCAGGCGTATCACCGGCTCCGGGTGCCCGGCGCGGGCGATCTCCAGCACGCCGGACGCCGGGTCGGTCTCCAGATAGAGGCAGGTCGCGAAGCGCGGGTCGGCGGACTGGTCGCCGCCGGTGATCCCGTGCAGGAAACGGGAGGCGCGGGAGAGGACGGCGTCGGGGCGGTGGCCCTCGGCGGCGTAGGCCCGTAGCGCGATCCGCAGCTGGCCCATCAGCCCGGCGGCCCGTACGTCGTGCCCCTGCACGTCCCCGATGACGAGCGCGCGGCGCCCCGAGGGCAGCGGGATCACGTCGTACCAGTCGCCGCCGACCTGGAGACCGCCGCCCGTCGGGATGTAGCGGGCGGCGAGGCGCATGCCGGGGATGTCCGGGCCGAGGACGGGCAGCATGGAGCGCTGGAGCCCGTCGGTCAGCTCCCGTACCGACTCGGTGGCCTCGGCACGGGACAGGGCCTGGGCGAGCATGCGGGCCACGGTCGTCAGCACGGATCGCTCGTCGGGGGTGAAGGCGACCGGGTGGGTGAAGGCCGCGAGCCAGGCGCCCATCGTGCGGCCGCCCGCCGTCAGCGGCAGGAACGCCCAGGACTGGCGGCGGAAGGGCGCGGCGAGCGGCCAGGTCAGCGGGTAGCGGGACTCGTACTCCTCGGGCGAGGAGAGATAGACGGCGCGGCCGGTGCGGACGACCTCCGTGGCCGGGTAGTCGGTCTCCAGCGGCATGTGGAAGAAGGGCGCCTCGTCGCCGAGCTTCTGCCCGTGGTGGCCGATGATCGTCAGGTGGTCGCCCTCCACCCCGAACACGGCGAGCCCGTCGGGTGTGAACCCCGGCATCGACAGCCCGGCCGCGACCCGCAGCACCTCCTGGGTGGACCGCGCCTCGGCCAACGCCCGGCCCGCGTCCAGCAGGAACGCCTCGCGTGAGCGCCGCCAGTCGCCGTGGACCGCGCGGCGGCCGGCCGGGGTGCCCGGGGTCGGCTCGGTGACCTCCTGGAGGGTGCCGATCAGTTCGTACGTCCTCCGGTCGGTGTCGAAGGACGGCTTGGACCGGCTGCGGACGACCCGCACGATGCGGCCGTGCCCGTCCATGACCCGGATCCGCACCTCGGCGAGGGTGTCCTCGGCGGCGGCGAGCTGGACCACGCCGGTGATCTCGTTCCAGTCGACGGGGTGGAGGCGGGACCGCACCTGGGCCTCGGTGAGGGTGGCCGGCGCGGCGGGCAGCCCGAGGAGCCGTGCCGCCTCCGCGTCCACGCTGACCAGGCCGGTGGCGGTGTCCCAGCGCCACACCCCGGTCGCGAGGACGGTGAGGACGTCCGCCACGGCGGGCAGCGGCTCGTCTGTTCGCATTGCCCCACTTTAAGAAGACGGGATCGGAACGTGCCACACATGATCCGAGGTCATCCCGTCCGCCGCCCGTGCCGCGTCTGCCGCTGGTGGATGGCGTCAATGGTGGGGAGGCGACCTTGGGGTGCCCGGTACGCTGGGGGAGAGTTTCACGTGAAACAAGCCACCCGATCCGCGAAGACTGGATGAACGACGATGCATCGGTACAGGTCCCACACCTGCGGCGAGCTCCGCGCCTCTGACGTCGGCACCGACGTCCGGCTGAGCGGCTGGCTGCACAATCGGCGCGACCTGGGCGGCATCCTCTTCATCGATCTGCGCGACCACCACGGCATCACGCAGCTCGTCGCCCGCCCGGGCACGCCCGCGTACGAGGCCCTGGACAAGCTGTCCAAGGAGACCGTCGTCCGCATCGACGGCACGGTCGTCTCCCGCGGCGCCGAGAACATCAACACCGAGCTGCCCACCGGTGAGATCGAGGTCGAGGTCGGCGAGGTCGAGGTGCTGGGCGCGGCCGCCCCCCTCCCCTTCACGATCAACACCGAGGACGGGGTCAACGAGGAGCGGCGTCTGGAGTACCGCTTCCTGGACCTGCGCCGCGAGCGCATGCACCGCAACATCATGCTGCGTACGGCGGTCATCTCCGCCATGCGCCAGAAGATGTCCGCGATGGGCTTCAACGAGATGGCGACGCCGATCCTGTCCGCCACCTCCCCCGAGGGTGCGCGCGACTACGTCGTCCCGTCCCGCGTCCACCCGGGCCGCTTCTACGCCCTGCCGCAGGCGCCGCAGCAGTTCAAGCAGCTGCTGATGATCTCGGGCTTCGACCGCTACTTCCAGATCGCGCCCTGCTTCCGCGACGAGGACGCCCGCGCCGACCGCTCGCCGGGCGAGTTCTACCAGCTCGACGTCGAGATGAGCTTCGTCGAGCAGGAGGACATCTTCCAGCCGATCGAGAAGCTCATGACGGAGCTCTTCGAGGAGTTCGGCGGCGGACGCCACGTCACCTCCCCCTTCCCACGCATCCCGTTCCGCGAGGCGATGCTCAAGTACGGCTCCGACAAGCCGGACCTGCGCGCCAAGCTGGAGCTGGTGGACATCACCGACGTCTTCGAGGGCTCGGCGTTCAAGGCCTTCGCGGGCAAGCACGTGCGTGCCCTGCCGGTGCCGGACGTCTCCGCCCAGCCGCGCAAGTTCTTCGACCAGCTCGGTGAGTTCGCGGTCGCGCAGGGCGCGCAGGGCCTGGCCTGGGTCCGCGTCGGTGAGGACGGTTCGCTGACCGGCCCGATCGCCAAGTTCCTCACCGAGGACAACGTCGCGGAGCTGACCAAGCGCCTTTCGCTGGCCCCGGGCCACGCGGTCTTCTTCGGCGCGGGCGAGTTCGACGACGTCTCGAAGATCATGGGCGCGGTCCGCGTCGAGGCGGCTCGCCGTGCCGGCCACTTCGAGGACGGCGTCTTCCGCTTCTGCTGGATCGTCGACTTCCCGATGTACGAGCGGGACGAGGAGACCGGCACGATCGACTTCTCGCACAACCCGTTCTCCATGCCGCAGGGCGGCCTGGAGGCCCTGGAGAACCAGGACCCGCTGGACATCCTGGGCTGGCAGTACGACATCGTCTGCAACGGCGTCGAGCTGTCCTCCGGCGCGATCCGGAACCACGACCCGGAGATCATGCTCAAGGCCTTCGAGATCGCGGGCTACGACCGCGAGACGGTCGAGGAGAAGTTCGCGGGCATGCTCCGCGCCTTCCGCTTCGGCGCCCCGCCGCACGGCGGCATCGCCCCGGGCGTCGACCGCATCGTCATGCTCCTCGCGGACGAGCCCAACATCCGCGAGACCATCGCCTTCCCGCTCAACGGCAACGCCCAGGACCTCATGATGGGCGCCCCGACGGAGCTGGACGCGTCGCGCCTGAAGGAACTGCACCTGTCGGTGAACAAGCCGCAGCCGAAGTAATCGACGGTTGTCGAGTGAGGGCCCGGATTCCCGAGGGCGGGATTCCGGGCCCGTTCACTTTCCGGCATCGGAGCTGCGGTTCACTTCCTGCCCTCGCGGGCATCCCGTTCTTCGATGAACAGGTCCGCGGCTCTGTCGACCGTCATGGACCGCTTCAGCCAATGGGTGAGGGTGGCCAGGTCGGAGCAGGAGGTGACACGTTCCCACGTGGTGCCGGTGACGTGGATGCCTCGGCCTTGCAGGACCCTCAGGACCGCAGTCGCCCTTCCCTCGGCGAATCCATCGGCCCACCCTTGCGCGTGATCCTCGGTCCAGCCGCCTGCTTTGGCGCGCAGGTGCGTGACCTCCTCCAGGGAGAGTGAGTCTCTGCGGCTCAGCTCGTTCAGGTGCGCGTTCTGATCGGCGATCGCGTCCTTCGGGGGAAGTCCCATGGCCATGGACAACGCCGTGACCGTATAGCGGCCTGTCAGCTTTTCCTGTAGCTCTGGACTCAGGCGATCGAATCGGAGATCCCGCCTCACGGCGCGGCGTCCGTCGGAGCGGCCGTGTCATCGGTGAACAGATCTTCCGCGCACTCGACCGTTCCGGAGCGGTCGAGCCAGTCGGCCAGCGTGTCGAGGTCGGTGCAGGAAGTGATGCGCTCGCGGACGTCGTCGGAGACGGTCAGTTTGCGAACCTCAAGGACCTTCAGGATCCCCTTGGCCTCGCCGCGAGCCTCACCCTCGATGTAGGCCTTCTCCAGGACCGTGCCGCGGCCGGGGAAGTAATTGACGAAGGTCATGATGTGCCTCCATTTTTCTCCGGCGGGGGTGCCCCCCAGGGCGGAGTCCAGGAACTGGTAGAAGTAGCTGGCCGCGCTCCAGTCCATGCCCGCGAGGGCACGGCCCAGTGCGTCCAGTATGGCGCCGTGTTCGGGGCTGTTGGCATGAGCCAGAGCGGAAAACGCCGCCATCGCGGGCTTCTCGGCCGCGGTTCTCTCGTCGGTGATCACCGGGAGGTTGTCCGGTCCGGCAACCAAGGGGTATGTCCGCTGGGCGGTCCAGCCACGTGCGCCGCATTCGAAGGGGCCGACAGCCCACTTGGTCGTGGCCCGGTCACGGCAGACGACGAGAAGCAGCACCGGCAGGCCGTACTTCGCCTGAAGATACGCGACGTAGTAGGCCCAGCTCGACTCCTTCTTCAAGTCCCGTCGCTCCTGCGCTTCGACGGCGAGGATGAAGTCATCTCCGTCGGATGGATCGATACGCAGGACTGTGTCGACGTGGCGTGCCATGGGCTTGGTCTCCGTCACGTCTGAGGGAATCGCGTACGCCGCTGCCTTGTCGGGTAACGCGATGCCCAGGGCATCGAAGACAGGACTCAGGATCTCGGGCCGCTCCTGGAAGATGCGGTGCATGCCCTCGTGGGCTGATGTGACCATGTGCGCAACCTAGGTTGATCAAGGGGCGAGTTGTCTGGGCGATCGGCGGTCGTTCACTCTTTCGGGGCGTGAGTAAACGTTCACGCGACAGTGGCGGTGACCGTGGTCAGTTCGCACCAGACGTACTTGCCGCGGTTGCCGAAGCGGGAGAGGGGTTGCCAGCCCCAGAGGTCGGAGCAGGCGCGGACCAGGGCGAGGCCGCGGCCTTCCTCCAGATCCGTGAGGTGCTCCAACGGGCTTGGTGGTTCCGGAGGTTCGGGATCGGTGTCCCAGGTCCCGATGCGGAGGACGCCGGGCCTGTAGCGGACGCGCAGGGCGGCCGGTCCCTTGGTGTGCCGTACGGCGTTGCCGATCAGCTCCGACGTGAGGAGTTCGGCGGTGTCGACGAGGGCGATCAGGCCGTGCATCGTGAGGATGAGGCGGAGCGTGCGGCGGGTGATCGTGACGGCCCTCGGGTCGTTGGGGATGTAGAGGGAGTACTCCCAGGGGGCGTCGGCTCTGCTTTCGGGCATGGGGCAACTCCGGATGGCGGTGGGGCGGTTGATGGCGAGCTGCGCACGACGGGCGGTGGCTCTGTCGCCGCCGTCATGGCATGACGGGGCGGTGCGCTTCCGGGTCCCCGGGTTTCGCAGTGTGTGCGTCGTGTCACGGACGGTAGGGGGAAATATTGCTCCCCTGCAAGCCGCTCGCGTAATCTCCCACTCGATCGAGGTCACCAACCTCTCGTAGAGAAAGCGCTGTTGTAGAGACGAGGACCCTATGCCTGCCAGGACTCAGCCGACTGCCCGCCAGATGCGCCTCGGCGCCGAGCTGCGGAAACTGCGCGAGGCTGCCGGCCTGTCGTCACGTGACGCTGCGGGGCTACTGGGGGTGACCCCGGCCCAGATGAGTCAGTTCGAGGCGGGCAACGCAGGGATCAACGAGGAGCGCGTGCGCCGACTGGCAGGTCACTACGCCTGTGTGGATGGCGAGTTGATCGACGCGTTGGTGGAAATGGCGGCGGACCAGACCCGAGGATGGTGGGAGAAGTTCCGGGGCGTGCTACCGATGTCGTTCCTCGACCTGGCTGAGCTGGAGCACCATGCGACGTTCGTTCACGAGATCGGGACCACACATGTGACCGGTCCTCTGCAGACCGAGGACTATGCGCGCGCCGTCTTCGAGTACTGGCGCCCGGAGCTTCCGACGAGTGAACTGGATGCGCGTGTCGCTCATCGCATGCACCGCAAGGCGGTTCTCGCCAGGGAGGGCGATGCGCCGTACACGGCGATCCTGCACGAGTCCGTACTGCGTACCCGTGTGGCCGATCGGCGTGTGGCGCGTGCTCAACTGCGCGAGATCATCAACCAGGCCGAGCGGCCTGGTGTCACCGTGCGGGTGATTCCGTATGACATCGACGGGTTTGCCGGTGCGAGTGCGGCTCTCCTCTATGCCGGGGGACGCGTACCCGCTCTCGACACCGTGCAGAAGGACACGCCGTCGGGGTCGGGATTTGTGGATGCGGCTGCACAACTCGGAGCGATGCGAACACTTTTCCGTAAAGTGGAGTCGGCGTCCTTCGACCCCGGCCGGTCGCGGGATTTCATCCACCAACTCGCGATGGAGTTGTAAGCCGTGATCCAGTGGCAGAAGTCGACCTTCTCCAGCGGTTCGGACGGAGCCTCCTGCATCGAACTTGCCGAAGACAGCTCGTTGTTCCTCCGTGAGAGCGACGACCCCGACCGGATGATCATCGTCGCCCCCGTCGCCCTCGCCGCTCTCCTCCGTCAGGTGTCGTACGAGCCGTTCCATGGGGCGGTGAAGCCGAGGCGGTCCGGGTAGAGCTCGGCCCAGCCGCCGTCCTCGTCGGTGCCGGTCAGGAGGCCGAACCGTACGCCGTCCACGGTGAGTTGGAAGGGGCGTATGGCGATGTCCGTGTAGGAGCGGCGGGGGAGACTGCGCAGCAGTTTCGCCAGGTGGGCGCGGGCGAGGGCGAGGACCGAGTCGGCGCCGTGCGGGTTGCGCTGCTGCTCGGCCCAGGTGCCGGCGCACCAGATGTCCGAGTCGCGGTAGCGGCCCTCGGCGTCGAAGAGGTGAAGCACCGTGTAGAGGCACTTGTGGTCTTCCCAGCCGTCGTCGGGACGGTATCCCTCACGGAACGCGTACGTGATCGACGCCAGGAACTGACCACCGGCGTACCGGCCTATGGTCTCGGTGCGGTGCTTCGGCTCGTAGGCGATCGGAATCACCTCGGGAACTGCCATGACGCTCACCTTACGGAGGGGCATGGACGTACCCGCACTCGGACCCGGATTCTCCACCATCAACCCTCTTAACCCCCGCAGTCGTCCGGAGACGCCCCCTCCTCCAGCAGGCGCTCCGCGATGTCCGTCGCCCAGGACTGGGCCCAGGCCCGTAGGGCGGTGATCTCCTCGTCGGTGAGGGCGTACGTCGTGAAGGCCGCGTCCGCGTAGGAGTCCGTGCCCTCCAGGCGAGTCTGGAGGGTGGGGAGGTCGAAGTCGTCCCTGGCGTGGCGGCGGGCCAGTTCCTCCAGGCCGGGGTGAGTGAAGCGGGCGGATGCCGCTCTCGCGTCGATCAGGTCGACCGGCAGGCCTCGGTCGTACAGGGCGCGGATCTTCGTGCCTACCGCGTCCTCCAACGCGAGCGTCGGGCCGTACGGGGTCAGGACGGGTGGGCTCCAGAGGGTTTCCTTGTGGAGGCCGAGGAGGGACCGCGTGCCGGATTCCGGGTCCGTGACCGTCAGATGGGCCGAGAGGGGGTCCGCGTCCTGGAGGGTCACCTCGCGGCCCCGGGAGGTCAGCGCGTCGCGGAGGCCGGCCGCGATATCCGGCATCGGCTCGGCGCTCTCCGTCGCGAAGTCCACGTTCGCGTGCGGGCGTTCGAGCAGGCCGTGGGCCTGGAGGGCGTAGCCGCCGGCCAGGGCCAGGGGGGCGGCCACGGCGAGGACGTCGGTGAGGAGGCGGCGGTGGGGTTCGGGGAGGTTCACTCGACGAATTTTCCGGGCCTTCTGCCACCCGCGCCCGGTTTCAGGCGTCAGTGGTGTGTCCGGACCTGAAGCCGCCGCGCTCGCTCTTGGGGCCGAGGGCTGAGCATCGGTCCCCGGCCTCACCGCCCCGCCGGCGGACGAGGCCCGGAACCAGCCTGTCGTGGGCGGTTCCGGGCCTCGTCCCGTGCGTGCGCGGGTGCGCTTACGCGGTCGGCTTCTCCTCCAGGCGCGGGAAGAGGACCGCGCCCTTCGTCACCGTCGAGCCGGCCGGGAGCTTGCCCCACTCGCTGACTTCCTGGACCTTCTGGTCGGCCAGGGCGCCGAGGGAGGCCTCCGCGCCCAGGGAGTCCCAGAGCTTCTGGGAGGTCTCCGGCATGACCGGGTTCAGCAGCACGGCCACCGCACGCAGCGACTCCGCCGCCGTGTAGAGGATCGTGGCCAGGCGGGCCTTGCCCTCGGGGCTGTCGTCCTTGGCCACCTTCCACGGCTCCTGCTCCGTGATGTAGCCGTTGACCTGCTTGACGAAGTCGAAGACGGCCAGGATGCCGCCCTGGAAGTCGAGCTCGTCACCGATGCGGCGGTCCGCCTCGGCCGCGGCCTTGGCCAGGCCGTCGTGGACCGCGCGCTCTGCCTCGCCGTCGGCCGACGCCTCGGGCAGCGCGCCGCCGAAGTACTTGCCGACCATCGCCGCGACGCGGGACGCCAGGTTGCCGTAGTCGTTCGCCAGCTCGCTCGTGTAGCGGGCGGAGAAGTCCTCCCAGGAGAACGAGCCGTCCTGGCCGAAGGCGATGGCGCGCAGGAAGTACCAGCGGTACGCGTCCACACCGAAGTGGGAGGTGAGGTCCTGCGGCTTGATGCCGGTCAGGTTCGACTTCGACATCTTCTCGCCGCCGACCATCAGCCAGCCGTTCGCGGCGATCTTGCCGGGCAGGGGCAGGCCCTGCGCCATCAGCATCGCCGGCCAGATGACCGCGTGGAAGCGGAGGATGTCCTTGCCGACCAGGTGGACGTCGGCCGGGAAGGTCGACTCGAACTTCTCCTGGTTCTCGTTGTAGCCGACCGCCGTGGCGTAGTTCAGGAGCGCGTCGACCCACACGTAGATCACGTGCTTGTCGTCCCACGGGATCGGGATGCCCCAGTCGAACGTCGAGCGCGAGATGGAGAGGTCCTGCAGGCCCCGGCGGACGAAGTTCACGACCTCGTTGCGCGCGGACTCGGGCTGGATGAAGCCGGGGTTGGCCTCGTAGTGGGCGAGGAGCTTCTCGCCGTACTCGCTCAGCTTGAAGAAGTAGTTCTCCTCGCTGAGGATCTCCACCGGCTTCTTGTGGATCGGGCACAGCTTCTGACCGGCGTACTCGCCCTCGCCGTCGAGCAGCTCGCCCGGGAGCTTGTACTCCTCGCAGCCGACGCAGTACGGGCCCTCGTAGCCGCCCTTGTAGATCTCGCCCTTGTCGTACAGGTCCTGCACGAACTCCTGGACGCGGTCCGTGTGGCGCTTCTGCGTGGTGCGGATGAAGTCGTCGTTCGCGATCTCCAGGTGCTCCCAGAGGGGCTCCCAGGCCTCGCCGACGAGCTTGTCGCACCACTCCTGTGGGGACACTCCGTTGGCTTCGGCAGTGCGCATGATCTTCTGACCGTGCTCGTCCGTGCCGGTGAGGTACCACACCTTCTCGCCACGCTGGCGGTGCCAGCGGGAGAGCACGTCGCCTGCGACGGTCGTATAGGCGTGGCCCAGGTGAGGAGCGTCGTTGACGTAGTAAATGGGGGTGGAGACGTAGTACGCCTTCGCACCCTGCTTCTCGGATCCAGTGGCCGCCATAGGTCGAAATCCTACTGGGCTCGTGGAGATCGACTCACACGCGTTTCGGGGGGCGGACGGGTGGGTGGACGGCTGGGTGGACGGAGCAGCGGACGGGGGCGGGCGGAAGTTCCGCCCGCCCCCGTGTGGTTGCGTCTCGCTACGCCGTGGCGTTGTTACGGACGCCAGGCCGCCAGTACGCCCTCGTAGAGCTCCGTGTCCGTGAGCTCGCGGGGGGTCGGGCCCGCGTGGAAGAAGGCCGTGTTGTTCGTCTTCAGTTTGCGGAGGTAGTCGAAGGCCTTGTTGTCGTGCTCGCCGAAGGCGACGAAGGAGAAGAACACGGAGGGGTGGTTCTTCGCGGCGTCGGTGAGGGACTGGGTGGCCGGGGTCTTGGCGTCGGGGGCGCCGTCGGTCTGGAAGACGACGAGGACCGGGGTGGCCGGGTCGTTGTGCTTCTCGTGGTGGGCGAGTACGGCCTCCACGGCGGCGTGGTAGCTCGTACGTCCCATGCGGCCGAGGCCGGCGTGGATCTCGTCGATCTTGTTCTCGTGGTCGGTGAGGGTGAGGTCGGCGGTGCCGTCCACCTCCGTGGAGAAGAAGACGACGTGCAGCTTGGCGTCCGGGGCCTCGGGGTCGAGGTGCGCGGCGAGGGCGAGGGTCTGCTCGGCGAGGGCCTGGGCGGAGCCGTCCTTGTAGTACGGGCGCATGCTCGCGGAGCGGTCCAGCACGAGGTAGAGCTTCGCTGTGGTGCCGGTGAGGTTGGTGTTGGTGAGGGTGGTTGCTGCGGCGTGGTGGGCTGTGGTGAGGGTGGTGGGGATGGTGGCGTCGGTGGGGGTGCCGGTGGTAGGGGTGGCCGGGGTCGCCTCGGCTTCGCCTTCGGTGGAGACGGTGTCCCCGCCCGCACCACCCGTGCTGCTTTCGTCGTCGAGTGCGGGTGACACCTGTGGGGCGTCCCCGCCGTCGGCGGCTGCGGGTTCGGGGGACTGGGGGGTGGGCTCCGGCTCGTCTGCCTGAGCGGCGGGCTCGGGGGTGGGGGCCTCGGCCACCTCGGGCTCGTGCTCGTGGGCCGGGGTGGCCTCCGAGGCGTGGGGCTCGTGGGCCGGAGTGGTCTCCGAGGCGTGGGGCTCGTCGGCCTTCGGCTCGGCGGCCTGGGCGGCTGCGGGTGCGTGGGGCTCGTCGGCCTTCGGCTCGTCTGCCGGGGTGGCTTCGGGTGCGTGGGCCTCGGCGACGGTGGGCTCGTCAGCCGGGGTGGTGGCCTCGACAGCCTCCGGTTGGTCAGCCTGAGTGGTGGCCGGCGCGTGTGCTTCGGCGGCGAGCGGGGCATCGGCCTCGGCGGCCTGCGGCTCGGGCTGGTCGTCGGGGGCGGCAGACGTCTCCGGCTCTGCCTCTGGGGTGAGGTCCAGTTCGGTGGCCGTCGGGTCCGGGTCGAGCGTGATGACCAGTTCGGGCTCGGCGGGGGCCGCGTCGGTCACGGGCGCCGAGGCAGCGACGCGCTCGGCCTGGGCCGAGGTCTCGGCGGTCGGCTCGGCGTCCACGGTTTCAGTGGTGGCCTGCTCGGCCTCGGCCGGAGCCTCTGCGGTGGGCTCGATCTCCGGCTGCGCAGGTGCTTCCGGCGCGGTCTCGGCGACCGGCGCCGGCTCCTGCACGGAGGTCGGCTCAGCGTCGGCGACGTCCTGCGGCTCGGGTGCGGCGGAGCCGGTCACCGTCTCCTGCTCGACCTCGACCGAAGCTTCAGCCACCGACGTCGGCGTGGAGTCGTTCTCCTGCTCGGTCTCCGGCTCGGCCTCGGCAGTCGCCGCCTGCGACTCGGGCTCAGCGGCCGGCTCGGTCACCGCCTCCTGCTCGACCTCTGACGGGGGTTCGGCCACCGGCGTGGAGTCCGTCTCTCCCTCGGTCTGGACGACGGGCTTGGTCACCGTCTTCGATGCCGCCTCAGCGGCCCGCTCGGGCTGCGCCTCGTCGGACGTCGGCTCGGCAGACGGCTCCGCCGACTCACCCGAGTCACCCGAGTCAACAGACTCCGTCGGCTCCACCCGCTCCACGGCATCCACCGGCTCCGTCGCCTGCTTGGGCACCGTGAGGTTGTCGAAGGCGGCCGAGACCAGGTCGTGGTCGTCGGGGGCGGACGGGCGGGGTTCCGGGACCTGGGCGGTTGGGGTCGGCCGGGGTTCCGGGGACTGGGTGGGGATCGTCGGTTCCCGTGTTGCCTCCGGTGTCTCTTCCTGTGCGGGGGCCGTCAAGGGCGCTTGTGTCGCACCCTCTGCTTCGGCGGTACGCCCCTTGCGTGACCGGCCGAATGCGTTCCGCAAGAGAGTGAGAATGCCCATGTGCGCAACCCCTTCGGGTGAGTTGATGCCCGTCAATCCCTGGCCAGGACGGACACGTAAGGTTAGCGGTCCTAAGTGGTGATCTTGGGAAGGGGCGACGGGGCAGCAGTGGCACGTCTCCGCGCCCGCGCCCCCTGGCGCTCTGCCCCCCGCGCCCCTGAGGCGAGGAAGCCGCGCGCCACACAGTCGGCCGACCTTACCGACCCCACGACCCCACGACCCCACTGCCCCCCACTGCCCCCCACGCCCCCCCCACGCCCCCCCACGCCCCCCCACGCCCCCCCCACGCCCCCACCGCAGCCCGCGCCCCCACGACCCCACCGCCCCCTGCGCGGCCCGCGCCCCCGCGCCCCAGAGCCAACCGTCCCCCGGCTCCCCGACCCTCAGTGCGGCGAAGTCACCGCGCGGGCCGCTGCCACCTCCTGGCGGAGGGGTTCCAGGACGCTGTCCGACGGGCCCGTGAGGTCGGTGCGGAGGGCGGTGAGGGTGTCGGACTGGCGTAGACCGGCGGCCAGTTCGCGCAGTTGCATCGTCAGCTGGGAGATCTCCGACGACGTGGGGGGCGGGGCTCCGTGGCGTACGCGGACCCTTGCCGCCGTCGTCGCGTCGACGATGCGTTCCACGGCGACCACCAGCGGCCACCACGCCGCGGCCCGGCGGCCGGTGGGCGGGGGCTCGGTCAGGGCGCGCTGGAACTCGGTGCGGATGACGGAGAGATCGCGGTAGAGGCGGCGGCGCATGCGGGAGGTGGCCGCGCCCTCCGCCTCCGCGTCGGCGCCCGTGGCGCCCGTGCCGACCGTCGTGCCGAACGCCGTCTCCAGGTAGCGCGCCGTGTCCGCTACCGCGTCCGCGAGCCGGTCGCCCACGCGGCTGTGCCAGCTCTCCGGCCACAGCAGATAGCCCGCGACAAGCGCCACCGCGCAGCCGATGAGGGAGTCCACCAGCCGGGGGAGCAGCAGGGCGGTGCCCTGGTGGCTCAGGATGTCGGAGAGCAGCAGGATCAC
This sequence comes from Streptomyces sp. V3I7, assembly GCF_030817495.1. NCBI lineage: Bacteria > Bacillati > Actinomycetota > Actinomycetes > Kitasatosporales > Streptomycetaceae > Streptomyces > Streptomyces sp. V3I7. Next base: position 3,475,442 of record NZ_JAUSZK010000001.1, read on the forward strand.
CGGGGTGATCGCGGCGGTCTGGAAGCCGTAGCCGCGCGGCGTCAACCCCGGGATCAGCGGGGCGAGGAGCAGCATCACGGGGACGTCCCACCAGCCGCGCGGCACCTCCGACAGGACCGCCGCCGCGATGCCCAGCCCGGCCACCGTGCCGAGCGCCCGCATCAGTGCGCGGGAGAAGACCGAGCCGAAGTCGGGCTTGAGGACGAAGGTGATGGTGAGGGCGACCCAGTAGGAACGCTGGACCGGGGCGATGGAGACCAGCACCTGGGCCAGGCCGATGCACAGGGCCAGACGCAGGCCGTACCGCCAGGAGTTGGCGGACATGACGACGTTGCGGGCGGCGTGGGCGGCGCGGATGCCCAGCGTGGCCGGGCTGCCGAGGCGGTCGACGATGCCGTGCGGGTCGACGTCCGGGGAGGTGACGACGGAGGCGGCGTGCCGTACCGCGTGGTCGATCGCGCGGCCCGTCTCGGTGGTGGGGAAGGGCAGGGCCGGCTCGGCCGCGCCGGTGCCGCCGGTCGCCACGGCGCGGGCGAGGGCGTCGACGGCCTGGGGGATCTCCCGGGGCAGGCGGTGGCCGGCGAGGTGGGCGGCGGGGGCCACCTCCACGACGTGCGTGATGGCGTTCAACTGGGCGAGCAGCCGGGTCAGTTCGGGGCTGCGGCCGTGGTGCCGGGTGCGCCGGCCGAGGATGAGGTCGTACGACTGGTTCAGCGACTGGGTGACGGCGCGGCGGGCGTTGTCGTACTTCTCCGGGCGGTCGGTGCCGACCGCCGCCAGCAGTCCGGCCACCGTGCGGTACGTCCGCGCGACCGCAGCCCGTTCCGGCACCCCGCCCCGCAACGGCCAGGCGAGCAGGGCGAGCAGGAGGACGAGCAGGCCGCCGCCGGTCATCAGCAGCGGGCCCAGCCACCATGGCCCTGGCAGCGGAAGTCCCGCGCCGATGACGCAGTTCATCAGCAGCACGAGTCCCGACACGGACGCCACCGCGCCGATCGACGAGATCATCCCGGAGACCAGCGCGACGCCGGTGACGACGGCGACCGCGACCCAGCCGCGGCCGTAGGCGAGGTAGCCGAGGATGATGCCGACGGAGCCGAGCAGTTGCGGGATGGCGATGTGCAGCAGCCGCAGCCGGTAGGCGTCGGCGGTGTCGCTGATGACGCCGGACAGGGCGCCCATGGAGGCGAGTGCGCCGTACTCCGGCCGCCCGAGGGCGAGTCCGACGGCGAGGGGGAGGCTCATGGCGATGGCCGCGCGGGTCATGGCGGACCAGTTGAAGGGAGCCTGCTGTGGCTGGAGGTTCCGGATCAGCCAGTCGGGAGGGGTGAGGCCGATGGGGAACTGGCGGGGCATACGCCCATTATGGCCGCTCCCGGCCCTCGGCCGACGGCGTCGCTCCGGCCGCCCCTCGCGGCCCCTCGCCGCGCTTCTCCGCGGTGGAGCGTCAGGTCGACGACAGCGTGGGGTGGTCGGTTCCGGCGAGACGCAGCAAACGGGCGTCGCTCACCGCGAAGTCACGGGCACGGGCCACGGGGGTACGAGGGCGGGCGGCGGGCGGCGTCACTTGTCCGGGGTGCTCGGCAGCCGGTCGCGGGAGCGCAGGCGGACGTACCGGGTGAGCCAGGTGACCAGGGCGACGGTCAGGCCCAGGCCCAGCAGCAGCCAGGAGGTGGTGCGCAGGGTGGCCGTGAGGGCGTCGTAGACGACGCCCGCGGCGGGATGGGGGACGTCGGCGGGCAGGTCGGCGAGGGTGAGGCGGCGGCCGACGGCGACGATGAGGCCGAGCAGGGCGCCGCCCAGGGCGGTGCCGAGGGCGGTCGCGGTGATCGCGCGGCGGCGGTGGACGGCGACGGCGATCCCGGCGCCGGCGAGGACGACGGCCGCGACGGGCAGCCAGAACCCGGCGACTTCGAGGATGTCGAAGCCCTGTTTCAGCAGAGCCAGCTCGTGCGCCGGGAGGACGGCGACGTCGGTGTGCTCGACCGGGATGCGGCCCGCCAGCGGCACGTGGTCCTCGGTGAGCTGGGCCTTGACCTGGGAGGTGAGGGTGGCGAGGTCGACGGTGACCGGGCGGCCGGGCGCACCGGCGATGCCGTCGTCGGCGCGCAGGGCGCGCAGCACGGCGTCGTGGGTGATCCGGTTGCCCGCGTCCCAGGCCAGGCGGAAGGTGCGGGTCTGGGTGAAGGAGTGCACGGCGTCGTGCACGAAGGGCCCCACGGTGGAGCGCAGCGGGCGGACGTCGGGCTGGTGGCCGACCTCGCGCATGATGCCGTCCCCGACGGTGTCCGCGACGGCGTCCCGTACGGACGGGTCGGCGGCGAGCGGCGCCATCGTCGTGACGTACCGGCCGGTGTCGGCGAGCCCGTACGCCGCCCAGGCCGCCAGCGCGCCGAGCGGCACGAGGAGGCAGGACAGGGCGATGAGCGCCGCCGACAGGGCGCTCCTGAGGCGTGGGGGCACCCTTCCAGCCAAGGGCCTGGGCCCGGCGCGGGCGAACCGTAGGCCTGCATTCGGGGGTACGGGTCACACCGAACGAGTGTCACTCCGCCGGGCCCCTCGGCGGCCGGCGGACCGGGCCGGTGGCCTTGGCGGAGCTGGGCCGTCCGCTCTCCGGTGGAGCGTTCACCCGAACGGGTGTTTCCTGGTTCTGGGGACTCTCACGACCATCCCGCGGCTTTTGGCCGCGGCCTTGGACGCCGTCGAGTCCGTGGAGCCGGCTCGGCGGCCGGTGAGGAGGGAACAGGGGAGCGCGTGGGCTCCGGCGTTTCGGCGCCGGGGCCCACGCGTGTGTTCCGTGCGGCCGTGTTCTGTGCGGCTGTGTGTCGCCTGCGGCGGGGGCGGGGGCGGGGGCGGGACCGTCAGCCGGTCCGGCGGCCCTCCGCGTCCTCGTGCGTGTAGTACCAGTAGAAGAGCACGAGGAAGAAGGCCACCGCGATGACCAGCGCGGTCCCCGAGACGCGCAGCAAGGGCGCGCCGGTCTGGGCGAACAGGAAGCCGAACGCGATGCCCGCGAACGCCGACCACGCCACCGCGTGCACCTCCCGTCGCACATGCGGGCCGACCTCCAGCAGGGCCCAGCACACGAGGGCGAAGACGAACGCGGTCACGAAGCCGAGCAGCAGGTTCCAGCCGGTGATCGGGCCGCCGCTGCGCTGGTTGGCCGCGGCCCAGTACCCGTAGATCAGGCCGAGGCCGACGGGCACCGCCACCCGGGCCCGCGCGTGGGTGCGCGTATCGAAGACGTCGGGCGTACGGGCGCGCCGGTGTGTGCCGGGCGCAGCGCCGGACACGGGTGCAGCTTGGGCCATGGGAGCACTCCTCTCGCTCGCTCCGGGCCTGTCCCGGTCCCCGCATCCAGCGCACACCTGGGGCGGGGGCCCGGCAACTCGGGTGCCCGGATGCGGGCCGGGGCGGGGCGTGTTTCGCTGGGGGCCGTGACCGACGACGCATCCCCGCGGCGGGACGCTCAGCCGCTGCGGGTGCGGGGGCGCAGCATCGCCTGGCTCCTGCCGCTGTTGCTGCTCGCCGGCATCGTGCTGGTCGACCTCAACACGAGCGAGCGGTTCCGGATCGTCACCTGGATCGTCCTCGTGCCCGGGCTCGCCGCCTCGGTCTGCGCGGTGTGGACGACCGCCGCGTTCGGTGTGCTCTCGCTGGTGGTGTACGTCGCCGTGGACGGCGCGTTCCCCGACGAGTACCGGGCCGGCCTGGCCGACTTCATCCTGGTCGCCATGGGCGGCGCCCTGGCGGTGCTGGCCTGCGTGCTGCGGGTGCGCCACGAGCACCGCATGCTGCACATGCGCACCATCGCCGAGACCACCCGCCGCACCGTCCTGCGCCCGCTGCCGCGCTACGGCGCCGGCCTGGAGCAGGCGGCCGCCTTCCTGGCCGCCGACAGCGACGCCAACGTCGGTGGCGATTTCTACGACATCCAGCCGGGCCCGCACGGCACCCGGGTGCTCGTCGGCGACGTGCAGGGCAAGGGGCTGGGCGCGGTGGAGACGGCGGCCGCGCTGCTCGGCACCTTCCGGGAGGCGGCGTACCACGAGGCGGACCTGACGACGGTCGCGCGCCGTCTGGAGATCCGTATGCTGCGCCACCGCAACCTCGGCGCCCTGCTCGGTGACGAGGTATGCGACCGCTTCGCCACCGCCGTGCTGGTCGGCTTCCCCCTCCACGACGACGGCACGGTCGAGATCGTCAATTTCGGCCATGAGCCGCCGCTCGCGGTCGGCCCCGGCGGCGTCCGCCAGTTGCCGGCCGGCGACGGGCTCCCGCTCGGCCTCGGTGAGTTCACCGGCGAGAGCTGTCCGCCCGTGCACCGCACGCCGCTGGCCGCCACGGAGACCCTGCTGCTGGTGACCGACGGGGTGACCGAGGCCCGCGACGCGGCCGGGCAGTTCTATCCGCTGGTCCCGGAGGTGACGCGGGCGCTGGCGTCGGACGCGCGCACGGTCGAGCCCCGGCGCCTGGTGGCTCTCGTACGCGACGGTACGCTCCGGCACTCCGGCGGCCATCTCACCGACGACACCACGGTCTTCGCGGTACGGCGGACCGAGCGGCGGCCCGGCGCGCAGGCGGAAGCCCGGGCCGGCCGCAACCTGTGAACCTCTCCCCAAGTCTTTGCCAAACCAATAGACTTCCGGGGCTTCGGCGCCCGTACTGATGTGTGGCCGAACCGTCTGCGGGCGGGATTGACGACCGGGCAGGAGGCACGGTGCGCTTTTCGCGGAACGCGATGGGGACCCTCTTCGTGGGGGGTGCCCTGAGCCTGACCCTCGCCGCGCTCGCCTACCCGAGCATGCTGGGCCTGTCCACCGTCTCCACCGACCAGTCGCGGATCATCGCCCAGACCCAGTGGGGTCCGCTGACGGAAGGGGAGCGGGACTTCGTCGTCAAGGTGCGGGCCGCCGGGCTGTGGGAGTACCCCCTGGGGCAGATGGCGCTGAGGAAGGGGACCACCAAGGAGGTCCGCACCGCGGGAGAGCACCTGATCCAGGGGCACGCGGGGCTGGACGCGAGCTGCCGCAGGATCGCCCCGATGCTCAACATCACCCTGCCCAACGTCGCGAGCCCGCAGCAGCAGGGCTTCGTCAGGACGCTGGCGGCGGAGAGCGGCGGGCAGTTCAACCGGGACTTCGCCAACATCCTGCGCATGACGCACGGTTCGATCTTCAACACGATCGCGAAGGTCCGGTCCACCACCAAGAACACCCTGGTGCGGGCCCTGGCGGACCAGGCCAACGCGACGGTCCTGGACCACATCACGGTCATGGAGAAGACCGGTCTGGTCGACTTCGACCAGACCGTGTTCCAGCAGACGACGCCGCCGAAGCTGCCGACGTCGGACCTGACCCCGCCCCCGCCGCCCCCGGGCCAGCCCCAGGTGGTGCTGACCCCTCCGCCGGGCTCGGGGAACTCGCCCACGCCCAGTCCGACCGTGAGGTGACCTCGGGGCAGGGGCGCTGATCAGGCACCCAGCCAGGCCGTCGTGTCCGGCGGCAGCACCCCGGCGCCCGGCTCCTCCAGCGGGGTGCTGGCCAGCAGCAGCTCGCCCGGTGGCATCGGGACCGGTGCGTCCGACAGGTTGGTGACGCACCGCCAGCCCTGCGAGCGGGCGAAGTGCAGCACGCCGGGCGGGGTGTCCGCCGCCCAGGTCAGCCGCTCGCCCTCCAGCAGCTTGCGGCGCAGGCGCAGGGCCGTGCGGTACAGCTCCAGGGTCGAGCCCGCCGCCCCGGCCTGTGCCTCGACGGCGTACGACGCGAACGACTCGGGCTGCGGCAGCCAGGCGCCGCCCGCCCCGAAGCCGTACGACGGTCCGTCCGTCGTCCACGGCAGTGGCACCCGGCAGCCGTCGCGGCCCTTGCGGGTGCGGCCGGTCTGCTCCCAGATCGGGTCCTGGAGCGCGGCCTGGGGCAGGTCGGCGACCTCGGGCAGGCCCAGCTCCTCGCCCTGGTAGAGGTACGACGACCCGGGCAGCGCCAGCATCAGCAGCGTCGCCGCCCGCGCCCGGCGCAGGCCCGCCCGCTCGTCGACGGCCGGGGCGCGGCCGCCGGACAGCAGCCAGGCGTTGTCGTCCGTGTCGGGCGGCAGCACGAGGCGCGAGGCGTGCCGGATGACGTCGTGGTTGGAGAGCACCCAGGTGGCGGAGGCCCCGGCCGAGCGGGCCGCGGCCAGCGCGTCGATGATTCTCCGACGCAGCTCGTCCGCGTCCCAGGGGGCTTGCAGATAGGGGAAGTTGAAGGCCTGGCCGAGTTCGTCGGGGCGGGCGTACAACGCGGTGCGCGGGCCGGGGACCCAGGCCTCGGCGACGGCCGTGCGCGACGGGGAGTAGGCGTCGAAGACCTTGCGCCAGTCGCGGTAGATCTCGTGCACCTCGTCGCGGTCCCAGTAGGGGTGGGTGCCGGGCGCCACCCGCTCCAGGGCGTCCTCGCCGGTGGCGGCCAGGTCGCCGATGTCGCGGAGCGGTTCGGTGAGGTCCTTGGCCAGGCCGTGGGCCACGTCGACGCGGAAGCCGTCCACGCCCCGGTCGGCCCAGAAGCGCAGGGTGGTACGGAAGTCGGCGCGGACCTCGTCGTGGTCCCAGTTCAGGTCGGGCTGTTCGGCGGCGAACAGGTGCAGGTACCACTCGCCGTCCGGGACCCGCTGCCAGGCGCTGCCGCCGAACACGGACTGCCAGTCGCTGGGCGGAAGTTCACCGTGCTTGCCCTTGCCCGGCCGGAAGACGTAACGCTCGCGCGCCGGGGAGCCGGGGCCCGCGCGCAGGGCCTCCTCGAACCAGAGGTGTCGGTGCGAGGTGTGGTTGGGGACGATGTCGACGATGACCTTCAGGCCGAGCCGGTGGGCCTCGGCGACCATGGCGTCGAAGTCCGCCAGGGTACCGAGCCGCGGGTCGACGTCGCGGTGGTCGGCGACGTCGTAGCCGCCGTCGGCCAGCTCGGAGGGGTAGAACGGGCTGAGCCACAGGGCGTCGACGCCGAGCGTGCTCAGATGCGTGAGGCGCTCGGTGACGCCCCTGATGTCACCGAGTCCGTCGCCGTCGGCGTCGGCGAAACTGCGCGGATAGACCTGGTAGATGACGGCCTGACGCCACCAGTCGGGGTTCCTGGACGAGAGGTCGGTCACGCGGACTCCTTCGCACGGACGCGGGGCACGGCATACCGGACGGATACCTACCCGCGCCGCCCGGTCATCCCGCGCCGTCCGGTCATCCCGCGCCGTCCGGTCATCCCGCCACGGTCTCCAGATAGATCACGGGGACGGCCGTCCGGTCGCTCACTGCGGTCTCCTTCTCCCTCGGCCCCGCACGTCCGCGGGTCCCTCGGTCCCTCGCGCTCTTCCCCTCCCCGGGCCGGGTATACGTCCGTCCGGCAGCCGTCCTCACCCGGACGGGTCGCCGCGCTGGTGGGGCGGGGTGGGCGGTGGTGCGGTGAGAGGGGCACATGCCGGCGCCGGCGCGGCCGGCCTGTGCCCCACCCTCTGCTCGACCCACACCTCTGCTCGACCACCTCTGCTCGACCACCGCTCGGGAGCCCCGTCATGCCCCTCCTCGCCCCGGCCCGCCGCCTGCTGCCCGTCTCCGCCGGCGCCCTCGCCGTGCTGCTCGCCGTCTCCGGCTGCCTGAGCCGGGAGCCGGTGCGCGCGGGCCAGGAGGGCGTCGACGCGTCCGCGGCCGCCCGGCGCTCCTCGGGCGCGCTCACCGACGCGCAGGCGCGGGACGCGCTGATCGGCCAGGCGGACCTGGGCGCGCCGTGGAAGCCGACCGAGGGGACCGCCGGCTGGCGGGACGGGCTGCTGAAGGCGACCACCCAGAACGCCGAATGCCAGCGGCTGATGGACGGGCTGTACGCGGATGAGCTGCTGGGCGAGCCGACGAAGACGTACGCCGTGACCGCGCTCGACGACGCCGACGACCAGGCCCAGCTCCGCTACCAGGTCGCCACCCGCCGCGCGGCCGACGTGGACCGCACGCTGGCCTGGCTGAAGAAGCTGCCGCAGACGTGCGCGCAGTTCACGGCGAACACCGTCGCCCAGGGCACGCAGTACGTCCAGGTCGCCCCCATCGCGCTGCCGGCGTACGGCGACGCCCGGCAGGGCCTGCGGATCACGGTGACCGGCACGAGCAGCTCCGAGGACACCGCGCCGACCACGCTCACCCTCGACGTCGCGGCCGTCCGCGCCGGCGACGACGCGATCGTCCTCACCAACGGCGCCCTCGGCACGCTGCCCGCCGACGCCACCCGCCAGGCCCTCGAACGCGGCACCCGGCGCCTGGCCGAGGTGCGCGAGCGGGGCCGGGTCCAGGCCTGATCCGGCCCCGCCGCCGGTGGCCCGACTCCCCCGGGCCCCCTTGCCGTCGCGCTTCACCAGCCCCTAGGTTGAACGGCGCCCAGGCCTGCCGAATACGTCGCTGTCGTTGCGAGGTTGCCGTGCTCGGACGTTCCTCCGCACGCTACGGACCACCCCTCACCGCACTCACCCGATCCCGGATCCGGGCGCTCGGGGCGACGCCCACGGCAAGAGGCGTGGCCGCGGCCGTGGTCGCCGCGGCCGCCCTGATCGCGGTGGCGAACGCCGGCCCGGCGCGGGCGGCCCAGAACGGCCAGAACCCGCGCTTCGTCCTGCACGTCCAGCGCTTCGAGGACGCCCGGCACGGCCAGCCGGGCGGTGCGCTCGGCAACGGCTGGCACCTACGCACAGTTGACAGACTGTTGACCTGATCGCGGTCGAGTCGGGGAGGGACCCACGCCTACCTTGGCCGCATGCCCCCACACCCGGCCCCCCGGCCACCCTCCGCGCTGCCCGTTCTCCCTTACCGCAAGCCCACCAAGGGCCGCGACTACTGGGTGCTGGACGACGTCCTGCCCGACGTGGACGCCGTGCGGGAGCGCTGTCTGGCCAAGGACGACTGGGCCGAGGGCTATCCGTACACTCAGGAGACCTGGCCGGGGCTGCGGGCCATGCCCGGGCTCGCCCCGGACGAACTCGCCCACGTGGAACGGCTGGTGAGGAAGGCCACCGGGGCCAGGGAGCTGTGGGTGCAGCAGACGCCGGGCGGCGGCACCCTCAACCACAACTGCGTGCAGGTCGTCGGCGAGGGCGAGAGCCGGCCGCGCCCGCACACCGACTCGCGCGCCCTGTGCCGGTACGCCGCCGTGCTCTATCTCAACCCCGGTGTGCCCAAGGACTGCGGGACCAGCTTCTTCCGGCAGTCGCTGCCCGGCGGGCGGCTCGGCGGCAACGTCGTCCAGGCCCCGCACACCAACCTCGTCGAGGCCCTCGGGACGCGCTTCGTGGCCCCGGACGCCTTCGAGGAGGACGTGCGGGTGCCGCACAAGTACAACCGGCTGCTGCTCTACCACGCCAACCTGGTGCACAGCGCGACCGGTTACTTCGGGACGGCCCTGGAGGAGAAGCGGATGACGGCCGTCTTCTTCTGGATGGCCTGAGCCCGGGCATTCTTCCGGATGGCCTGAGCCCGGGTGCGGGGGTGCCCGCGTCAGTAGCGCAGTGCCCGCGCCACCTCGGTCTTCACCTCGCCCGTCAGCTTGCGCGTGCTGCGGGCGGTGGCGTTGCCGGTCGCGCCCGCCCGGACGTCGCGGACCGTGGCGACGACCGTGTCGAGGAGATTGCCGTTCGCGTCGTTGAACTGGACCTGCACGGCGAAGGACTTGGTCTCGCTCGCCTTGTTGTCGGCGGTGACCTCGACGGTGACCCGGCCGTCCGGATCGGTGCCCGGGGTGCCGAGCTTCACCTCGTCCTTGGCGTTGACGCCGCCCTTCACCCCGTCGAGCCGCCGCTTCGCCTCCGCCGACGCCGAGGCCAGCCCCTCGGCGGCCTGAGAGGCGAGGGAGGAGGCGGCCGACGCCGCCGACGCGGCCTTGCTGGCCGGGTTCGACGGTGTGCCGTCGCCGTCCGAGCAGCCGCCCAGTCCCACGAGCGCCGCGAGGACGGCCGTCACCGCGGTCACGCCGCCTGCCCACCAATGCCGCTGACCGGCCATCGTGTGTCTCCCTGTTCCTGGCCCGCGGCACCACGGATCGGCCACGGCTCCGCCCTCCAGTCAAGAGCCCGAGTCACACGGCGGCACGCCGGGTTCGCCCGTACGGCCGACCCGAAGTCTTGGCCAGACCTTTTCCCGGGCTCCGCGCCGACGCGCGCGGCCGCTCGGGCAAGATGCCCGCGTGAACGAGCACATAGCGAAGCACCCCGGCCTGCGGTCCGTGCACCGTGCGGACCGGTGGGCCGTGGGTGCCCTGCTGCTCGCCGGAGCCGCCTGGGCGGCCAAGACCGTGATGGAGGTCCGGCTGTACGCGGCCGGGGAGCCGCACTCCGGACCGCCGGCGCGGGGCGGCGAGCACCGCCCGCTGACCGCGCTGGAGAACGCGTACCACCTGGTCCACTCGGTCTGCGGGGGAACGGCGCTGGTCTGCGCCTTCGTGTTCATCGCGTGGCTGTGGCGGGTGCGGGACAACGGGATGGTCCTGTCGGGCGAGCGGCCGCGGTACGCCGGGTTCTGGGTCTACGCGGGCTGGGTCGTGCCGCTCGTGAACCTGTGGGTGCCGCGCGGTCTCATCGCCGACGTGTACCGGTCGAGCGTGCCCGGCAGGCGGCCGCCGTGGGTGCTGAACGTGTGGTGGGGGCTGTGCCTGGTCGGTTCGTTCGGCGGGGTCGGTCTGTTCGGTGATGAGCCCGTCGAGAAAACCATCGAGCGCGCCTACTCGGACATCGGGCCGCTGGTGGCGTACGACGCGGCCGTCGTGGGGGCGGCCGTGGCCGGTGCCTTCCTCGTCCGTGCCGTCACCGCGGCCCAGCTGGAGCGCCTGGAGACCTGGACGCCGCCGGGCGCCGAAGCCCCGGCCGTGGATCTGGAGAAGCCGCGGACATCGACAGGGTGTGACGCTCCGACAGAAAAGGCCCCCTGAGGTTCACCGTGCGTGAGTAACGGCGGCTCGTTTTTCCCGGATTGAGGTGGCGGAACCCCATTTGCGCCCCCCACGATGGTGCGAGTCGACCGGCGCGCACCCTCAAGGGGGTCTAGATGGCTGTGGAAATCCCCGCTCTGATCTCGCCTTCCCGGCTGAGAAGCCGAGGGGGCCTGCTGGGCGAGTGCCTCGCGGAGTTCCTCGGAACGTTCGTCCTGACGATGTTCGGCTGCGGCGTGGTCGCGACGGCGGTCGTGGCCCTGCCGGGCTCGGGCCGTACCGAGGGGCCCACCACGTTCTTCCTCGCCGCGGGCGACTGGCTGCTGATCACCTGGGGCTGGGCCCTGGCCGTGGTCTTCGCCGTGTACGTCGCCGGCGGCGTCAGCGGCGCCCACATCAACCCGGCGGTGACCCTGGCGTTCGCGGTGCGGCGCAGGTTCCCCTGGGCCAAGGTCCTGCCGTACTGGTTTTCGCAGCTCGTGGGCGCCTTCACCGGGGCGGCGCTGGTGTACGCCGTCTACCACGACGCGATCAGCGCGTTCGACCTGGTCGTGAAGGCACCGAAGACGAACGGCCACACGGTCGCCTCGTTCTCGATCTTCGCCACCTTCCCGGCGCCGTACTTCCACGGCGGCATCTGGGGTCCGCTGCTCGACCAGATCGTCGGCACCGGGCTGCTGGTCATGCTGGTCGTGGCGCTCATCGACCTGCGCAACCTGCCGGTGCAGTCGAACCTCGGCCCGCTGCTGACCGGTTTCGCGGTCGCGGCGATCGGCATGTCCTTCGGCGCGAACGCCGGATACGCCATCAACCCGGCCCGCGACTTCGGTCCGCGCCTGTTCACCTGGGTGGCGGGCTGGGGGGCGCTGGCCTTCCCGGGCACCGAAGCCGGGGCGTTCAGCGACTACTGGTGGATCCCCGTCGTCGGCCCGCTCATCGGCGGTGTGCTCGGGGTGCTGGTGTACGACCTGTTCATCGGCGACGTCCTCAACATCCGCGCCCGCGCGGGCGAACTCCCGCAGCCCGGCCGCACCCGTCCGGTGACGGGCACCGACGAGTGACGTGCTCGAGTGACGCGGCGTGAGACGACGCCGGACGGCGCGCCCTCACTCTGACGGACCAACGGGTCCGACCGGACAACCACCAACGCTCCGCAACAACGGGCGCCCCCGCCGAACCGGCGGGGGCGCCCGACGTCGTGGCTCAGTTCCCGGCCTCGGGTCCCGCCGCCCCGGCGTAGCCCGCCACCACGTCCACGTCCCCGGCCCGGACGTACCCGATCCGCTGGCCGAGCTGGATCTCGTAGTACTCCTCGCTCCCCTGCACCACGGGGCGCGGCGCGGCGTCGAAGACCGACCGGTCGGCGTAGGTGCCGACGACGCTCGACTGCGTCACGTACCGCTGGCCCTCCAGCAGGGAGTACGGCAGCGGCGACTCGGACGGCGGTTCCATGTCCTCCGGGTAGGCGCTCTCCTCCGGCAGGGGCCGGCCGAACACCGGGATCTCCTCCAGGCCTTCCTTCGGCGTCACCATCCGGCCGGTCGCGCCGACGGCGACCGGGCGGCCCTTGGGGTTCCGGAACCAGCCCTTCTCGCCCTGGTACCAGATGGCCGTCCAGTCCCCGCTGCGGTCGGCGACCGCGAAGGTCTGGCCCGCGGAGACCCGCGACCCCAGGTCGTGCACGTCCACCGTGGAGTCGTCGCCCTCGGGGCGCCGTCCCGGGTCCTGGATCAGCGGGGCGTCGTCGGCGGGCTCGGTGTGCAGCCGCACCGCGCTGGAGCCGTGCGGCCTGCAGGGCACGTCGTCCTTGTCGCAGCCCGTGTACAGCGGCTTGTAGGTGCGGTAGTCCGGCAGGATCATCACGACGTCGCTGTCCGGGCCGGCCGTGGCCCGCAGGGGCGCGCCGAGCAGGTCGAAGTAGTGCCGCCAGTCCCAGAAGGGACCCGGGTCGTCGTGCATGTCGGGGATGGACGTGGCGGTCGGGGACGGCACGTTGTCGTGGCCGAGGATGTGCTGCCGGTCCAGCGGGACGTCGTACTTCCTCGCCAGCCAGCGCACCAGACGGGCCGAGGTCCGGTACATCGTCTCCGTGTACCAGGCGTCGGGCTGCTTGAGGAAACCTTCATGCTCGATGCCGATCGAGCGGGCGTTCACGAACTGGCTGCCCGAGTGCCAGGCCTCGTCCTTGGTGCGGACGTGCTGGGTGACCTGGCCGTCCTTGGAGCGGATCGAGTAGTGCCAGGACGGCTCGGTCGGGTTCTGCACCGTCTGGAGCATGGACTTCAGGGGCGCCTCGGTGTCGTGGATGACGATGTAGTCGATCTTCTCGTCCCGGGGCCGGTCGGCCGGGTCGTGGTTGCCGTAGGCCTCGTCGTCGATCTTGACGTGCGGCGCGCTGAGCCAGGAGCAGGACAGGTCGACCGGGCACTCGACCTGCTTCGGCCGGTTCGTGTCCCTGAGCAGCACCCGGTGGGGGCGTACGCCGGGAGCGGCGGCGAGGCTGACGTGCTGGCCCGCGTCGGTGGTGCGGTTGGCGCCCCGGCGGATCAGCGCGAAGACGTCGTTGGCGTACGTCGCCGCCGCGATGGTGTCGCTCGCCCCCGGGAAGCGCGCCACCGCCTCCCACCAGTCGGCCGGGTCGGCGCTCAGCGGGTGGCCGAGCTGCCGTTGGGCCGCGGCGAGGAGGGCCGCGCCGCCGCGCACGTTGGCGGTGCTGTCGCTGCGCAGCCGGGCCGCCGGGGTGCCGATGAGCCGGGCGGCCCGGTGCAGGTCGGTCGGCTGCCCGGCGGGGGCGGCCGCGGGTTTGCCGCCGGAGGCCGCGGGCGCCCCCGCGAGCGCCTGCCCGCCGTCCTCGCCCGCCTGTCCCTGCCCCTGGCTCTGTCCCTGCCCCTGCCCCTGCGCCTGGCCCTGCGCCCAGGCGCGGCCCGCGGCGGCCTTCGTGTCCACCAGGTGCATCGGCCCGTAGCCGCCGGCGACGCTCGGGACGCCGGGGTGGGCGTCCCAGCGCGACTGCTGGTACGAGACGGCCATGAGCACGCTGCGCGGCACGTGGTACTCGTCCGCGGCCTGGGTGAAGTCGCGCTGCAGACGCTCGTCGGCCGCCACGTCGTCGTCGGCCGTCGGGCCGATGAGCAGCGGTGGAAGGAGCGCCGCCGACGCCGTCGCGCAGACCAGCCAGCGGTGCCGGAAGACGGTGCTGCGGACGCGGGAGGCGAGAGGTCTTCTCATCGGGGGCTTCTCCAACCATGCTCGGCGCAACCAGGATTCAGCCAGGGCTCGAACAGGGCGCGACCGGAACACCGGGGTTGCCCCGCACGCCCACCCCTCGTACGTTTCCGTGCCCCGGCCGCCGCGTCGCGCCAACCGTCACCGGCGTGGACCAGTGGTCCGGCACAGGCCACCCGGTCGGCGGCAGTACGTTCGCCGTGGGTGGCGAGGTCGGAGAAAAGGGTGTCGGGCGTGGCGGAGGCGTCGTCCGCCGGAGTGTCAGATGTCGCCCGTCGGGGTGTCGCAAGCCGCCCGGCGGCGCGTCAGATGGCGTTTCTCACACCCGTCGTGACGGCTCATTCCGCCACGACGGGATCGACCTGCCAGTCCGGATGTCCCGGCATCGGCGGGGTCCGCGGCCCGTACAGCCATGCCTTCAGAAACTGCGTCAGGTCGCGTCCGGCGACCTCGGAGGCGAGGGCGATGAACTCCCGGGTTCCGGCCGCTCGCCCCTGATAGCGCGTCACCCAGGTCCGCTCGATCCGCCCGAAGGTCTCCTCACCGACCTCCTCGCGCAGGGCGTAGAGCACCAGCGCCGAGCCGTCGTAGCGCATCTGACGGAACAGAGAGGAGGCGGACGGTTCGGCGGGGGCGCCGTCGTCGTGCCGCCACTGGTCGTGCTGCTCGTACGCCGCCCTCATGACGTCCTCGAGGGCGCGCCCGCCGTGCTCGGCCGAGTACAGCCGCTCGTAGTAGCGGGCGTGACCCTCACTCAGCCACAGGTCGGACCAGCGCGCGATGGCGACGCTGTTCCCGGTCCAGTGGTGGGCCAGTTCGTGCACGAGGTTGCGCTCGGCGTCGACCTGATCGCCCAGCAGATCGGCGCTCGGTACGACGGACAGCGACTGCGTCTCCAGCGCCACCGGCAGGTCGGCGTCGCCCACCAGGACGCCGTAGCGGCCGAACGGATAGGGCCCGAGCCGCTGTTCCAGCCAGCGCAGGTGCTCGGGGGTCAGCGCCCGGGACTCCTCGGTGCCGGCCACCAGATCCCCTGTCGGCACCACGTCCCGCACCGGGAGCCCGCGTGGCCCGGTGCTGTCGACGAACGTGAACCGCCCGATCGCCAGCTGCACCAGTTGCGCGGCGATCGGCTGCTCGGAGTCGTACGTCCATGTGACGCGCCCGCCCGGCCGCCGCTTCCGCTCGACGAGCCGCCCGTTGGCCACGGCACTGACGTCCGGCGGGGTGGTGACGTGGAAGGTGACCGGAGCGCGCAGGCTCGGGTGGTCGTCGACGGGGAAGACCATCTTGGCGCCGTCGGGCTGGGCCAGCAGCACGGTGCCGTCGGCCGTGGGCATCCACCCGTAGTCGCCGATGGCGTCGTCGCGATGGCGCTGCTGCGTCGGGTCGGCGGTGTAGGAGACCCGCACGGTGAAGGCGCGGCCACGGGCGATGGGCCGCGGGGGCGTCAGGACGAGTTCGTCGCCCTCGCGCCGTACGTCCTTCGCCGGTACGCCGTCGACCGTGACCGAGTGCAGCGTGTTCCCCGCGAAGTCGAGGTCGAACCGGGACAGCGCCTGGGTGGCGACCGCGCTGACGGTGGCCCCGGCCCGGAAGGGCGTCCTCGGCGCCTGCCAGTCGAAGTCGAGCGTGTACCGGCGGACGGTGTAGCCGCCGTTGCCGTCGAGCGGGGCGAGCGGATCACCGATGCCGGCGGCGCCCGGGGCGGGGGCCTGGGCGGCGGGGCCGGGGTGTGCGGGACGGGAGGGCCGGTCCTCGTCGGCCGGGGCGAGGAGGAGCGCGATCCCGGCGACGCAGGCGAGCGTGAGGCCGAGGGTGAGGAGGACGGCGCGGGGCCGCCCGGCGAAGGGCGCCGTCACCGCGGGAACCCGTGACGCGTACGACTGATCCCGCTGACTCCGGCTCGGCTGCCGTCCGCCGTGATCTCCATGGCGGCACTATGACACCAAGAGATGCCGATATGGATAAATGCCCGCATATGGCACGCGGGGCTGGGCCGGGCGGGTGAGCGACCGCCCGTCCCTCCTTCGCGCCCTGGCCGACTGGACTGGTCACCAGATACTCCTGGTCAGCCCGTCCCGCTCACTCCGCCGCCCCCGGCCCCACCGGGACGTCGCCGCTCAGGGTGATGCGGTGCATGACGCGGTGCTGGTCCCCGTAGTCGCGGTTGGCGTAGTGGGCCGTGCCGCGGTTGTCCCACAGGGCGACGTCACCGGGGCGCCAGCGGTGGCGTACGACGTGCTCGGGCTTGGTGAGGTGGGCGTAGAGGATGTCGAGGATGCCGCGGCTCTCGTGCTCGGAGACGCCGGTGATGTGCGAGGTGAAGCCGGGGTTCACGAACAGGCCCTTGCGTCCGCTCTCGGGGTGGACCCGCACCACCGGGTGCTCCACGGGGGCGAGTTCGGTGAACACCTCGCCCTCCCAGAGGTTGCCGCGGCCGCGCCGGCGCTGGGCGAGGTAGTAGCCGAACTCGCGGCTGCCGTCGTGGATGGCGGTGAGGGTGTCGACGTACGCGCGCAGGCCCGGCGACAGCGACTCGTAGGCGAGCTGGCTGTCGGCCCAGTTGGTGTCGCCGCCGGTGGGCGGCAGCGCGACGGCCCGCAGCACGGAGATCGCGGGCGGTCGCCGGACGAACGTGACGTCCGTGTGCCACACGTCGGCGAACCCGTTGTCCTGGCTGTCGAGCGCGTACACCTCGGGGGCCACGTCACCGGAGTCGTGGACCGGGTGGCCGACGGTGACCTCGCCGAGGCGGCGGCCGAACTCGATCTGCGCGGCGTCGTCGAGCCCGTCCTGTCCGCGCACGAACAGCACCTTGTACGCCACGAGCGCCTCGCGCAGGGCGAGGATCTGGTCGTCGTCGAGGCGGCCGAGGTCGACGCCGTGGATCTCGGCGCCGAAGCGGGGGCCGAGCGGGGTGAGTGGGAGCCGGGTGGCGGTGGCGGTGGGGCGGTCGCTGAGGATGCTCATGGTGTCCTTCCCTGTGGGGTGAGCCGGTCTCTTGTGGGGTGAGCCGGTCTCTTGTGGGGTGGGCCGGTTTTCTTGTGGGGTGGGCCGGTTTCTCGTGGGGTGGGCCGGTTTCTTGTGGAGTGGGGCCGGTCAGGCCGCGGCCGTTTTCACGGCGTGCGCCACCTGGGCGCGCAGCTCCGCGAACTCCGGTGAGCGGCGCAGCTCTTCGGGGTCGCCTCCCTCGCGCGGCAGGCCGATGGGCAGGTCGAGGGCCACGGTCCCCGGGCCCCTGGTCAGCACGACGACGCGGGAGCCGAGGAACACCGCCTCGTCCGCCGAGTGCGTGACGAACACGGTGGTCCGGCCGGTCCGTACGGTCATCCGGCGGATGTCCTCCTGGAGCCGCTCCCGGGTCAGCGCGTCGAGCGCGGCGAACGGCTCGTCGAGGAGGAAGAGCGGATGCTCGGCGGCCAGCGCCCGGGCGATGGCGACGCGCTGCCGCTGACCGCCGGAGATCTCCCAGGTACGCCGCCTCCCGGCGTCCTCCAAGCCGACGCGCGCCAGCAACTCCGCGCGCCGGGCGGGCCATTGGGCGCGGTCGACACCGGCGTACCGCAGCGCCAGGTCGAGGTTGCCCCGTACGGTGCGCCACGGGAACAGCCGCGGCGTCTGGAACACCATGCCGGCCGTCTCGCCGGGCCGGGGCTCGGCGCCGGACACCCGCACCGAGCCGTCGGTGGGCCGCTCGAACCCGGCGATCAGCCGCAGCAACGTGCTCTTGCCGCAGCCGGAGGCGCCCACCAGGACGAGGAACTCCCCTGCGGGGACGGTCAGATCGACGGGGCCGACGGCGGTGACGGCGCCGTACCGGTGCGTGACCCGGTCGAGCCGTGCGGAGCCCGCACCGGTACGCGTGACGCTCGCGGGGGCGACGGTCTCACTGGAGGACATCGGGCAGCCCCTTCAGATAGAAGGCCTCGCGGATCGCGGCCTCGGACGGGGCCTTGTCGATCTGCTTCTGCTCGGCCAGGAAGCGGCCGGTGTCGCCGACGTAGGCCAGCAGCTTTCCCGGGCCGGCGGCGGTGCCCAGCCAGTCGGCGGACGCCACCTGCTCCGGGGAAAGGAACACGCCCTGGGCGAGCTGGGCCTCGGCGTCCGCGGTGCTGATGCCGAGCTCGGTGGCGACCGCCTTGGCCGAGCCGCCCGGATCGGACCGGAGCAGGCGCAGCCCCTGGGCCTGCGCCCGGCGCCAGACGTCGATCACGCGGGGGCTGCGGGCGATCAGGTCGTCGGAGACGACGGCCAGGTCCAGGGTCGGTCTGCCCGCGCGCCCGATCTCCTGGCTGCTGGTCAACTGGGTACCGGTCCGGCGCAGTTCGCCGAGGGTGGGCAGCCAGACGTAGGCGGCGTCGATGTCGCCGCGCTGCCAGGCGGCGAGGATCGCCTGCGGCTGCAGATCGACGAGCCGGACGTCCGAGGGCGTCAGACCGGCCGCCTTCAGCGCCGCGAGCAGGCTGTAGTGCGAGGTGGACGCGAACGGCGTGGCGATCGTCCTGCCGCGCAGCCCGGCGACCTCGCGTATTCCGGTCCGCCTGCGCGCCACGAGTGCCTCGTTCTCGCCCGCCACGTCGAGGATCCACGCGACCTTGTACGGGATCGGCGCCGGCCCGGACACGCCCCGGGCGAACGGGCTCGACCCCAGGGCGGCGATGTCCAGGGACCCGCCGAGGAAGGCCTGGTTGACCTCGGCACCGGAGTCGAACTTCACCCAGGTGATGTCGTGGTCCGGCAGGGCCTTCTCCAGCAGCCGCCGGTGTTTGACGATCAAGTCACCGCTGGGAAAGGCGAAATGACCGATGCGCAGCCGCCGGCCGTTGCCGGACGAGGCGGCCTCGCTGGGCGCCGAGCAGCCGGAGAGCGCGGCCGGTACGGCGGCGAGGGCGCCGGTGAGCAGCAGCCGGCGGGACGGGCCGTGAGGGATACGGGGCATGAGGCGACCGTTTCTGTGCAGAGGGGCTTCTTCCGCGGGCGGCGCGGGTGGCACGGGCGGTGTGGGCCGCGCGGGGCTCACGCGCGCCCGCGCCAGGGCAGGGCGGCGCTTTCCAGGCGCCGCAGCAGACCGTCGATGAGCAGTCCGGAGACGCCGATGGCGGTGATGCCGACGATGACCACCGGGGTGTTGTTGTAGTTGGCGGCGTCCTTGACCATGCCGCCGATGCCGGGCAGCCCGTTGACCAACTCGGCTGCCACGAGGGAGGAGTAGGCCACCCCGACGGCCAGGCGGACTCCGGTCAGCGTCTCCGGCAGCGCGGAGGGGAGCACGACGTCCCGGACGACGTCCCACCGCGAGGCGCCGAGCGCCCGGGCCGCCTCGACCAGGCTCTCCGGCACGGCCGCCACGGCCGCCGTGGTGGACACCGCCACCGGCGGGAACGCGGCCACGGCCAGCAGCGTGACCTTCGGCTCCTCGTCGATACCCAGCCAGATGACCAGCAGCGAGAAGTACGCCAGCGGCGGCAGCGTCCGCAGGAAGGTGATCCAGGGCTCGAACAGCGAGCGCACCCAGCCGACGGTGCCCATGAGCAGCCCGAGGACCACGCCGGCGGCGATGCCGGCGCCGGCCCCGATCGCGATGCGCCGCAGGCTGATGCCGAGGTGCTCGACGAGATAGGTGCCGTTGTAGCCCCGTACGCCGTCATGCGTCGTGGACACGGTCACGAAGGCGTCCCAGACCCGCCCCGGCGGCGGCACCAGCGTCGGACTCCACGCCCCGCCTGCCGCCAGCAGCTGCCAGAGGACGAGGAACAGCAGGAGGGAGCCGAAGGGCAGAGCCATCTGCCGTACAGCGGCGAGGACTTGAGGACGAGGGCGGCGCGACCGTTCGCCGGGCGGGGCGCCTGGACCGGCTTCGTCCAGGCGCGAGAGGGTGGACACGAGGCAGCCTCCAAAAGACGCCGGGGCAGCACGACAGGGCGCGGTCCGGCGGAGGTGAACGCACGGAACCGGACACGAAAAGGCGGCCCGGCGCCGTACCGAGGGAAGTGGAATCAGCCCGCTACGCGATGCGGGGAACATGCCTCACCGGCGCGCGGAACCCCGGCGGCCGGCGGGAAGCGTCAACGGACGCGGTGACAACGACAACACGCGGCCGGGCGTCGGCACAGGTCGATGACCAGGCGTCGCACCAAGGGCTCGTGAGTCATGGCGCTCTTTCTACAACAGGGCACGGCCGCCTACCAAGAGCCGTCCCACGTTGTGGACTTCGGACACGGGAGGCCGAAGATGTACTCCCTGAGGGCCGGGGCAGGACACCGCCCGTCGTGGCCGTACAGCCATCGGAGCCGTACAACCATCGGACGCCCGCGCATGTCGAAGATCGCGGTTCACGGCCCGCTTACAGCCCGCTCACAGCCCGTCTGTGCCCGGACAACACAACGTAGGAGCAACGGAGAATCATGCGCGCCACGGGTATCGCCCTCGCCGCCGCCGCGGCCGTCGCGGCGGCGGTCTGCACGCCGATCGTCCTCGCCCCCTCTGCGGTCGCCGCGGCCGCCAGGCCGGCCGACGACTTCGACGGTGACGGCTATCGCGACTTCGTCATGCTCGGCGGAGAGCACGGCAAGGACGGCCGGGTGACCGTCGTCTACGGCACGTCGACCGGCCCCGGCACCCGCGTCCAGACCCTCCACCAGGACTCGCCCGGCATCCCCGGCGCCGTGGAGGAGGGCGACCAGTGGGGCTTCGCCGCCACCAGCGCCGACCTCGACCGGGACGGTTACGCGGACCTGGTCGTCGCCTCTCCGGGCGAGCAGGTCGGCGACATCAAGAACCGCGGCGGCCTGACCGTCGTCTGGGGCGGCTCGAAGGGCCTCGGCTCGGGCACGGTCTTCTCGTCCCCGATCGCGCCGGAATACCCGGGATCGGGCGACAAGTTCGGACTGGACGTCGTCGCGGGCGACTTCGACGGCGACGGCGACCAGGACCTCACCGCGATCAGCGACAGCCAGGCCGGCGCCGTCCTGCTCAAGGGCCCCTTCACCCGGACCGGCGGACACGGCGGCTGGCAGTCCCTCGGCGGCGACTACGGCCTGCCGAACATCTCCCAGCTGGCCGCGGGCCGGGTCACCGCCGACGGCGCCACCGACCTCTACCTCCTCGGCCGCGACCTCGAGCGCGACACCGACGTGTACCTGTGGGTCTACTTCCACCGGGGCGGCGCCGACTTCACCCGGCGCGCGTCCGCGACGCGCATCCCCGACGACGGCGGCCACCAGCTCGGCGGCGGCCCCCTCACCGCCATCGGCGACTTCGACAAGGACGGATACGGCGACCTCGCCCTCGGCCGCGGCTTCGAGAACCCGGACGGCGAACGCGGCTACGTCACCGTCCAGTACGGCGGCCCCACCGGCCCCGACACGGCTCGCACGCCGGTGAAGTTCACCCAGGACACGGCGGGAGTGCCCGGCGCCTCGGAGAACGAGGACCACTTCGGCGCCGTGGTGGCCGCCGGCGACGTGAACGGCGACGGTTACGCCGACCTCGCCGTCGGTGCCCCCGGCGAGGACCTGGAGGGCAAGCGCGACCCCGGCCTGGTGACGGTGCTGCTCGGCCGCGCGGGAGGCCTCTCGGGCACCGGCGCCAAGTCCTATGGCCAGAGCACCTCCGGCATCGCGGGCACGGCAGAGAACGACGACCGCTTCGGCCAGGACCTCAAGCTCACCGACTACACCCGCGACGGCCGCGCCGACCTCATGGTCGACGTGAACGAGCAGCTGGACAACACCCGTTGGGGCCTGGTGCACCTGCTGAAGGGCACGACGTCCGGCATCACGGCCACGGCCTCGAAGACGTACAACGTCACCTCGCTGAACCTGCCGTACACCAAGGTGGGCGGGCCGTTCGCGCAGTGACGCGGGCGCCATGGACTGGGGCTGCGCAGATGAAAGCTGACCGGCCGGTGATCTTTCCGTCTTCGCGCGTCGGAAGTACCGTCGGGCTGCTCTTCATGCGAGAGGCAGCGACTTCGACCGGAAGGTGACGAGCGAAACCCGCCCCTGACCTATGGTCAAATCCAGAGAAGTGGCCGAGAAGTGAGACATATACAACCGCAGTTTCTGACGCTTCTTACGCGAATAAGCCGCAGGACTGCGTTCTCCGCATGGCGTCGACCACGGGCGAGACTCTGGGCCGTAGCGGGTGTCGTGGTTCTCGGGTTCCTCATTGCGCTGGAGATCGCCGCACGTCGTTACGGCCTGCCCGGGCCCATCACCAACCAGGTGCGAGAGGTGATATTCGCCCCCAAGTCGGGCGGCCTGCTGTACGCCTCCATGGCGTTGATGTCGGTGGTGCTCACCTGGCGGCAGAGGTTCATCGCGGTGGCTGCCGCGATCGGTATCGACGTCGCCGTCTTCGCGGTCCGGTGGGCGACCGACTCCCCGGTGACCGACGGCCACCCCTTCGGCAACGGCGCGCTGTGGGTGACGCTGGGCTGTGGGGTCATCGCCGTCACCCGCCGCACCGGCCGGGAACGTGTCCTGCTGCTGAAGGGTGTCGGACTGGGCCTGCTGCTGATGGCCGGCCGCAAGACCGGTGACATCTGGTTGCTCATCACCGCGAAGACCCGTCCGGCGGTGCTCGACCAGTACGTGGCAACCGCCGACCACGCGCTGGGCGACCCGTCATGGCTGGCAGGCCGGATCGTCACGGCCACCGGCCCCCTCGGCTTCAATTTCCTCGACTTCGTCTACGGCCAGCTACCGGTGGCCGCGGTCGTCGTCGCGCTGTATCAACTGCGTGGCGTGGCCCGCGAACGCCGCTTCCCGCGCCACCACCTGGTGCGCACCTTTCTGGTGATCGGTCTCCTCGGGCCGGCGATCTACATGATCTTTCCGGTGGTCGGACCGCTCTTCGCCTACGGCACCGGCACCGAGCACTGGGCGGCGGTCCGCCTGTGGGCGCCGGACATCACGTCCAGCGGTCCCTGGGCGGTGGCCGACCTGTGGCCGCAGACGCCGCCGCCGATCAACACCCCGCACCACATGGCGTTCGACGAGATCACCCCGCGGAACTGCATGCCCAGCCTGCACACGGCGTGGGCGGTCGCGATCTTCATCCATTCCCGGACCGGCCCACGGATCCTGCGACTCGCAGGCACGTTCTGGCTGATCGCCACGCTCTTCGCAACGCTGGGATTCGGCTACCACTACGGCGCGGACATCATCGCCGGCGTGGTCTTCACGCTCACGATCGAGGCAGCTCTGCGCTCGTTCGACCGCGGCTGGGACCGATCGGGGATCCAGCTGGTCGTTCACGGCGCCACGGTCTTCGCCGCGCTCCTGGTGTCCTATCGCTGTCTGCCGTTGGAGATGGCCAGGCATCCGTGGGTGGCCGGCCCCCTCCTCGTACTGGCCATGACCTCGGTGATCTACGGCTACGTACGGACCATCACGCCGTGGGAACCGAGGACCGCACCAGCTCGGCAACCGGAACCGCAACCCGAACCGATCTGAATCGCGTCGCACCAGGCTCTCGGCTGAACACGGGCCCGGGCCGTGCGCGTCTTCACTCATGTGCGTCCCGGAGCCGTACGTGGGCGGGCGGCCCGCCCGCGCGTACGTGATCAGCCCGAACCGGGATGGGGGCTGCCGGACGCTTCGTTCGCGGCACGGCGGTACTCGGCGTTGATGCGCTGAGCTTCCTCGAGCTGGTCCTCGAGGATGACGATGCGGCAAGCAGCCTCGATCGGGGTTCCCCTGTCGACGAGTTCGCGCGCGCGAGCGGCGATCCGCAGTTGGTAGCGGGAGTACCGGCGATGTCCGCCCTCCGAGCGCAGCGGAGTGATCAGACGTGCCTCACCGATGGCTCGGAGGAACCCAGGGGTGGTGCCGAGCATTTCGGCGGCCCGGCCCATGGTGTACGCGGGGTAGTCGTCGTCTTCCAGACGATCGCTGAGTGGAGTATCTGCTGCCATGTCACCTCGTTGTGCAACGCGTCGAGGGGCCCTGATGCCGTACGGCACCAGGGCCCCGAAGGGAATTCAACACCATCTGTCGGCCCTCATGCTGTGCCGACCTTCTGTTTCCGCTACCCGGCCCCGCGAGGGGAGGGGTGCGGGGATCGCGGCTGCGTGACCGGGGACCACCATCCAATCCGGGGTCTTGCGGTACCCGGGCCGAGAACTTCTCGGGCCGGGCGATCCTGATGGCGTCTGCTCCTCCGTCCTTCCTCTGAACCTGAACCAACCTCTTGGTGAACGGGTACTGCGGTACTGCGGTACTGCACGGTGTTGCCGTTGGCAGCCCCTCGACCTGCGGGCTGCCCAGTGCGGCTCTCAGCCCCGTCACCGTTCTGCGAACACCGTGGCTTCGGAGCTCCAGAGCCGCACTGACCTGCGAACTTCAGACACTGCTACCCGCCAGTTCGTGTCTGCCGGGTCTCGCTGACCGTGTCAACGAGAAAGAGATTAACCATGCCAGGATCCAATGTCTACTCCGACAAAGACAGATTTTGGAATGCAGGAGTCAGAGGCATCCGGCATCCTGTGGCTGCGATAACGCCTTCGCAAACGCCTTCGCACGGACGGCGAGGCCGCGAGGGCAGCGGGGGGCGGCGCGGGGCGGCGAGGGCGGTCGAGGCCGCGATACGACGGTGAGGGCCCTGCCGACGCGCGTCGGCAGGGCCCTCACCGGGTCTCTGGTGGCGGTGTTCCGCCTGTCCTCACGCCTCGGGGGAGGCGGCGTACCCGAGCAGCGCCGACGCGGTCTGGAGCGGCGTGGGGACACCAGCCGGCGCGGTCTCGGGCTGCTGGTGGCAGGTGAAGCCGAGGAGGGTCATGGCCCGGACGACTTCGCCGCTGGTGAAGTCGCGGCGGTCCTGCCGGGTGATGACCTGGCCTACTTGCTTGACCGGGTAGCGCCGGCGGCCGATGGTCACGGACTCACCCGTGACGAGCTCGGGCGTGACGCCCTTCATCGAGGCCAGCACCCCGCTCTTGGTCAGGTCGAACGGGTACCGGGCGATGACACAGCGCATGATGCCTCACAGCGGAGAAGAAGAAGGCGGACGAGCTGACCGGGCGGGGTGGATCAGCGGGCGAAGGTGAGGACGCCAGGGGTCCGGCCATGCTCACCGATGGCGGCGGCCCGAGCGCCGGACGACGAGAACGGTCCGGCGGATACGTCACGCAGCCGGATCCGGTCCGTGTAGGCGGGGCTGTCGCGGAGAGCGGACAGCCGGGCCAGGGTGATCATGCCCGTGCGCTGGTCGTCCCCGTCGCAGACGACGAGGTGGTCGACACGAGCACCGGCCATGAGGGACAGGGCCACCTCGACCGTCATGTCGTCACAGACCCGAGGTCCGGACACGTCCCCCTGGTCGACCTCGGCCTGGGGGGAGGGATCCACTGCACGGTGCTGCGTCGGAGCCGGCGTCATAGGTGCCTCCTACAGGAAAGGGATCGGCCAGGAAGGTGTCGGTCGGCTTGTGATCGCAGCGGCTCCATAGGGGGTGCTCGTCGGTCAGGCGAGCCCGGCCTGACCGACGAGACACCCGCTAGGCAGCCGAGTCGAAGCCGGGCCGCCGCTGTGACCTGCGGCGCGCCGCTTCGCCGACGGACCGGCCCTGGCCGGCGGGGCCCCGGCGACCCCGACGTCCCTGGGACGGAGAGGACGCGCCGCGGGGACGTTCCATCGCCGGCGAGGTGATGACGACCGGGACACCGGAAGGGGCCTGGGCCCCGGTGATGCGGCTCAGCTCCGCCTCGCCCGAACGCACCTGGGCGACCTGGGGAGTGACGCCTGCCGAAGCCATCAGGCGGCTCATACCGCGACGCTGGCCAGGGGTCACCAGGGTGACGACGCTGCCGGACTCGCCGGCGCGGGCCGTACGACCGCTGCGGTGCAGGTAGTCCTTGTGGTCGCTGGGCGGATCCACATTGACGACCAGGTCGAGGTTGTCGACGTGGATCCCGCGCGCCGCGACGTTGGTCGCCACCAGTACCGTCACATGCCCGCTCTTGAACTGGGCCAGGGTCCGCGTCCGCTGTGGCTGGGACTTGCCACCGTGCAGGGCCGCGGCGCGGACGCCGTTGCTCAGCAGGTGCTCGGTCAGCCGGTCCACCGCGTGCTTGGTGTCGAGGAACATGATCACCCGGCCGTCTCGCGCCGCGATCTCGGTGGTCGTCCGGTGCTTGTCCGCGTCGTGCACATGGAGGACGTGGTGCTCCATCGTGGTGACCGCGCCGGCCGACGGGTCGACGGAGTGGACCACCGGGTCCGTCAGGTAGCGGCGGACCAGCAGGTCGACGTTGCGGTCCAGGGTGGCCGAGAAGAGCATCCGCTGCCCGTCGGGACGTACCTGGTCGAGCAGGGCGGTGACCTGGGGCATGAAGCCCATGTCGGCCATCTGGTCGGCCTCGTCGAGGACCGTGATGGCGACATCGTCCAGCCGGCAGTCGCCCCGGTCGATGAGGTCCTTGAGCCGCCCGGGCGTCGCTACGACCACCTCGGCCCCGGCGCGCAGCGCACCGGCCTGCCTGCCGATGGACATCCCGCCGACGACGGCGGCCAGCCGCAGGCTCACGGAGCGGGCGTACGGAGTGAGTGCGTCGGTGACCTGCTGGGCGAGCTCGCGGGTGGGGACGAGGATGAGGGCGAGCGGCTGCCGCGGCTCGGCGCGCTGCCCCGCCGTCCGGGCCAGTACGGCGAGGCCGAAGGCGAGGGTCTTGCCCGAGCCGGTGCGGCCACGACCGAGTACGTCACGACCGGCCAGAGAGTTCGGCAGGGTCGCCGCCTGGATCGGGAACGGTACGGTCACGCCCTCGCGGCCGAGCGTGGCCAACAGCCGCGCGGGCATGGCGAGATCGGCGAACGCCTCGACGACGGGCAGCGCGGGCGTGACCGTCTTCGGCAGGGCGAACTCGCCCTGTACGGCCCGTCCGGCCTGTCGATTTCCGTATCCGTTGCCGTATCCCTTGGAACGGCGCGGCCCTCCTGAGCGGTTCGCGCCGGCGCTTCCTCCGAAGCGGTCATAGGTACGAGATGTGCGGGCACTATTCATGCGGAGCCTTCCTTGATGAGGCGCGTAGCAAGGAATTCCCGCAGCAGATGAGCGGCGCAGAGAATCTCGGGACGAGCCAAAGTCGATGCGGGCCGAGTCGGAACCGACGGGGAATGTGTCACCGGTCGGTGAGGAGGCGGAGCTCTCCGGTCACGTGCCCTGAAATGCAGCGAGCCGGGGCCCGCACCCCAGAGGTGCGGGCCCCAGCTACGAAGTACGCGTCAGCGCTTTGCGTCAGGCGGGAACGATGTTCTCGGCCGTCGGGCCCTTCTGGCCCTGCGCGATGTCGAACGACACCTTCTGGCCTTCCAGCAGCTCGCGGAAGCCCTGGGTGGCGATGTTCGAGTAGTGGGCGAAGACGTCGGCGCCGCCGCCGTCCTGCTCGATGAAGCCGAAGCCCTTTTCCGCGTTGAACCACTTCACGGTGCCAGTAGCCATTTCATTTCCCCTTCGGAGACGGTGTCAAGAATTCACCCTGTGTGAATCCCGTGTCGCCGTGATGATTACCCCGTCGGAAATGAATCTTCTGGCAACCACACCTGCAACTGAGATCGACAGTAGCACGGTGCGATCGGCTCCGCACGGTCGATAATTCTCTCCGGATGGCGGCCCAAGAAAGACTCGCCGGGCCCCGCACCTATTTCTCACTTCACGGGAACAGATATTGCTCTCCGTGGCTGTGGTTTTCCTGCCGCGCACGTCCACCCACAGCCGCGTGACCTCCGCTGATCGTACGTACGGCCTCCCTAGTTGGAGACGTGAGGGCTCGGCAGGGCGGCTCCGAAGTAGCCCTTGGTGTTGCGAACGGTGATTCCGGCGCTCTTGCCGCACAGGTTGACCGAACCGCTCAGGACTGGGCCAGAGGCGGAGCCGCGGGCGGTCCACAGGCAGCCGTCGCTGTTCTCGGTGGGTACGCCGACGACCGTCTCGGCCTTGCCGTCCTTGTTGAGGTCGGCGAGGTGGACGGCCGCGCCGAACTGGTCGCCGGCCTCTGCGGCACCGGGTACGTCAGCCGTGTTCTGGGTGTACCCGACCGCCTTGGCTGTGGTCAGGCCGGAGGCGGAGCCGCGCAGCAAAACGGCTGTGCCTGCAAATTTGAGCGTGCCGACCGCCTCACCGGGAGAGCCGACGAGGACGTCGGCGTACCCGTCGGCGTTGACGTCGCCGACGCTGAGCGACTGTCCGAACTGGTCGCCGTCCTCAGCGGTTCCCGGGACTCCGGCCGTGGCCTGGTGGAAGACCTGTGGCTGCTGGTCGACGGTGATGCCCTGCGCGCTGCCGTAGAGGACCTGGATCTCGCCACCGCGGTGCGCCGCGCCGGTCGCATTCATAGTGGAATCGTCATCCGCGATACCAGTGACGAGGTCGCCGTAGCCGTCACCGTTGATGTCACCGATCTGGCCGGCGTGGCCGTCGGCGTAGGGAAGTTCGGTGGGCCAATTGGCCGACTCGTCGGCGCCCGGGGGACCGTTGTCGACGTACACAGATCCACGAAGGTCGTCGTCCGAGGGCCCCGGCAGCCAGAAGCGCTCCGCTCTGCCGTCGCCGTTCACGTCACCCATCACCACGCCACGGGTCCCGCCGAAGCGGTCATCCAGGTAGTGGGATGCGGCCTTGCCGATGCGGGTGAAGGGGCCGGTGTAGGAGGTGCCCTCGCAGCGCGAGCCGATGCTCACCTCCGGGGCGCCGTCCCCGTTCATGTCACCTGTGGCCAGGGAGTTCCCGAAGCCGCAGTACGTGCGGCCGTCCCCGTATCCGGCCGGCGGAGAGATGGTCGCACCGCCCGTCAGCCCGCTGGGCCCACCCCATACGACGGTCACAGAGCCCCGGAGTTCCTTGTCGCCGACCTGCTCCCTCGGAGTGCCGACGAGTAGATCCGCGTACCCGTCCCGATCGAGATCGGCGCTGGCGACCGTCGCGCCGAAGGCGTCCCATTCCTCGGGCTCTCCAGGGATCCCGGAGGTCGCCTGCGTGATGACCGTCCGGCGCGTGGTGCTCACCGATGAGGCCGACCCGTACAGGACGACGACGGCGCCGGCTTCCTCCACGGTGCCGTTGGCGGCGTGGGGCGCGCCGACGACCAGGTCACGGTAGCCGTCACCGTTGAAGTCGTCCTGGACGGCTGCGGTGTTGGCCCCCTTGTAAGGACTGATGGCGGAAGCGGTCGTCGGGGTGAGGGCAACGGCGAGAAGGGGGGCGAGCACGGCGGCGGCCGTGGCTGCTCTGCGCAACGGGACTCCTTGACGGAAGGACGGGGACTGCAGGGACAGCGGAACGACCAGAGCGACAGCACGTGAAGCTCAGTCGCCCCACTGGACACACGAGAAGCCCTCATGGTTGTGCGGGATCCCCCATCTCGCGACGTCCTAGCTGCGATCGTCGTGAGGTCGCCGACGGGATCGATGAGATGGTGCGCGCTCAGCATGCGAAGCACAGACGACAAATGAGGCCCAGGTCAGCTGACCTGGGCCTGAAATACGGAGCGGGTGACGAGAATCGAACTCGCGCTCTCAGCTTGGGAAGCGATGGCGTTTGCTCGCTGAACAGCACGCTGACCTGCGGTAACACGGAACCAGAGTTCCATGGTCAGGCCGGGAGCGCACCTTTGGTGACCGCTGTTGTCCGCCCTGAAGGGCACGGATGGGGCACGCGATTGAAGCGAGGGCCGTGCGGGCGCCTTCAGCGCGACGTCGACTTCCGTTCCCGGGACGGGAGTCGAGCGACAGCTTGGGGCTTTACCTGGGCGACGTGTCAGGTATCCACAAGCCGGGAGCCCCTGGCAGGGGATCTTGATGGTGGAGAGATGTCTCAGGCGGGCATGTCGACGGTCAGTCCGGCTGCTTGGGCGGCATCGGCCAGTCGTTTGTCATACGTGACGAACGAGGTGAGCTGGGAGCGGATACGGAGAGCCGTTGCCAGGTGGATGGCGTCCAGACTCCGTACGGTCGCCGGTTTCACGGTCTGGGCCAAGATACGAATGCCGGCGTCCAGCTCCACCAACTCGATCAGGTCGAGGACCGGGTGGAGCCGGGCGACGGCTTCCGGGGCGTAGCGTGCCAGGGCCCGCGATGACTCGATCTCCACCAGAACCGAACTCGTCCAGCCAGTCTCCGCCCGTTCGTCGAGCCAGTCGCGCAATGCCTGCGACTCGGACTCGGCGTGGACGAGTTTCACGACGGCGGCCGAGTCGAGGTAGATCATCAGCGCTCGTCCTCGCGGCTGTGGGCGATCTCCGCGGCGATGTCGAGGCCGTCCGGTTCGCCGAGCGGCATACGCAGGACGGCGCGACGCATCGCGGCAGCCCGCTCTTTGCGGAGGGCGGCTTCGAGCACGGCTTGTCGGATGGCCGCCGAGCGTGAGCTGCCGTCATGGGTGAGAACGTCCAGAGCGTGCTCGGTCTCCGAGTCACTGCGGATCGTGATGGTGTCAGCCATGCAACCAATGTAAGACGATGCGTCTTACATGGCAAGCCCCTGCTTGCCGTCCCCTTCGCAGGTGCGGTAGAGGACGTTGGCGTCGTAGATGGCGACGAAAGCCATGTGCTGGACCATTCCCATTTCCTGGCCGAGCTGGGTGAGCTCGTCGGCGGCTTCGCGGCGACGCTGGTCGTCCTTGCGCTTGTACTCCAGGAGTGAGGACGCGGTGATCCGCCGGTGTGTGCCGACGGTTTGCCGGACCCCAGGTGGGCCAGCATGCCGGCGAGCAGTTCCACGGCCTCGCGGGGGAGGGCGAGGGGCTCGCGCTTTCCGTCCCCGACCGTCACGGTGATCTCTGCGAGGCCGTGGGGTGCCGCCAGGTAACTGCGGACCAGTGCGAGCGAAACAATCGAAGTAAACGCAACAAATGAAACAAGGTGATGGTTCGGGAGGCTGTCGAGCCCGCGGCACTCCGAACGCGCAGGGGCTGACTCTGACCGGTCGCTCCCGAGCCGGGAGAATAGCTGGTCATGCGCACACTTTCGGGCTCGGGAGCGGAGTAGTGTGAAGACACCGGGAGTTCTTCGCACGCCGGTTCCCCTGTGGTGTCGTTCCCGGTGATCGACAACGCCGGGCTGTCGCAGACGAGCCCGGGGGCAGGTCCGCGCCATGACCATCGACCGTACGACTACGAGTGAGCGCGCGCCCTCGCCGCCGGTTCGCCTGTCCCTGACGCCGGTGAGCCCGGTTCCAGGCCTGTTGGACGGCGCGTGGTGGCCTCGCTCCCGCGACCTCACCCGTGAGCTGCCGCCTCTGACAGCCGTACTGGACCCCCTCTGGGGTCGGATCACTCATGTCACGGTGAACCCCGCCCACTGGCCCGTCATCCCGCACAAGGTGCCCGTCGCCGGGCACACGGTGCACGTGGGATGGTTCACCGACGAGCAGGATCCGCACGAACTGCTTCTCCTCTCCTACACCGTCGGCCGCTGGGACCTTCTGGTGATTCCGCCGGAAACCGCTGCGGCTGCCGCCGCCCGGCTGATGGCTGCCGCGGCCATGGCGGGCGGTCTTCGTACCGCCAGCCAGCTGATGGCGGACGAGGTCGCGACCGGCGACGGCATCGACGCCGGAGGCCGGGAAGCAGTAGACGGTGTCGCTGCCCGGAGCCGGGAAGAGGCGTGGGAGACCGATGGCGGGGCAGCTCCGACGTCGCCTGTGCCTCGGCACACCGGCTCGCCAGGGCGTATGCCCTCCGGCCAAGGGATGTGAGAGTGCCATGACCGTCATCGCGGTGGCTGTGTTGCTGGTCGTGATCGTCGTCGGAGTCGTTCTCATCCACCGGCTCAACGTTCAGCACAGCGAACGGATCGCTGCCTTCCACTACAGCAATGTCCTGCCGGGGATCGGCCGCCGGATCCGGAGGCGCCGCCGGTCCGCGGCGGACGGGACCGTCGAGGCGCCTCACCACGACAGAGACCGCGGATGACATCGAGGAAGAGCGTGGCTGAGTCGGCCGCCGCGCATCGGCCTCCCGGACCGAAGTGAGCCTTCGCAAGGATTGCGCATGTCGGATTAATCCCTTTGGCGTAATGTGGAAAGCGGGTCGGCGCACGCTCACGTGCAATGACCCGGAAGGGCGGCTCCGGCGCGTATACGCCGGAGCCGTTGCCTGTCTCCGGACCCCTGCGGTGAAGCGCTCGCGCGAGCGTCACCCAATGAGCTCACGTCACCCAGCTTCGGGCGGAATCCCGGCCGCCGTGCAGCGCTATGAAGTGTCGTCCTCAGCCGACCCGTCCGGACTGCGGAGGCAGCAGTGCAGCTTCTGCGGGCGTCGGAGTCCGCGCCTCTGTGACGTCTGCCCGCCGTGCGGTACGCCGGCACAGCTGTCCCAGGCGCCGGTAGAAGCGGTCCGGGAGGAACACGGCGTCCGCGACGATCATCGCGCCGGAGAAGAGCGGCAGGCCCAGGAGCACCGCGATCCCCACGTGCATGCCCAACAACGTCGCCAGAACGGGGTACTTGAGCCTGCCGAACAGGACGAACGGGAAGGCCACCTGCAACAGCACCGTCAGGTAGCAGGCGATGGCGATCAGTACGTCGTGTTCGTCCACCATGAGGGAGAGTCCGGGCCACGGCCGGAACACGTCGAGGTTCAGGGCGTAGTGGAGGGCGGTGCCGTTTCCCCAGGAGCCGCCCTGCACCTTGTACAGGCCTGCTGATCCGTAGAGGAAGCAGACCTGGGCGGCGATGACGAGCATGCCGCAGTTGTGCAGCACGGTGATCACTGTCTGGCGCGCGTCGCGCAGATGGAGTCGGAACTCGCCGGATGGCTGGTCCAGCCGGTGCCCGGCAGTCGTGTCGGCGGATGCCCGGATCCGGGTCCTGCGCGCGTCGAGGGACCAGCGTCGGCCGCATGCGGTGAACACGAGGTAGAGGGCCATGAGGAGGATGAGGTTGTCCCCTCCGTCCGTCATGAAGATCGCCCTGGCGTGGAACGACGTCACCACGACCGCGAACAGCACGGACACGGCCCTGGTCCGCCAGCCCAGCAGGAACAGTGCGGAGGTGACGAGGGCTGCCGTGTAGCAGACCTCGAAGTAGGCCCGGCTGTCGGACAGGGTGAGGACGCTGAGCCACCCGGTCTGGTCGAAGAGCTGCCTGGCCAGTGCCGCCGTCCACGGTGAGCCGGGGCCCCAGATCTCGTCGCGGTGGGGAAACTCGCGCAGCAGGAAGGCGAAGTAGAGGAATCCGTACCCGATACGCAGAACCGCCGCGGCGTACAGGGAGATCGGCTGCTCCAGCAGGAGGGTGAGAAGCGCGCCGATACGGTCCGGCATTCGCTGCGGCGTGCGTGCGCCCGCGCGCTCGGGGCCGTGTCCCGGGCGTGACGGCATGGTTGCCGCGACCGATGCCTGCTCAGCCTGCTGCATGAGGGGCCACCTTCCACCAGGGCAGGTAACGGGTGCCGGCGGGTTTCGGTGCGGCCGCGCCGGGACGGGGGCCGCCCGCTGTGGCGGGCGCGGCGATGGGCAGGCTGATCACCCGCAGCTGGATGAAGTCGAACGTGCCGTGGCGATGGGCGGCGACGCGATCCGCCGCGATGTTGCGCAGGTATTGCTGGATCATCCGAGCGCGCTGCGAGCGCGGTTGGTCGTCACCGCCGTGCGTTTCGAGGTAGGAAGTCCAGGCCCGGCGCAGCATGTTCTGTGCTGTATGGCTCGGGAAGGGGTTGTGTTTCACCGCGGCTGTGTCGACGGCGGTCAGGTCGAACCAGCCGCTCACCTGGGCGGTGCCGTCGGGGGCGGTGCGCATGGTCCTTGCCGAAATCTGCCGGTTGACCGACTCCGGGTCCGGGGCGAAGAGCCGCCAGTTCTGTTCGAACAACGGGAAGACCCAGGCGTTGACCTGTCGGCTGTACTGCCGGGAGACGGGATTCGGTGGTGCCACGTGCAGGAATACCAGGAGTACGTGTACCAGGGCAGTCGCCAGACACAGGATCACGGCGATTCGCACTCCGGCCTTCAGAGCGACGGGCGGATCTGAAGGCGCTGGGGACGCGGGCGGCCTCCCGCCCCTTTTCTGCGCGGTTGACCCAGTGCCGGCCGCCTGGTCCGAGCAGTCGGCATCCGCTGATGGAACGCCACTGTGCACGGCCCCGTCCGGCCTTTCCGTCCCGACTTCTCTCACCTGGTTCTCCTGAGGTTCTGCCGGGCGGCGTGCGGCGGAATCGGTGACGATCCGCGCCGCACGCCGCTCGTCCTACTCGCCCACGGGGGTGGCTGTCTCCGAGGACTCACCCCGGCGGAGTGGGCCCTGCATGCTAGGCGGCGTCACAGCCGTAGTCGTCGCCCTTGCCGGGCTTGTCGCCATACCCGTAGGAGCAGTCGTTGCCGTATCCACCGGTGGTGCCGGTGGTGGTGCTGCCCGTGCTGCCGGTGGTGGTGGCGCCGGTGCTGCCGGTGGTGCCGGTGGTGGTGCTGCCAGTGCTGCCGGTGGTGGTGGCGCCGGTGCTGCCGGTGGTGCCGGTGGTGGTGCTGCCAGTGCTGCCGGTGGTGCCGGTGGTGGTGCTGCCAGTGCTGCCGGTGGTGCCGGTGGTGGTGCTGCCAGTGCTGCCGGTGGTGCCGGTGGTGGTGGCGCCGGTGCTGCCGGTGGTGGTGGCGCCAGTGCTGCCGGTCGTTGTGGTGCCCGTGGTTCCGGTGGTGGTGGCGCCGGTGCTGCCAGTGCTGCCGGTGGTGCCGGTGGTCGTGGTGCCCGTGGTGCCGGTCGTCGTGGTCCCACCGGTGGTGCCGCCCGCGCACTCCGGCCGGGTGATCGTGTTCGTGTCCAGCGTCACGGCACCGTTACGGGCCAGCGCCCGACCTTCGATCGTCGCGCCCGTCGTGGCGGTGATCGAGGTCATGGCCAGGATGTTGCCCACGAAGGTCGAGCTGGTGCCGAGGGTGGCCGAACTGCCGATCTGCCAGAAGACATTGCACGGCGAGGCGCCGTTGATGAGGCGCACCTCGCTGAAGGACGCCGTCGTCAGACCCGAACCGACCTGGAACACCCAGACGGCGTTGGGGTTCGTCTGGGCGTCCAGGGTGAGGGTGCCGGTGAGCCCGAGAGTGGAGGAGGAGGTGTAGACGCCCGGAACCAGCGTCAGGCCGCCGGCGTCCGGGGGAAGGGCCCCGTTGGAGGCCTGTCCGGCGGCGTCGTCGTACGCCGCGACCAGGTCGGTCTGGGCGTCCTGGGCCTCACTGTCCGCAGAGTGCAGAGTCCCGTTGACCACGGCGGGCGGCCCGTATCCGGTGATGGACGATCCCGGAGACACTCCGACGTCTCCGGTGATCACCGAGGGGCCGGTGTTGGTGGTGGCCGAACCGGCCAGCACCGCGAAGCTGTCCGCCCTACCCAGAGGTACAGGTGTGGCGAGGGCATTTGCCTGTGTCTGCGTCACAGTGACTACGACAGCGGCGATCACCACGGCGAGTAGCGCCGCGATCCAAACCGACAATGTGCGCCGTAGAGGCGCGACAGGGATATTCAGCGTCATGGAGGGGCCAGTCCTGTGAGGGGATGGTCGCGTTTGGCGGTTCCCGGTCGCATGGAATCGCCTGCTTCTGTCGCTGGCATATTACTCAGGAGAATGGGCCGGGGTTACGATGCATTCGAGTGATTTCTTCGAACCCGACAAGGAGATCGCGGATGCACGGAAAATGATTAATGGGCCGAGTGGCCGTGTCAGTTTGGTTCAGATGGGCGACACGACGACGTTTCCGCCCAGGTCAGCGCAGGTGTCAATCGGATTGGTGCATTCGTAGTCGGCCGTACCCGAGCGGAACATGCGGAAGCAGCATGGAATTCAGGGTGGTGCGCTCTCACGTGTAACCGCCCGGGTAACGGTGACCCCGGCGTGTACGCGTAGGGGTCCTAGCGCCGACCGTCGGCGTCACGGCGCGAGGGAAATGCGGGAATACCCGCCCGGTCCGTGAACGGCGCACCGAGCGGCACCCCGTTCGGCAGGGAGAGAGAGCATGATTCAGGCAGCCGACATCCGCGAGTGGCGCAACCACGACGTCGTCGACCCGAAGGGTCACAAGACCGGTGTGCTCGAGGCGATCTACGTGGACACCACCACCGACCAACCGGCATGGCCACCGTCCGGACCGGCCTGCCCACCCGCCGGCACCTGGTCTTCGTCCCCCTCGACGAGACAATCCTCGGGCCCGCCTACGTCAAGGTCTCCTACGACAAGGCACTGGTGAGGAAGTCCCCTCCGATCGGCACGGACGACGTACTGCCCGCCGAGCAGGAAGAAATGATCTTCCACTACGGCATTGCCTGCCAGCCAGGCGCCGCCGGCGAACGGCAACTCGCGCGCCGGAACGTTCAGTCCGCAATCCGGGACTTCCTGCGTCGTAAGTTCCGGCTTCAACCGTTGAACGTGCCGCAACCTGCCTCTTTGCCCTTTGTCGGTTGCGCCGGTGCTGGAGTGTCGCCTGCGAGTGCCGCCCGCGGTGAGACTCGCCCTTACTGGCGGATGAGTGCGACTGAAACGAGAGCGTTGCCAACTCCTCTCGTCACTTGCGGCCGATGCTTCATGGTGAGGATGGCGCTTGCCTGGTCTGGCGAACTAGCGCTTTGCGTATGCGACTTCACTCGCGAGGGCACTGGAAGTGGTGCGGGTCACAGGAAATGCGTCTCGCTATTCGAGGTGATTGGCTGACGCGTCGTCGGGAAGTGCACCTCCGGTGCCCTCTGATGGGCACATTCGTGCGACTTGGGGCACGTGGAGGGCGCGAAGCCCCCGAAATGGTCTAGACAACAAATAAGCCCCAGGTCACTGACCTGGGGCTTCATCGTGGAGCGGGTGACGAGAATCGAACTCGCGCTCTCAGCTTGGGAAGCTGATGTTCTACCATTAAACTACACCCGCGTAAGACGCCGACCGGAGTCGGTGCCGAAATGCTCGCTCACTGTACCTCATCCTGGGTCCCCGGCGTCGATGCCGTGGGGCCTGAGTGCGCTTCAGGGGTGGATCGCGCTGCGGGGTGCGGGAGTTGGGGCGTACGGTGGGGGTGTGGGAGAGAGGCCGGGCAGGGCCGGAGTGCCGCCTGGAGAGTCGTCTCTTTGATCCCGTAACGTGGCTTTTGTCGTCAGGGCAGTTGGCCAGACGAGGCTCTTGGGGAAGGGACTCTGGGACTTGATGGAACGCACCGTCGTCCGTTGTGCCGAAGGGCACGTGTTCAGCACCGCTTCGTTCCCGATGCAGAAGGCCGAGCGGCTCGGCCCCGGCCGGCTCGTCCGGTGTCCGCGGTGTGCCCGGCTCCGCAGTGCGGTGCCCGTCGCCGTCGAGAAGCGGTAGGGGCGGCAGCGGGCAGCAGGGCGCAGGCCCTTGCGGGAAGGCCCGCAGCGGTAGTGGCAGCAGGGTCGTAGTAGGTAGTACGCCGTAGGCCGTAGACCGGTCTCGGCGGTAGGGCCGAGGCAGGCCCAAGGCAGCGAAGAGGCGCGCGGAGTCGTCACGATTGTCATGGCTCCGCGCGCCTTG
This sequence comes from Streptomyces sp. V3I7, assembly GCF_030817495.1. Classification (NCBI taxonomy): domain Bacteria; kingdom Bacillati; phylum Actinomycetota; class Actinomycetes; order Kitasatosporales; family Streptomycetaceae; genus Streptomyces; species Streptomyces sp. V3I7. The sequence goes on from NZ_JAUSZK010000001.1 coordinate 3,513,049, forward strand.
CGTATCCTCGGGGCGTGCTTCTCTCAGACAAGGACATCCGGGCCGAGATCGACGCCGGCCGGGTACGGATCGACCCCTACGACGAATCCATGGTGCAGCCGTCGAGCATCGACGTCCGGCTGGACCGCTACTTCCGGGTGTTCGAGAATCACCGGTACCCCCACATCGACCCCTCCGTCGAGCAGACCGACCTGACCCGGCTCGTCGAGCCGGAGGGCGACGAGCCGTTCATCCTGCACCCCGGTGAGTTCGTGCTGGCCTCGACGTACGAGGTCATCACGCTGCCGGACGACCTCGCCTCGCGCCTGGAGGGCAAGAGCTCACTCGGGCGGCTGGGGCTCGTGACCCACTCCACCGCCGGGTTCATCGACCCCGGCTTCTCCGGGCACGTCACGCTGGAGCTCTCCAACCTCGCCACCCTGCCGATCAAGCTGTGGCCCGGCATGAAGATCGGGCAGCTGTGCATGTTCCGGCTCTCCTCGCCGACCGAGCACCCGTACGGCAGCGAGCGGTACGGATCGCGGTACCAGGGACAGCGCGGGCCGACCGCCTCCCGTTCCTACCTCAACTTCCACAGGACCCAGGTGTGAGCAGCGTGACGGAGACGACGAGCATGGCGGACATACGCGAGAACCTCACCTACGAGCGGTTCGGCACCGCCGTGCGCGAGCTGGCCCAGACCATCGCCGACGACGGCTACGAGCCCGACGTCGTGCTCTCCATCGCCCGCGGTGGCGTCTTCGTGGCGGGCGGCCTCGCCTACGCGCTCGACTGCAAGAACATCCACCTGGTGAACGTCGAGTTCTACACCGGCGTCGGCACCACGCTCGAGATGCCGGTCATGCTCGCGCCGGTCCCCAACCTGATCGACTTCTCCGACAAGAAGGTCCTGATCACCGACGACGTCGCCGACACCGGCAAGACGCTCAAGCTGGTGCGCGACTTCTGCCTCGACACCGTCGCCGAGGTGCGCTCCGCCGTGGTCTACGAGAAGTCCCACTCCCTCGTGAAGTGCGAGTACGTGTGGAAGCGGACCGACGACTGGATCAACTTCCCGTGGAGCGTCGAACCGCCGGTGGTCAAGCGGGCCGGGCAGGTTCTGGACGCGTAGCGGAGGGCTACGAGTACACGACCGGCAGCTGAAATCCCTTCGTGCCGGGGCCGGCGATGCCGGGCCCCGGTGCGCCATGCTCCTTCACCGAGACGGACACCTGGTACTTCTCGCCGTGGTCCAGGGGCTTGCCGACCTTGAATTCCCTCCACTGCTGCCCGGTGCCGGGGGTGGGTGAGGCTGTCACGTTGAGCGCCGCCATGCCGTTCTGGACCGACGCGCCCGGGTAGACGACGGTCGTGCCCGTGGCGTCCTCCAGCCACACATAGACGTCGACCATGGCCGAGCCCGACGTCGTGCGCCACTCGGCGATCATGTACAGCGCGCCGTCGTCGCCGATCCGCATGCACGGCTTGACCTGGACTCGGCTGAACCCTGCGTCGTGCCACGACGTACAGGACGTCGCCGGGTTGCGCAGGGGCCCGGACGGAGACGTGGACGGTGTCGTCGCCGCCGGAGCAGGCTGCTCACCGCGTGGTGCCGTCGGCGCCGGGCTCGGAGAGGCCTTGCTGGTCGGCTTGGCGGTGGTGCTCGGTGTCGGGGAGGGCGACAAGGAGCCCTGCGTCTTCGCGTCGCTCGCGGGCGCCGCGTCCGCCGCTGTGTGCCGTTCCCACAGGTCGGCTCCTGCGACCGCGCCGAGTGCCAGGATCGTTGCTCCGGCCAGCGACCAGGCGATGCCCGACCTGAGTGAGCGGCGCGGTGCGTAGTGGTGGTGCTCGTTGATCGTCTGGTCGCGGCCGGTCTGGTACGCCCGTGCCTGCTCCGTCGGGGTCGCGGAGAAGGACTGCCTGGAGGGCTCGGAGGCCGGGGCGGGCTTGGCGGTCTTGGCGGGCCGGTCCGGCGTAGGGGTCGTCTGTTCGGTCATGGGTGGTTGATCGTCTGGTTCCCGGCGGACTGGTAGACGCGTGCATGCCCGGACGGCGCGGCGTTGAACACCATGGAGCCGCTCTGGGGCGGGACGGGCAGCGCCGGGGTGAGGTCCTCGGCCAGCACCCGTCGGAGATCCTCGGCGAGGTCGGGACGCGTGACGAGCAGGCGACGGAAGCGCAGGCGCCACTCGTCGGCGGAGTCCTCCGCGATCTCGTCCTCCGGGGCGCGGAGGAGCAGCGCGCGGGTCTCCGCGAGCTCCGCCTCCACAGTGGCGGCCCGCTCCGGGTGAGCGCGCCGCCAGAGGGAGCCGACCGAGGACTGGGCCCGCTGCCACAGATCGGTGGTGAGGGCGGCTACCAGCGCGCTTCCGGCAGACGAGGCGAGGGCCATCAACTCGGCGTCCACTGCCCCTCCTTCATCGAGGCTCTCGTAAGCAGGGCGGCGCCATCCTAGGGCATCAACTGCGCTATCAGGCACGCTAGTTGGGAGGACGCGTGGGGATGTCGCGCAGGCGCGCATATCAGGTGATCGGTGGGGGAAAGGCCTTTCCGGCACCATCCACGAGCGGTGCGGGCCGATGGCCCGGGCGTCCATGGCTGTGACGCCTGCTACGACAGCTGAGGGGGAGCTATGGCGGACGGGAACGGTGGCCCCTTATCGGACAGACAGCCCATGCGGCCGGGGTCCGGGGAAGCCGATGCGGACGGCGCACCGTCGGGCGGCCGGTTGTCGCGAGCGGGCGGTTGGGTGCGTCGGCACGGGCCCCAGACTCTGATCGGTTCCCTGATCGTCACGGTGGTCGGCGCGGTCGTCTCGGTCGTGCTCACCTCGATGGTCAGCGACGGCGGTGACGACCACGGCATCAAGGGCGGCCTGAGTGTGTCGGCGTCGGCAGGGCGTGCCGGGAGCGGCTCGGCCACGCCCTCCTGCTCGGGGCAAGGGTGCGACGGGCTCGATCCCAAGAGCACGAGATGCGCGGACGACGCCCAGACCATTGCGAAGGACTGGGCGGGCACCATGTACCTCGAGATCCGCTTCAGCCCCAGGTGCCGCACGGTGTGGGCCAAGCTGACCGGGGCGGAGGTCGACGACACGGTGGAGATACGGACGTCGCCGAACCGTCGGCAGGCCGCGAAGGTGCACACCGGGCATACGAACTACACGCCCATGCTGGCGGCCGGCGGTGCCGGTGCGGAGGACGCGCAGGACTTCACCGCCCAGGCGAGCGCCGTCGCGGTCAACCCCATGAAACGCGCCGTCGAGCACGGGTACGTGATGACGATCGGGGCCGGTGCCACGGACCTTCCGTCCGCGACGCCGACCCCGTGAGTCTCAGAGCTCGTACGAACTCAGACCGTGCCCAGCTTCACCAGCGACAGCAGTGCGATCAGCTGGATCGCCGAGGCGCCCAGGGCCTTCGGCCACGGCAGGTCGTGCGAGCGGCTGACCATCATCGTGAGCAGCGCGCCGCCGGCGACCCAGGTCACCCAGCCGAGGACCTGGACGAAGCTGGCGTCGCCGCCCGCGAACATCGCGACGAACAGGCGCGGGGCGTCCGTGATCGACATGATCAGCATGGACAGGCCGACCGTGGGCTGCCAGGCGCCGTCGCCGCCCAGCTGGCGGGCGAGGGTGTTGGTGACCACGCCCAGGATGAAGGCGCTGAGGACGATGAGCACGGCGCTGATCAGCACGATCGGGATCGCGTTGGTGAGCGTGGCGCCTATCACGTCCTCGCGGGCCCCGTCGAAGCCGAAGACCGCGAGGACGCCGTAGAGGAACGTCACGATGAGGGCCGGGCCCCACATCGTGTAGTCGCGCATCACGAGGAACGTGTGGGTGGGCTCCAGCACGATGCCGCGCAGCAGCTGCTTCCAGTGCAGGCGCGGGCCGATCGGGCCGGACGGGGCCGGGGGCCCGGCGTACGGGCCTGCCTGCGGGTACCCGTCGGCGTCGACCGCGAACGCCTGGGTGTGACCCGGGTTGTTGGCCGCGTACGGGTCGGGGCCGCCCTGGGCCGGGCGGCCGGCGGTGCCCCGCGGGTCGTCGCCGGAGCCGTCGCCGAAGTACTCCGGCTCGCCACCGCCGCCCTGCGTCCACTGCCGGCCGCCGGGCTGCGGCCGCGCTTGCGGGCGCTGCGGGTACGACGGCTGAGGCGCCGAGGGGTAGCCGCCGTACGACGACGGTCCCTGCGGAGCCTGCTGCCCGTACGGGGGGTGTTGCGGTCGCGCTTGCGGGGCGCGCTCGTTGCGGCCGCCCCGTCCGTTCCTGAATCCAGCCACGTAATCGAACGTACCCGGTCCCGGAGGGTGACGTGCCGGGCACGGCCGTCCGGACCCGGCATTGCGGCCGAGCTGTGACATCCCTTAAGGGGCGGACGGATCCGCTCTCCGGGGAGTTTCGGGGTGAGGCGCCCCGACCGGGCCGGACCGGACTACGCCGGACCGGGCTCGGCCAGATGAAGCACCTCACCCCGTACGGCCGTCAGCCCGCCAGTACGTCACCGAAGTACGCGTCGCCCGCCGGACCGCCCAGAGTGGTGGAGCCGAAGGACTTGGAACCGGTGGCCGTGATGCCGGAGGTGCTGGACTTGAAGACCCAGACCGCGCCGTCGCTCGTGTTCTCGCCCCGGGCGGACGCCACCAGTTCCGCACGGCCGTTGCCGTCCACGTCCGTGAGCCGCACGGCCGAGCCGAAGAAGTCGTACGACTCCGCGGTGCCGGGGACCCCTGTCGTGCTCTGGGAGAAGGCCTTGGAGCCCGCACCCGTCAGGCCGGTGGAGGAGCCGCGCAGGACCACGATCGAGCCCGCCTTCGACGCCGAGCCCAGGGACTCCTGCTGGACGCCGATCGCGATGTCGGTGTAGCCGTCGCCGTTCGTGTCGCCCGCGGACAGGCTCCAGCCGAAGTTGTCGTTCTTCTCGGCCGCGCCCGGCACGCCGGCCGTGTCCTGGGTCCAACGGACGGGGGTGCGGCTGCTCAGGCCGGTCGCGGCGCCGTACGTCACTGTGATCTGTCCGCCGAGGCCACCGTCCGGCTCGGTCGTCGACTTCTCCATGAAGTTGCCGGTGACGATGTCGCCGAAACCGTCCTTGTTGACGTCGCCGATGACCGCTTCGTAGCCGCCCGCGACCTTGCCGCTCGCCTTCATGCCGGTGGCGGAGCCCTTGTAGAGGACGCTGCGGGTGCGGTAGCCGCCGCTGAACTCCTCCTGGCCCATGACCAGCAGGTCCGTCGTGCCGTCGCCGGTGACGTCGCCCGCGACGAGCTTGTCGGCGTTGATGCCGGTCTCGTTCATCGTGTCGATGCCGACGAGGTCCGTGGCCGCGCCGCTGCGGGTGAACGGGCCCTTGAAGATGTTCAGTTCGGGGAAGGCGATGTTCGCCGCGGCGAGGTCGGTGTCGCCGTCGCCGTCGAAGTCACCGGTGGCGACGGACCAGCCGAGTTCGTTGCGGTTCTCCGGGAGGGGAGAGGAGATGTCGGTGGCGGTCTTGATGCCGCTCGCGCCGCCCCACAGCACGGTCAGTGTGCCCGACTCGTCGGTCGAGCCGATCCGCTCGCCGTGCACGCCGACGACGATGTCCGTGTAGCCGTCGCCGTCCAGGTCGCCGGTGGTCATCCGGTCGCCGAAGTAGTCGTGCGACTCCGCGACGCCGGGCACACCGGTGGTGTCCTGGCTGATGATCTGCCGGTGGGTGGTGTCCAGGCCGGTCGCCGAGCCGTACACGACGGCGATGGCGCCGGCGCCGCTGCGGGTGCCCACCTTGGCGATGGGGGCGGAGATGGCGAGGTCGGCGTAGCCGTCGCCGTTGAAGTCGGCCCGCGGGGCGTTCGCCCTGCCCACGGCGGTCGCCGGTGCAGCGGAGAACGTGAGCAGACCGCCGGTCAGCGCGGCGGCGGTGGCCGTCGCGAGGGCGAGTCGCACGGGGTGGTGCGGGCGGTGCTGGTGCATGCGGGAGCTCCCTGCGCACGTGGAGGATGCCTGGTGGACATTCGTACAGGTGGATGGTGGGGGTGGGGAGGAGAACCGGGCCGGACGGCACGGTGTGGCGTCCGGCCCGGCGTGCCTGACGGGGCTGCTGATCAGTCGGCGAAGTTGGCGCCGAACATCGGCGTGCCCGTCGTCGAGACGCCCGAGGCGCTCGGGGTGATCGAGCGGGAGCCGGTCGTCGTGATCTTCGTGCCGCTGGACGGGAGGTAGGTCACGGCGCCGTTGCCCGCGTTCTCCACGGAGCCGACGACCAGGTCGGCCTTGCCGTCGCCGGTGACGTCGTCGAGCTTGACGTCCACGCCGAACATGTCGTCCGTCTCGTCGCCGCCGGGCACGCCCGCGGTGGACTGGGCGAAGAACTGGGCGCCGGAGTCGGTGTTCAGGCCGTCCGCCGTGCCGTAGAGGACGGTGACCGCGCCGGTGTCCACGGCGCTGCCGAGGTTCTCGCCGGCCGCGGCGACCGCGAGGTCGAGGAAGCCGTCGCCGTTGATGTCGCCGAGGTCGAGCTCGTAGCCGAAGGAGTCGTTGTTCTCGGCGGTGCCGGGGACGTTGCCCGTGTCCTGGGTGATGCCGGTGGCGCTGGAGGTCTGGGGGCCGCTGTCGGAGCCGTACGTCACCCAGACCTTGCCGCCCTTGCCGGAGTCCGGGATCGGCGTGCCGTCCTCCGTGGTGGTGTTCCACTCGGCGCCGCTGACGATGTCGCCGTAACCGTCGGCGTCGATGTCACCGATCGCGGTGATCACGCCGGCCTTGAGGACCTTCGCCCCGGACATCGTCAGACCGCCGGTGCTGCCGGGGATGAAGTAGTTGCGGTTCCAGCCGTCCTGGGTGTCCGTCTCGAAGCCGTCGACCACCAGGTCGGTCCCCGGGCCGCCGTCGACGTTGCCGGCGGTCAGGTTGAGCGGGCCGATGCCGTCGCCCTGGATCGGGGGCTTGACGGTGTAGCGGCCACCGGGGGTGCCGGAGGAGTTGAAGCCGCCCTTGTAGACGTAGATGGTGGGGGCGGAGCTGCCGACGGCCAGGTCGGCCTTGCCGTCGCCGTCGAAGTCGCCGGCGGCGAGGGTGCGGCCCCACGCGTCGTGGCCGCTGGGTGCCGGGTCGGCGACGGTGACGCCCTTGCCGGTGATGCCCGAGGCGGAGCCCCACAGGATGGCGACGGTGCCGCCGTCGGCGTCGCTGCCGACGTCCTCGCCGGGGGCGCTGACCGCGACGTCGTCGTAGCCGTCGCCGTTGAAGTCGGCGTACGCCGTGTCCGAGCCGAAGGCGTCGCCGCTCTCCGCGCCGCCGGGGACGCCGGCGGTGTCCTGGCTGATCACGGAGCGCTTGGCGGACGACACACCGGTGGCGGTGCCGTACAGGACGACCAGCTGGCCGGCGGTCTTCTTGCCGCTGACGTAGGCGCCGGAGGCCGAGAACGCCACGTCGCCGACGCCGTCGCCGTTGAAGTCGGCCCGCGGGACCTTCGTGGAGTCGGCGGCGGTCGCCGTGACGGCCGAGAACGTGAGCAGACCGCCGGTCAGTGCGACGGCGGTGGCCGCCGCGAGCGCGAGGCGCACGGGGCGGGGGGCGTGCATGTGCATGCGAGTTCTCCTGCGGCAGGCGGGGGTGCCTGGCTGACACCCCCTGCGATAGAGGGGGACCGTCCGCGTTCACCCGGTGTTGGCCGGGGGTTGGCGGTGCGGTCGGCGATCAGGAGACCCGCGATGGGAGGTAAGGGTTGTACGTGAGTTGGGTGAAGTGCCGGGAGGTGTGGTGTCAGTGACCATCGGCGCCGAGTTCGCACCAGACGTACTTGCCGTTCCCCCGGGCCCCGTTGACCTGGAACCAGCCCCAGTCGTCCGCGTACGCGTGGACGAGCCGTAAACCGTGTCCGTTCTCGCCTTCGCCAGGCGGCAATCGGGTCGGCGGAGCGGGGTCCGTGTCCCAGGCGCCGAGCCGCAACGACGACCCGGACCCGCGCAGCTTCAGCGCGGCGGGTCCCGCGGTGTGCCGGATCGCGTTGCCGAGCAGCTCCGAGGCGAGAAGCTGTGCGGGGTCGACGAGGGTGGGGAGTTGGTGGGACGTGAGGATGTCGGCGAGCGCGCGACGGCAGATGCCCACGGCCCGGGGGTCGTGGGGGACGTAGAGGGTGTACTCCCAGGTGGACATGGTGCTCCAGGTCGAGTGTGAGGGGCGGTGGCTTTGTCGCGGCCGTCCGGACAGGGCGGGGCGATGCAGTTCCGCTCCGGGGAGTGGCTGCTTCGTCACGTACAGTAGGGGTACATCTGTATCCCAGGCAAGCGGCATTGGGATAATGGAGACCTCAACTGGCCCGAGAGTGGGGGAACATGCCCGCAAGGAGTGTCATCACCGCACGTCAGGAGCGGCTTGGCGTGGAGCTGCGCAAACTCCGCGAGCGGGCCGGGCTGTCGGGTCGTGAGGCGGCGCGAGCGCTGGGTATCGCCGAGACCAAACTCTCCAGTACCGAGGTCGGGCGGGTCGGAGTCAGTGCGGAGCGCGTCCGGCACCTCGCGAGTGCGTATGCATGTGATGACGCCGAACTGGTCGACGTTCTGGTGGCCATGGCGACGGAGCGGGCGCGCGGCTGGTGGGAGGAGTACCGGGAGCGTGTACCGACCGGATATTTGGATCTTGCCGAACTGGAATGCCACGCCGTTGAGTTGAGGACCTTCCAGTGCATGCACATTCCCGCGCTGCTGCAGACCGAGGAGCAGATCCGGGCCATCTTCACGTCCACCGTGCCGAAGCTGACCGAGGAGGAGATCGAGGTCCGGACCCGGTTCCGGCTACGGCGGCAGGAGGTCCTCGGCGCGGTCGGTTATACGGCGGTGGTTCATGAGGCCGCACTCCGGATCCGAGCGGTCGACGCGAGGGCCACACGAAGGCAGTTGCTGCACATCCTGAAGCAGTCCGAGCGGCCTCAAGTCGCCGTGCACGTCGTCCCGTTCGGCGTGGACGGCTTCGCTGGGGTCGACATCCCGCTGGTCTACGTGAGCGGCCCTGTGCCGCAGTTGGACACGGTGCTGGCCGACAACCAGCATGGTGGAGCCTTCTTGGACGCTGAAGCGCAGCTCAGCAGGTACCGGGAGGTGCTCCGGATGCTGGAGGGCTTCGCGTTGGGGGCCGTAGAGTCGAGGGACTTCATCCACCACCTCGTACGGCAGCTGTGAAAGGTCCCGACATGGCGCAGTGCACCGTCTGGCAGAAGTCCTCGTTCTCCGGTGGCGGTGACTCCTCCGACTGCGTCGAGATCGCTGCTGCCCAAGAGGCCCTCCTCCTCCGCGAGAGCGACCGACCCGCCACCGTCCTCCGCACAACCCCGCCTCAACTAGCCCTTCTCATACGCCACCTGCGGACGCACTGAGGCACGGGAACGCCCCCGGGTTCCGGGAGGGCGGAACCCGGGGCAGTATCGGGAGGGGTGCCCCGACCCTCCTGGCCCACCGGGCCGTCGGGCGCATGAGCGGCCGCGGCCGGGTCGGCTCGGGAAGCGCGGGGGTGCGAGGCGCGGGGCGCGGGGGCCCGAGGTGCCTCAGGTGTCCGGAAAGGTCCCGTTCCTTGTCCGGCGCCATGTTCAACACCGCATGCGCGGAAAGGGTTGTATCGGCGCGCCGGGTGCGCTTCGGGGGGTGGGTGAGCCCGGCGGGTGGGGGCACCGGGCAGGATGGGCCCATGAGCGTAGTCAAGATCAACGTACTGACCGTGCCCGCCGAGCAGCGGGAGACGCTGGAGAAGCGCTTCGCCTCGCGGGCGCACGCCGTGGAGAACTCCGACGGCTTCGAGTGGTTCGAGCTGCTGCGGCCGGTCGAGGGCACCGACCAGTACCTCGTCTACACCCGCTGGCGGGACGAGGAGTCGTTCCAGGCCTGGATGGAGGGCCCGATGAAGGCCGCGCACCAGGGCGGCGCGGAGGGCGGCGAGCGGCCCAAGCCCGCCGCCAGCGGCTCCACTCTGTGGTCCTTCGACGTGGTCCAGCAGGCCGCCCCGAAGAACGCCTGACGCCACCCGAGAAGGCTGACGCCACGCGAGAACGCCTGACGCCGCCCCGGCGCACACACGACGGCGCCCCCTGCCTCGTACGAGAGCAGGGGGCGCCGTCGGCCTGTCGGGGGCCGGTCGTTACTTCACCGGCTCCGGCTCCGGGGTGTTCTCCGCCGCCGCGTCGTCCGCCGGGGGCTCGTCGTCCCCGTCGTCGGTGGCCGGGGTCTTCACGGAGGCCAGCAGGAGCTGGGCGACGTCCACGACCTGGATCGACTCCTTGGCCTTGCCGTCGTTTTTCTTGCCGTTGACCGAGTCGGTCAGCATGACGAGGCAGAACGGGCAGGCGGTGGAGACGATGTCCGGGTTCAGCGAAAGAGCCTCGTCGACGCGCTCGTTGTTGATGCGCTTGCCGATGCGCTCTTCCATCCACATCCGGGCACCACCGGCGCCGCAGCAGAAGCCGCGCTCCTTGTGGCGGTGCATCTCCTCGTTCCTGAGGCCCGGGACGCTGGCGATGATCTCGCGCGGGGGCGTGTAGATCTTGTTGTGGCGGCCCAGGTAGCAGGGGTCGTGGTAGGTGATGATGCCCTCGACCGGGGTGACGGGGATCAGCTTGCCCTCGTCGACCAGGTGCTGGAGCAGCTGGGTGTGGTGGATGACCTCATAGTCGCCGCCGAGCTGCGGGTACTCGTTGCCGAGCGTGTTGAGGCAGTGCGGGCAGGTGGCGACGATCTTCTTCGCCGACTTCGGCTTCCTGGTCGACTCGTCCTCGTCGTCCTCGCCGAACGCCATGTTCAGCGAGGCCACGTTCTCCATGCCGAGCTCCTGGAACAGGGGCTCGTTGCCGAGGCGGCGGGCGGAGTCACCGGTGCACTTCTCGTCGCCGCCCATGATCGCGAACTTGACGCCCGCGATGTGCAGCAGCTCCGCGAAGGCCTTGGTGGTCTTCTTGGCGCGGTCCTCCAGGGCGCCGGCGCAGCCGACCCAGTACAGGTACTCGACCTCGGACAGGTCCTCGATGTCCTTGCCGACGACCGGGATCTCGAAGTCGACCTCCTTGGTCCACTCCAGGCGCTGCTTCTTCGCCAGGCCCCAGGGGTTGCCCTTCTTCTCCAGGTTCTTGAGCATCGTGCCCGCCTCGGACGGGAACGCGGACTCGATCATCACCTGGTAGCGGCGCATGTCGACGATGTGGTCGACGTGCTCGATGTCGACCGGGCACTGCTCGACGCAGGCGCCGCAGGTGGTGCAGGACCACAGGACGTCCGGGTCGATGACGCCGCCCGCGGCGAAGCCGCTGTCGGACGCAGCCTCGGCGGTGCCGATGAGCGGGCGCTCGGCCTCGGCCAGCGCGGACGCCGGGACATCCTTCAAAGCATCGGCGGACGCCTTCTCCTCGCCCTCCATGTCCTTGCCGCCGCCCGCGAGCAGGTACGGCGCCTTGGCGTGCGCGTGGTCGCGCAGCGACATGATGAGGAGCTTGGGGGAGAGCGGCTTGCCGGTGTTCCACGCGGGGCACTGCGACTGGCAGCGGCCGCACTCGGTGCAGGTGGAGAAGTCGAGCAGGCCCTTCCAGGAGAACTGCTCGACCTGGGAGACGCCGAAGACGTCGTCCTCGCCCGGGTCGGTGAAGTCGATCGGCTTGCCGCCGGACGTCATCGGCTGGAGGGCGCCGAGCGCCGTACCGCCGGTGGCCTCCCGCTTGAACCAGATGTTGGGGAAGGCCAGGAAACGGTGCCAGGCCACACCCATGTTGGTGTTCAGCGAGACGACGATCATCCAGACGAACGACGTCCCGATCTTGATCATCGCGGTCAGGTAGACCAGGTTCTGCAGCGTCGTGACGCCGAGGCTCTTGAAGGCCAGGACCAGCGGGTACGAGGCGAAGTAGCCGGCCTCGTAGTGGTCGACGTGGTGCAGGGCGCCCTCGAGGCCGCGCAGCGTGTAGATCGCCAGGCCGATGGTGAGGATGACGTACTCGACGAAGTACGCCTGCCCGGCCTTGGAGCCGGCGAAGCGGGACTTGCGGCCCGGACGCGAGGGCAGGTTCAGCAGCCGGATGGCGATGAGCACGGCGATACCGAGAACGGTCATCACGCCGATGAACTCGATGTACATCTCGAACGGCAGGAAGCTGCCGATCACCGGCAGCACCCAGTCGGCCTTGAACAGCTGGCCGAACGCCTGGGCCAGGGTCGGCGGCAGCGTCAGGAAGCCGATCGCCACGAACCAGTGAGCGAAGCCCACGATGCCCCACCGGTTCATCCGGGTGTGACCGAGGAACTCCTTCACCAGCGTCACGCTGCGCTGGTAGGGGTCGTCGGTCCGGCTGCCCGCGGGGACGGGCTGGCCCAACTTGAAATACCGGACGAACTGGCCGATGGCGCGGGCGAGCAGCGCGACGCCGACCACGGTCAGGACCAGCGACACGATGATCGCGGCGAGTTGCATGGGGGCTCCTCGGGCCTGCGAGGGTCGTTTCGAGGTCTCCCTCGAAATTACTAAGCGGTAACTTATGCAGTCCGTCTGAGACTACCCGTATCTCCTCTCGCACTGTAGTCAGGCACGGGGTGATCTGGGTCGCTGGGCGGTCTGCCGGATCGGCAGGCAATCCGATCGTGTTATTCATCCCGAATTGCACTTTTCACCCCTAATTTAGAGCCGTGCTCTACGGGATCATCGCCGCCACCGCCGCCCTCCTCCTCGCCGCCGTGCTCGCGGTACTGCTGCGCGTGCCCGCCCTGCGCGCCGGGATCACCGACCGGCAGTGCCGACGGCCCCTGCCGCTGCTCGGCGGCGCGGCCGTCGTCCTCGCCACCGGCCTCGTCGCCGCAGTGGGCGAGTGGACGCAGGTCGCCCCGCTCGGCGACGGGGTCGGCCGGCTGCTCGTCGCGGGCTGCGCGGTCGCCGCGCTCGGACTGGTCGCCGACGTGTGGCGGCTGCGCGCGCGGGTGCTCGTCGCCGGTACGGCCGTCGCGGCGGCCTGCGTCGTGCCGTATGAGGAGACGGGCGTGGCCGCCGGGATCCTCGCCGTCGGCTGGATCGTCCTCACCGCCCTCGCCTTCCGGGCGCTCGACCACGCCGACGGTCTCGCGGGGACCGTCGGGGTCGTCACCGCCTTCGGGGTCGCGCTCTGCGCCGCCGCGGAGGTGATGGACGGACTCGCCGTCCTGCTCAGCGTGTTCGCCGCCGCCCTCACCGGCTTCCTCATGCACAACTGGCATCCCGCGCGCGTGGGTCTCGGCGCCTGCGGATCGCTGTTCACCGGCTTCCTGCTCGCCTCCGCCGCCGTGTTCACCCGGGCCGGGTACGGGATCGGGGCCGGCGCGGGCGTGCTGTTCGCGCTCACCGCCGTCGCGAGCGCCGACGTCCTGCTCGTGGTCCTCTCGCGGCTGATCGCCCGGCGCCCGCTGCTGCTGCGCGGCGGGCCCGACCACCTCGCGCACCGGCTGCGCCGACTGGGGCTCACCCCGCAGGGCGCCGCCGTCCTGCTGGGTCTCGGCTCCTTCTCCACCGTGCTGGTCGCGGTGCTCGCGCACACCGGGTGGGCCGGAGGGGCGGCGCTGTACTGGGTCGGCGCCGGCACGCTCGTCGTCGTCCTGCTTCTGCTGCGGGTGCCGGTGTACGGGCCGCGGCGCGACGTCCGGCGCGGAGTCCGGCGTGTGGACGTGCCCCGCGCGCGGGGACGTCGGATCGCATCCGTGCAGGCCGGAGGGCGGTTGCGCGTAAGGAACGGATAAGACTTGAGTCTTCTTCACTCAAGTCTGTTGACCGGTGGTGATCCTCATGCCACACTTGAGTCCGTTCCACTCAAGTCAGCTGGAGGAAATCACCATGGCACGTGCGGTCGGCATCGACCTGGGCACGACGAACTCCGTCGTGAGCGTTCTGGAGGGCGGCGAGCCCACCGTCATCACCAACGCCGAGGGTGCCCGGACCACGCCGTCCGTCGTCGCCTTCGCGAAGAACGGCGAGGTGCTCGTCGGCGAGGTCGCCAAGCGCCAGGCGGTCACCAACGTGGACCGGACCATCCGCTCCGTCAAGCGCCACATGGGCACGGACTGGAAGATCAACCTGGACGGGAAGGACTTCAACCCCCAGCAGATCTCCGCCTTCATCCTCCAGAAGCTGAAGCGCGACGCCGAGTCCTACCTGGGCGAGAAGGTCACCGACGCGGTCATCACCGTCCCGGCGTACTTCAACGACTCCGAGCGTCAGGCCACCAAGGAGGCCGGCGAGATCGCGGGTCTGAACGTCCTGCGCATCGTCAACGAGCCGACGGCCGCCGCGCTGGCGTACGGCCTCGACAAGGACGAGCAGATCATCCTCGTCTTCGACCTCGGTGGCGGTACCTTCGACGTCTCGCTGCTGGAGATCGGCGACGGCGTCGTCGAGGTGAAGGCCACCAACGGTGACAACCACCTCGGTGGTGACGACTGGGACCAGCGCGTCGTCGACTACCTGGTCAAGCAGTTCCAGTCCGGCCACGGCGTGGACCTGTCCAAGGACAAGATGGCCCTCCAGCGCCTCCGCGAGGCCGCCGAGAAGGCCAAGATCGAGCTGTCCTCGTCCTCCGAGACCTCGATCAACCTGCCCTACATCACGGCCTCCGCCGAGGGCCCGCTGCACCTGGACGAGAAGCTCACGCGCGCCCAGTTCCAGCAGCTGACCGCCGACCTGCTGGAGCGCTGCAAGACGCCGTTCCACAACGTCATCAAGGACGCCGGCATCAGCCTCTCCGAGATCGACCACGTCGTTCTCGTCGGTGGCTCCACCCGTATGCCCGCCGTCGCCGAGCTCGTCAAGGAGCTGACCGGCGGCAAGGAGGCCAACAAGGGTGTGAACCCGGACGAGGTCGTCGCCATCGGCGCCTCGCTCCAGGCCGGTGTCCTCAAGGGTGAGGTCAAGGACGTCCTGCTCCTCGACGTCACCCCGCTGTCCCTCGGTATCGAGACCAAGGGCGGCATCATGACCAAGCTCATCGAGCGGAACACGACGATCCCGACCAAGCGGTCCGAGATCTTCACCACCGCCGAGGACAACCAGCCCTCCGTGCAGATCCAGGTCTACCAGGGCGAGCGCGAGATCGCGGCGTACAACAAGAAGCTCGGGATGTTCGAGCTGACCGGTCTGCCGCCGGCCCCGCGTGGCGTCCCGCAGATCGAGGTCTCCTTCGACATCGACGCCAACGGCATCATGCACGTGACCGCGAAGGACCTCGGCACGGGCAAGGAGCAGAAGATGACCGTCACCGGCGGCTCCTCGCTACCGAAGGACGAGGTCGACCGGATGCGCCAGGAGGCCGAGCAGTACGCGGAGGAGGACCACCGCCGCCGCGAGGTCGCCGAGACCCGCAACCAGGGCGAGCAGCTCGTCTACCAGACGGAGAAGTTCCTCAAGGACAACGAGGACAAGGTCCCGGCCGAGATCAAGACCGAGGTCGAGGCGGCCGTCGAGGAGCTGAAGACCGCGCTCAAGGGCGAGGACAGCGCCGAGATCCGCACCGCCACGGAGAAGGTCGCCGCCGTCTCCCAGAAGGTGGGCCAGGCCATGTACGCCGACGCCCAGGCCGCGGGCGGTCCCGAGGGTGCCGCCGCCGGTGGTGCCAAGGCCGCCGACGACGACGTCGTGGACGCCGAGATCGTGGACGACGAGCGCAAGGACGGTGCCGCGTGACGGAGGAGACCCCGGGCTTCGACGAGAAGCCCGACGTCCCCTCCGGCGCCACCCCTGAGGACGCCGAGCCGCAGGCCGCCTCCCCCTCTTCGGAGGAGGCGGCGGCCCCGGCCGGGGACGCCAGCCAGATCGCCGGCCTGGTCGCCCAGCTGGACCAGGTGCGCACGGCGCTCAACGAGCGCACCGCGGACGTCCAGCGCCTCCAGGCCGAGTACCAGAACTACCGCCGCCGCGTCGATCGCGACCGGGCCGCGGTCAAGGAGGTCGCCATCGCGAACCTCCTGACCGAGCTCCTGCCCGTGCTCGACGACATCGGCCGCGCGCGGGAGCACGGCGAGCTCGTCGGCGGATTCAAGTCCGTCGCCGAGTCCACCGAGACCGTCGCGGCGAAGCTGGGGCTGCAGCAGTTCGGCAAGGAGGGCGAACCGTTCGACCCGACGATCCACGAGGCCCTGATGCACTCGTACGCGCCGGACGTCACCGAGACGACGTGCGTGGCGATTCTTCAGCCCGGGTATCGCATCGGCGAGCGCACCATCCGCCCCGCGCGGGTGGCCGTCGCCGAGCCCCAGCCCGGGGTCCAGGCGGCCAAGGCCGAGGGGACCGAGGAGAGCGGCGGATCCGACGACAAGGAGAGCGGTGGCCCGGACGAGGGCTGACGTAGACGCTCGGACAAGCACCGGTAGGAAGGAGGGACGTCGGGGATGAGCACCAAGGACTTCATCGAGAAGGACTTCTACAAGGTCCTCGGCGTCCCCAAGGACGCCACCGAGGCCGAGATCAAGAAGGCGTACCGGAAGCTCGCCCGCGAGTTCCACCCGGACGCCAACAAGGGCAACGCCCGGGCCGAGGAGCGCTTCAAGGAGATCTCCGAGGCGAACGACGTGCTCGGTGACCCCAAGAAGCGCAAGGAGTACGACGAGGCCCGCGCCCTCTTCGGCAACGGCGGCTTCCGCCCGGGGCCGGGCGGGGCGGCCGGCGGCAACTTCAACTTCGACCTGGGCGAC
This sequence comes from Streptomyces sp. V3I7, assembly GCF_030817495.1. Lineage (NCBI taxonomy): Bacteria > Bacillati > Actinomycetota > Actinomycetes > Kitasatosporales > Streptomycetaceae > Streptomyces > Streptomyces sp. V3I7. Next base: position 3,529,684 of record NZ_JAUSZK010000001.1, read on the forward strand.
CTCTTCGGCGGCGCCCAGGGCGGAGCCGGAGGCGGCGGCTTCGGCGGCGGGTTCGGCGACGTCCTCGGGGGCCTGTTCAACCGGGGCGCCGGCGCGGGTCCGCGGACGCAGCCCCGGCGCGGCCAGGACATCGAGTCCGAGGTCACGCTGAGCTTCACCGAAGCCATCGAGGGCGCCACGGTCCCGCTGCGGATGTCCTCGCAGGCGCCGTGCAAGGCCTGTTCGGGCACCGGCGACAAGAACGGCACGCCGCGCGTGTGCCCGACCTGCGTCGGCACCGGGCAGGTGGCCCGGGGCTCGGGCGGCGGCTTCTCCCTGACCGACCCGTGCCCCGACTGCAAGGGCCGCGGTCTCATGGCCGAGCACCCCTGTCCGGAGTGCAAGGGCAGCGGCCGCGCCAAGTCGTCCCGCACCATGCAGGTCCGCATCCCCGCGGGGGTGACGGACGGGCAGCGGATCCGGCTGCGCGGCAAGGGCGCGCCCGGCGAACGGGGCGGCCCGGCGGGCGACCTGTACGTCGTCGTGCACGTCGGCAGCCACCCGGTCTTCGGCCGCAAGGGCGACAACCTCACCGTCACCGTCCCGGTGACGTTCGCCGAGGCAGCCCTCGGCGGCGAGGTGCGCGTCCCGACGCTCGGCGGCCCCTCCGTCACCCTGAAGCTGCCGCCCGGCACGCCCAACGGCCGCACCATGCGGGCGCGGGGCAAGGGCGCGGTCCGCAAGGACGGCACCCGCGGCGACCTGCTGGTCACCGTCGAGGTGAGTGTCCCGGGGGACCTGACGGGGAAGGCTCGTGACGCACTCGAGGCGTATCGCGAGGCGACCGCGGGCGAGGACCCGCGGGCGGAGCTGTTCGAGGCCGCGAAGGGAGCATGAGCGTGATGGACGGCCGTCGACGCAATCCGTACGAACTGACCGAGGAGACCCCGGTCTACGTCATCTCGGTGGCGGCCCAGCTCTCCGGCCTCCACCCGCAGACGCTGCGCCAGTACGACCGGCTCGGCCTGGTCTCCCCCGACCGCACCGCCGGACGGGGTCGGCGCTACTCGGCCCGTGACATCGAACTGCTCCGCCAGGTGCAGGCGTTGTCGCAGGACGAGGGCATCAACCTGGCCGGCATCAAGCGCATCATCGAACTGGAGAACCAGGTCGTCGCGCTCCAGTCCCGCATAACGGAACTGGAGGCGGCCCTGGACGGCGCGGCGGCCGCCATGCAGCAGCGCGAGGCCGCCGTCCACGCCTCCTACCGGCGCGACCTGGTCCCGTACCAGGAGGTCCAGCAGACCAGCGCGCTGGTGGTGTGGCGGCCGAAGCGGCAGCAGTCCGCGGACTGATGGACTGATCCGCCCACGCACGACGAAAAGGGGCCGGGAGGTTCAACCTCCCGGCCCCTTTTCGTGTTTCTCAGTGCCCCACCGTCTCCCACAGCGTGATCGCGAGTGCCGTGCAGGACGTCACCGCCGCCAGGGACGGCAGCGGCCAGCGGGTGCGTTCCAGGGCGTCGAGGCGTTCCTCGTGGACGCCGAGAGTCTTGTCGGTCTGGTCGGCGCGTTGCAGGAGAAGGGCGAGGTCGCCGCGCGTGGTGGCGAAGCCGACGTCGACGGAGCGGCGCAGGCGTTCCAATTCCACGGCCACTTCACCCGCCTCCGTCGCGGTCACGACGCGCTGCCGCGCACGACAGGGACGCGCAGCCTGTCCCAGCTGGCGCGGCCCGGTATGCCATCAGCGGCCGCACCGACGTATCCGAGCCTGCGCTGCCAGGCCGCGTACGAGAGAACGTCCGCCTCGCCCCACACGGGGCCCGGCCCGACCGTGTAACGGCCGCAGCCCTCGGCCACCAGGCGCTCGCCGACGGCCGTGACGAGCGCGCTGCGCCGGCCCGGCACGAAGAAGGCGGCACCCGGGAAAGGGGCGTACGCCTGCGGCGCGGGTACGGGCTTGACGCCCAGCCGGGCCTCGATCCGGGTGCGCATCCCGGGCATCGAGAACGACGGGTCGATCTTGCGGCGGGTCCACTCCTTGTGGCCGATCACGCTCGCCGCCGACCAGCCGTGCGCCCGGCAGATGGCCGCCGACACCCGCTCCGCGGCGGCGAGTTGGGCCGCCGGGTACGGATCGCGGCCGTTGCCGAGGTTCTCGATCTCGAAGCCGTAGAAGCGGGCGTTGCCGTCGACGGCGTCCGGCCCCGGGGGCGGCGGGGTGCGCTCGGCGACGACCGCGTCGAGTACGGCCGTGGAGCCGGACCCGGCGTGGTTGGTGCGGCCGTATCCGACCAGGTGCACCGTGCCGTCCTTGGCGATCAGGCCGGTGCACAGCGGGCCGGGCAGCGCCGCGGTGCCGTCACGGCACAGGGTGAGGCTGCTGGTGCCGGCGGTGTGGTGCAGCATCACGCCGTGAACGGGGCCCCAGGGGCCCATGTGATTGCGGTTGTGAGTCTTCCAGGTGCCGTGCTCGACGAAGTGGACGCCTTCACCGCGCAGGGCGCGGGTGAAGGCGTCGGCGGTCAGCGGTGTGGCCATGGGCTGGTTCCTTGCCGGTAAGTCGCGGTGCGGGTCTACGGGATGGGGTCGACGCGTATGAACCGGTTGTCGAAGAACGAGGTGTTGGTGGACGCGCCGGACCGGTAGGCGGGCGTCGCCGTGTGGGTCGTGCCGATGGCGAGGCCGGTGACCAGGAACTGGGCGGAGACGGAGGTCCGGACGGTGCTGGTCGCGGCCGCCGCGCGGCTGTCGTCGGCTGTCAGGACCACCGTGTTCGCAGAGTTGCGGACGTTGGCCGAGATGAAGGAGCCGGTGGCGGTGGAAGCGCGGATGTAGCCTCCCACGGTGATGATGACCTGACCGGACGCCGGCACGGTGAACGACGCGTTCATCGGGTCGCCCGTGGCGTTTGCCAGCGTCTCGACGTAGGTGGTCGACGTGGTGTCGCCGTCGTCGAGGTTGACCCGGAAGACCGGGGACGGCGCCAGGGGCACCCAGGCGGTACCGGTGTGGTACATCATCCGGCCGGGCGTGCCGACCCAGGCGATCATCCCGGCGACCGGCGCGGTCACCTTGGCGTCGCGCGCGGTGGCGTCCGCGAACCGCAGCACCGCACGCCCGTCCACGGCGTCGGCGAGCGCCTTGAGATGGGCCGGAAGGTCGGCGGGGTCGGTGGGCTGCGGGTAGGGAAGACCGCTGATCGTTGTGAACTGCGTGGTCATGCTGGCTTCTCCTGACGCGGGGCGGGACGAGGGGTCATACGGCGGGGTCGACCGTGACGGTCAGCAGCTCCTCGCCGGGAATCGGCGCGGTGACGTACGGGGCGGGGTCGAGAGCGATCGCCTCGGCCAGCTCACGCAGCTGGTCCTCGGTCGGCTGCACGGGTTCCGGTGCGGGCTCGGACATAACGAACCTCCTTCGCGGACAAGGGAGTTGACGACACGCGGCTACACGTCGGCCCAGGTCGGGTTGGCCGCGAGCAGGTCGGCGAGCGTCGGGTACGCGGCGGCGACGGCGGCGTACGTCCGCGAGGTGTCCGGCGCGGGCGGCAGCGCCGGGACGTCCGGCGTGAGCCCCGCGTCGGCGGGCACGCCATTGGCCGACACACCGCGCAGGGCCAGCGTCTGCTGGACCCCGCCCTCCGCGGTCGCGGAGGTGGTGATGCCCACGACCCAGGCGAGGGTGTCGAGGACGGCCCCCGTCGTGTCCTGCACGCGCACCACGTCGCCGAGCTCGATGCGCGGGTCGTACAGCACCTGCACGTCCCCGAGCACCGGCACCGGGTACTCCCCGGCCTTGCGCATCGCCGCGGCCAACTGGCGTGCCGCGCCCAGGTCCTGGACCCAGTCGGAGGACTCGCCGTAGAACTCCTGGCGGCCGTAGAAGCGCTCGCTCGCGCTCCCGGAGACGTACGACACCCCCTCGCGCTCCACGGGATCGCGGTCGGGCTTGAGCGGGACGATGGTGATGGACGGCCCGCCGGCCTTGGTAACCGTGTAGAGCTTCTGCGCGGTGCGGTTGGTCAGGCGCAGCACGATGCTGCCGTCCTCGCGGCGCAACAGCGCCTCGACCGCACCCTTGACCGCCGGCGCGCCCGCCGCGTTCTGTGCCGAGACCCGGAAGTTCGAGCCGGACGTGAGGATCACATCGTCGTCCGTGTCCGGCGGGCCGATGTCGAGTTCGTCCTCGCCGAAGGTGTACGAGACGGTCAGCGAGCTGTTGGCCGGGATCTCCCGGACCTGGGTGTCTACCACGGCGTCCCCGCCGACGAGCCGCACCGCGCTCCAGTCCTTGGCGGGCTGGACGCAGAAGTTGCGGCAGGCGTCGATCTCCTCGGTGACGGTGAGCGCGGCGATGTCGCGCACCGACGTCAGCGTGAGATCGGGGGTGGTGGGCACGGTGGCGAACCGGGTGAAGTTGCGCCAGCGGAACCGTCCGCTCTCGTCGAGCTCCGCGGTCGACATGCTCGCCTTCGCGATCTGTCCGATCGCCTCCCACTGCGACCCCGAGACCTTGGGGATCATCCGCAGCGGCAGGATCGCCTCGTCCAGCTCGGCGGTCTTGGTCCAGGTGCCGGCCTGGCTGAACTCGGCGGTCGTCGGGACCGTGGTCATTCCGCTGGTGACCTGGACCCCTTCGGTTGCAATCGTGGTGGTCAGCCGTACCTTGCGCAGCTCGGCGACCGGCTGCGGTCCGCTGGTCGCGGTGAAGACGCCGGCTCCGCCCACCCAGGTGACGCCGTCGGGAGCGGTGAGCATCGGAGTGAAGCCGGGCAGCGCCTGACCGTTCGTCGAGGCGAACACGTCGACGAACACGCCGACGTGCCACACCCCTCGCTTGGTCTTCATGGCCGTCGCGTTCTGCGACCAGACCAGCCCGCTTCCCGGCACGGCAGGATCACTGCTGAGCGACCAGACCGTCACGGTTCCCTGGGAGAAGTTGAGGTCCAGGGAGAGAGTGCCGGTGTAGTTGCCCGTACGGTTCAGCTCCAGGTCGAGCCGGACGGTGTCGCCGATGCCGACCGCCGTGTTCACCCAGGCCTCGACGAACAGCCGGCTGCCGGGCACGGTGACCCGGCTGCGCGGGAACCAGGAGGCGATCACACCGCTGCTGCCGACCGGCAGCCCCGTCGGCAGCAGCGCCATCTCGTGCGGGGCGCCCATGCGCGACCAGGTGTAGTTCCGCGGGTCCGGCAGATCCTCCGGTATGCCGTACGGGGTGCCGAAACCGCCGTGCAGCGTGGCGTGGACGAGGCTCAGCGGCTGGCCCGCGACGAACTCCGGAGCCCGGGGCGGCGGACTCGTCAACAGACCCGCCTGGCGCAGTAGTTCGTCCACGCACCAGGTCGCGGTGGCCACAGGCCGCCCCCAGTACAACCCGGTGTACGGGCGCGGGAGTTCGGCCGGTGCCCGCAGCCGTTCGGCACCGTCCAGTGCGGTGAGCTGCACGGCGTCCGTCCCGGAGGCGGCGCTGCGGGTGCGCAGGGTGCCGCGGAAGGCGGGCAGCGGGGCGCCGCTGCCGACGCCCGACTCGTGGACGACCGACTGGCCCGGACGTGCGATGTCGCTGGTGGCGTGGCCGGCCCACGGGGAGTACAGCGCGGGCGCGGTGCTGCCGTCCGTACCGGAGATCTGCAGCTGCAGCTGGGCGGAGGAACTGCCGGAGAACGCCCGCATGGCGGGCGGCAGATCGGTGGCGTAGCTGCGCTCCAGCTGCCAGGACTGCACCTGCGCGGAGACGTCCTCGCCGCCGAGCCGGGTGGTGTGCGTGACGGTACGCTCGCCCGCGGCCAGTGCCGCCTCGGTGGCATCGTCAGCCCGTTGCACTGGTCACCTCCACGAGATCGATACCGACGGTGCGGTGCGGCAGCGGGCGTCCCGGGGTGTCGCTGTAGCCGGTGATCGACATGGTCGGCAGGCCGTCGCCGGGCACGTTGTCGGCCGCGGTGTCGCCGCCGTACGTCAGACAGGCCCCGGCCAGCGCGTACGTACCGGCCGTGCCGGGCTTTGCGGTGGGCGTGAGGTAGACGGTGCCGGCGGGGGTCGTGCCGGCGACGAACGGCCCGGCCGCGGAGACGCTGCTGATGACCGAGCCGTCGGCGCGCTTGAAGTCGAGGCCCACGGCGCAGGTCCCCAGGGCGGCGAAGGCGGTCGGCGCCCGGAAGGAGACGCGCAGGCCGGGCGGGGCCGGGAAGTTGGCGAGGCCTCCGTTGGTCCACTGGTTGCAGCGCCATCCCAGGTTGCTGGTGGCGTCGGCGGCGGTGAAGGCGAATACACCCGGCGTGGTCTCCGCAAGGGTGCCGTTCACCGACACCTTGAACCACTGCGTGATGCCCGCCGATCCGGTCGGGCCCTTACCCGCGGCCTGGGCGGCGGAGAGCACGTTGCCTGCGGCCGGGTCGATGAGCACGAGCGGGCCGGCCCCGTCCACGCGCCGGGCGAGCCGGTCCAGGACACGAGCGTCCTCCGGCGGCAGCAGGTCCCAGCTCAGCTTGATGCGCCGTACGGGGGTGGCGTTGCGGGTGATCGTGACCTGACCGGAGAGAGCCTTGAACTCGGCGACACCGAGGTCGGCGGCGCGCTCGAAGGACTTGGCGGCCTGATCGATCTCGTACAGGCTGCCCGGGGGACCGATCCATAGGTTGCCCATGGCGATCGTCCTTTCGTGGGTCGAGGGCGTCAAGCCCTGGGGATGAACGGCCGTTGGCTGCAGGCCGTTGGCCCTTCGTGCCGGAAAAACCAAAAAACCGACGACGGGACGTCGTCGGCTCATGACATACGAGTCGCCCTACCGCCGGGCGAGCTGGCGCTGTCCGAGGAACACGGCGCGGGCGATGGCCTGAGAGTCGACCTGGACGACCACGGGGCGCTGGGCGAGCTGCTCGACGGCAGCCGCGAGGCGCCGCGTTCCGCCGCCGGAGCCGATCATGTGCTCAAGCCGGGACAGCGGGATGACGGCCTCGGGCTCGCCGCCCTCGCCGATGACGGCGAGCCGGCCGCCGGCGCGGGCCGGGACGATGCCGCCCTGGGCGAGGGTGGGGATGTTCGGGATCTTCGGGATGTTGATCCGGAATTCCTTGCCGCCGATGAGCGGCACCCAGCTCGGGATCGAGACGTGGACCCGGTTCAGCGCGCCGATCATGAAGTTGATGCCGCTGATGTAGGCGCGGGGCAGGGCGGTGAAGGCGTTGATGATGCCCTTGAGGATGGACTTGATCGGCCCGGCGTGCGACCTGATGGCGCCGACGATGGCGTTCCAGGCCCACTTGACGCCCTTGGCCAGCAGGGCGGTGACCTTGTCCATGTTGATGAACTGCGCGATGAGGGGTCCGAGCAGCGTCATCACCAGTCCGAAGGGGCTGGCCGCCATGGCCAGGTTGAGCCCCTTCTGTGCCAGCGAGGCCCCCTTGAGGCCCTTGCCCAGGCCGCCCATGGACTTCCCGCCCCGGTCGGCGTTCTTGCCGGCCTTGCCGACGGACTTCTCTACGGCGTCGGACTGGCGCTTGACGTCACGCAGGGCGTTCTTGGCCTTGTCGGAGGAGCCGCGGAGCTTGTCGAGGGAGGATTTGAACTTGTCGGTGCTGCTCTTGGACTTGGCCACGGCCTGGTCGGCGCTGTTCGCGCGGCTGCGGAGGGTGTTCAGCGCGCTGCCGCTCTTGGCGGTCGCGTCCTTGAGCCGGGACACGGCGGTGGCCGACGTACCGGCGCGCGAGCGCAGCCGGTCCAGGCCCGCGGAGGCGTTCAGCAGGGACTGCTTCAGGTTCATGTGATTCCTTCCCGAGTGGGGGAAAGCGCGTCAGCCCAGGGCCACGGTCAGCGCGTTGACGCGGGTCTCCAGAGCACTGACCCGGTCGCGGGCGGTCGCCAGATCACGCGAGTTGAGGCTCTCGCGCACGTTCTGCCTGGTCGTGCGGTCCGTTCGCGCGAGACCGGCCACCCTGCCCTCAAGGGTCTGGATGCGCCGGTTGGAGTTGGCGATCTTGTTGTGCGCGCTGGTCGTGTGGTCCTGAAGTCGGGCGATTCCCTTTTCCATGCGGGTCAGCCGGTTCCCCGCGGCCGCCGCCTCCTGCCGCCGCCGATCCAGCTCATCCGCCTTGAGCCGGCGCAGCAGTCCCCACTTGTTCCGCTCGATTCCCTTGCTCTCGAAGAATTTGTCGATCGCCGGTTCCAGGCTGAAAAGCGGGGGAAGTTCGAGCTTGGCGATGGTGAAAGCGGTGACGAGACCCACGATTTCCGGGCTCTTCAGCTCTTCCCACAGGCTGCTCGCTGTTTCTTGCCGCACCCAGCTCTGTGTCGCCAGCACTTCCTTGTCGGAGTTGAGCGCGGCGGATTTGACATCACTTTTCCTGGTAAGTCCGGCCAGGGCGGATGAGTTGGCCTTCTTCTGCAACTCCGCGCGCAACTGGCCGATCTCTCTTTCGAGCTCGGCAGCTGATTTGTCGGCCATGGGTGCCCTTCCGTCGTGATCTTGGTAACATCGCTCCGTGAATCTGGGGGCCATTGCAGCGGTTTTCGAAATATGTGCGGGACTGGGCGCCGTGGGATGGGGGGTGAACCTCGGTGCGCACGGCCTGCGTGAACATCGCCGGAAAGTCACGCAAGAGGTCGAGATCCTCGATTCCGTCACCCTGCCGACGGGCATCTCCTACCGATTCACGCCCGTGACCGCGGTGAAGGGCGATGCGCCGGCAGGTGCCGCCGCCGAGGAATACTCCGGAACGCCCTGCAAGTTCGGCGATCCGAGTTTCTCGGCCGGGGACCGCGTCCTCATCGACCACGATCCCGGCCATCAACTGTTCTTCTATCCCGCGGGGCGGTATCCGCGGGCCCGGCTCTGGCCGATCGCGCTCACCGCGGTGGTGATCGGCTCGGCGTCGGCCGTGCTCGGGGTCGGCAACCTGCTGTGACCCCGCACGTCGGGGCGTGGCCGGGCCGTCCCTTCTCACCCGTTCTCACGCGAAGAACCGCCGGAGCTCCTCCGGGGACGGCAGCGAGGGCTGTGGAGCGCTCCCGGCGGGCTGGTCCGGCTCGTGGGGCCGCCCCGGGCGGTGCACGGGCTCCGGGTAGTCCAGGGACTCGCTGTCCTCGTCCGCGTTGACCGTCGCGAACATCCAGTTGGCTTCCTGGAGTTGGTCGACGGCATGGGCCAGGAGATAGTCCGTCACGCCCCAGTCGGCGACCTCGCCGCTGAGCTCACGGACGAGCGCGCTGTCCCGCGGCATGTGCTGGACCAGGACCGCCAGCCGGCGTGAGGAGAGCCGGCCGCGGTGCCAGTCCAGCAGGTCCACGCCGTAGTGGCGCAGCAGATCGGCCTCGATGGCCTCGGCGTGCTCTTCGACGAGCGCGTCGAGGCTCAGTCTTCCCCCAGGCCCAGCCCCGTCTCCTTGCCGTAGGCCTCCAGGATCGCGGCGATGTCCTGCATCGTGACGTCGTGCCGCTCGAAGCGCGTGAACTGCCGCTCTCCGAGGAGGAGTCGGAGCAGTCCGTCGACGTCGTTGTCGTCGAGGTCGCGCAGCTTGCGGGCGGTGGCGCGGCTCAGCTCGGTGGGCAGTTCGAAGGAGTCGTCGTCGAGCTCGAAGGTCCAGGCGCGGCCGAGCGCTTCGAGGCGCTGGGCGCGGGCGGCGTTGACGTTGAATCCGGCCATGTGGGGCTCCTGTTCGGTGCGACGTGCGTGAGGTGAGGGACGTGACGGGGCCGGAGCCCGGCAGGCCCCGAGGAGGGGCTGCCGGGCTCCGGGAGGGGTGCCGGATCAGGCCAGCGCCGCCGGGTCGTTCACCAGCCACGTGGCGAGCGGCTTGGTCGGGTCGTCGCCGGACAGGGCGGTGAAGGTGACGCCGAGCTTGACCGCGCCGGTGCGGCTCAGCGACAGCTCCTCCACCTCGGACACCGCGCCGTACGGGATGACCAGGCGGTACCGCAGGTCCTTGGTGCCGTTGTTGTCCGAGAAGTCGATCGCCAGCGCGCGCTGGTCCTGGCCGCCGGGGGCGCCGGAGATGTCGATCTTCTGGGCGGTCGGCTCCGGGGTGGAGCCGGCGGTCACCACCGAGCTGGACGCGAGCCCCAGGTAGAACGGGAAGGTGTCCTTGTTCATCTGGAGCAGCTGGAACTTCAGCGTCAGGTCGCGGTCGGAGAGCATGAAGCGCGCCGGGGCCATCGACTGCCAGGTGTCGACCGGGTCGTTCTTGTCCTTCTTGTTGAACTTGACCCCGTCGGACGAGGTGAAGCCGAGGTTCACCCAGGGGGCGGCCAGCGCGGTGGTCTCCTTCGGCATCGTGGTGCCGACCGGGGCCGTCCAGACGGTGCCGGTGCCGGCGATGCGGACCTCGGTGTTCTTGAAACCTGCCATGTCTGCTCCTCAGTGGGAATCAGTGCGGATCGGTGCGAGGCGTTCGAGGTGGGCGAGGCGGTACGGGTGGTGAGCGTCGCCAGGACTCCGGGGGCTCACGCGGGCCGGATCGACAGCCGGACGGTGGCCAGATAGCGGTTCCCGGCCGGGCGGTTGTAGTCCGGCAGCCAGCGCGGACCGTCCATCTCGTCGACGTCCGTGACGACGGCCGTGCCGTACTTCGTGTCGACCAGCTCCAGCACGCAGGCACGGGCCGCGAGGGCGATGCCGTGCGCGGTGGTCTTGTCGGGCCCGTAGACCTCCAGGTCGATCAGCGGCTTGTCGAGGTGGAGGTCGTCGGTCCAGGCGCCGCCGGCCCGGGAGACGAGGACGACCTGCTGGGTGCCGTCGAACCCGGCGGGCGGACGGTTGTCGACGGTGGTCCCGGTCAGTTCGGGCCGGGTCTTGAGGAAGTCGACGACGAGCCGTTCCGCGTCGGGAAAGGTCAGGATGGCCACATGGACGCTCCCTTCCGAAGGGGCGGGGCGGAAGAGCGAGAGAGGGGCCCGGTCGCGACGAGAGGACCCCGGGCAGCACGAAGCGGCAGGTCCGCCGCCCGGTGCACGGGCGCAGCTCTGCCGCTGCATTCAGTGTGACGGGTAGGGCGCACACCCGCAACTGACGCTGCGTCAGAAGGCGTCGGGCCCCGTCGCGGCGTGCGCGACGGGGCCCTCGGGGACGTGTGCAGCTGGAGCGGCGTGGGAACGGCTATGCGGCGACGCCGTCGTCCGGTCGGTCTCGCCGGCGTCCGTAGTACGTCGTGCGCTCGGCGGCGAAGACGTCCTCCAGCCGGTAGAGCTGTCGCCGCCCCTGCTGTCCGGCGGCCCGCAGGTGCCCCCGCTGCACCCATTTACGGATCGTCGCGGCCGTGACCCCGGCCTCAGTGGCGGCCAACTCGATGGTGATCATAGGGGCGTTCACGAGACGGTCTCCTCCGGCTCCAGCACATGACGGCACACGGGATTGACGCAGCGCACCTCGGCCCGTTCGGGGAACGCGCGCAGCGAGACGGAGTCGCAGACGGGGCAGCGGCCGGCGATCCGTACGATCTGTTCCGGATCTCCCAGGGCGCGGGCGCAGCGCCCGGCCATCCGCCGCGTCTCGTCCTCGACGTGCGCCGCGAGGTCGGCGTCCGCGGCGATCCGGTCGAGGAGCCCGGCGATGCGGCGTAACCGCTCGGGGACGGCGGCGGGGCGGACCGGGCGCAGACCGAGCCGTTCGCGTACGGCTTCCTCCAACTCGACCACGCCGTCGGTGATGTCGCGCACGGTGTCGGAGACGAAGAGCCGCACGGGCGGGGCGCCCGGGCTGGAGGAGCGCGACCCGCGGACCGGGCTCGTCGGTCGGCTGCCGTGGCTCGGGGCCAGTTCCTCGATCAGGTCGGGGAAGCGGCGGACGAGGGAGCCGATCCACTGGGCGGCGCCGGCCGGAACGTGGTGCGGGCGGGCGGCGAAAGGCGTCATGCGGCCCTCGTCTCGCGGTCGTACGGGACGGACTCCCGCCATTCCCCGGCGAACGGCCGGTTGTCCGCGACCACCCGTCCGTTGCGCCACAGCCGCCCCGAGCACACCCCGTCGAACCACGAGCGGGACGGTTCCACGGCGGCCTCGCATCGGGCGGCGATCGGACATTGGTTGCAGGCGCGCAATGCCGGGGTCGCCACGGAGGGCGTACGGGCGAAGATCACTTGCTGGGGGAGACGGGCGCAGGCGGCGTCGCGGCGCCAGTCGAGGGCTTCGTCGGCGGGTGAGAGCTGGGCTAACGGATCGCTGTATTGCCTGATGGAGGCCGGTATGGCGGGTCTTTTTCGCTCGAGCACGTGCAACCCCTCCCCAAAGATGGGAACATTAGTTCGAACATTGCGGACGCGCGATCAGAGTCGCATGATGCGTGCGCGTGCGCAAGTGACTACGTTGACAGGGGAGGAGGTGTGTTCCTGGGTCGGTATCGATGCGTCAACTCGGCGCAATCAAGGGGCGATTGACCGGATCTTCACCATTAACGCGCGAGCGCGCACCCCTATGGTGCGTGCGCGATCGGTACGCTTTCCCCCGCGACGAGGGGAGAGCAGGACATGAGTTCTAGCTCGTGGGCAAGTGCCCGCAATGACCAGCGGCATCCCGAGGAAGACTCCGTACGACCTCGCCCCGGGGGACCACGCACGGACGGGCTCGACGAGTTCGCCACGTGGGTGGAGGGCCTGATGCGGGAGCGCGGGTACGTCATCGACGGGCCGCGCGGCGGCGGCAAGTCGAAGCTCGCCGACGACGCCGGGGTGCACCGCGCCGCGGTGACGCGGCTGTTGCAGCGGCAGAGCATGCCGGACCTGGAGACGATGCGGCGCCTGGCGGCCGTGCTCGACGTACCCCTGCGGAACATGCTGATCCGCTCCGGACGGCTGTCCGAGGAGGATCTTCCGCTGGAGGTGAGTCGGAGGGTGAGTGAAGGGGTACCACCAGAGCGGCTCAGCCCGGAGGAGGCCGCCCGCAGAATGGGCGTGCCGGCCGAACTCCGTGCGCTGTTCGTCAACGTGGCCCGGCAGTTCCTGCCGGACGGCTCTTAGGGGAAGAGCCGCTACACGGGGGTGTGAAGGAGTGCGGACATGGACGGCGAGGGGGGCGGTGGTCACCGTGACGCGGAGGACGCCGGCGAGGCGGGCGGGAGCGGCTCGGCCGAGGAGCGGCTTACGCACCTGCTGGGCGGCCTGCTGATCGAGCTCGGGGAGAAGGTGCGGGAGGCGGGCCCCGAGGGGGTGCGCGTCATGACCGAGGAGGAGGTCCAGGAGGCCAACCTCCGCTGGTACCGCACGGGTTGGGAGGAACACGCGCGCGCGGTCCAGGCGAGCCAGGAGCGTACGGCCGCGGCGGGCCACCCCGCCGACCCGGACCCCCTGTCCGAGGCCGGCCGCCTCCTGCGCTTCCCGCAGCCCCCTGCCAGGCCCGCGACGGACCCGCACGCCCGCGCGCTCCCTCTCCCGATCGTGGGCGCGGGCGACGCGACCGTACGCGAACTGATGCCCCACCGCCCGAGGTCGGGGGAGCCGGCGGGGGGTCGTGAGCGGGTACGGGGGCGGCGCGGCGGGGAAGGGCGGGGCGAGGAGTGAGCGTGAGCGGGATTTCGGGCCTGGAGCTCACGGGCCGGGGCGAGCGGGTGCTGGATGTGACCGCCCGGTGCCCCGGCGAACGCGTACTGCCCTAGGCGCGGGTGGGGCTCCTCAGCCGTTCCTTCGACATCTACGGGGTCAGGGAGAAGGGCCGGCGGTCCAAGGAGGAATACCTGGGGAGGTCGGGCCTGGGCCGGGGGCGGGCTCAGATGCCGTTCCCTGCGGGGATCTGCTCCCGTCTTCGCATCACCGGCGGGACGACGCGTAAGGCGGGGCGGCGGCGCATCGGGTTCCGACCTCTCGCTTCCTTGCCGGAACTCGCCATGGAAAACGCGGGCGCCGCGTCGCAGTTCTTCTCGGTCGACACGCCAGGCCTCGAGGTGTCCGTCGACCTGGCGATCGAGAGGGACGGCCTGGTGGGGGCCACTGTCGCCATGGGTGCTGCGGGTCTCGAAGAGCTTGTGACGCCGGGTTGCAGATCGGGTTCGAGGGGGCGGCGAGCGTGACGAAGCTGCATGAGCACGGCCGTTGGGACGCGGTCGACGTCGTTGCCAACGGAGTGTTCTTCGCGGCCGCCCCCCGGCTTCGGAAAGCGGATCCCGGCCCGGCACCGGTTGCGGCCGGTGCCGTCCTCCTGGAAGGGATCCGGATCGCCAGGCCCCGGAGCGGGACCGGACGGTTCGACGTTGCGTGCGGCCGACGTGCCGATCGACGATTTCAGCGAGCGCCAGGTGCGCGCGAAGCCGTGGGCCGAGCCGCTCACTCGGTTCGAGATCGCGCATTTACACGGCCATGGCCCTCGGTACCGTGGCCGGTCTCGTCGTGGCGAGCTTCCTCTGACGGCCGTGCGGAGGGCTCCCCTCGGCGGGCTCCTGGCTCCACACTGACGTCACGGGTAACTGGATCCTCGCTGCTGTGTTGCTGGCACTTCCACTTTCCTTACTGGTCTGGCTGGGCCTTTATCCCCTGTGGGTCGACCGGAGGCTGCGCCGTGTCGGCGTCGTGCCGGGGACGTGCAGGAACGTCCACGTGTCGGAAGACCGCTACTCGACGAGTTTCGAATTCGTCACGGCCGACGGATCGCCGGCCATGTACATTTCTCCGCTGTCCGACGGGGCGTGGGCCTCCCCGGGAGAACGGGTCGCCATTGTGTATGACCCGGCGAATCCCTGGCGGCGGGCACGCAGCCGGAACGAGTTGGACACCCGATCCGAAGCGTGGACGATCCTCTGGCAAATAGCGGGGGTCGAGCTTTGCATGCTCGTTATGGTCTGGTTCGTGGTCCTGTGAAAGCCAACGTCATCCACCAGCGCAAGGGCTGGATCCCCGACGCCTTTGTCGCTCCCGAGGACCTGATGCCGTACGCGGATGAAGACGGTCTGGGGGTAGAGGCGAAGGCGCTTCATGTCGCCGTCGAGGTCGTCTCCCCCGGCAGGCGCAATCAGGACCGCGACCGCATCGGCAAGCGCCGCGAATACGCTCGCGCCGGCATCCCCGTGTACGTCCTCATCGACGACTACGACGGCCAGGGCGCCGTCACCCTCTTCACCGGCCCCCGCCGTCCCGACAAGGCCGACTGGGAGGACATCCACCGCGTCCCCTACGGCACCGACGTCACCATCCCCGAAGGTCCCGCCAAGGGCTTCGTGATCGGTGAGTCGGTTACAGGGCCGAGGCGGGGCTGACGGCCGGGCGCGGTTTCCCGCTGCCGGGCCAGGGGCTGGGAGGTTCCGTCTCGCGCGGCGCTGCCGCAGGCCGTGGTGGCGGCCGCTCGTGGTCTCGACGTGCCAGGCGGGCCTCGTTGCGCAGGTCCCTGCCTTCTCATGAACCCCCGCCGGGTGGAGGGGGCGTGAAGGGTGGTCGGGTAAGGTTCCCCCAATCTTCACAGGCCTGCGGAGTGTGGTGTTGTGCACTCGTTAAGTAATTTCCCTTGACGTCAGGTGTTGGCGCCGCGTTGGCTTTTCAGTCACCTGGGCCGCAATGAAGCACCCATGTCCCGTACGCACCCGAAGTGAGCCTGCACATGCGTCGTATCGCCATATCCGTGGCCGTATCCACGATGACCCTCTCGCTCGCCGGCTGCGGCGTCCTGGACGCGACGGGGGGTGTCAGCGACGCGAGCCCGACCAAGGGCGACGCCATCACGGTGGGGCTGCTGCTGCCGGAGACCGCGAACACACGGTACGCGAGATTCGACCATCCGATCATCGCGGACAAGGTCGCCGAACTCACCGCGAAGCACGGCAAGGTGGACTACGCCAACGCCAACGCGAGTGCGGCCCGGCAGGCTCGGCAGATGCGGAAGATGGTGGACGACCGGGTCGACGTCATCCTGGTCGACGCGGTCGACTCGCACGCCATCGCGCCCGAGGTCAAGCACGCCAAGGACGAGGGCATCCCGGTCATCGCCTACGACCGGCTGGCCGAGGGCCCGATCGACGCGTACATCTCCTTCGACAACGAGCTCGTCGGCGAGGTGCAGGGGCGTTCGCTGCTGGACGCGCTGGGCTCGGGCAGCGGTGTGCACAACAAGATCGTCATGATGAACGGCTCGCCCACCGACCCCAACGCCCGCCAGTTCAAGGAGGGCGCCTTCTCCGAGCTGAACGGCAAGGTGACGATCGCGCAGAAGTTCGACACCACGGAGTGGAAGCCGGAGATCGCCCAGGCCAACATGGCCCAGACGATCCGGCGCATGGGCGCGAGCAACATCTCCGCCGTCTACGCCGCCAACGACGGCATCGCGGGCGGCGTCATCAAGGCCCTCAAGGCCGCCGGCGTCACCCATCTCCCGCCGATCACCGGCCAGGACGCCGAACTCGACGCGGTGCAGCGGATCGTCACCGGCGAGCAGTACATGAGCGTCTACAAGTCCTACCCGGACGAGGCCCAGGCCGCCGCCGAGATGGCCGTCGCCAAGGTCCAGGGCAAGAACATCCAGTTCGACGCCCTCACCCGCGACAAGGTGGACAGCCCCACCAACCGGGGCATCCCGGCCCAGCTCGTCCAGGTGTCCGCGCTGACCAGGCGCACCATCAAGCAGACGGTCATCGCGGACGGGATCTACAGCGTCGACGCCATCTGCACCCCCAAGTACAAGGCCGCGTGCGCGGCCGCCGGGCTCAAGTAACCGGCCCCCGCCGGACCTTCCCACTTTCCGCGTCCCGGACGGTCCGGGCCGCGCGTGGCGCCCCCTCGGGGCGCTGCTCCTGCCCCGATCGTGTTGCGGCGCCCGTTCAGGCCGCGCATAGTTGCGCTGCGGAAGTGGCAGCACACCGGGGGTGATATGCGCGATGGCCGGGCGCAGGGCTCAGGAGCATCCACACGGACCGGACCGTCTGTGCGGCGCCGGAGACCGGGTGTACTCCCGTGCCGTTCGCCGGGGCCGGGTGCCGCGTACGGACGCCGAGTCGGTGCCCTGCCTGCTGGAACTGGCCCTGCTGCACCCCGACCCCGACGACATGTCCTGGCTGGTGCCCACCTCGCCGCAGGAGGTCATGACCCGGCTGCTGCGCGGGGTGCATGACGAGGTCAAGGAGAGCCAGCTGCGGGTGGGTTCGGCGGTGGCGGCCTTCGAACGGTACGCCGGCCTCGGCCAACGGCTCCCCACCTCCGCCTCGACGGCCGTCGAGGGTACGGCGATCCGCGTCCTGGACGGGCTCTCCCGCATCCAGGCCGCCATGGACGAGGCGACGGAGGCCTGCACCACCGAGGTGCTCACCGTGCAGCCCGGCGGCATCCGCCGCGAGGACGAACTCACCGAGGGGCTGCACCGGGCCCTGGCCCTGCGCGGCCGGGGCGTGCGCATGCGCGACCTGTACACCCACGTGGCCCGGCACGGTCACGGGCTGCTGAGTTACCTGGAGCTGATGGGCGACGCGGTGGAGGCCCGCAGCCTCGACGAGGTGATCGACCGCCTCATCCTCTTCGACCGTACGGTCGCTTTCATCCCCGCCAGCACCGACCACACGGTGGCCCTCGAACTACGCCACCCGGCCCTGGTCGGCTACCTGGTGACCGTCTTCGAACGCCTGTGGCGCCTGGCCGTCCCTCTGACCGCCCCGCTCCCTGACACCCGTATCGAGGGCATCTCCCACCGCGAACAGTCCATCGCGGCCCTGCTGGCGGAAGGCCACCAGGACGCGGTGATCGCCGAACGCCTCGGCATCAGCGTCCGCACCGCCCGCGCCCACATCGCCCGCCTCTGCGAGACGCTGGGCGCGGCGAGCCGTACGCAGTTGGGCGTGCGTATCGCCCAGGTGGGCCTCAACACGGTCACCCTCCAGCCCCCGGCCCCTGATCGAGAATCCCCGACCGCGCGATGAGGTACCCGAGCTGAGCCCGGCTCTCACTGCCGAGGGTGGCGGCGAGTTTGGCTATGTGGACTCGGGCGGTTCGGATGTTCAGGCCGAGGCGCTCCGCTATGTCGGCGTCCGTGCGCCCCTCGATGAGAAGAGAAGCGATGGCGTGCTGGCGAGGCGTGACGCCGTTCAGGGAGGGCGGCTCCACGGCGTCGGGGTACATGGGGGTGGCCAGACGCCAGAGGCGGTCGAAGGTCTTGGCGAAGTACTTGATGAGGGCCGGATGGCGGACTTCGAGGGCCGTCCTGCCGTCGTCGTCGGCCGGAATGAAGGCAACCGTGCGGTCGACGACGATGAGCCGGTCGGTCAGCTCATCGAGGCTGCGCGCCTGGTTGTCCCCGTGCAGTCTCTGGCAGTAGGCGTAGGTGGCCGGTTGGTGGCGCAGGGTGTGCTGATAGAGCGTACGGATGTGGCCGCCCCGGTCGAGCAACGCCTGGTCACGGTCGAATGCGACGGAGCGGCCGATCTCGATCCGCTCGCTGATGTGGCTGATGTGCGGCTGGATGGAAAGGACCTCTTCCTCCGCCATGGCCTCGGTGATCGCACGGTTGATCCGCTCGGTGCTGCTCAGGAGGCGGAGAGTGGGGGTCTCCGTCGCCGTGGGGCGCCGGCCGTCGAGCCGCATCAGCGGCTCGAACATCTCCACCAGCCGGTCCTCGCGTCTGCGTTCGTCCGCGATCCGCGCCCGGAAGCCGCGCAGTAGCTGGTTCAGGACGACGGCCGGGGGGACGGGCTCCAGCCTGTCCAGGTCGTCGATGGCGGGGTCCAGCAGACCGAGGTCGGTCAGGCAGGGGGCCTCCGCCGTGTCCTCGGTGCGGATGTGTCCTTCGCGCAGGGCGTGTTCGTACAGCCTCGCTCCCGCGTCGCAGAGCTCCTCGATTCCGTGTTCCGGGTGTGGTTCCGGTGTCACTGCGGGCCCTCCTCCCGTCCGCGGTCAGTGGTCGCCGTGTTGTCCCGGGAGCAGGTTGTCCTGCTCCAGGATTCCCGACTGGGCGATGAAGTAGCCGAGTTGGGCCCGGCTTCCGCTGCCCAACGCCTGGGCCAGCTTGGCTATGTGGGCGCGACAGGTCCGCACGTTCATGCCGAGGCGGCGAGCTATGGCCTCGTCGACGTGTCCCTCTACCAGGAGCTTCGCAATGGAGTGCTGGATGTCGGTGATGCCGTCGTGGGCGGGCTGGTAGGGCCTGCCGACGCTCAGGGGGACGGCCCTGCTCCACATGAACTCGAAGACCTTGATCAGGTAGCGCACCAGCCCGGGGTGGCGTAGCTCCAGCGCGACCTGCTGGTCGTCGCGGGTGGGGATGAAGGCGACCGTCTCGTCGCAGATGACGAGTCGCTCCACGAGTTCGTCGATGGTTCGGTACTCAGCCTTGCCGTCGGCGAGTTGTGCGGTGTAGGCGAGTTTCTCCGGGCTGTAGCGGGCGGTGTGCTGATACAGGGTGCGGATCCGAAGGCCACGTTCGATCAGTGGTCGGTCGCGCTCCAGCCCGCGCAGCAGACTGAGTTCGGACCGGTGGTCGTTCGGCTGGATCGTCAGCATCTCCGTCTGGCACTGCTCCGTGGCCAGGTTGAGCGCCGTGTTGATACGGTCGCCGCCCTCGAGAACTGTGATCGAGTCGCTGGTCGCAGTAATCTGCGTACTGAGTGCCATGAACGGCTCGAAGGCGTCGGCGAGTTGGATCGACAAACGTCGGCGTTCGGTGATCTCGCGTTCGATCGGGCTGAGTCGTTGGGCGAGCGCGACCACGGGGGGCACTGGGCGCAGCCAATCCGGATCGTCGGGATCAGGGTGGAGCAGCGCCAGTTCCACCAGGCAGGGAGCAGCTTCCGCGTCGGCCCGAGCCACACGCCCCGTGCGCAGAGCCGCGGTGTATATACGGCCACCGTCTGGGCACAGCTCCGTCACCGCGTGGGGATGTGTCCCTTTCATGTGATTCGTTGTCAAATCTCCACCCCCCAGGGTCCTGAATATGCAGGAACATGATGCACCGATTGTGTGGCCATGATGTGCCCGAATGAGCCATCGTCGTACCCGACGGGGACAGGGGACCTTCAAGTGAGGACGAAGCCCGCTATGCACACGAAACTGCTTCGCTCGGTGCTTGTCGCCGCCTTCTCCGTCATGGTGGCAGTCGGCCTGTCTGGCGGCTCCTACCAAGCTAAGAACGACGTTCGGGCGGATAGCGCCTGGCCGTCGGTGGCAGCGAACCTCGTCGGGACCGAAAGCGGAGCTGTGAGCTGACGTGACTACCCCACCGGACGACAGATCCTTCCGCCGCGAGATGGCCACCGCCTACCGCTCCGGCTGGCACTTCATCGACCTGGTCACCGCCATCCCCCACAGTGGTGACTCGCTGATGGTGACCGTCTTCGGTGAGCCGGTCGTCGTGACGCGGGACGAGGAAGAGGACGTGCGGGCGTACCGGTGTCTTCGTAAGCCCCGGGGGGCCCCGCAGCCCGTGCGGTGTGCCGTCCGTTATGGAATGATCTTCGTGAACCTGGACCAGCGCGATCACCGGCTCGCAGGGTCGGAGATCGCGGATCTGAGGACCATCTCGGCCACCCCCCGCAGTGCCTGACGCGATTCCCCCGTCGTAACAGATCGCTCAGGTGCTTCCCCCCGCAGCGGCGTCACCGTGACCTGAACACGGTGACGCCGCTGCAGTTTTTGGGGGGTCATTTCGGGGTATCCGCCCGTTCTCATGGTGGCCGGAATCCGCCGCGCCGGCTCAGCCGCGGCCCATGGTCCGGTCCACCGCGATCTCCATCACCACGCGGGACGGGTTGTTCGGCGACGGCGTCCGTTCTTGACTTGCACCTCGGGCTGAAGCCCGAGGATTCTGGCCTTCCGTTCCGTTCCCGTGCCGCTACGCGGCACGGGCTTGGGTCGAGAATCCGTGGCTTCCTGTTTCTTCGCGCTGTGCCAGAGCGAGTTCTGGTCTTATCGGCGCTCCGCAGGCCGATACCGCCAGTCCGGCGGCCGTCTTCACGTTGATCGCGGCATTGATGTCCCGGTCGTGGACCGCGCCGCAGGCGGCGCACGTCCACTCCCGGACATCGAGGGGCTTGGGCCCGTCCTGGACGCCGCAGGTGGAACAGGTCTGGGAGGTCGGCTCGAACCGGCCGATCTTCACCAGGGTGCGTCCGTACCGCTCCGCCTTGTACTGGAGCATGTTGATGAACGATGACCATCCGGCGTCGTGCACGGACTTGGCCAGCTTGGTGCGTGCCAGTCCCACCACGGACAGGTCTTCCACGGCGATCCCTTGGTTCTCGGAGATCAGCTGGGTGGAGAGCTGGTGGTGGAACTCGTGGCGGGCGTCGGTGACCTTGGCGTGGGCGCGGGCAACCTTGCGGCGGGCCTTCTCCCGGTTCTTGGATCCCTTCTGTTTGCGGGACAGCTCGCGCTGGGCCTTCTTCAGCTTCTTCTCCGCGCGGCGCAGGAAGCGCGGGGAGTCGATTTTCGTGCCGTCGGACAGGACCGCGAAGTGGGTCAGGCCGAGATCGATGCCGATGGTCTGGTCGGTGTCGGGCATCCGTGCCTGGTCGGTGGCAGGGTCGGTGTCGATGACGAAGGAGGCGAAGAACCTGCCGGCCGCGTCCTTGATGACGGTGACCGAGGTAGGGGTGGCGGGCAGGGTACGGGACCACTTCACCTTCACCGGACCGATCTTCGGCAGGTTCAGACGGCCACTGCCGGTGAGGTGCCAGCGGGCATTGGCGGTGAACCGGATCGACTGCCGGGCGTCCTTGCGGGACTTGAAGCGGGGCGGGCCGATCTTGGGGCCCTTGCGGGTGCCCTTGAGGGAGGCGAAGAAGTTGCGGTACGCAGTCTCGACGTCGCGCAGGGACTGCTGCAGGACGACCGCGGAGACCTCGCCCAGCCAGGAGCGTGAGGTGGTCTGCTTCGCCTGGGTGATCAGGCGGGTGGACAGCTCGCCGATCTTCGGGAACGGCTGCTGGGCCGCTCTGGCGTCCTCGCGGGCACGCACCGCGTCGTTGAACACGACGCGGGCGCACCCGAACGCCTTCGCCAACGCCCTCTGCTGGCCGGGGTCCGGGTACAACCTGAAGGCGTACCGGAGCTGCATGACGGCCACGCTACATACGTGGGTTATGGGTGAGATGCAGAAGATCAGAACTGGTAGGCACTGTGCTTTCGTGATGCACGTTCACTTGGTCTTCGTGACCAAGTTCCGGCACAGAGTGTTCACCGATGCCTACTTGAGGCGCATGGAGGAGATCATGCGATCCGTGTGCACAGACTTCGAGTGCGAGCTGGTGGAGTTCAACGGCGAGGACAACCACGTTCACCTGCTGGTGAACTTCCCGCCCAAGGTCGCCGTGACCAAGCTGGTCAACTCCCTCAAGGGCGTCTCCTCGCGCCGTCTGCGCCAGGAGTTCCCCGACCTGGTACGCCACTACTGGCGGGCCAACAAGCTGTGGTCCGGCTCCTACTTCGCCGGAACCGTGGGCGGCGCCCCGCTCACCGTGGTCAGGCAGTACATCGAACAGCAGAACCGGCCGGTGTGAGCACCGCCCGGCTCCGCCGGGACCAGCCCTCGCGACACTCCGCACCGCAGACGAAGAACTGCGGTGTCCGGCTCCGCCGGACCTGAATCCGCGACGCTCCGCGTCGCCACCATCAGATTCGCTTCACTCCCGGCGTGAACGCCGGGGCACTGCGAAATAAATCCCGGTAGCGCTCGGCGTACCGTCGCTCCGCCTCCGCGACCCGGTTCCGGTCCGCGTGGACGGTCGCCGTGCCCTCCAGGGTGGCCCAGCGCCGGCCGTCGACCTGGCAGACGGCGACCCGGGCCCCGGCCGGACCCGCGGCGCGCACGTTGGCCGCCTTCGTGCTCGCGGTGTTGGTGATGATCCGGGCGATGCGCGTCTCCGGGTCGTAGGTGACGCCCACCGGCACGACGTGCGGGGTGCCGTCGGGGCGCAGCGTCGTGAGGGTGCACAGGTGGCGTTCCCGCCAGAAGGCGAGGTACCGCCCGTCGGGAGCGCCCGGGTCCGCCGAATATCCGGAATGTGCCGTCATGACCTCGGAAGTTAACCCCTAAAGGTGTCGCGGGCTTCACCTTGAGCGGAGTAGACTCAACTTTGTGCACGACGGTTGGGTCAGCGAGTAGGTCGGATGCGTGGCCCGGCCGCCCGTGATGACGATGGACGTGGTGGAGAGACGACGAGGAGGAGTACGCGAACGTGGACGCCGAGTTGACCAACAGGAGCCGGGACGCGATCAACGCGGCAAGCAGCCGAGCCGTGACCGAGGGGCACCCGGACCTGACCCCCGCACATCTGCTCCTGGCCCTGCTGCAGGGACAGGACAACGAGAACATCGTCGACCTGCTCGCCGCCGTCGACGCCGACCAGGCAGCCGTACGCGGCGGAGCCGAGCGCGTGCTCGCCGGGCTGCCCAGCGTGACCGGGTCCACCGTCGCGCCGCCGCAGCCCAACCGGGAACTGCTCGCCGTCGTCGCGGACGCGCAGGCGCGGGCGAAGGAACTCGGCGACGAGTACCTCTCCACCGAGCACCTGCTCATCGGCATCGCCGCGAAGGGCGGCGCGGCCGGCGAGGTGCTCGTGCGGCAGGGAGCGGACGCAGACAAGCTGATGGACGCCTTTCAGAAGGCGAGGGGAGGACGCCGGGTGACCACTGCGGACCCGGAGGGGCAGTACAAGGCCCTGGAGAAGTTCGGTACCGACTTCACCGCCGCCGCGCGCGAGGGCAAGCTCGACCCCGTCATCGGACGGGATCACGAGATCCGGCGCGTGGTGCAGGTGCTCAGCCGGCGCACCAAGAACAACCCGGTGCTCATCGGTGAGCCCGGTGTCGGCAAGACCGCTGTGGTCGAGGGGCTCGCCCAGCGGATCGTGAAGGGCGACGTGCCCGAGTCGCTGAAGGACAAGCGGCTCGTCGCGCTCGACCTCGGTGCGATGGTGGCCGGCGCGAAGTACCGCGGTGAGTTCGAGGAGCGGCTGAAGACCGTGCTCGCGGAGATCAAGGAGTCCGAGGGCCGGATCATCACCTTCATCGACGAGCTGCACACCGTCGTGGGGGCCGGTGCCGGCGGCGACTCCGCCATGGACGCGGGCAACATGCTCAAGCCGATGCTCGCCCGCGGTGAGCTGCGCATGGTCGGTGCCACGACCCTGGACGAGTACCGCGAGCGGATCGAGAAGGACCCCGCCCTGGAGCGGCGCTTCCAGCAGGTGCTGGTCGCCGAGCCCACCGTCGAGGACTCCATCGCGATCCTGCGCGGGCTCAAGGGCCGCTACGAGGCGCACCACAAGGTGCAGATCGCGGACAGCGCGCTGGTCGCGGCCGCTACCCTCTCCGACCGGTACATCACCTCCCGCTTCCTGCCCGACAAGGCCATCGACCTCGTCGACGAGGCCGCGTCCCGGCTGCGCATGGAGATCGACTCCTCGCCCGTCGAGATCGACGAACTCCAGCGCGCCGTCGACCGGTTGAAGATGGAGGAGCTGGCCCTCGACAAGGAGACCGACGCCGCGAGCCGCGAGCGCCTGGACAAGCTGCGCCGCGACCTCGCCGACAAGGAGGAGGAGCTGCGGGGCCTGACCGCCCGCTGGGAGAAGGAGAAGCAGTCCCTCAACCGGGTCGGTGAGCTGAAGGAGAAGCTCGACGAGCTGCGCGGACAGGCCGAACGCGCCCAGCGCGACGGCGACTTCGACTCCGCCTCCAAGGTGCTCTACGGCGAGATCCCCCAGCTGGAGAAGGAGCTGGAGGCCGCCTCGGAGGCCGAGGAGGAGGCCGCCCGCGACACCATGGTCAAGGACGAGGTCGGCCCCGACGACATCGCCGACGTCGTCGCCTCCTGGACCGGCATCCCCGCCGGCCGCCTGATGGAGGGCGAGACGCAGAAGCTGCTGCGCATGGAGGACGAGATCGGGCGGCGGCTGATCGGCCAGAGCGAGGCCGTTCAGGCCGTGAGCGACGCCGTACGCCGCTCGCGCGCCGGGATCGCGGACCCCGACCGGCCCACCGGCTCGTTCCTCTTCCTCGGCCCCACGGGTGTCGGCAAGACCGAACTCGCCAAGGCGCTCGCCGACTTCCTCTTCGACGACGAGCGGGCCATGGTCCGTATCGACATGTCGGAGTACGGCGAGAAGCACAGCGTCGCCCGGCTGGTCGGCGCGCCTCCCGGCTACGTCGGCTACGAGGAGGGCGGCCAGCTGACCGAGGCCGTGCGGCGGCGCCCGTACAGCGTCATCCTGCTCGACGAGGTC
The DNA here is from genome assembly GCF_030817495.1 of Streptomyces sp. V3I7. Classification (NCBI taxonomy): domain Bacteria; kingdom Bacillati; phylum Actinomycetota; class Actinomycetes; order Kitasatosporales; family Streptomycetaceae; genus Streptomyces; species Streptomyces sp. V3I7. The sequence continues at coordinate 3,554,772 of NZ_JAUSZK010000001.1, forward strand.
GAGAAGGCCCACCCCGAGGTCTTCGACATCCTCCTGCAGGTGCTGGACGACGGCAGGCTGACGGACGGCCAGGGCCGTACGGTCGACTTCCGCAACACGATCCTCGTGCTGACGTCGAACCTCGGCAGCCAGTACCTGGTCGAGCCGGCGACCAGCGAGGAGGAGAAGAAGGAGCAGGTGCTGGAGGTCGTCCGGGCCTCCTTCAAGCCGGAGTTCCTCAACCGCCTCGACGACCTGGTGGTCTTCTCGGCCCTGAACAAGGACGAGCTGGCCCGGATCGCCCGGCTCCAGATCGACCGGCTGGCGGGGCGGCTGGCCGAGCGGCGCCTGGCGCTGGACGTCACGCCGCAGGCCCTTCAGTGGCTGGCGGAGGAGGGCAACGACCCGGCGTACGGCGCCCGTCCGCTGCGCCGCCTGGTGCAGACGGCCATCGGCGACCGGCTCGCCAAGGAGATCCTCGCCGGCGAGGTCAAGGACGGCGACACGGTCCGCGTGGACGCCGTCGGCGACGGCCTGATCGTGGGCCCGGCGACCGGCAAGACGCTCTGACGAAGCCGGACGCGTGACGGACGGACGGCCCGCCCCGGATCATCGGGGCGGGCCGCCGTGCTCACACGGTGAACGCCGAGAACTGCACCAGGGCAGTGCCCGGGCCCTTGTACCTCACGTCGATCTGTACGGCATTGGCCTGGGCGCCGGGACCGAGCCCGGTCCGATCCAGATCCAGGCAGAGATCGACGCCGTCGCCGCAGAACTCCGTGTCCGGCGCCGGTGCGCCGGGATACGTGGCCCGCAGCCACGCCCGCACATCGTCCCGGGGCAGCCGGAACCAGGCCTCGTAGTCGGTCTCCTGCCAGGCCCGGAGCGTGCAGTGCCCGTCGTGGGCGCCGTGCGGCAGCCTCGCGCCGCCGAACGCCAGCGCCTCGGCGCACGGCACCTTCTCGGGCCCCCCGCCGAGCGGGTAGTCCGGGTCGGCCGTCATCACCTTCACGGCCAACGCGGCCAGCAGGACCAGCCGCAGCGCCGGCAGGGCCATGATCGCCGTGAACAGTCCCCATCGGGTCCCGCCGCGACCGCCCGGCCGCGTCCCCGTCCCGCTCCGCAGCGACACCATGCCCGTCCCCCTCGTGTCCACCGGACGCACCGGCTTACTGCGAGCGACCGGATCATGTCAATGAAGGCTCAACCGGTCACAGGGGTGGCGGAGGTTGCCCGCCATGGGGGAAGAGAGAGAGGGTGGGTCGTATACGTCGGGCCTCATCGAGGGCCGGACGAGACTGACGACCGCAGGAGTCTCCAAGTATGTCCATCGACCCGTCCTCGATTCCGAACTTCGGGGGCCAGCCCGAGCCCGAGCCCCAAGGACCGGCGGGCCCCGTCGTCCCGGATCAGGACCTCGTGAAGCAGCTCCTCGATCAGATGGAGCTCAAGTACGTCGTCGACGAAGAGGGTGACCTCGCGGCGCCGTGGGAGCAGTTCCGTACGTACTTCATGTTCCGCGGAGAGGCCGAGCAGGCCGTCTTCTCGGTGCGGACCTTCTACGACCGTCCCCACAAGATCGACGAGAAGCCGCAGCTGATGGAGGCGATCGACGACTGGAACCGGCGGACCCTGTGGCCCAAGGTCTACACCCACACGCATGACGACGGCACCGTCCGCCTCATCGGCGAGGCGCAGATGCTGATCGGCACGGGTGTCGACCTCAACCACTTCGTCTCCTCGACGGTCAGCTGGGTGCGCGCCGCGATCGAGTTCGACCGGTGGCTCGTGGAGCAGCTCGGCCTGGAGCAGGACGTCGACCAGACCGACGAGGCGGGCGAGGACAAGGGCGACGAGGAGTAGTCTCCGCCGGACCTACAGCGGAGTGTCGGCGTAGACCACCAGGTAGGCGCCGTACGCGAACGAGAGCCCGGCCAGGGCGCAGGCCACGACGGCCGCGCGCCAGGGCCGGGCTCTCGCCGTGCGCGCCAGGGCCGAGGCGAGCGGCAGCAGCAGCGGGAAGGCGGCCAGCAGGAAGCGCGGCTTGCACTGGTGGTAGCTCGACCCGCCGAGCGTCACCAGCAGCAGGACGCCGCTGTAGACCAGCAGGGGCAGCGGCACGCGGTCCTTGAGGAGCCGCGCGTACAGCAGGGCGGCGGCCGCCACGAGGGCCAGGGCGACGTAGTACACGAGCGCGTCCCCGTCGCGCAGCAGGTGCTTGGTGAAGCGCAGCGTGCCGAGCCCGAGGTCGAAGCGGGAGCCCCAGCCGGCCTGCACCGCGAAGTAGCCGCCGAGCAGGTCGCCCTTGCGCTCGCCGACCCACAGCACGTACGCCGCCCAGCCCGCCGGCGCGAGCGCGGCGCCCGTCCACAGTCTGGGGGAAACCCGGCCGCGCGCCTGCCAGGCCTCGGCCGCCGCGGCCACGATCACCGCCGCCGCCACCGCGAACCCGTTGGGCCGGGACAGCCCCGCCAGGGCGGCCAGCAGCCCCGCCCGTACCCAGTGCCCGCTCAGCACCGCGTACAGCGACCAGGCGGCGAAGGCCGTGAGCAGCGGTTCGGTGTAGGCGGTCGACAGCACGACCGAGTGCGGCAGCAGCCCCCACAGCAGCACCAGGGCGACGGCGACGGCCCGCCCCCGCAGCCGGGCGCCGACCGCGTAGATCCCCCAGGCGGCGACGGCGGACGCGGTCCAGGACACCACCAGCGCGGCGGCGCCCGCGCTCAGCGGGGTCACGGCGGTGAGGGCGCGGATCAGGCCGGGGTAGAGCGGGAAGAAGGCCAGGTTGCTGAGGGCGAAGCCGGGCTTGTAGAAGGTGGCGCCGTAGCCGTGGGCGGCGATCCCGAGGTACCACAGCGAGTCCCAGGACCGGCCGAGCAGGGCGAGCGGCTGCTTGCCCTCGCCCCGGGCGACGGCGGCGAGCACGGCCACCCCGGCGATCCGGACCGCCACGAACAGGCCGACGGCCGTGACCGCGGCGGGGATCCGGAGCGGCCGGGCCTTCTCGGCGCCCGCGTCCGGCTTCGGTGGGGCAGGTGTGGTTGCGGGGGTGCTGACGTGGTTCACACGGGCATCTTGCGGGACGAAAGCGGCGTATCGGGCGATTGTCGAGCCGCGCCCCGGCCCGCGTCAGCCGCTCGGCCCGCCGGGCCTCAGCCCCGCCGGGCCTCAGCCCCCGAGCGTCTTCAGGCGGCGGGCCGCCTCCTCCAGGACGGACGGCTGTTTGCAGAAGGCGAAGCGGACGAACGGGGCGCCCTCCTCGCGGTGGTCGTAGAAGACCGCGTTCGGGATGGCGACGACCCCGGCCCGCTCCGGCAGGGCGCGGCAGAAGGCGAAGCCGTCCTTCTCGCCGAGCGGGCGGATGTCGGTGGTGACGAAGTACGTGCCGACGGGCCTGAAGACGCCGAAGCCCGCCTCGGCCAGCCCCGCCGCGAGCAGGTCCCGCCGGGCCAGCATGTCCGCGCGGAAGCCGTCGAAGTAGGAGTCGGGCAGCGACAGCGCCTCGGCCACCGCGTACTGGAACGGCCCCGCCGAGACGTACGTCAGGAACTGCTTCGCCGAGCGGACCGCCGCGACCAGCTCCGGCGAGCCCGTCACCCAGCCGACCTTCCAGCCGGTGAACGAGAACGTCTTGCCGCTCGACCCGATCGAGACCGTGCGCTCGCGCATCCCGGGGAACGTGGCCAGCGGCAGGTGCTCGGCGTCGTCGAAGACCAGGTGCTCGTACACCTCGTCCGTCACCACCAGCAGGTCCCGCTCCACCGCCAGCTCGGCGATCGCGGCCAGCTCCCCGCGGGTGAGCACCGTGCCGGTCGGGTTGTGCGGGGTGTTGATCAGCAGCAGCCGGGTGCGGTCGGTCACCGCCGCGCGCAGCTCGTCGAGGTCGAGCCGGAAGGCGGCGGTGCCGTCGGGGGCGGTGTGGGGGCGGAGGGTGACCGGCACGCGCCTGCCGCCCGCCAGCGCGATGCCCGCGGCGTAGGAGTCGTAGTACGGCTCGAAGGCGATGACCTCGTCGCCGGGCTCCAGCAGGGCCAGCAGCGAGGCGGCGATCGCCTCGGTGGCGCCCGCCGTCACCAGGACCTCGGTGTCGGGGTCGTACGCCAGTCCGTAGCGGCGCTGCTGGTGCGCCGCGATCGCCGTGCGCAGCTCGGGGACGCCCGGACCCGGCGGGTACTGGTTGCCGCGGCCGTCGCGCAGCGCGCGCACCGCGGCCTCCCGGACCTCCTCGGGGCCGTCGGTGTCGGGGAATCCCTGACCGAGGTTGATCGATCCGGTGCGGGCCGCGAGCGCCGACATCTCGGCGAAGATCGTCGTCCCGAACTCGGCGAGCCGGCGGTTGAGGAGCGGGCGTGAGGTCATGCGGGCCATCCTGCGCCGAAGCTCTGGAGTTCCTCAACTCCGCTTTGACCGGTGAGACGGCCGGGCATCCCCGTTGCGAGGCGCCCACGGGGGGCCGCTTCGGGGGAACGGAAGGAAGGTGCGCCATGACCTTCGTCATCATCCTGGCGGCGATCGTGATCGTGTACGTCGCGATCGTGGTCCATGCGGGACGCAAGGACCGCGGCGGCAAGGCGGTGCGCGGGCGCGGGCCGCGGGCGGCGGTGTCGCGCCGGGCGTCGTACGGCGGCAGCGGCAGCGCCAGCGGCAGTTGGTGGGCGGGCGGCGGTGACTCCGGCGGCTCGTCCCCGGGAGGTCACCACGGGGGACACCACTCCGGCGGACACCACTCCTGCGGGGGCGGGCACTCCTCCTGCGGCGGGGGTCACTCCTGTGGCGGCGGGTCGTCCTGCGGGGGCGGCGGCGGATGCGGTGGAGGCAGCTGACACGGGGCAGCTGAGCTCCGGACGCGGGGGAACCGCATCCGCACCGGACGTGGGGGAACCGCACTCGGACCGCACCCGGACCGCACTCGGACCGCGTACCGGGCGCCCGCCGGGAACGCATGGCCGGCGGGCGCTTGCGCGCATGAAGTGCGCGCCCGGCGCACGCCGTGGTTGAACAGTTGAGCTGTGGGGCCCTCTGAGGGATGGAAACCCGACGAAGTTGGGTAAAAACGCTGTGGCGGCGGCACAGTTCGTGATTCCCTCTAAATCACCAACGCAGCCCCCTGGACGTCCTCCAGGCGCCTTCACCCCGGCTGGGCAGGCCGGGTCGACGCGGCCGAACTTCCGGCGTCGGCCGAGGTGCGCCGGACCAAACTCCCTCTTCTTCTTTGCGTGTTAGCGGAGCCGATCCATGCTCACGACCCTGAACACCTCCTACAGCGACACAAGTGCGGCCGACCTCGCCTGGGCCCTGGGCCGCGAGCCGCTCCCCGCACTGGCCACCCTCGACCTCGAACTGTTCGGGACGAAGCTGCAGTTGAGGCTGCTGGGCGCGTCCCACCAGGTACTCGTGGAGGGGGAGCGGGTCACCTGCTCGGAAACGGTGGCGTGCATCCCGGGGTCCAGGACACCCCTCCCGCTGGGCGTCGCCAAGCGCGTCGGCGACTGGGAGTACGAGTTCGCGGCGCGCGTCGAGGCCCTCACGCCGGGCTCGTTCGCGGGCCGCGCCCAGGAGTTGCTGGCCCTCGTCTCCGAGCACCCGCACGGCCTCGCCGGCGTCTTCCCCGGCAGCCCGTACGCGTTCACGGCGCTGCTCGCCCACCGCCACGAGGGCCAGGTGCACTGGCGTACGTGGCACGCGTACCCGCAGGACGGGCAGTTGGTGGCGACGCGTACCCGGGTCGGGGCGCGGGTGCCCGCGGCTCAGTCGTGTTAGGGCCTGTCCTGGGCGGCATCCGCGCGCGAACGGGGCGTCACGGGCGGCGACATAAACACCGTGCGTGTCAACCGCCCGTAGTTCCACACGTGTGGGTGACGAAGCGTGCCGACGGTGTGACGTAACGTCGCAGCGTGATCGATCCGCACCCGCCCGTCCTCCCCGGCGCCCCGCCGCCCCTGGGCGCTCCCGCGCGGCTGCCCGTCCGGCCGGGGATCGGACGGTTCCTGGTCCTCGTGGTCGTCTTCGTCTGCGCGGCCTGCGGGCTCGTGTACGAACTCGAACTCGTCGCCCTCGCCTCCTACTTGATGGGCGACTCGGTCACGCAGGCCTCCGTGGTGCTGTCCGTCATGGTGTTCGCGATGGGCGTCGGCTCGCTCGCGGCCAAGCGGCTGCGCCGGCACGCGGCCGCCGCGTTCGGCGTGGTCGAGGCGGTCCTCGCCCTCGCCGGCGGGTGCAGCGCGATGGCGCTGTACGCCGTCTTCGCCTGGACCGGCGGCTGGGCCGGACTGTGGGCCGACGGACCGCGCTGCCTGCTCGTCGGCTTCTGCCTCGCCATCGGGCTGCTCATCGGCGCGGAGGTCCCGCTGCTGATGGAGCTGATACAGCGCGTGCGCCGCCAGGACCCGGGCGGAGCGGTGGCCGACCTGTTCGCGGCGGACTACGTCGGCGCGCTCGTCGGCGGCCTCGCCTTCCCCTTCTTCCTGCTGCCGTTCCTGGGCCAGTTGACCGGCGCCCTGCTCACCGGCACTGTCAACGTGGTGGCCGGGGGCGCCCTGATCCTCGGCCTGTTCCGGCACGACCTGACCCGCCGCGCCCGCTGGGTGCTGCTCGTCGCCAACGTCACCGCCCTCGGCCTGCTCGCCTCCGCCGCCGTCCTCGTCGGCGACTTCGAACGCGCCGCCCGGCAGGCGGTGTACGGCGACGACGTCCGGGTCGCCCTCCAGACCGACGTCCAGGAGGTCGTCGTCACCGGCGGCACCCACGGCCGCCCGCTCGATCTGTTCCTGGACGGCCGGCTGCGCGTCGGCGGCCGCGACGAGCACCGTTACCACGAGGCGCTCGTCCACCCCGCGATGACCGGCCCCCACGCGCGCGTACTGATCCTCGGCGGCGGGGACGGGCTGGCCGCGCGGGAGGTGCTGCGGCACTCGGGCGTCCGGCGGGTGGACGTGGTCACCCTCGACTCGGGCCTCGCGCACCTGGCCCGCCGCGACCCGGGACTGTCCGCCCTCAACGGCCATGTGTACGGCGACCCCCGCGTCCACGTCACCACGACCGAAGCCTTCCGCCGGCTGCGCGCGACGCCCCCGGCGTCGTACGACGTGGTGATCGCCGACCTGCCCGACCCGGGCTACACGGCCGGCACCAAGCTGTACTCCCAGGAGTTCTACGGCCTGATCCGCCGCGCCCTGCGGCCCGGCGGGCGCGTCGCGGTGCACGCCGGGCAGGTCTCGGGCAGCACCCGGGCCTTCTGGACGGTGGACGCGACCCTCCGCGCGGCCGGTCTCGCCACCGCCCCCTACCGCGTCCCCGCGCCCGACCGCTCGGCCGGCGCCCGCGCCCCGCGCGACTGGGGCTTCGTCCTCGCCGGGACGGGACCGTCCGCGCCGCCCCTCCGGCTGGACCCGCGCGCTCCCCGCCCGCGCGCGCTGACCGACGCCCAGCTGGCGGCCGACGCCCGTGCGGCGGCCCGTACCCGCATCCCGGGACTGCCCGCGTCGACGCTCGCTCATCCGCGGTACTGAGGTGACCCACCGGCCCGCGTGAGGGTGTGGATCCGCCGCTCGTGGGTAGGGTCTGGGGACATGGAGCACGAGGTTTTCGTTCCGGTCCCGGCCGAGCGGCTGAGGGAGGCGCTCGGCGATCCCGTGCGGGTCGCGCGGGCCGTTCCGGGGCTCCAGCAGGACGCCGGCGCCGAGCCGCTCGTGGGGCGGCTGAAGGTGCGGGTCGGCGGTCACTCCATCACCTACCGCGGATCGATGCGCGTCGCGGCGCACGGCGACGGTTCGTACGCCCTCGAAGCCGACGCGACCGAGGCCCGCGGCACCGGCGCGGTCAAGCTCGCCCTCACCCTGCGTCTGCGGGACACGGACGGCGGCGCGGCCGTCGGTGTCGACGGCACCGTCTCCGCGGACGGCCGGATCACCGAGCTCCAGCCCGACGCGGTGGTCACGGCCGCGACGCGCCTGCTGCACCGCTTCGTGGAAGCGCTGGCGGCCGAACAGACCGAGGAAGCGCACAAGGCCCAAGCGGCCAAAGCGGCCCAGGAGGCCCAGGAGGCCCCGGAGGGCCCAGAGGCTCAGGAGGCCCCGGAGGGCCCAGAGGCCCAGGAGGCTCAGGAGGGCCCAGAGGCCCAGGAGGCTCAGGAGGGCCCAGAGGCCCCGAAGGCTCAGGAGGGCCCAGAGGCCCCGAAGGCCCCGAAGGCCTCGGATGCCCCGGAGACGACGGACGCGGCGGCCCAGGAGGCCGAGCCCGAGGCGCGGCCCTCCGTCTTCGACACCGCGGTCCCGCCGCCCTCCCTGGACCCCGCCACCGAGGACTTCGCCGAGGCGGTCGTCCCCCCGGCCGAGGCGGCCCACGCGCGGCGGACGATGATCGGGCGCAGCGCGGAGGAGGTCGACCACGCCCCGCCCCGCGGCCGCTACGCCCCCGTACCGGCCCCGCAGACCGTCGCCGCGAGCACGACACTCCGCTGGGCGGCACCGGCAGCGGCCCTGGTGCTGGCGTCCGCGATCGTGGTGGGACGCGCGCTGCGCAGGCGCCACTGACCGCCCTCTTGATCGGCCCAGTAGGGTCGGCCTCGTGAGTAACGAAGACATCACGCTGACCGCGGGCGACGCGGAAGTGAGCGTGCGGCCGGGCAACGGCGGCCGTATCGGAGGACTTCGGGTCGGCGGGCTCGAACTGCTCCGGCAGGGAGACCGGTTCGGGTGCTTCCCGATGGTCCCCTGGTGCGGGCGGATCCGGGACGGACGCTTCCTCAACGGCGGCACCGTCCACCAGATGCCCCTCAACTCCCCGCCGCACGCCATCCACGGCACGGCCCGCGACGGCGCCTGGCGCACCGCCCGGGCCTCCGCCGACGAGGCGGTCCTCACGTACGACCTGGTCGACCCCTGGCCCTACCCGGCCCGTGTCACCCAGGTCGTCGGGCTCGCCGAGGACAGCCTCACGCTGACCATGTCCGTGGAGACGTACGAGTCGTCCTTCCCGGCGCAGATCGGCTGGCACCCGTGGTTCAACCGGAACCTCGGCGGCGAGGGTGCGCAGGACGCGCGGCTCGACTTCAGCGCCGCCTGGCAGGAGGAGCGCGGGGCGGACCATCTGCCCACCGGCCGCCGGATCGACCCGGCGCCCGGTCCCTGGGACGACTGCTTCGGGATGCCCGGCGGCGTCGACGTCACGGTGACCTGGCCGGGGCAGCTGGAGCTGAGGCTGGGCAGCCGGGAGGAGTGGGTCGTGGTCTACGACGAGCAGGACGCCGCCGTGTGCGTCGAGCCGCAGACCGGACCGCCCAACGGGCTGAACAGCATGCCGCGCCTGGTCACCCCGCTCGAGCCGCTGGAGGCCACCACCACCTGGAGCTGGCGCCGCCTCTAAGCTGGGCGGCATGACGGACACTCGCGGCGCGCTGCTGCAGCAGATCAAGGACAAGGCCGTGGTGCACGGCAAGGTGACCCTGTCGTCGGGCAAGGAAGCCGACTACTACGTCGACCTCCGCCGCATCACCCTCGACGGTGAGGCGGCCCCGCTGGTCGGCCAGGTCATGCTGGACCTGACCGACGACTTCGACTTCGACGCCGTCGGCGGGCTGACGCTGGGCGCCGACCCGGTCGCGACCGCGATGCTGCATGCTTCCGCCGCGCGCGGGAAGGTGCTCGACGCGTTCGTCGTGCGCAAGGCGGGCAAGGCGCACGGCCTGCAGCGCCGGATCGAGGGCGCGGAGGTCAAGGGCCGGCGGGTGCTCGCCGTCGAGGACACCTCCACCACCGGCGGCTCGGTGCTGACCGCGGTCGAGGCGCTGCGCGAGGCCGGTGCCGAGGTCGTCGCGGTGGCCACCATCGTGGACCGTGCGACGGGCGCCGCCGAGGCGATCGCCGAACAGGCCCAGGTGCCTTACGTGTTCGCCTTCTCGAAGGACGACCTGGAACTGGACTGACGTACGCCGGCCGCCACGGCCCCCTGGCCGCGGGACAGGGCACTGTCCACTCCTCGACCAGGGGCCTGGATCATCGGCGCATGTCTGGAAAGATGGGGACGACGCCGATGTCACCCCCAAGGTCTGGGTCCGGGCCGTAGTACGCACAACGCCAACCCGCACACTCAAGGAGCGGACAGATGCCCATCGCAACCCCTGAGGTCTACCGCGAGATGCTCGACCGGGCGAAGGCAGGCAAGTTCGCCTACCCGGCCATCAACGTCACCTCCAGCCAGACCCTGAACGCGGCGCTGCGCGGCTTCGCCGAGGCGGAGAGCGACGGCATCATCCAGATCTCGACGGGCGGCGCCGAGTTCCTGGGCGGCCAGTACAGCAAGGACATGGTCACCGGCGCGGTGGCCTTGGCCGAGTACGCGCACATCATCGCCGAGAAGTACCCGGTGACGGTCGCCCTGCACACGGACCACTGCCCGAAGGACAAGCTCGACGGCTACGTCCGTCCGCTCATCGCGGTCTCCGAGGAGCGCGTGAAGGCCGGCGGCAACCCGCTCTTCCAGTCGCACATGTGGGACGGCTCCGCCGAGACCCTCGCCGACAACCTCGCCATCGCCGAGGAGCTCCTGGCGCGCGCCGACGCCGCCCGGATCGTCCTGGAGGTGGAGATCACCCCGACCGGCGGCGAGGAGGACGGCGTCTCCCACGAGATCAACGACTCGCTGTACACGACGGTCGAGGACGCGATCCGTACGGCGGAGGCCCTCGGCCTCGGCGACAAGGGCCGCTACCTGCTCGCCGCGTCCTTCGGCAACGTCCACGGCGTGTACAAGCCGGGCAACGTCGTGCTCCGCCCCGACCTGCTGAAGCAGCTGAACGAGGGCGTCGCCGCCAAGTTCGGTCTGCCGGCGGGCAGCCAGCCGTTCGACTTCGTCTTCCACGGCGGCTCCGGCTCCACGGCGGAGGAGATCGCGACCGCGCTGGAGAACGGCGTCGTCAAGATGAACATCGACACCGACACGCAGTACGCCTTCACGCGTCCGGTCGCCGACCACATGTTCCGCAACTACGACGGCGTCCTGAAGGTCGACGGCGAGGTCGGCAACAAGAAGGCCTACGACCCGCGCACCTGGGGCAAGCTGGCCGAGGCGAGCATGGCGCAGCGCGTCGCCGAGGCCGCGCGGAACCTGCGCTCGGCGGGCACGAAGATCAAGTAAGGGCGTTCTTCGAGGACCCTTTCCGGTGAGCCCGGCGCTGCATGGCGCCGGGCTCGCTGTCGTCCGGGCTCGCTGTCATTCGGGCTCGCTGTCCTGCGGGGGGCCCGGTATATGTGGGGCATGCCCGATGTCCGGCTGGCCTCGCCCCAGGGCAAGTGGATCGTGCTCACCACGGTGCTCGGCTCCAGCATGGCGCTGCTGGACTCGACCGTCGTCAACGTCGCCCTGCCCACCATCGGCCGCGATCTGAACGCGAGCCTGTCCGCCCTGCAGTGGACGGTCAACGCGTACATGCTCACGCTGGCCGGGCTGATCCTGCTCGGCGGCTCGCTCGGCGACCACTACGGGCGCCGCAGGATCTTCCTGATCGGGGTCGTCTGGTTCGCGCTGGCCTCCCTGCTGTGCGGCCTCGCCCCGACCGACATCGTGCTCATCGCCGCGCGGGCCCTCCAGGGCATCGGCGGCGCGCTGCTGACCCCCGGCTCACTCGCCCTGATCCAGGCGTCGTTCCATCCGGACGACCGGGCGAAGGCCGTGGGGCTGTGGTCGGGGTTCGGCGGCATCGGGGCGGCCGTCGGCCCGTTCCTCGGCGGCTGGCTGGTGGACGGGCCCGGCTGGCGCTGGGTGTTCCTGCTGAACGTCCCGCTCGCCCTGCTCTGCCTGCCCGTCGCCCTGCGGCATGTCCCCGAGTCCTCCGACCCCACGAGCCGCGGCCGCTTCGACGTCCTCGGCGCGGCGCTCGGCGCCGTCTCCCTCGCCCTGGTGACGTACGCGCTGATCGAGGCCCGCAGCGGCTCGGTCGCCGTCCCGGTGACGGCCGTGCTGGGCGTGCTGGCGGGCATCGCCTTCCTGTACGTCGAGAAGCACCGCCCCGCCCCGATGATGCCGCTCGACATCTTCGCCTCCCGCCAGTTCACGGCGGTCAACCTGGTCACCCTGTGCGTCTACGCGGCGTTCGGCGGCTTCTTCTTCCTCACCGCGCTCCAGCTCCAGACCGTCTCCGGCTACTCGGCGCTCCAGGCCGGTACGGCGCTGCTGCCGACGACCGCCCTGATGCTGCTGTTCTCGGCCCGCTCGGGCGCCCTCGCCGACCGCATCGGCCCGCGCATCCCCCTCACGATCGGCCCCCTGCTGTGCGCCGCCGGCATGCTCCTGATGGTGCGCGTGGGCAAACATGCGAACTACCTCACCGACGTGCTGCCCGCCATGGTGGTGATGGGCGCGGGCATGGTCACCCTGGTGGCCCCGCTGACGGCGACCGTCCTCGCCTCGGTGGAGACCGCGCGGGCGGGGCTGGCCAGCGGCATCAACAACGCGGCGGCCCGCGCGGCCGGCCTGGTCGCGGTGGCCGCGCTGCCCCTGCTGACCGGCATGGCCCCCGACGCCTACCGCTCGGCCGACGCATTCGACGCCGCCTTCGACCGCGCGATGCCGATCTGCGCGGCCGTCCTGGTCATCGGCTCCGTCCTCGCCTTCACCACGGTCCGCCGACCGACCCCACCCTGCGCCCACCCCCACTGCCGCACCCACGGCTGCGTGACCCACCCACCCCTGGAAGGCACGAACACCCTCCCCCCGGAGGGCGAACCGGCGGGACGGGGCGGCGGGACGGGGGCTCACGACACCGACCGGAACGACGGGAAGCGGCTGCGGTGACGCCCGCGTGACGCATGCGCGCGTCGCCGCCCTGCGCGCGCCGTTCCCTGCCGCCTGCCCCGCGAGGGAACGCGGTGGGGCGGCGGTGACGGGCTGGGCGGTCTTCGGCGGCTGCCGGTGGTCACGGCCGGCCGGACCCGGCCGGGAGGGCGCCGTGGGTGGGCGGTGACAGACTGAGGGCATGACGCTTCACGAAAACCTGCTCGGAGGGCCGCCTCCGACCCATCTGCCCGACGACCCGGGGCCGCGTGAGCTGCTCGCCGGGGGCACCGCGCCTGCCGAGGTCGCCGCCCAGCACCCGACCTCCTCGCTCGCCTGGGCCCAGCTGGCCGACGACGCGTTCGAGCGGGGCTCGGTCGTCGAGTCGTACGCCTACGCCCGTACGGGCTACCACCGCGGCCTGGACGCCCTGCGCCGCAACGGCTGGAAGGGCCACGGGCCGGTGCCGTGGGACCACGAGCCCAACCGCGGCTTCCTGCGCGCCCTGCACGCCCTCGCCCGCGCCGCGCAGGCGATCGGCGAGCAGGAGGAGTACGAGCGCTGCTCGCAGTTCCTGAAGGACTCCTCGCCGACGGCGGCCCAGACCCTGGGCTGACCAGGCGCTCGGTGTGGCCCGTCCGGTGCGGACGGGCCTTGCCGTAAACCCCGTGATCGCCGACGATGCGAGTGGGGACCGGGGCCCCCGTGCCGGCATCGGCAGGGGCGGACCGCTACCCGGAGTACAACAGGAGACAGCGATGTCCCACCAGGCTCACCCCCCTTTCGAGGCCGCTGAGCCCGAGACCCCGCATCTCGACTTCGCGGGCACGACGCCGTACGAGGACTACGTCCGCGCCGACGTGCTCACCCACCTCCAGCACACCCTCTCCGACGACCCCGGCGAGATGGTCTTCCTGGTCACCACGCAGGTGATGGAGCTGTGGTTCACCGTCATCGTGCACGAGTGGGAGACCGCGGCGCGCGCCCTGCGCTCGGACGACGTGCCGGTCGCGATCGACGCGCTGAAGCGTTCAGTACGGGAGCTCCAGGCGCTGAACGCCTCCTGGAAGCCGCTCGCCCAGCTCACCCCGGCCCAGTTCAACTCCTACCGCTCCGCCCTCGGCGAGGGCTCCGGCTTCCAGTCGGCGATGTACCGCCGCATGGAGTTCCTGCTCGGTGAGAAGTCCGCCTCGATGCTGGTCCCGCACCGCGGCGCGCCGCGCGTGCACGCCGAGCTGGAGAAGGCCCTGCACGAGCCGAGCCTGTACGACGAGGTGGTCCGCTTTCTCGCCCGCCGCGGGCACGCGATCCCCGAGGACGTCCTCGGCCGCGACGTGACGCTGCGCTACGAGCCCTCGCCGGCCGTCGAGGCCGCCTGGACCGCCGTCTACGCGGGCGAGAAGGGCACCGAACTCGCCCGGCTGGGCGAGGCGTTGACCGACGTCGGCGAGCTGGTGTGGCGATGGCGCAACGACCATCTCCTCGCCACCCGCCGCGCGATGGGCGCGAAGGCCGGCACGGGCGGCTCCGCCGGGGTGGCCTGGCTGGAGCGGCGTGCGCAGAAGAACGTGTTCCCCGAGCTGTGGACGGCGAGGTCCCATGTCTGAGTCCCCGCGTGCGCTGATGGCGGAGAAGGCCGCGAAGCTGGACGCGGCCGACGAACTGGCGTCCACGCGCGAGCAGTTCGTCCTCGACGACGTCGTCTATCTGGACGGCAACTCGCTCGGCGCGCTGCCCGCGCACGTCCCCGACCGGGTGGCGGACGTCGTCCGCCGTCAGTGGGGCGAGCTGCGCATCCGCTCGTGGGACGAGAGCGGCTGGTGGACCGCGCCGGAGCGGATCGGCGACCGGATCGCGCCGCTGGTGGGCGCGGCGCCGGGCCAGATCGTGGTCGGCGACTCCACGAGCGTCAATGTCTTCAAGGCACTGGTGGCGGCCGTACGGATCGCGGGCGAGGGGCGCGACGAGATCGTCGTCGACGCCACCACCTTCCCCACGGACGGCTACATCGCCGAGTCGGCGGCCCGGATGACGGGGTGCACGCTGCGTCCGGTGGACCCCGCGCGGGTCCGCGAGGCGCTGGGCGAGCGTACGGCGGCCGTCCTGCTCAACCACGTCGACTACCGCACCGGGCGCCTGCACGACCTGCCCGCTCTGACCGCCGCCGTCCGCGCGGCGGGCGCGGTGTCGGTCTGGGACCTGTGCCACAGTGCGGGCGCGCTCCCGGTGGGCCTGGACGAGCACGGCGTCGACCTGGCGGTGGGCTGCACGTACAAGTACCTGAACGGCGGCCCGGGTTCGCCCGCCTATCTCTACGTACGCCGTGCTCTGCAGGACGTCTTCGACTCGCCGCTGCCCGGCTGGAACTCCCACGCGGAGCCCTTCGGCATGCGCGGCGCGTACGAACCGGCGGCGGGCGCCCTGCGCGGCCGGGTCGGGACGCCGGACATCCTGTCGATGCTCGCCCTGGAGGCGGCGCTGGACGTGTGGGACGGGGTGCCGGTCGAGGCGGTGCGCGCCAAGTCCCTCGCGCTCACCGACTTCTTCCTTGAGTGCGTGGCCGCCTATGTGCCTCAGGGCGGGGTGGAGTCGCTGACGCCCGCCGCGCACGAGGAGCGCGGCAGCCAGGTGGCGCTGCGCTGTGCGGACGCGGGCGAGGTGATGAGGCGGCTCATCGAGCGGGGCGTGGTCGGCGACTTCCGCGCGCCCGACGTCCTGCGCTTCGGTTTCACCCCGCTGTACGTCGGCTTCGCGGACACCGAGCGTGCGGCGAGGGTACTGGCGGACACGCTGAGCCGATAGCGTGCCGTCCCGCCCGTCCCCGCACGTCACGTCCCGTCCCGTCCCGTCGCTGAGCTGAGAGGTTGGAGCATGCCGGACGACGCCGCAGCCGCCCGTGCCGCCGCCGAGGAGGAGTCGGCGTTCGCGCACCCGCCCGTCGAACCCGAGGCCACCGCCGCGTACGGCGACCACCCCGACCAGGTGGTCGACTTCTACGCGCCGCGGGGCGTAGAGACCCCGGCGCCGCTGGTCGTGGTCCTGCACGGCGGCGCCTGGCGGGCTCCGTACGACCGGCGGCACATCACGCCGTTCGCCGGTCACCTGGCCCGCCGGGGGTTCGCCGTCGCCAACGTCGAGTACCGGCGCGGCGGCGTGCTCCCGGCGCAGGGCGGCGACGGGCCGGTGGCGGGCCGCTGGCCGGACACCTTCGACGACGTCGCGGCCGCGCTCGACGCACTGCCCGGCCTGGCTCGCGCGGCGCTCCCGCAGGCCGACCCGCGGCGCACGGTGCTCACCGGGCACTCGGCGGGCGGGCACCTGGCGCTGTGGGCGGCGGCCCGCCACATCCTGCCCGCCGACGCCCCCTGGCGCACCGCCCGGCCCGCCGCGCTGCGCGGGGTGGTCGCGCTCGCCCCGATCGCGGACTTCGCGGTCGCTCAGAAGCTGGAGGTGTGCGGGAACGCGGCCGTGCAACTCCTCGGCGGTTACGACAAGTTCGAGGACCGCCGCCCCTACGCCGATCCCTCCCTCCTCCTGCCCACCGGCATCGCCACCACCGTCGTACAGGGACGTACGGACCTGGTCGTCCCGCAGGCGGTCGCCGAGGCGTACGCGCAGGCGGCGGAGAAGGCGGGCGAGATGGTCGGGCTCACGCTCCTGGCGGACGTCGGTCACTTCCCGTTGATCGACCCGGCGGCGGACGCGTGCGCGGTGGCGGCGGAGGAGATCGCGCAGCTGGCCTGGTGACCCGGGGACTCCGTCACCCCTGGTCGGCGAGCCGGGCGCCGGGTTAACGTCCGCTGCATGGCAGCTGCTGCGGACCTCGCCTTCGATCCCTGGGACCCGGACTTCCTCGCCGATCCGTACCCGGCCTACGCCGAGCTGCGGGCGCGGGGGCGGGTGCTCCACTACGCGCCGACCGGGCAGTGGCTGGTCCCGCACCACGCGGACGTGGCCGCGCTGCTGCGCGACCGGCGGCTCGGGCGGACGTACCAACACCGGTTCACGCACGAGGAGTTCGGCCGCACCGCGCCCCCGCCCGAGCACGAGCCGTTCCATGTCCTCAACGACCACGGGATGCTCGATCTGGAGCCGCCGGACCACACCCGCATCCGGCGCCTGGTGTCGAAGGCGTTCACGCCGCGCACGGTGGAGCGGTTGAAGCCGTACGTCCACGCGCTGGCGGACGACCTGGTGGCGGCGCTGGTGGAGGCGGGCGGCGGCGATCTGCTGACGGACGTGGCCGAGCCGCTGCCGGTCGCCGTGATCGCGCAGATGCTGGGCATCCCGGAGTCGGACCGCCCTCGACTCCGGCCGTGGTCGGCGGACATCTGCGGGATGTACGAGCTGAACCCGTCCGAGGAGACGGCGGCGCAGGCGGTGCGGGCGTCGGTCGAGTTCTCGGAGTACCTCAAGGAGCTCATCGCCGCCCGCCGCAGCGAGCCGGGCGACGACCTGATCTCCGGTCTCATCGCGGCGTACGACGAGGGCGAGCGGCTGACCGAGCAGGAGATGATCTCGACCGCCGTGCTGCTGCTGAACGCCGGCCACGAGGCCACCGTCAACGCCACGGTCAACGGCTGGTGGGCGCTGTTCCGCAACCCCGGCCAGCTCGCCGCCCTCCGTGCGGACCACTCCCTGATCCCGTCCGCCGTCGAGGAGTTGATGCGCTACGACACCCCGCTCCAGCTCTTCGAGCGCTGGGTCCTGGACGACATCGAGATCGACGGCACCGTCATCCCGCGGGGCGCGGAGATCGCCATGCTCTTCGGTTCAGCCAACCACGATCCGGCCGTGTTCACCGACCCGGCCCGTCTGGACCTGGCCCGCGAGGACAACCCCCACATCTCCTTCAGTGCCGGTATCCACTACTGCATCGGCGCCCCGCTGGCCCGTATCGAACTGGCCGCCTCCATGGGCGCGTTGCTCGACAAGGCTCCGACCCTCACCTTGGCGGCGGAGCCGGAGCGCAAGCCGAACTTCGTGATCCGGGGGCTCGACGGGCTGAGCGTGGAAGTGGGCTGATCAGGTGGTGAGGTCCCGCCGCCGCAGCCCCGTCAGTCCCGCGCCCACCAGTGCCACCGCCAGTCCCAGCAGGATCAGCACCGGGCGCCACTCCATCGCGCCGCCCGGCAGCTTCGGGAGGTGGGCGAAGGGGGAGAGGTCCAGGACGAGTTGGGGAGCGTCGAGGGCCGGGCCCACCCAGCCGATCAGGAGGACCGCCACGGCCACGGCCCAGGCTGCCGCCGCCGCTCGCGGGAGCACGCCGTACAGCAGGACCGCCACCCCACCGATCACCCAGATCGCGGGGAGCTGGACGAGGCAGGCGGTCAGGAGGGGGCCGACCTCCTTGCCGTAGCCGGCGACGAAGCCGAGTGCCGCCAGGAGCATGATCAGGGCGGCGCCGCCGAAGGCGATGACCAGGTGGCCGGCCGCCCAGCGCAGGCGTCCCACCGCACAGGCCAGCACCGGTTCGGCGCGGCCCGCGGTCTCCTCGCCGTGCGGGCGCAGGACCGACGCGACGACGTACAGGCTCGCGATCAGACCCATCATGCCGACCATCGAGGCGAGGAACATGTCCGCGAGGGCGCTCTGGCCGCCCATCCGCTCGAAGATCTGCCGCGCCTTGTCGTTGTCCTTGACCAGCTCGGCCGCGCCGTCCGTCAGCCCGCCGTAGACGACACCGGCGAGGAAGAAGCCCACCGACCAGCCGAGGACGGCGCCCCGCTGCAGCCGCCAGGCCAGCGCGCCCGCCGAGCCGAGGCGGCCGGTGGCCGGTCCGGGCAGGGTGGGCAGGAAGCTCATGCCCACGTCGCGGCGGCCCGCTAGTTCGTACGCCACCGTCGCCTGGAGCAGCACCGCCGCCACGAACAGCAGCAGCACCCACCAGCGTTCGGCCGCGAAGGAGCGCTGGTTCTCCAGCCAGCCCAGCGGCGACAGCCAGGTCAGGACGGACGAGCCCTCGGCTGTGGTGGAGTCGCCCGCCGCGCGCAGGACGAAGGCGGCGCCGAGGACCGCCGCCGTCAGGCCCCGGGCCAGGCGGGCGCTCTCGGTCAGCTGGGCGACGATCGCCGCCATCGTGGCGAAGACCATGCCGACGCCCGCGAGCCCGAGCCCGAAGGACAGCGCTCCGGCGGCGCCCCATCCGGCCAGTCCGGCCATGACCAGCAGCGCCAGGACCGCGTTCGCGACCGCCGCGGTCAGCAGGGCCGCCGTCAGGGAGGCCCTGCGGCCCACCATCCCCGACGCCACCACCTCCTGGCGGCCGCTCTCCTCCTCGTCCCGGGTGTGCCGTACGACGACGAGGAGGCTCATCACCGCCGCGAGCGCCCCGGCGTACACGCCGACGCGCCAGGCAGTCAGCGCGCCGATCGAGGTGTCGAAGACGGGCCCGGTGAGGGCGCGCAGGGAGGCGTTGGAGTCCAACTGATTGAGGAGATCGGCGCGTTGGGCAGCCGTGCCGTACAGGCTGTTCAGCGTGTTCGGCATGGAGAGGACCATGAGCAGGTTCACCGCGACCCAGACGGGGATCATCACCCGGTCGCGGCGCAGCGCGAACCGCACCAGGACGCCGGTGCCGGCCAGTTGGCGGGAGTGGCGGATGCCTTCCGCGGGGGCGGCGAGGGCGGTCATCGGCCCGCCTCGCTGAACTCGGCGTGGTCGGCCCTGTCCGTCCTGTCGTCTTCGTAATGCCGCAGGAAAAGCTCCTCCAGCGTGGGCGGGGTCGAGGTCAGTGAGCGCAGCCCGGTCTCGGTCAACTCCCTGAGGACGGCGTCGAGTTTGTCGGTGTCGACCTGGAGGCTGACCCGGTGGCCGCGTACGTCGAGGCCGTGGACGCCGGGGAGGTCCGCCAGTCCGTCGGGCGGGCCCGCGAGTTCGGCCGTCACGCTGGTGCGGGTGAGATGGCGCAGCTCGGCCAGCGAACCGGTCTCCACGGTGTGGCCCTTGCGGATGATGCTCACCCGGTCGCACAGCTCCTCGACCTCGCTGAGGATGTGGGAGGACAGCAGGACCGTCCGCCCCCGGTCCTTCTCCTCGCGCACGCAGGCCTGGAAGACCTCCTCCAACAGCGGGTCCAGGCCCGAGGTCGGCTCGTCCAGGATCAGCAGGTCGACGTCCGCGGCGAAGGCGGCGACCAGGGCGACCTTCTGGCGGTTGCCCTTGGAGTAGGTGCGGCCCTTCTTGGTCGGGTCCAGCTCGAAGCGCTCGATCAGCTCGGCCCGCCGCCGCTGGTCGAGGCCTCCGCGCAGCCGCCCGTACAGGTCGATGACCTCGCCGCCGGAGAGGTTGCGCCACAGGGTCACGTCGCCGGGGACGTAGGCGATCCGGCGGTGCACCTCCACGGCGTCGGCCCAGGGGTCGCGGCCCAGCACCTGCGCGGCGCCCAGGTCGGCGCGCAGCAGGCCGAGCAGGACCCGGATGGTGGTGGACTTGCCGGCGCCGTTGGGACCGAGGAAGCCGTGCACCTCACCGGCGTCGACGTCCAGGTCGAGGCCGTCCAGGGCATGGGTGCGGCCGAAGGACTTGTGCAGTCCCGAGGCGCTGATTGCCTTCGTCATGGTTCAGAACGTACGCTTCTTTCAGAAAATTGTGAAGTTAAGGAAGCGCATGAATCTCGGCTAGGGTGGAGCGTATGAGCGAAACAGCCGGGGCCGAGCGGGACACGGGAGCGGTGTCGAAGTTCGTCGAGTCCTTCGCGGCCCAGCTCGTCGAGGCCGGGATGCAGCGGATGCCCGCGCGCATCTTCGCCGCGCTGCTCTCCTCCGACGAGGGTGCGATGACCTCCGCCGAGCTGGGCGAGCAGCTCCAGGTCAGCCCCGCCGCCGTCTCCGGCGCGGTGCGCTACCTGGCGCAGCAGCACATGGTGGCCCGCGAGCGCGAGCCCGGCTCACGCCGCGAGCGCTACCGGGTGCACAGCGACCAGTGGTACGAGGCGCTGACCAACCGCGAGGCCGTCCTCAAGCGCTGGGAGCACGCCCTGCGCGACGGCGTCACCAGCCTCGGCGCCGACACCCCCGCGGGCCGCCGCATGGCCGAGACGCTCGCGTTCTTCGAGTTCGTCGACGGGGAGATCGCGGCCATGATGGAGCGCTGGCGAGTTCACCGGGACAAGACCTTCGGCCGCGACTGAGCCGCTGCTGGACAACTCCGGCTCCAGGGCCTCTCGTTTGGATCATGCCGGGCTCGCGGGCCCTGGCACCATTCCCCCAAGCTCTTCGGGCAGGGGGACGCCCCCAGTCGCGTGGTCGTCGGTTGCCATGGCTCCCCCATGACGCCCTCCTCCGCCTTGCGACGCACGGCACCAGACCCCGCTCCCTGATCCCGGCCTGATCCAAACGAAAGACCCTTAAGGCCCCCGCTCACGATGACGGCACCGTGAGCCCCCAAGCCCCCTCCGCCACCCGCCACGTCCGTCTGCGTACCGGGCCCGCGACCGCCGCGTCCGCGCGGTAGCGGAAGTCCGTGCCGGTGACCGTCACCGTGCGGCCGACGGCGCGCAGCGGGGCGGCCTGGGCACCGACCGAGACGGGCCAGACCTCGACCTCCGCCAGGCCGCCGCGGCCGGGGGTCATCGCGAGGCCCTGCACCGGCTGGTCCAGATCGACGAGGGTCGACCCGTCGATCTCCACGCGCAGCCGCGCGGGGCCGGGGTCGCACGCGGGTGCGCCCAGGCCCAGGGTGCGCCGCAGGGAGACGTACGTCATGCGCAGCCACGGGACGCCCGCGTCCGGCGGGACCGGTTCCGGCTGCCGGGCCGGGCGCAGCGGCGGGATCCGCAGGGCGCCCAGCACCACCCCGTCGCTGTCGTCGACCAGCAGGTCCAGCCGGCGCTCGACGCCGTCCAGCACCGCCCGCGCCGCCGCGACCGTCCCTGTCGGCACGCCCAGGGTCGCCGCGAGGGCCTGCGCGCCGCCCACCGGCACCACCGACAGCGCGCAGCCGGCCAGCTCCCGCCGCCGGTGCAGCAGGGACACCGCCCGGATCAGGGCACGGTCGTCGCCCACCACCACCGGCCGCCGCGACCCGCGGCGCGCCAGCGCGCGGGCGAACTCCTCCGGGTCCTCGGGCAGGCACACCTTCGTGGCCGCACCCGCGCTGAGCACGTCTTTCGCGATCCGCACGGACTCTCCGTCCGTGTGCCGGGCGACCGGATCGATGACCACCAGGAGCTGATCGGACGTCGCGAAAGTCGCCACCTCGGTCCTGCCTCGCTTCCTCGGGTAGCATCTTGGTGCAAGAGCCCCTTGCGCTATTGCGCCAGGGGCTTCGTCTATTCCGGGGCATCCGGTCCGACGGTTTGCGGCCAACGACGGCCGCGGCGGCACGCGACGGTGACCCGTCCGTACGTCCCTGACCTTGGACATGCCCCACCCGGAAGGGGTGTACGCGCGTGCCCGCACTTGTGCTGCTCGGTGCTCAGTGGGGTGACGAAGGCAAGGGAAAGGCGACGGACCTGCTCGGTGGTTCCGTCGACTATGTAGTGCGCTATCAGGGTGGCAACAACGCCGGCCACACGGTGGTCGTCGGTGACCAGAAGTACGCACTGCACCTGCTCCCTTCCGGAATCCTGTCACCTGGATGTACGCCGGTCATCGGCAACGGTGTCGTCGTCGACCCGTCGGTCCTGCTCTCCGAGCTGAGCGGTCTGAACGAGCGTGGCGTCGACACCTCGAAACTCCTCATCAGCGGTAACGCGCACGTCATCACGCCGTACAACGTCACCGTCGACAAGGTGACGGAACGCTTCCTCGGAAAGCGCAAGATCGGCACCACCGGCCGCGGCATCGGCCCGACGTACGCGGACAAGATCAACCGCGTCGGCATCCGCGTGCAGGACCTCTACGACGAGTCGATCCTCCACCAGAAGGTGGAGGCCGCCCTCGACGTCAAGAACCAGGTCCTCACCAAGCTCTACAACCGGCGCGCCATCGCCGCCGACCAGGTGGTCGAGGAGCTGCTGGGCTACGCCGAGCAGATCAAGCCGTACGTCGCCGACACGGTGCTGCTCCTCAACCAGGCCCTGGAGGACGACAAGGTCGTGCTCTTCGAGGGCGGCCAGGGCACGCTGCTGGACATCGACCACGGCACGTACCCCTTCGTCACTTCCTCCAACCCGACCGCCGGTGGCGCCTGCACCGGCGCCGGCGTCGGCCCGACGAAGATCAGCCGGGTCATCGGCATCCTGAAGGCGTACACCACCCGCGTCGGCGCCGGTCCGTTCCCGACGGAGCTGTTCGACGAGGACGGCGAGGCGCTGCGCCGGATCGGCGGCGAGCGCGGTGTGACCACCGGCCGTGACCGCCGCTGCGGCTGGTTCGACGCGGTCATCGCCCGCTACGCCACCCGCGTCAACGGTCTGACCGACTTCTTCCTCACCAAGCTGGACGTGCTCACCGGCTGGGAGGAGATCCCGGTCTGCGTCGCGTACGAGATCGACGGCAAGCGCGTCGAGGAGCTCCCGTACTCCCAGACCGACTTCCACCACGCGAAGCCGATCTACGAGACGCTGCCCGGCTGGTCGGAGGACATCACGAAGGCCAAGACCTTCGCCGACCTGCCGAAGAACGCCCAGAACTACGTCAAGGCGCTGGAGGAGATGTCCGGCGCCCCGATCTCCGCGATCGGCGTGGGCCCGGGCCGGGACGAGACCATCGAGATCAACTCGTTCCTGTAGGCACGGGCCTGTAGGCACGGATCGACCGTCGCGTCACCGCCCCCGTCCGGCAGCTGCCGGACGGGGGCGGTTCGCGTTCCGGGCGTTCTGGGCCCGGATGTCCCTCGATACGGGCGCGCGAAACCGCATAATGCGCACGAACCGGAATGATCCGGACTCGAGTGAGCGGGAGATGCGGCATGCGCGTGATGTTCAAGGCGACGCTGGACACGGAGAAGGCCAACGAAGTCGTCCGCGAGGACCAGATGGCGGAGTTGATGAAGGAGATCGTCGACCGCATCAAGCCCGAGGCGGCCTACTTCGGGCCCCTCGGAGGCCGGCGGACGGTGCTGATGGTCGTGGAGATGCGGGACAGCTCGGAGCTGCCCCCCTTGGTCGAACCGTTCTTCACCCAGCTGAACGCCGAGATCGAGGTCGTCCCGGTGATGAACGCGGACGACCTGCAGAAGGGGCTCTCCCGCATCTCCCGCCTGCCCTGACCGGTCAGCTGAACACGATCATCGAGCCCTGGGCCAGGCTCCGTGTCGCCGCGGCGTGCAGGCCCAGCCAGACGTGCCGCTCGCGGGCGAACGGGCTCGCGTCGTACGGCGCCGGGACCGCGGGCTCCTCCAACTCCGTGGGCGCCTGCGGCGGTTCGGGAGCGGTGGGCGGGTTGGCCGGGTCGATGCCGATCGACGGGGCCACCAGCTCCAGCTCCCGCAGCAGGGTGTGCGAGGAGCCCAAGGGGCCGCCGCCGGAGAGGAGTTCGTCGCTGGAGAGCGGGTGCGGGAAGTCCACCGGGACGTACGCGCCCGCGTGGTCGTAGTGCCAGACCAGGTGCGACT
Organism: Streptomyces sp. V3I7; assembly: GCF_030817495.1. NCBI lineage: Bacteria > Bacillati > Actinomycetota > Actinomycetes > Kitasatosporales > Streptomycetaceae > Streptomyces > Streptomyces sp. V3I7. Next base: position 3,579,018 of record NZ_JAUSZK010000001.1, read on the forward strand.
GCTGAGCCGTCGACTCGAACATCTCCAGCAACTGCTCGTAGTCGCCGCCCAGTTCGTCCACCGGGGTCACCGGCAGGCCGCACACCTGGAGCAGATAGGCCCGACGCAGGAAGTGCAGCGCGTCGTAGTCGAAGCCCGCCACCGGGGCGACCTCGCCGGACAGGCCCGGCATGTACTGGTACACCGGCACCGGAGGCAGTCCCGCCTCGGCGAGCACCGCGTTGTACTGCGCGAGTTCCTCGGCGAACGGGTTCTCGGGGGTGTGGCACAACACGTCGACGAGTGGTACCAGCCAGAGGTCACAGGCCAAAGAGAGCTCCTCGTATCGGCACGCGGGCGCGCACGGCACGGTGTCACGGTGTGAAGGAAGCGTAGTCGCTACGGCGTCGCGCGGGCCCCCTCGTGCGGGTCACCGTACCCGCACAACCGCGCACACCTCGGGCGGCCGCTCACGGACCGGCGAGGGACTCCATCAGGCAGAGGGCGTGCTCGTTGGCCGCGGTGACGATCGCGTGGGCGGCGGCGACGTCGCGGCGGGAGAGGGCGTCGACCAACTCGGTGTGCCCCGCCCACAGCCGTCCGCGCAGGTCCGGCAGGCGCCGCAGATGATGCACCGCGCACACCCAGGACCGCAGCCGCAGCCGGTGCAGGAAGTCGGCGAGGTAGGGATTGCCGAACAGACAGCTCAACTCGCGCCAGAAGCGCAGGTCGTAGCCGATCAGAACGGTGAGGTCGCCGGCCGCCGCCGCGCGCTGCGCCTCCTCGCCGCGCCGCCGGACCGTGGCGAGGAGCGCGACGGTGCGGGGGTTGTCGGCCTCGCGGAAGGCCTCGTGCGCGGCGGCGAGGGCCTGGAACATGCCGTCGGTGACCAGGCGGCGGGCCTCGATCATGGCGCGGTAGTCGGCGAGCGTGTACTCCGGGACCCGGAAGCCGCGGTGCTGGTCGGCCTCCAGGATGCCCTGCGCGGACAGGTCGACCAGGGCCTCGCGGACCGGGGTCGCCGAGACGCCGTACTGGTCCGCGATCTCCTTCACGGTGAACGCGCACCCCGGCTGGAGCCGCCCGGCCAGCACCTCGTCGCGAAGCGCGTCCGCGATCTGCTGGCGGAGGGTACTGCGGGTCACGGCGCCGTTGCCCGGCATGGTCGTCGGCCCCTCCTCACGCGCGCGGATGGCGTACTCGCGTAGATGTCGTAGATGTCTCCGAGCACGCCACCTTACGCGGTCGCGATTCGCGGCGTTCATCCCGCTCGCCGGGTACGGCGCCCCCGGGCCGTCGGGGGCGCCCGGCCACGTGGCGATCAGTCAGGGGAGCCCGGACGGGGCCGAGTTGCTCACTCGCCCCCTCCGGGTGCCCCGGTCTTCCTACTCCGTGTACTCGTCCGCCACGGTCAGCGCAGCGTCCAGGGCCGCGAAGCCCTCTTCCAGCTCGGCCTCGGTGACGTTGAGCGGGGGCACCACATGGGTCCGGTTCATGTTCACGAACGGCCACAGGCCCCGCTGCCTGGCGGCCGCCGCGAAAGCGGCCATCGGGGCGTTCGCCTCGCCGGCCGCGTTGTACGGCACCAGGGGCTCGCGGGTCTCCCGGTTCCGCACCAGCTCCAGCGCCCAGAACATGCCCACGCCGCGCACCTCGCCGACGCTCGGGTGCCGCTCGGCCAGCGCGCGCAGCCCCGGCTCCACGACGGACTCGCCCAGCTTGGCCGCGTTCTCGACGATGCCCTCCTCCGCCATCACGTTGATCGTGGCGACGGCGGCGGCGCAGGCCAGCGGGTGCCCGGAGTACGTCAGTCCGCCGGGGTACGGGCGCCGGGCGAAGGTCTCCGCGATCGCGCCCGAGATGGCGACACCGCCGAGCGGCACGTAGCCCGAGTTCACGCCCTTGGCGAAGGTCATCAGGTCGGGCACGACCCCGGCCAGGTCGGCCGCGAACCACTCACCGGTCCGGCCGAACCCGGCCATGACCTCGTCCAGGACGAAGACGATCCCGTACTTGTCGCAGATCTCGCGCACACCGGCCAGATAGCCGGGCGGCGGAAGCATGATCCCGGCGGTGCCCGGGATGGACTCCAGGATGATCGCGGCGATGGTGCCGGGCCCCTCGAAGGCGATCGTCGTCTCCAGGTGCTCCAGCGCCCGCGCGCACTCCTGCTCCTCGGTCTCGGCGTAGAAGCGCGAGCGGTAGAGGAACGGCGCCCAGAAGTGCACGGCACCGGCCGTGCCGCTGTCGGAGGCCCAGCGGCGCGGGTCGCCGGTGAGGTTCACCGCCTGCTGGGTGCCGCCGTGGTACGAGCGGTACGCCGAGAGCACCTTGGGGCGCCCGGTGTGCAGCCGCGCCATGCGCACGGCGTGCTCGACGGCGTCCGCGCCGCCGTTGGTGAAGAAGATCTTGTCGAGGTCGCCGGGCGTCCGCTCGGCGATCAGCCGGGCCGCCTCCGAGCGCGCCTCGACGGCGAACGCGGGCGCGAAGGTCGTCATCGACGCGGCCTGCTCCTGGATCGCCGCGACGACCTTCGGGTGCTGATAGCCGATGTTGGTGAAGACGAGCCCGCTGGTGAAGTCCAGGTAGCGCTTTCCGTCGTAGTCCCAGAAGTACGACCCTTCGGCGCCCGCGACGGCGAGCGGGTCGATGAGCTCCTGCGCGGACCAGGAGTGGAACACGTGGGCACGGTCCGCGGCCTTCACCGCGGCGCCGGCTTCGGGATGGGGCTGTGGAGTCATGCGGCCGAGCGTAGATGTACCCGCCACCGACGCGACATCGGCGTCTTGTTCGCTGGACAGCCGTTTCGCGCGACAGGTTGTCGATGAACCACCGGCCGGTGCACGCCCGCACTATCCTCACCCCGTTGCACACCTGAGGGGGAGGCGGCGCAGCCATGGAGAAGCGGAAGGGCCCGGACGAGGGGGCGGCGGAGACGCACACGTCCACCCCGCCCGAGGCCTACGGGTGGCCCTCGCAGCACGCACAGCAGCATCCTTCGCCGCACGAGCCGCCTGCGGTGCCCGCGGTGCACGACCACGGCTGGGGCGCGCCGCCGGAGACGTTCGGGACGGGGGCCGGGGATCCGGGGCGCGGGGACGTGCGGTCCACCGTGCTGCTCGTCGTCGTGGCGCTGATCGTCGCGCTCGGGGCGGGCGGGAGCGTGTTCGCGCTGCTGAACGGCGGCGGGGACGAGCCGGGGCCCGGTGACGCCAAGGCACCGGCCACATCCGCGCACACCGCGCCGGGGTCCTCCGCGGCACCCACGAAGAGCGCCGGGGCTGCGGCCGACGGCGCGATCCCCGAGGAGTTCCTCGGGACCTGGAAGGGCGCGATCGACAACGCGAGCGGCCACAGCACTCGTCGGCTCACCCTCCGGCAGGGCGCCGTCGGCGACACGGTCCTCTCGCTCGTCGCGGACGGCCCGGCCGGCGACTCCACCTACCACTGCGTCTTCGAGGCCGCGCTCACCGGGGACCCGCACGCCGGACGCCTGGAGATCGGCCCGTCCCGCGTCACCACCGGCGAACCGGCGTCCTCCTGCACACCCGGCGCCGCCTCCGAGATCACACTCCTCCCGGACGGCCGCCTGCGCCGCGTCAACAAGGACTCGGACGAGGCGCTGACGTACACGAAGGGCGACTGACGCTCCGCGTCGTCGCTGTGCCAGGGCCGGCCACTGCTCCCGTGGGGTCTGCCGCTGCTTCGGCCGCCGCTTCGCCGCGAGAAGCCGTGTCCGCACGCTCGGGCCGGGCAGCGGCGGCCGTACGCGCGAAGGGGCCGCCCTGCCGCCCTGCCGCCCTGCCGCGCTCCGTCCGCCGGAGGCTACCGCGGCTCCGGGGGGCGCTGGCGCGGCATGTTCGGGCGGGCGTTCGCCGTGCCGCCCGGGGGCATCGGGAACCGCCCGAAGGGGCTCGCGGTGTCCGGCCGGGGGCCGGACGCCACCCCGCTCTGGATGCCGAGGGGAGCCGAGCCGGTGCGGAACTCCACCATCCAGTCCGCCGTCTCGGTGCGCACCAGCTCCGTCACGTCCTCCGAGAAGCGCCGCAGCAACCCCAGGCACCGGTCCGCGGCCTCGCTCGCCGTGCCCTCCGCCGGGCCGAGGATCTCCCGGACGCTCTCCGACGCCCAGTCGAACTGGAGCACCTGGAGCCGGCGCTGCACCGCCTGCGCGGTCGCGACGTCCCTTATCCATCCCGAGGTCAGGCCGAAGAACCGGTCGACGGCCAGGCAGGCCACCGCGAGCAGCAGCGCGAGATATCCCCAGGGCGCGCTGCCGCCGATCGCCCCGGTCAGGTCCAGCAGGGGCAGCGCGGCCCCGGACACCGCCCCGGCCGCCGTGCCCACCCGCAGCGCACGTGCCCCGCGCCGCTTCCACAGCCGGTCCGTGAGATACCAGGACGCCGTCTCGAGCGCCCCCCGCTCCACCCACCGGTACAGCTCGTCGAGCCGCTCGGCCGGCTCGCCCCAGTCCCCGAGCGGGAACGCCCGCCCCGTCAGGTCCCCCGGCCGCAGCCCGGCCGTATCCTCGCCCCGCCCGTCCTGCGCCGGACCCTCGGGCTGCATCTCCGGCTGACCCACCCGGCACTCCCTACTGATCACCACTACTGATCACCAACGATCACATTGCGTGACATTGGATGCTGATGCGCGGCCCCCTTACTACCGCCCAACGGGTGGCGATGACGGAGCTTTTGCTGCTGTTCCGCCCGTAAGAGGGGCTTGATCAGGTATAGGACCGGTGATGTTCTCACTCGAAAGAGTGGCAGGGCGGTGGCCGCGTGGACCACGTAGGCTCATGCACAGCAGAAGCGAACACCGACCGAGCGCAACCCAGAGCGACGAAGAACGGGACCAGGAGCTGATCATGATTCCCGGTGGCGGCCAGCCCAACATGCAGCAGCTGCTCCAGCAGGCGCAGAAGATGCAGCAGGATCTCGCGCAGGCCCGTGAGGAACTGGCGAACACGGACGTCGACGGCGAGGCGGGCGGCGGCCTGGTGAAGGCCACCGTGTCCGGCGTCGGCGACCTCAAGGCGCTGAAGATCGACCCGAAGATCGTGGACCCCGAGGACACCGACACCCTCACCGACCTGATCATCGCGGCCGTCCACACGGCCAACGAGAACGCGCAGACCCTCCAGGAGCAGAAGCTGGGCCCGCTGGCCCAGGGCCTGGGCGGCGGCTCGGGCCTGCCGTTCTGATGTTCGCCCCCCGCGGGGCACCCGTGACGCCTTCCTAGGACAGGCGGCGGCCGACTACGGTACGTACCGAAAGACACAAGGAAAGGCACTCCGTTGTACGAAGGCGTGGTCCAGGACCTCATCGACGAGCTGGGGCGACTGCCCGGCGTCGGTCCCAAGAGCGCGCAGCGGATCGCCTTCCATGTCCTTCAGGCCGAGCCGGCCGACGTACGCCGCCTGGCCCAGGCCCTTCTCGAGGTGAAGGCGAAGGTCCGCTTCTGCGCCACCTGCGGCAACGTGGCACAGGAGGAGCTGTGCGGGGTGTGCCGGGACGCCCGCCGCGACCCCTCGGTCATCTGCGTGGTCGAGGAGCCCAAGGACGTCGTCGCGATCGAGCGCACCCGCGAGTTCCGGGGCCGCTACCACGTGCTCGGCGGGGCGATCAGCCCCATCGAGGGCGTCGGCCCCGACGACCTGCGCATACGGGAGCTGCTGGCCCGGCTGGCCGACGGCACGGTCACCGAGCTCATCCTGGCCACGGACCCCAATCTCGAAGGCGAGGCGACGGCGACGTACCTCGCCCGCATGATCAAGCCCATGGGTATGAAGGTCACCCGCCTGGCCAGTGGCCTGCCGGTGGGTGGCGACCTGGAATACGCGGACGAGGTCACCCTCGGCCGGGCCTTCGAGGGGAGACGACTCCTAGATGTCTGACGCCACGCTGCACGCCACGACGCAGAACCCGGACGACTTCGCGGTCCAGATCGCCGACCAGATCGAGAGCTTCCTGGTGGCCGTCACGGAAGTGGCCAGAGGGGACGAGCCCGGCTCGACGGTGCCCTTCCTCCTGCTGGAGGTCTCCCAGCTCCTGCTGGCCGGCGGCCGCCTGGGCGCGCACGAGGACATCGTCCCCGACGAGCGCTACGAGCCCGACCTGGGCCCGGAGGCGGACGTCGACGAACTCCGCGAGAACCTGGCCCGCCTGCTGGACCCGGTGGACATCTACTCGGAGGTCTTCGACCCGTACGAGCCCCGCAAGGCGCCCGTGCCGGCCCGTATCTCCGACGACCTCGCGGACGTCATCACCGACCTGCGCCACGGCATGGCCCACTACCGCGCGGGCCGCATCACCGAGGCCCTGTGGTGGTGGCAGTTCTCCTACTTCTCCAACTGGGGCTCCACCGCCTCCGCGACCCTGCGCGCCCTGCACTCCATCCTCGCCCACGTCCGCCTCGACCAGCCCCTGGAGGAACTGGACGGCCTGGACACCGACCAGGACGTGGGCGACGAGGCCCTGGAGGTCGAGGCCGGCCGCGTCATGGCGGAGGAGATCGCGGGCCCGCTGGGGATGCGCCCGGCGAAGTAACCCGTTTCGGTCACATCGAGCCCCTCATCTGTCTACGCTCAGTAGCGGACGAGGGGCTTCGTTGTGTGCGGTGCGGTGCGGTCGGAGGTGGCTGCCATGTCGGTCGACTACAACAACCAGCGCCCAGTGGCGTGGCGTTACGGCGGCGACCAGCTCAAACGCTGGCGCACGAGGGCGGACGTCAGCCGGGAGAAGCTCGCGTCCGAGGCCAACTACTCCCCGGAGACGATCGCGTCGATGGAGCGCGGGGTGCGCAGGCCGACCTCGCGCGTGCTCGACGTGGCGGACGAACTGTGCGGGGCGCAGGGGATGTTGAGTGCGGCGAAGGAGTACTTGAACCGGGAGCGGTTCCCGGCGCGGGCGCAGGACTTCATGGAGCGGGAGAAGGAGGCGATCTGCCTCTGGTCGTACGAAGTCACGTACATTCCGGGGTTGTTGCAGACGCCGGGGTACGCGCGAGCCCTCATCGACAATCACGTTCCGCCTCTGGACGATGAAACGGTGGAGGAGCGGATCACGGCTCGGATGGAGCGGCAGGCTCTCCTCACGGACCGCAAGCCGCCGGTGGGGCTGAGCTTCGTTCTCTATGAGGCGGTGTTGCGCAGCCCTCAGGTGGATGACGAACAACTGCACCGCCTGCTGGAAGCGTCCCGCCCGAGAAACGTCGTCGTGCAAGTACTGCCGTTCGAACGGGCCATTCCTGCCGCGCTCATGGGGCCCATGGTGTTGCTGGAGACCCGCGACCATGAGCGAATCGCCTTCACGGAAGGCGCGTTCCACGGCGAGCTTTCGGCCGATCCAGGTGTTGTCAGCCGTGTGACGGAGCAGCTAAGCATGATCCGTACCCAGGCGCTCAGCCCCGCTGAGTCGGCCGGTTTCATCGAGCGGATGGTGGATCAGTCGTGAGTGACCAGCGGAAGTGGTTCAAGTCGAGCTACAGCGACGACGAAGGCGGCAACTGCGTCGAGGTCGCCCTGTCGTGGTTCAAGTCGAGCTATAGCAACTCCGAAGGCGGCAACTGCGTCGAGGTCGCCCTCTCCGCCGCCGTCCACGTCCGCGACTCCAAGGCCCCCGCGGGCCCCGAACTCCACATCCCCGCCCCCGCCTGGTCGGCGTTCATCGCCGCAGTTCAGCCCGAGGCTTGAGCCTCGGGCTTCGAGCTCTTCCATGGGTTTCCGGGCTGGGTGAAAACCAACCCAACCAACCAAGCTTGTAGGTGAGTTGAAGCCGCCTACCTCGAAAGTGTGACTTTCTGTGATCGGCTTGCGCTGGAGAGTAAAGCCGCTCTAGGTTCGCGGCAATAGATCGGCCCCGGTCGGTGCGCCAACACCGGCTCCGGGGCCTAGACCTACGGATCGAATGAGAGTCGATCGTGGCTTGCACTCACCCTAGCCCCGCCCTGCCGTCCCCGCAGCACCCCATGGCCAAATCGGGCTACGGCAAACGCTCCGCCGGTGACGAAAACCCGCACGGCGACCCGGACTTCGCACATCTGAGCCCCCGTGACCGCGAGATCGCCGTCTTCGTCGACCACCTCGACGACGGTCACGCGATGGGCTACAAGGCGATCGCCGCCGTACATCCCCGTTACGGCCAGCAGGCCGTGCGCACGTCGCTGAAGCGCGTCACCGCGGCCGGCCACCTGCGGCACATCCGCGAGCACCTCACCGTCGAGGACAACTCGATGCGCTGGGTCACGCGGACGTACTGGTCACGTACGCCCAGGTCGCCGGAGTGGTGGGCGGAGTTCGTGCGCGAGCGCAAGGGCCTGGACGTCACCGACCAGTACGAGTCGGGGCTGGCGCGGGCCGAGGAGGCGGCCGCCGAAGCCGCTCCGGCCGAATCCGCCCCGGCCGCACCCGACCAGCAGCCCTCCGAGGAGCCCTCGGACGAGCCCGGCGCCGCCTACCGCACCCTCGCCGACCTGCGTGACGCCGACCCACGCATGTCCCTGTCCGCGGCGGACTGCCGTTCCCTCGAATCCCTCGCCGCGCAGTGGCTGGCCCTCGGCGCGACGCCGCAGGAGATCACCAAGGCCCTGACCGACGGGCTTCCGCCCGCGGTCACCAACCCGGGCGGACTCGCCCGCAAGCGACTGGAGGACAAGATGCCCCCGACGAAGGCGAAGATCCGGCAGAAGGCCGGCCGCCGTGCCCGTGTCAGCCGCGTGATCATGGCCTGCGTCACCTGCGACGCGGACGAGCGGACGGCGGAGATCATCGAGGGGATCTGCCGCGAGTGCCATGCCGAGATCGAGGCGGAGGAGGCGGAGGAGGCATGCGGTCCGCCGCCCGGGTACGTCCCCGAGACGTTCCTGCGCGACCCGGCCGACGACACCGGCGTGGTCGACGTGACCCACTGGGCGGCCGAGGTGCGCAGGGTGGCCGGGATGCGACCCAGGGCCGGGAGGGTCGTATGAGCGTGCAGGAGGCGCCGGTCGGGGCACCATGGAGTCGAGGAGGCGACGCCATGACCCCCAGGACCGAGAACCAGCCGCAGATGTCCGTCGAGGACTTCGAGGAACTGGAACGCCATGCCCCGGAGACCGTGTGGCTGGAGTTCATCAACGGGAAGGTCGTGGTCAAGCCCATGCCGGACGGCAATCACAGTGAGATCGTCGCCTGGCTTCAGAAATACTGCATGCAGCACCGCCCCGATGTGTGGCTGCATGCAGAACGGGGCCTCAAAACGGAGCGCTACCGGAAGGGGCGCGCACGCGCGGATGGCGTTCTTGTGCCCTGGGGGGCTCTCAAGGGGCACGGTGAGTGGTCAGACACCGACAAAGCTCTGATGGCCGTAGAGGTCACCTCTTGGGATACCGACGCAGCTCAGCGTGATCGCGTTGACAAGCCCGATGGGTATGCGGCTGCCGGCATTCCCGTCTACGTCCTCGTCGACCGAGTTGACTGCACTGTCACCGTCTTCAGCCATCCCGAGGGTGGTCGGTATCGCCAACAGGTGAACAAGCCGTTCGGTGCCGCCTTGGAGATTCCGGACCCCGTCAACATCACCCTCGACACCGAACCCCTCAAGGAGTTCGTCGACTGACCGCCTCACAGCCCCCAAAGCCCCTTGCCCAGCGTGGTCACCCCGCCCGTCAGCGCGAGCGCCAGCACCAGCAGGCGCGCGCGTTTCTCGGAGACGCGGCCGGCGACGGCCCGGCCGATCGCCGCGCCCGTCACCAGGGCGGCGGCCACCGCCGTCCAGTGGCCGGCGGTGAGATGGGGCAGGCCGTTCGCCGTGATCGACAGGATGTTGACGACCACGCTGTAGAACTGGGCGTTGGGCACGAACTCCCGTACCGTCCAGCCCGCGTTGACCGCGTACAGGGACACCGGCGGGCCGCCCACGCCCGCCGCCGCGTTCATGAAGCCGCCGAGCGCCCCGGCGGTCACCGCGCCGCCGCGGCCACGCAGCGCCGGGACCTGGGCGCCGTACATGACCAGCAGCACGCTCACCGTCACCAGCGCGCCCATCACCGACAGCAGCAGGGGCTCGGGGAGCCGGCGCGTCATCCAGGAGCCGGCCGGGACCGTGCACGCCGCCGCCGCGCACAGCGGCACCATCGCGCCGGGCCGCACCTGCCGCCAGCCGCTCGCCAGTCCCACCGCGCTGATCGCCCCGCCCGCGCAGTTGGCGAGCACGACCCCGTCGGCCGGGCCGAGCACGAGGATCAGCGCCGGCACGGCGACCAGGGCGAAGCCCATCCCGGTGAGCCACTGCACGCTCGCGCCGAGGAGCACCGCCCCGGCCAGGAACATCTCCGTCATGGCATCCCTCGTGGCACCGGCAGAATGATTGAAAATTAATGCACAGCCATCACTCGCGTGACAGTGGGCAGGGAGTACGACGACGGCAGCGGACGGACATCTCACCATGCGGTACCGCAGAGGTGAGATTCCGCCGCTCGATAGACTGAGCCGACCCGTAGTACACCGTCGTATGTGCGGGTGACGAACACGGACTGAGCGAGGAGCGCACGTGGGCCTTGTCGTGCAGAAGTACGGAGGCTCCTCCGTAGCCGATGCCGAGGGCATCAAGCGCGTCGCCAAGCGGATCGTGGAAGCGAAGAAGAACGGCAACCAGGTGGTTGTCGTCGTTTCCGCGATGGGCGACACGACGGACGAGTTGATCGATCTCGCCGCGCAGGTATCCCCGATGCCTGCCGGGCGTGAGTTCGACATGCTGCTGACCGCCGGGGAGCGGATCTCCATGGCCCTGCTGGCCATGGCGATCAAAAACCTGGGCCACGAGGCCCAGTCGTTCACCGGCAGCCAGGCGGGTGTCATCACGGACTCGGTCCACAACAAAGCCCGGATCATCGACGTCACGCCGGGCCGGATCCGTACCGCGCTGGACGAGGGCAACATCGCCATCGTCGCCGGTTTCCAGGGTGTCAGCCAGGACAAGAAGGACATCACCACGCTCGGCCGCGGCGGGTCCGACACCACGGCCGTGGCGCTCGCCGCCGCGCTCGACGCCGAGGTCTGCGAGATCTACACCGACGTCGACGGCGTGTTCACCGCCGACCCGCGGGTGGTGAAGAAGGCGAAGAAGATCGACTGGATCTCCTTCGAGGACATGCTGGAGCTCGCGGCCTCCGGCTCCAAGGTGCTGCTCCACCGCTGTGTGGAGTACGCCCGCCGCTACAACATCCCGATCCACGTCCGCTCCTCCTTCAGCGGGCTCAGGGGCACGTGGGTCAGCAACGAGCCAGTCGTTCACACGACACAGCAGCAAGGGGAACAGAAGGTGGAGCAGGCCATCATCTCCGGTGTCGCGCACGACACCTCCGAGGCCAAGATCACGGTCGTCGGCGTGCCGGACAAGCCGGGCGAGGCCGCCGCGATCTTCCGTACCATCGCCGACGCCGAGATCAACCTCGACATGGTCGTGCAGAACGTGTCCGCCGCCTCCACCGGCCTGACGGACATCTCCTTCACCCTCCCGAAGACGGAGGGCCGCAAGGCCATCGACGCCCTGGAGAAGAACAAGGGCGGCATCGGCTTCGAGTCGCTGCGCTACGACGACCAGATCGGCAAGATCTCCCTCGTCGGCGCCGGCATGAAGACCAACCCGGGCGTCACCGCCGCGTTCTTCGAGGCGCTGTCCGACGCGGGCGTGAACATCGAGCTGATCTCCACCTCGGAGATCCGCATCTCGGTCGTCACGCGCGCCGACGACGTGAAGGAGGCCGTCTGCGCCGTGCACACGGCCTTCGGTCTCGACTCCGACACCGACGAGGCCGTCGTCTACGGAGGCACCGGCCGCTGATGGACCGGACCGTGCCGACCGGCCGTCCGACGCTGGCAGTCGTGGGGGCGACCGGCGCCGTCGGCACGGTCATGCTCCAGATCCTGTCCCAGCGCGCGGACGTCTGGGGCGAGATCCGCCTGATCGCCTCCCCGCGCTCGGCCGGCCGCAAGCTGGCCGTGCGCGGCGAGGAGGTCGAGGTCGTGGCCCTGTCCGAGGAGGTCTTCGACGGGGTCGACGTCGCCATGTTCGACGTCCCCGACGAGGTCTCCGCGCACTGGGCGCCGCTGGCCGCCGCCAAGGGCGTCGTCGTGGTCGACAACTCCGGCGCCTTCCGGATGGACCCCGAGGTGCCCCTGGTGGTGCCCGAGGTCAACCCGCACACCGCCCGGGTGCGGCCGCGCGGGATCATCGCCAACCCCAACTGCACGACCCTGTCGATGATCGTCGCCCTGGGCGCGCTGCACGCCGAGTTCGGGCTGCGCGAGCTGGTGGTGTCGTCGTACCAGGCGGTGAGCGGGGCGGGCCGGGCCGGCGTCGAGACGCTGCGGGACCAGCTGTCCCTGGTCGCCGGTACGGAGCTGGGCAGCACCCCCGGTGACGTACGCCGTGTCGTGGGCGAGCGGACGGGGCCGTTCCCGGAGCCGGTCGCGCTGAACGTCGTACCGTGGGCCGGGTCGCTGCGAGAGGACGGCTGGTCGTCGGAGGAGATGAAGGTGCGGGACGAGTCCCGCAAGATCCTCGGACTGCCCGCTCTTCCGGTCGCCGTGACCTGCGTGCGCGTCCCGGTGGTCACCACGCACTCCCTGACCGTCCACGCCCGCTTCCAGGGCGAGGTCACCGTCGACGGCGCCCGCGAGATCCTCGCCACCGCACCGGGTGTCGTCCTGTTCGACGATCCGGCCGCAGGCGAGTTCCCGACCCCCGCCGACGTCGTGGGCACCGACCCCACCTGGGTCGGCCGGGTACGGCGGGCGCTCGACGATCCCACCGCGCTCGAACTCTTCGTCTGCGGCGACAATCTCCGCAAGGGAGCCGCGCTCAACACCGCGCAGATCGCCGAGCTGGTGGCGGCGGAGTTGTCGTAGCTTCCCGGCCGCACGAAAAAAGGCGCGGCCGACCACCGATTCGTTTGTAGGATCTGTTGAGCAACTGTGGTCAGACGCCTGTCCGGACCACTTGATCAGGGCCCCCTCGGCATCCGAAGATTTCCTCCCCGTTCTCCGCAACCGCGCGGAGGGCGGGGCGCGTCTTTGCGGTCGTCCTCCGGGGGCGTGGGGGCGCCTTTTCATATGGGACATAAAGGAAGAGCTGGGCGCATGACGGCATATGAGGCACTGTCAGTGGTGCCGCCGGACGTGGAAACCCTTCCGGCGACGAGATCTGGCGCAAATTCGATGCCCGGCGCGTACAACCCCATCGGGGATGAACGTGTCCAACTGGCGTGGCAGAGGTACTCGAACTATCCCCCGCGCTCTTCGAGCAGGGGATACTCCCGGCGACCCGCGGCGCGGCCCTTCGGCCGCCCCGTGCGGCGCTCCGTCCCCGTACACCCGGGGCTTCCGGCGGCATGCCGGTGATCGCCCCCATGCCCGCAGCGCGGCCGGCCCGCATCCCCAGCCAGCGTGACGGCGCCGAGGAGACCACGGCGGCCGGTACGACCGTCGACCATCTCACCGAGACCTACCGCGCGCACTACCGCTCGCTGCTCGGTCTCGCCGCGCTCCTCCTCGACGACACCGCCTCCTGCGAGGACGTCGTCCAGGAGGCGTTCATCCGGGTGCACTCGGCGCGCAAACGCGTCCGCGATCCGGAGAAGACCCTCGCCTATCTGCGGCAGACGGTCGTCAACCTCTCGCGTTCGACGCTGCGCCGCCGCATCCTCGGCCTGAAGCTGCTCGCCAAGCCGATGCCGGACGCGGCGAGCGCGGAGGAGGGGGCGTACGACCAGCTGGAGCGGCGCGACCTCATCCAGGCGATGAAGGGTCTGCAGCGCCGCCAGCGCGAGGTCCTGGTCCTGCGTTACTTCGCGGACATGACCGAGGCGCAGGTCGCCGAGACGCTCGGGATATCGCTCGGTTCGGTGAAGGCGTACGGTTCACGCGGCATCGCGGCCCTGCGGCTGGCGATGGGAGCGACCGCATGAGCGACCGCGCCCCGGACAGCGGCGACCACGAGCGCCACGAGCCCTACGCCTGGCACGAGCCGACGCAACGGCACGAGCAAGAGCACACGCAATCGCACGCTGGGAACGGAACTGTGAACGACGGCCCCGACGAGAAGGGCCCCGAGGGGCTCGGCCCGGACGAGTTGGCCCTGCGCCGCATGCTGCACTCGGCGGTCGACTCCATGGAGCCCCGCGACGGCACGCTGGACCACCTGCGACGCGCGGTCCCCGCACGACGGGCGCGCAAGCGCCAGGCCACCGTCGGCATGGTCGCGGCGGCCCTGTTCGTCGGCACCGCCATCCCGGCCCTCGTGCACGTCTCCCACTCCACCGGCTCCCCCAACACCTCCATCGCCGGCCAGGCCTCGCAGGCCCAGGGCGGCACCGGCCAGGGCAAGGACCCGGCCGGGGGCGTGGGCAGCGTCGCCGGCAGCGAGGGCCATGCCGCCAAGGAGCACCAGCAGGGCAGGAAGCACGGGGACAAGGGCAAGGGCGGCGCGTCCAGCACCGCCGGCAGCACCGCCGGCGCGGGCCCCTCGGCCTCCACCGACGCCGGCGCCCCGCTGTGCACGGCGGAGCAGCTGGGCGGCACCGCGACCGCCGACGCCCCCGACTCCGCGGGCGTCGTCTACGGCACCTTCCGGGTCGCCAACATCTCCGCCACCCGTTGCTCCGTCGCCGGCGTGGGCACTGTGGGCGCCGTTCCGTACGGCGCCGCCGACCCGGCCAGGATCGCCACGGCCCGGCACGTCGCCGGGGACGCGGCGACCAGCCTGCCCGACCCGTCCACCGAGCTCACCAGCCTGGTCCTGCTGCCCGGTTCGGCCTACGAGGAGAAGTTCGCCTTCGTTCCCTCGGGAGCCTGTCCGACGCCGGGCACCGGCGGCACGGGCGGCACCGACGGCGGTACGCCCACAGACTCCCCGACGACCGAGCCGTCTCCGCCCGTGGACGCCGGGACCACGTCGGGCTCCGACGACGGCGCGCCCTCGGGCACCTCGCCCCAGATGGTCACCGAGGAGGGCCCGGCCGACGGCAGCATCGGGGTGTCGCACACCCCGGCCCCGGGTGGACCGACGGTGTCGACGACCGTGGGCAACGCGTGCGCGGGAACCGTGTACTGGACGGGGCTGCTGCCGGGGGCGTAGCGCCGGCCGGTTCTCAGACGCCGGAGGGGTGGGAGACGCTCTCCCGCCCCTCCTCGTTCGTGTCGTCGCGCGTCTCCTCGCCGGACGCCAGCCCGAGGGCGGCGTCCCGGCGGAACTCCACCTCGCGGCGCACCAGCCGGAACCACATGAAGACGACGAAGCCCGCGAAGACGAACCACTCACCGGTGTAGCCGAGGTTCTGGAACGCCTTGAGGTCCAGCCCGGTGCCGCCGGGCGCGGTCGCGGGCACCGCGGTCATCCCCGCGTCGCCCTTGTCGAGTGTGATCCAGGCGTCGTACACCCGGTACGGCACGAGGTTCACCAGCGACGCCGAACTGATCGCCGCCGTCTGCCCGGACGGCAGTCCGCCGCCCGCGCCGACGCCGTTGTCGCCGGGCGTCTCGGAGGCCTGGAGCGCGCCGGTCACGGTGACCTTCCCGGCGGGGGCGGCGGGCGCCTTCGCCGCGTCCGCGGGGCCGGGCAGCCAGCCGCGCACCACGGGCAGGGCGCGTCCGGAGTCGGTACGGAGCATCGTCAGCACGTAGAAGCCGCGCTTGCCGCCGAGCTCCCGGTCGGGAACGAGGAGCTGCTCGCCGTACCGGCCGCTCACGGTGGCCCGCATGCCCGACGTGCGCTTGTCGACGGGCAGCAGCTCGGCGAGCGGCCGGGCCGCCTGGCGGTGGGCGGACGCCGCCTGTTCGGTGGCGGTGCGGTGGTCCTGCACCCGCGCCTCGAACCGGCTCAGCTGCCACGACCCCATGAAGACGCAGAAGGGGATGGCGAGCAGCACGAAGACGTTGATGCCCCACCAGCGGGGTGTCAGCAGAAACCGGTACACACCGCCAACGGTACGGGGCCCACGCGGCGCGGCGGGGGCGGGGGTGGGGGACGTCACGGGGCGCTCTCAGGGGCCCTCGGGGGCGCGCGGAGGCGTCGGGGAATCGCCACCCGCCGGAGTTATCCACAGGCTGAGGACGCTCGCAGCGGAAAGTCGGTGCGGCCAGGCACTATGGGGTCCATGACTGGGGCCTCGATTGCCGGTCACTCCTCGGCGAGTGGGCCGTGATCTTTACCCGACAACACCAAGAGACGTGGGCCTCTCCCGCCGGTCGAATGAAACTGGTTGCTCGCTCAGAAGATTCGGTCGGGAGGCGGCAAGCGTGAGCAATCCGAGAACAACGATGAGTGGTCCGGTAAGCCTGACCATGCCCCTTCCCCCGCCCGAACCTGCGCCCGGCTGCGGGGTTTGCGCTGCCCTGGCTGCGCAGCGGCGGGCAGCACGTGACAGGGGTGACCTGTCGGCGGCGACGGATGCAGACGTGGAGATTCGCAATCATCCGCACAAGACGCGGGGACGGCAGCGACCCGCTCCGTCCTGCGGTACGTGAAGCACCGGATCACGCAGCACCCGGACACTGACGTGACCTTCGAGGCGGAGTGCCTGAGCTACGAGTGCGGATGGACGGCGCAGCCGTCGGATGATGGCGCGGCGGTAGACGTTGAGTGCATGAGTCACACGGGCCGGACAGGACATGGCGCGTTCCGGCGTCTCTGTACGTCGTTCGCTCTGGTGGTCCGGGACGAGTGACCGGGCAGACCCCCGGCGCGCTGAGGAGACGGCAAGCACCACGGCCGAAGCACGCCGGAAGGGCTGCAAGAATCGCGTGTATGGAGCAACAAAGTGCGACGGGCGCTGAGCCGAGCCTCCGTCAGGAGGATCACTTGGTCGTCGTGGCTGCGGCTGTCGTGGAGCAGGGGCGGCTACTGGTCGTGAGCAAGAAGGCGGCACCCGAGGTGTTCTACCTTCCGGGCGGGAAGCCTGATCCGGGTGAGACGCCAGCCGAAGCGCTGGCACGGGAACTCGACGAGGAACTCGGGGTTTACCCGGTCGAGCCGCAGCTCCTGGCTGACATCGAAGCCGTGGCCGCGCTGGAGAAGGTGCCCATGCGCATGACGGTCTTCACGGCCGGGATCAGCAACCTTCCCCAGCCAGCGGCCGAACTGGCGGACATGCGGTGGATCAACGGCGACGAGCCGGATGTTCAACTTGCTCCGGCCGTGAGGGACCAAGTCATACCGCTCCTGAAGCGCAGTGGCCTGCTGGCTGCCTAGGACTCCAGCTGCATGACAACTGCCCCTGGCGTTATGCCGGGGCCCGTCTGTATGGGGCTGTGCGCCTGCCTCAGGCGCTCTCTCCGATGTGTCGGTAAAGGGTGGCGCGGCAGATCCCCAGGGCCTTAGCGATGGCTGTGACGCTCTCGCCCTTGGCGTGACGGGCGCGAGCTATGGCGAGCTTGTCCTCATCGATCACGGAGGGGCGTCCGCCATGTCGGCCCCGTCGGGCCGCAGCATCCAGCCCTTCCAACGTCTTCTCCCGGATGCCTTCCCGCTCGACCTCTGCGGCCACGGCCAGCACGGCGAACACGATGGCACCCGCGCCGTTCGGGTCGTACAGACCCTGGAGGGGACCGGACAGGAGTTCCAGGTGGACGCCGTCCGCCTGGAGGGTGGCGGACAGGGTCATCAACTCGGCGGCGTTACGGGCAAGACGCTTCATCTCCACATCGATAGTTTGTGAGACGGCTTGTTCTTGGTCCTGGTGGTCACCGTCGTGCCCGGCGGAAGCCTGTCTTTGCTGGCCACGGCAAGGCGCTGTGCGCCTGGCTCGCGGCGTGCCGCGCTGCGGTCGGACCTGACTGGGCGTCCGTCCTGTCGGTCGATCAGGTCAGCGCACAGCCGTTCGTCTGGCGACGGCAGGCAGCGGTGACGGCAAGGGCAGGGCCAGGGAGGTGGCGCAAGGGGGTGAGGGTGTGACCCCCCTGACCCCGGAAAGAGGGACCGCGGAGTCTTAGCAGCTCAGATTCCGCCGCGGTTTCAGGGGCGTTCTGTCGCCGCCTGGAGCGTCGGGCAAGCGTGCATAAGCGCAGGTGAACAGCCATTTAGTCTGCTTGCTACGTCGCGTCGAGCTGCACAACTTTGCACCGCTTTGGCTTAGCTCATCATTCTGTGCCGGCGAAGCACTCCTATGGGAGAGACTGTCAGTCATGACTGAAACCGCGCAGCCGGTCGATCAGAGCACGGCCCAGGAGGAGCAGTGGTTGACCCCCGGTGTGCGGGGGATCGGCTCGGCCAGCTTCCTTGCCGACGTGGGTCATGAGATACCCACTGCCTTGCTGCCCTCTTTGCTGACCTCGACGCTGGGTGCACCGGCCGCAGCCCTCGGCGCGATCGAAGGCATCTCCGATGCTCTAGCCGGCGCAGCCCGCTTCGGAGGTGGAGTCCTCGCAGACGACCCAGCGCGACGGCGGAAGGTGGCTGTCGGTGGATACGCCACGACGGCTGTCCTCGGTGCAGCAACGGCAGGGGCGACGGCTGTGTGGCAGGTCGGCATCCTGCGTGCCGCAGCCTGGACGGCTCGCGGTCTGCGCGTCCCGGCACGTAACGCGCTGCTCGCGGACATCGTTCCGGCCAAGGTGTACGGGCGGGCGTACGGCTTCGAGCGGATGATGGACAACCTTGGTGCCATCTTCGGCCCGCTGCTCGCGCTCGGCCTGGTCGCGTGGGTCGGCGTTCAGTGGGCCATCGGCTTGTCGGTGATCCCCGGACTGCTGGCCGCTGTCGCCATCATCTATGCCATCCGTAAGACCCCACGCCCCACGAGCCGTGACAAGGTTCCGCTGAAGATCCTCATCCGACCTGTGCTTCGTGGTGGCCTCGGCAAGCTCATGGGTGCGGTAGCCGCCTTCGAGGTGGGCAACGTCGCTGCGACTCTCCTGATCCTGCGCGCCTCAGAGTTGCTCACTCCAGGGCACGGCACGAAGACGGCCACTACGATCGCGCTGGGGCTGTACACCGCGTACAACGTGGCCGCCACGCTGGCTTCCGTCCCCGCTGGTCGTCTCTCTGACAGGCTCGGCGTTCGCGGTCCGGTGCTCGTGCTGACGGGCGGTGTTGCCGCCTTCGCCGTTGCCTACGGGCTTTTCGCCGTCAGTGGCGCAGTGGTGGCCTTCCTCGCTGTTCCGTTCGTCCTGGCTGGCGTCGGCATCGGTGCGGTTGAGACAGCGCAGCACTCGGCCGTCGCCGCTCTCGCTCCGAAGGAAGTGCGAGGCTCCGCGTTCGGTTTGCTCGCCACGGTGCAGTCACTCGGCAACCTCGCCGCCAGCGGCATCGCGGGCATCCTCTGGAGCACTGTGTCTCCGACTGCTGCGTTCGCCTACCTCGCTGCCTGGATGGCCATCGCTCTGGCCGGTCTGCTTGTGACAGCGCCACGCCTGATGCAACGGCGAGGGAGTGCAGGGGAGTGAAGGCTCAAGGCGTCTTGCCGAAGTAGCTTCGCTCTGTGGACCGCGTAAGCGGCCCCCTTCCCTTTGCGGCTTCGAGCTGTAGGGGCGCGGCAGCGCCCCACCTGAAGCTTCCTGGGCTTCCTGCTGTCGGCCCCTTCCGGGCCGCCCTCTTGAAGGGGCTTCGGACTGTGTCGGCCTTCAGGCCGACCCCTGCCGCTTACCTCTTCGCCGCTGCCGGCTTGCCAAAGGGGGGCGCTGCCGCGCCCCCACATCTGCTTGCCGCTGAACGTCAGGCGCTTTCTGCTGTCGGCCCCGAGAGGGGCCGCACCGAAGGGGAAGACACATTGCTCTGTGGCGGCCAGGAGGCCGCCCTCTTCGTCAGCCGCTTGCTCAAGGAGGCGCTGCCGCGCCCCACATCTCTTAGCCGCATGACTCGCCTTGCTCTTTAACAGAGAAGACATAGAGGGGAGTATGAATAACCCCAGCTCAGAGGCTTGCACTGACACACCGCACGTGTCGTTCGAGCGTTGATCTACACATCCTGTGTGTCAGTTGCCCGATGGAATCACACGTCCTGTGTGTAGGTCAGGGCTGCCAGTGCTTCACCTTCCTGATGCCGTGTTCCTCGCACGTCCTGTCACCGATGCCCTTCTGAAAGCGGTGAAGGGGGAGCACGAGGCATCGCCGGTTCGACTCGGCCTCGACCATCGCCCAGCCCTTCGCATGCCGGATGTGGTTGTTGAGCGCGTTGTTCGTCAACGGTGTGCCGTGCTTGTCGGCGAGCACTTCGTTCAGCTTGCCCTTGGGGAACTCGGCGTGGCCCAAGTAGTTCGCCCATCCCATCGCGGCGTACTCGACACGGATGGACGTAGTCGAAGCGCGGGTTTCGTGCCCGCTGCTTGTACTCATCCTGCGAGATGGCGGCGTAGTCACCGTCGAACTGAAACGCGTTGCGACCCACGTGGACGCAGTTCCTTCCTGTGCGGCGCATACGGGTGCGCCAGTAACCCCCGCCGGACGGCGGGACATGTGTCTCCTTCTCTTTCGCGGGGGTGGACCGGCCAAGGCTGGCGGTCTCTTCACAGGTGAGCGCCCAGGGCTTTCGGCTCTGGACTCGGTCTCGTGCAGTCGGGAGTGACGGCGGCGACCTGGCACGCATCGTACAAGCCCGATCGGTCCGCTCCGAGGGAAGGGTGGGCCAGAGATCGCAGCGCGGCCCCTGAGGCGCGAACAGCCCCCGACCCAGGGAAGTCTAGGCTGGGGGCTGCAAGGGCGTTCAGTGAGCGCCTGCGGTCACGCTGCACGCAGCGTGGAGACGAAGACCGATGCAGCCTCGGGGAAGGTCTCCACGGTCTTGGCTCTCACCTTCTGCAGCGTCTCGGGGGGTTCGGCCGTGCCGTACGTCTCGACGATGGTCGCTCGCTGCTCCGCGTCCATCAGGGGAATCGGGTCCATCCAGTGGGCCGGGACGTTCCAGCCGGTCTCTCCCCAGTCGGAGAGTTCGGCCCCGTCTACTCCACCAGCAATGGCGAACTCCTTCAGGTTGCCGAAGTGGACGACGGCCCCGCGCTTCATGCCTGGCATCGGGTCCCGCCACACCATGACCCTGACGTTCCGCTCGCTCAGGAATTCGCGCCGGTCCTGAGTTCCCATGGCCTTCCACTTGTCGGCCCACGTCCGGCCTGTGGGCTGGAAGACGACCGTACGAGGGCGGACGGGGTGCGCTTCGAGTTCGGCGATCTTCTTCGTGAGGTTTTCCAGGGTGCGCCAGTACGACTGCTCCTTGGCCTCGGTGTCGTACTTCCCTTCCGCGTAGTCGCTCTCCAGCTTGTTCAGTCGCTGACGCTTCTGTTCGAGCTCGGCCGTGTGGTCTTCACCGGGGTCCACCAACTTGACCATTTCCGGGGCGTGGCCGATGGCCCCGATGAGTGCTTCGGTGAAGACGGCTTCGAGTTCGGACTCACCGACCGTGGCCACGGCGGAACAGGCGACAGAACGGTTTCGAGAGGTGCACCGGTAGTCACGGTACGTCTTGGTCTCGCCGTTCTTCAGGGTCTTCGTCGTGTGGTGGCAGACCATGCGGCTACCGCAACTCCCGCAGATGGCAATGCCTGTGAGCAGACAGGCGGTGTCACGGCGCCGGACCTTCTTCAGGCGGGTGCGTGCGGCGAGCGCCTTGTTGGCGGCCTCCCAATGGCCGAGCTTCAGGATCGGCTCGTCTGCGATGACGCTCGGCTCCCCCTCCTCGGTCTCCCAGATCTCCCCGTTGTACGTCTGGTAGCCGACGCAGACCGGGTTCTGGATGACGCGCGCGATGGTGGCGGGCTTCCACAGGATGCCCTTCACCGGCTTGCCCGCGAGCGAGCGGAGATGGTCGGACCACGTCATGATGCCGCGCCGGTTGAAGTCCTCGGCGATCGTGTACGTGGAGTCGCCGTCACGGACGCGTTTGGCGATCTCCCGGAGTAGTTCCGCGTACACGGGATCAGGCGTCAGGATCCGGTGCTCGTCCTCCGAGTCGATAGAGAGGTACCCGAAGGGCTGCGGTCCGCCCGTGAAACGGCCCAGTTCACGCAGGGTGCGCATGCCGCTCGCGACGTTCTTGCGGATCTTCCGGTGCTCCTCCTCGGCGAGGACGGACAGCACCTTCGCGACCGCGCTTCCACCGGCCGCCTGGGTGTTCAGGCTGCCGTCGACGGTGACGATGTGCTTGTTGTTCTCCTCCACCCAGTCGAGCAGTTCGGAGAAGTACCGCACCTTTCGGGAGATGCGGTCGATGCGGGGGAACGCCAGTGCATCCCACTCCTCCAGGCGGTCGGTCAGCCATGGCCGGAGCTGTTCCCGCTGAAAGGGATTTGTTGTGCCGGATGTGTTGGTGTCGAGTGCCCACCCGACTATGAGGCGTCCCTGTCCGGGCGTGTCGGCCCAGTATTGGAGGTCGCGCCTCTGGGCGCCGATGGAAAGGGAGTTCTCGTCTTCCGTGCGGGTCACCGACTGTCGACCGCAACCCACTACTCGAACGTTTGTTTGCATTACCTTGATCTTGCCTCGTTCTGCGCTAAAGCCGAAGTGAAGGGGAATGGCGTCGTAGAACCATCCGGTGATCCGTAAAACGACCTAGCGCCGATCGGGTTACATAGGGGCATGAGCGACGCAGAAGCAGAGGCCATGCCCGACTGGGAGAAGCGGTTCCGTGCACCGCGTGTCTCCCTGCCTGACTGGGCGGAAGACGCCCCCGATCATTCGCTGTTCGTGTCGAACGCGACCGGGACCTACGAGCTGTACGCCTGGGACCGGAAGACCGGGCGCCAGCGACAGGTCACGGACCGGCCGGATGGCACCACGGATGGGACTCTCTCGCCCGACGGTGAGTGGATCTGGTGGTTCGACGACGGCATGGGTTCCTCCGTTCCAGACTTGCCGTCATATGGGGACGAGTTCGGCGTGTGGCGCCGCCAGCCGTTCGCGGGCGGCGAGGACGAGCTCGCGACGCCGGGCCTTGAGCCCTCCTACCCGGCGGGCGTGGCCCTGTCCCGGGACGGCCGTACGGCGGTCGTCGGCCGCTCGACGGACGAGGACGGTACGACGATCCACGTCACGCGCGAGGGCGAGACCCCGGCGGAGATCTACCGCCACCGCGAGTCGGCGGGCGTGGGCGACCTCTCCCACGACGGCACACTGATCGCCATCGAGCACACGGAGCACGGCGACGCGATGCACTCCGCGCTGCGCGTTCTGCGCCTGGACGGCACGACGGTCGCCGAACTCGACGACAGCGAGGGCGGCACGCGCGAGCTGGGCCTGGAGATCCTCGGCTTCGCACCCGTCGACGGCGACCCGCGCCTCCTCATCGGCCACCAGCGGCGCGGCCGCTGGGAGCCCCTGATCTGGGACGTGGCGACCGGCGAGCAGACGGACCTCGCCCTGGAGCTGCCGGGCGACGTCAGCGCCGAGTGGTACCCGGACGGCACCGGCCTGCTCATCGCCCACGCCTTCGAGGCCCGCAGCGAGCTGTTCCGCTACGACCTGGCGACCGGCGCGCTGACGAGTATCCCGACCCCGCAGGGCTCGGTGTCCGGCGCGACGGCCCGCCCCGACGGCAGCGTGGAGTTCCTGTGCTCCTCGGCCGCCGAGCCGCCGGCGGTCCGCTCGACGACCGGCAAGGTGGTCCTGGATCCGCCCGGCATGACATGCCCGCCGTCGGTTCCGGTGGAGGACGTGTGGGTGGAGGGCCCCGGCGGCCGCATCCACGCCCTGATCCAGAAGCCGGCGGGCGCGACCGGCCCGCTCCCCACGGTCTTCGACCTGCACGGCGGCCCCACCTGGCACGACAGCGACTCCTTCGCCGCGGGCCCGGCGGCCTGGGTGGACCACGGATACGCGGTGGTCCGCGTCAACTACCGCGGCTCCACGGGGTACGGCCGGGCCTGGACGGACGCCCTCAAGCACCGGGTCGGCCTGATCGAGCTGGAGGACGTGGCCGCGGTCCGCGACTGGGCGATCGCCTCCGGCCTCGCCGACCCCACCCGCCTGATCCTCACGGGCGCCTCCTGGGGCGGCTACCTCACCCTCCTCGGCATGGGCACCCAGCCGGACGCCTGGACCCTGGGCATCGCGGTCGTCCCGGTCGCCGACTACGTCACGGCGTACCACGACGAGATGGAGGCCCTGAAGGCCATGGACCGCACCCTGCTGGGCGGCACCCCGGAAGAGGTCCCCGACCGCTTCCGCGCCTCCTCCCCCCTGACCTACGTCGACGACGTCAAGGCCCCCCTCTACATCTCCGCCGGCGTCAACGACCCCCGCTGCCCCATCCGCCAGATCGACAACTACGTCAAACGCCTGGAATCCAGGGGCGCGCCCCACGAGGTCTACCGCTACGACGCGGGCCACGGGTCACTGGTGGTGGACGAGCGGATCAAGCAGGTGAGGTTGGAACTGGACTTCGCGCGGCGGCATTTGATGCGGTAGGGGAGGAGGGGGGAGGGGAGAACGGGGGCGACAGGGCCTGGCTCGGGCAGGGGTGCAGGGGGCAGAGCCCCCGCCGGGGTCTGGGGCTGGAGCCCCAGGGCAGGGGTGACCCTTTGTCCAACCGATTCGGGCGGGTGGGTGGAAAAGCACCGGGGTCTGGGGCGGAGCCCCAGGGGCGGGGTGACCTCTCAGCCGACCGAGCCGGACGGCTGGGTGGGCGCGCGTCGGCCCAGCAGCTCCGCCAGCCCCCTCCGAGTCGCGGCCACCACCACCCGGTCCCCCGCCTCCAGCACATGATCGAGAGAAACGTCCGGCCGTCCCACCAACGCCAGCACCCGCCACTTCCCGGCCCGGAATGCGTCGTCCACCGTCCGCCCCTCCAGCTGCGCATGCCCGCCCACATCCACCGCGGCGAACAGCAACACCCGCCGCTCCACCGGGATCGCCCCGAGAATCTGCCGCCCCAGCATCGCCCCCGCGAACGCCGGCGCCGCCAGATGCGTCACGCTCCGGCTCCGGGTCAGCGCCCGCGGATGCGCGGCCCGCAGCGTCCGGTACACGGCGGTGGCGAAATCGTCGTCGTACAACCGCAGTACGACCCGCAGATCGGGCCGCACGGACCGTGCGTACAGCACCGCTTCCAGATTCGTCGTGTCCGCACTCGTCACCGCGAGCAGCGCATGCGCCCGATGGATCTTGGCGGCCTCCAGCACCCCCTCCTGCGTCACGTCCCCGAGCACCACCGGCACCCCCAGCCGCCGAGCCGTCGCCAGCCCCCGCGCCTCGGCGTCCGCCTCCACGCACACCACCGGAATGTGCAGCTCCCGCAGCCGCGTCAGCACCCGCGTGCCGATCTTCCCCAGCCCCAGCAGCACCACGTGCCCGCCCAGCCCGCGCGGCGGCTTCCGCAGCGCGGAGGCGGTCCGGAAGGTCCCGAGCGCCTCGAGCACCGCGGCCAGCAGCACCGGCAGCAGCAGCAACCCGGCCAGTCCGGAGAGCAGTTGGAGCACCTCCCGCCCGGTCGACTGCCCGACGGCCGGATCGGAGATCCCGAACAGGTCCAGCAGCGTCAGATAGAACGCCGCCAGTGGATTCATCTCCGTCACCAGCCACAGCGTCAGCACCAGCGCGAAGACACACGCCACGATCCCCGCCAGTGACCATCGCAGCCGTCGCGAGAACAGCGAGGCGAACGACGGCACGACCCCGGCGCGCCCCGCGGGCAACGGCGGCCCGGCGGCGTACGACACCTGCTCCAGGACGACGGTCCCGCGCCCCGTGGCCTCGGCCACCTCCGCCTCGTCGGGCAGCAGCCGCGGCCCGCGCGACCCGCTCCCCTCGGAACCGTCGGCCCCGGCCGGGTCGCTGCTGGTCGTCGAGAGCAACGCGAGGGTCCGCAGGCCGGGTTGCCCGGATCCGGCGGAGACCCGGCCCACCCAGCCGGGCGGCCGTTCCACCGCGCGCAGCAGCACCTCGTCCGTCTGGACCACCTTGCTGGTACCGGCCACCGCCGTGGCGGCCAGCGCGGGCGCGGCGGTGTCGGCGTCGGACAGCACGATGGTGGACGCGTCCCCGCTGCTCCCGCCCGAGCCGTCGTCGCCGTCTCCCTCCCCACCGGCGAACGCCAACGCGGCCGCCTGGTCGAGGAGTTCCTCGATGTGCTGCCCCAATCGCCGGTTGTAGAGCCGCAGGACGAGCCGGAGTCGCGGATTGAGCCGGCGGGCGGTGAGGGCGGCACGGATGTTGGTCTCGTCGTCGTCGTACACGAGCGCCAGCGCGACGGCCCGTTCCACACCCGCCTCAAAGAGCACGCCCTCGGTCGGCTCGCGCGCCTCCAACACGCGCTCCAGACCGCCGACTTCACTCACCCGCCCGTTGCCGGCCGGCGCCCCGCTCCCGCTGCCGCTGCCGCTGCCGACGCCGCCACCGTTGCCGCCGTTGCCCGCGCCCCACCCGACGGCCGCACTCACCATCCGGTCCAGCAACGAAGCCGAGCCGTCCCGCACCCGCCCGACCCCCGGCGGCTGCGTGGTGCGCGCGAACGCCGGGACGACGAGCGTCACCTGCTCCCCGTACACCCCGCGCAACTCGGCCGCGAGCCGGTGCGCGAGCCCGTCGTCCCCGCACACGACCATGTGCGCGTGGCCGCCGTACGTGCCCTGGCCACCGGACCCACCTTGATACGGAACGCTCCCCACAAGGGCAAAGACTGCCCCATCGGGACGCGTGGTTCCAGGACCCGCTGAACGCGGGCGCCCGAGCCGCCGTAGTGAAGGGGAGGCAGAACGAGCACGCCGGAGGTACCCCACCCGTGGCCATCGCCGAGGAGACCCACCCCGGAACCGTCCCTGCTCCGACGGCGACCAACTCGCCTGATCCCCCCGGGGATCAGGAACGCTGGCACCCCAACTCCTCCCTCCTCATGACCCTGTTGCTCCTCCTGGCGCTGGTGTTCCAGGGGCCGGTCCGCGGGGCCCTGGCCACACCGGTGATGCAGAGCTGGATGACGGTGTTCGTCGCGGTGGCCGTCCAGGCGCTGCCCTTCCTCACCCTGGGCGTCCTGCTCTCGGCGTCGATCGCGGTGTTCGTACCGCCCTCCTTCTTCGCCCGTGCCCTGCCCGCCCGTCCCGCCCTGGCGGTACCGGTCGCCGGGCTGGCGGGCGCGGTGCTGCCGGGCTGCGAGTGCGCGTCGGTGCCCGTGGCCGGAGCGCTCGTACGGCGCGGAGTCACCCCGGCCGCGGCTCTCGCGTTCCTGCTCTCCGCGCCCGCGATCAACCCGGTCGTCCTGACGGCGACGGCGGTCGCCTTCCCCGGCGAGCCGGAGATGGTACTGGCGCGGTTCGCCGCGAGCCTGCTGGTGGCGTGCGCGATGGGATGGCTGTGGCAGCGGGCCGGGCGGACCGACTGGCTGCGCCCGCCGGCGCACGCGGCGTACGAGGGCCGTGGCAAGGGCGAGGCGTTCTGGGGGTCGGTCCGGCACGACCTGATGCACGCGGGCGGCTTCCTGGTCCTCGGCGCGATGGCCGCGGCGACGCTGAAGGCGATGGCCCCGGCGAGCTGGCTGCGTACGGCGGCCGGGAACCCGGCGTTCTCGGTGCTCGCCCTTGCGGTCCTCGCCGTCCTGCTGTCGATCTGCTCGGAGGCGGATGCGTTCGTGGCGGCGTCGCTGACCCAGTTCTCGCTGACGGCCAGGCTGGCGTTCCTGGTGGTGGGCCCGATGATCGACCTGAAGCTGTTCGCGATGCAGGCGGGCACCTTCGGCCGCGGCTTCGCGCTGCGCTTCGCCCCGGCCACCTTCGCCCTCGCCATCGCGGGCGCGGTCCTGACCGGGGCGGTGCTGCTGTGAACCGGCAGGCCCAGGCGGCGGTCCTCCTCCTGACCGGCGCGGCCCTCCTGCACGCGGGCCTCACCGACCTCTACCTGCGCTACGTCAAGGCGGGCCTGCGCCCGCTGCTCCTGACGGCCGGAGCCGCCCTGATCGTGACGGCGCTGGCGACGGCCTGGTACGAGTGGAGAGGCGCGGGCGGGAGGAGGCAACCGCAGCCGAAGAACGCCGAGTTCGAGCCCGTGCCCGAGCCCGAGTTCGAGCCCGAGCGCGAGCCTGAGTCCGAGCCCGAGCGCGAGCCTGAGTCCGAGCCCGAGTTCGAGCCCGAGCACGGGCACGAACCTCGCATCGCCTGGCTCCTAGTCCTCCCCCTCCTCGCCCTGATCCTCGTCGCCCCGCCCGCCCTCGGCTCGTACAGCGCGCTGCGCGCCGGGACGGGCCTGCAACAACAGCCGTACGAGTACGGGAAGTTGTCGCACCGGGACCCCGTCCCCCTCAGCCTGGCCGACTACGCGGGCCGCGCCGCTTTCGACCACGGCCGCTCCCTCGACGGGCGCCACGTCCGGGTCACCGGCTTCGTCGTCGTGGACCGTACGGGTGCTCCGTATCTGGTCCGCATGGCCCTCAACTGCTGTGCCGCGGACGCCCAGCCGGTGAAGATCGGCCTCACCGGGCGGATCCCGCCGGTCCTGCGGCCGGACGCCTGGCTGGAGGTGACGGGCACCTACACCGCGCGGCAGACCCGGGACCCGGTCAACGACGGCCGGATCCCGTTCCTCCGCGTCACCTCGTCCCGGCCGGTACCGGAGCCGCACGACCCGTACGACGAGACCTGGAACAACTGAGCGGGGACGGCGGCCCACCCGAACGGCTCCGTCCCCGCCACTCGAACGGCTCGGCCCGGTTCGCCTCCTGCGCCGCCTGCGGTTGTGCTGTCATCAGCGGACTCGGCGAGCGACGAGGAGGACGCCCATGACGGACGGCCCCACCTCCGACGCGGACGACCTGAGGCAACTCCGCGCGCGGGTCACCGCGTTGGAGGCCGCGGCGTCGGAGCGTCCCCCGCGTCACCGCGCCCGTTCCTTCCTGGCCGCCGTGCTCATCGTCATCGGCTGCGTGCTGGCCCCCTTGGCCATGGTCTCCGCGTGGACGGCCGACGTCATCGGCGACACGGACCGGTACGTGGAGACGGTCGCCCCGCTCGCCTCCGAACCGGCGGTCCAGGCGGCCGCCGCCACCCGCGCCGCCGACGCGGTGACGGACCACCTCGATCTGACGAGGCTCCTCGAAGGCGTCGCCCCGAAGGACCGGCCCCGCCTGGAGAAGGCGCTCGGCAAGCTGGGCGGCGCCCTGGAGGGGGCCGTCGGCAGCTTCGTGCAGAAGAAGTCGCAGGAAGTGGTGGCCTCGGGCACCTTCCAGAAGTTCTGGACGGACGCCAACCGCAGGATCCACCAGACCGTCGACAAGGCCCTGACCGGCAAGGGCGGCGGGGCCGTCGAGCTGAACCAGAACTCGGTGAGCATCGACCTGGCCCCGGTCATCGAGCAGGTGAAGAAACGCCTGGTCGACGCCGGACTGACGCCCGCGCAGAAGATCCCGGTGATCCACACCGACCTCACCGTCCTCAAGTCGGACGACATCGGCCGGCTCAAGACGTACTTCCGGGTGCTGCAACTGGCCGGGAACTGGCTGCCGGTCATCGCGGTGATCCTCGCCGCGGCGGGTGTCCTGCTCTCGGCCCGGCGCCGCCGAGCCCTCGTCGCCACCGCCCTGGGCTTCGCCGTCGCCGCGCTCGTGCTCGGCATCGCCCTGACCGTCTTCCGCGTCGGCTACCTCGACCATCTCCCGGCGAACGTCTCCCAGGCGGCGGCCGAGGCGGTCTACGACACCTTGATCCGCTTCCTGCGCACGTCGGTCCGCGTGGTGATCACCCTCGGCGTGGTGATCGCGCTGGCGGCCTGGCTGACCGGCCCGGGGCACCACGCGACGGACGTACGCCGTCTGTGGCACGCGGGCATCGCCGCCGTCCGCACCACGGCGGACCGGCTGGGCCTTCGCACCGGCCCGGTGGGGCCGTTCGTCCACCGCTACCGCCGCTGGATCACCTGGATCCTGGTGGCGGGGGCCGTGGTCGCCTTCCTCCTGTGGACCCATCCGACGGGCTGGGTCGTGGTCGGCCTGGTCCTGGCCCTGCTGTTCGCGCTGTCGATCGTGGACTTCCTGGCCGAGGAGGAGAAGCCGGCCATGCAGCCCGCTCAGAGGCTCCAGTCCCCCTGACGGGCCGCCTCCAGCGCCTCCTCGCGCTCCTCCATGAACCGGATGCCCTGATGCGACAGCGAGACGATGGCGGGCGTCTTGTGCGAGGTCCACTCGACGCTGATCAGCCCCTCCCCGGCCAGATAGGCGCAGGCGGCCGCGAGATCCTCGTCGGGCAGCCCGAGCTGCTCACGGAGCGTCGCTCCGCTGGTCTCGGGACGGTTCTGCTCGATGGCCCCGTACAGCGTTCTGAGGACCGCTTTCCGGTAGGCCTTGCGTTCATGGAGAGTCGCCATGTCTGTCGCTCCCGGGCTCGTGGCCGACGGTGCGTACGTCTCTTGTGCCTTATGTGAAGCCTATGCCGCCCGTGCCCCGGGCGGACGGCCCCGGGCGGACGGCCCCGGACGGTCCGCGGCGCCGACCCTCAGGGGTCGTACGGGGTCGAACCAGGGACGGTTCAGGGTTCTTCCCGATCGTGGCGAGGGGCGTCCGAGTGCCACGTTGGTCTCCATGACGACATCCCGCTCGGCATACCCGCAGTTCCTCTACGGCCCCCTCCTGCTCGGGGCGTACGGGCTGCTCCGGATCCTCGACGGCCTGGACGGTGAGCGCGGCCCCGGCCCCGCGTGGACCGCAGGACACCTGTGCTTCCTCGCCGGCGTTCTGCTGCTCGTCCTCGGGTACCACCGGATTCGTCCGCTCACGCTCGACACCCGCCTGACCACGGCGGCCTTCTGGACGACGTGCGCGGGGGCCCTGGCCCTGGGCGTGCAGTTCACCGCCGACGTCGTCTCCGGCTTCGCGGCGGCCGATCACCAGGCGATGTCCGACATCGTGGGCCGCTTCATGGCGATACCGGGCGTGGAGCCGGCGTTCTACGCGTACGGCCCGCTGCTCTTCTTCCTGGGCCAGCTCACGCTGACCGTGCAACTGGCCGCCCGGAAGGTGCTCAAGCCATGGGCCCCGCCGCTGGTGCTGGCCGACAGCCTCCTGGCGTACGCCGACAAGGACTTGATACCGCTGGGCGCGGCGCTGCTGCTGTACTCGTACGCGCCGCTGTACCGGGGGAGGGTTCTTGTGGCGGAGGGGGACAACGTCCCTCTTGCGCAAGGCCAACGAGGGGGACGTGGTGAAGGAACAGGGGCGTAAGCGGGGTGCCCGTTGGTGGGTCCCGTTCGGGGGGATCGCGTCTCCTTGGGCGTGCGACGTGCCCCACAAACGCATCGGGCCCGGCCTCCGTTTCCGGAAGGCCGGGCCTGTACTGGACTGCCGGGATGGCCGTGACTGTCTGCGGGCCGACGGCGCGAAGCCGGTCCGGCGCGCGCCGTTCTGGTGCAGCGCCCCGGCCAGGCAGGACCGCGTCCCCGCTGGCGTCCGACTGCCACGA
Source organism: Streptomyces sp. V3I7 (assembly GCF_030817495.1). Taxonomy (NCBI): domain Bacteria; kingdom Bacillati; phylum Actinomycetota; class Actinomycetes; order Kitasatosporales; family Streptomycetaceae; genus Streptomyces; species Streptomyces sp. V3I7. The sequence goes on from NZ_JAUSZK010000001.1 coordinate 3,610,335, forward strand.
TGGCCGTCGACGGCAGAGGAGTAGCGTGGGAGGTGCGAGGCGAGTCCCGTGTTCGCACCGGTTCCCGAAGACGGGTGGCCCTCATGATCATTCCTGATTCACCCCACTGTTCAGGGCAGCTGCCCAGTGGCGTTCACGAAGGTGTGCGGCCGGGGTGCGCGTTGCTCCGGCTGGAGACGACGGAGTCGCGCGAAGGTGTCCTCGACGGGGCGTGGTGGCCGCGGTCGCGTGACATCGGTGCCGAACTGCCCGCGCTGCTGAGCGCCCTCACCGAGCACCTCGGACCCGTGACCCGTGTCGGGCTCGACACCGCGGCCTGGGAAGGGCTTCCGACGCGGATCGTCGTCGACGACCGGGTGGTGCACATCGACTCCTTCCCGGTGGGTGACGACACCATCCTGATCACCCGGGGCGACCGGGACCTCTTCTCGCTGCTCGTGATCCCGCCGCAGGCGACACCCGAGGTCGCCTGCGCCGCGATGGCCCAGGCCGTCCGGGCCGACAACATCACCCAGGCGGAACAGATCCTCATCGACACCGGAAGCGGGCAGGAGCCGTCGCACTGATGCGCCGCGCCTCGGCCGAGGCCGGCGGAGAGCGGCCGTACGCCAGTGGGTGAGGTCAGCCGCGCCACTCCACCAGGAGCAGCGTCGCGTCATCCGTGGTGTGTCCGCCCCGTGCCCGTCGGAGCGTGTGGGACAGGGAGCGCACCACCGCCCGGACCCCGCGGCCGGTTCTCTCCAGCCGGTTCACCCATTCGATCAGCTGATCCTCCCCGAACTCCTCCCCGCCGGCCCTGTGCTCCTCGATGAGGCCGTCGGTGAAGCAGAGGACACGGTCTCCGCGTTCCAGCCCCAGCTCGCTGATCGCGGGTGCTGGGCCTCCCAGGCCCACGGGGAGAGTCGTCGGGGCGTCCAGCCGGCGCGTGACACGGTGGTTGTGGACGAGGATCGGCGGCGGGTGCCCGGCGTTGACCCACCGCATCCGTCCCGTCGTCGTGTCCAGCCGCATCATCTGCGCGGTGACGAAGTGGTCGGGACCGAACTGCTGCGCCACGGCGCGGTCCATGAAGGCGTAGATCTCCGACAGTCCGGTGCCGAGCCGGCGTGCGTGACGGTAGGCGCCGATGGCCACGGTGGCCATCGTGGCCGCGTCCAGCCCGTGCCCCATCGCGTCGATCATGGCCACGTGGAGGACGTCTTCGTTGAGGGCGTAGTCGAAGCTGTCGCCTGCCACGTCGTAGGCGGGTTCCAGGATCCCGGCCACGGCCACCCGGGGCATGATCATCGCCAAAGGCGGCAGCAGAGCCCACTGGATCTCCGCGGCGATGCTCATCGGTTCACCACGTCGGACATGGAAGAACAGGTCGGAGTAGCCGTGCTTGGTCACCAGCAGATCGGCCACCAGGCCGGAGATCCTGTGCAGCAGGCGGCGGTCGTGCTCATCGACGCTGTCCAGCGTCACTGCCATGACCCCCACCTGGTCGCCGCCGTCAAGCAGGGGCAGATGGACCCGCACACCGTCGTCCTCGGGCAGCTCGACAGGGTGTGCGTCCAGAAAGCAGCGCCCCGCGTCGGAGTCGTCGATCAGCTGCGGCTCCCCGCCCGTGAGGCCCTCGCCGGGCAGGGGTACGAGGAGCAGCTGGCCGTAGTCCTGGAGCAGCACCTGCGGACGGCGGCCGCCCATTCGCTCGACCACATCGGCGACCAGCGGCCCGATGAGATGAGGCGGAAGCTCGTGCGCGCCATCGAGGATCCTCCCCAGCAGGGCTTCCCCGAAGCTCTCGGAGCGGTCCGTGTCGCGTCCGGCCGTCATCCCCTCACCTCGCCGGGATCCGCGTCTGCCGGGGCCGGCGGGCTGGGACGGCGAAGGGACTGCTCGTGTCATCGCTCCATCGAGGGGTCGCCGACGACCGGACGGGCCGCCGGGCCGCGGGGTCGTCGGGGGCGGACCGTGTCGGGCCTGTCACGTGAGTCCGGGTCCTCCTTCCGACTCCCATGTGGCTTCTCCGTCGAGGCCGTCCTCGGTGAGTGCCAGGATGCGCGGAGCCGACAGCGGGTTCTCGGGGTCGGCGGCAGCGGTCAGCAGGTGCGCGGCCGCTCCGGCCGGCTCGTCGGGCGGGATGACCAGCAGTTCCCAGCGTCCGATGGTGCCGCACTCCAGGGTGATGGCATGCGCCTCGGAGGGAAGGTCGGTCAACGACACTTCGATCACATGGCCGGGCGCCATCACCGTCTGCGGGGCATTCGGCCAGGACGCCGTGTCCACGGTGACGCGGGTGACGGTACCGACAGCCGGGTCCAAGGAGCCGACCAGCGCGGGCAATTCCAGTTCCAGCGCGTCGCAGCGCGGCCACCAGGCTCCGTCCAGCGGGCCGTGGCTCCCGTCCGGCGTGAGGCTCAGCCGGGGCAAGGGCATCCGGTAGGTGTGCGCGTCACCTGGTGACATTACGTCGGCGGGCTTTGTGATGGCATCCATCGTGCGATCCCGTCCCGGGCGGCCTTCGACTGCCCGCGTCTGCCACTCGCCGGGAACGGCCCCGCCGTGGTCGTGCGGCCGAACAGCTCTTGGTAACACATCAGCCTACTCCGGCCGGGACAGGCGGCACGGCGCTCCACCGTTGAGGGGCGACAAGCGACTTGGCTGTCCCGGCGGCAGGCTCAGGCCGTCCCATTTCTAATAGGTGGGATCACCCTGGGTCTAATAGGTGGGATCACCCTGGGAGGACTGGCTGGTCAGCAGCCAGGAGCGCGCCGGCTCCGCCATGTGCGTGGTGTCCACGGTGAGGTGGAGACGTGTTCCGCCCTCGGCTCCGGCTGGGTAACTGCGCTGTTCGGTGGCGTCGAAACAACGCCGGAGAACCTCCGCGACATGGCGAGCCGCCTCCGGGGTCGCGGCGATGATACGGACCTCCGCGTGCCCGGCCGACGGCAGTTCCGATGACTTCATGGTGACCCCTCGTCGGCCATCAGATCGCTGGCGGTGCGGAGGCTTCCCGGAGCGGTTGCCGCCGTCATCAGCCGGGCGGCGGCGGCCGGCTCCGTCTCCGGCGGGATCACCAGCAGGTCCAGGCGGCCCACCGTGTAGGAGAGGAGGATCAGCTTGTACGGGTCCTGCTCATCGGCGAACCATCCGACGTGCACGATGTGGCCGGTGACGGGCACCTTGCGCGGGATGACGGGCCAGTAGGTCGGGTTCACGATGGCGCGCGTGATGCGACCCCAGCGCGCGTCCAGCGCGTCCGTCAGGGTGGGGATCTCCCGGAGGAGATCGCGGGAGCGGGGCCACCAGGCACCGTCCAGGAGACCTGGATCCGGACACGGCGGCGTCAGGGACAGCCGGGCCGGCGCTGAGGGGAGCCGCTCCTCGATGATCGTACGGTCGGTGGTCGCAGTCATGACGCGGACCTGTCCCCGGGGCTGGTCTTCGACGGACGTCCCGGTGTTGTCGCTCGCCAGGAACGACACCGGCATGGTGGCCGGTGCGCGAAGTACTCCCGGTGCTTTCACTCTACGCCGGGTCCCTGACCTGGTACTGCACTGTCGGGGTGGCGGGATTTGAACCCACGACCTCTTCGTCCCGAATGAGGTTCGGCCAAGATCGCCACCGAGCGGTTTGCTGTTTTGCCTGGTCAGGGCGTTGGGGTGGGGCGGTCTCGGGTGGCCTCGAAGGGGCTTGGTGAGCGGGTTGGCTCCCAGATGGCTCCCAGTTCCGCTGCCCTTCGCGGGCTGGCTCTGTTCGGGGTTTGCGCGGTTCAGGCGTCGAGGCGGCGCTTGGCGAGCCAGGTGACGATCTCGGTGTCGTGGTGGTCGAAGAACAGCGAACTGCCGGTGCGCAGCACGACCTGCGCGACCGACTTGCCGTACTCCTTGCCGATCTCGGCCAGCAGGGGGTCGGTGAGCAGGTCACCGTCTTTCCTGCCGCCTGCCGGGCAGCGTCGGCCCACTCGTGCGGTTACGGCGATTGCCGGCGGTTACTCGAGCTGCCGCTCTGGTTGTTCCTCGTACTCGTCGGGCAGATACACATCGTCGACCGCGATGTTGACCTCGACGACTTCCAGACCGGTCATCCGCTCGATGGCAGCGATCACGTTCTCTCTGACGTCGCCCGCGACATCGATGATGGAGACGCCGTACTCGACGACGATCTCCAGATCGACCGCGGTCTGTACCTCGCCGACCTCGACCTTCACCCCGCTGGTGACGGACTTCCCGCCGGCACCGGGCATACGTTCACGCATCGCCCCCATGCCACGGGCGAACCCACCGCCCATCGAATGGACTCCCGGCACGTCCCGGGCGGCCATCCCGGCAATCTTCGCCACCACACCGTCGGCGATCGTGGTACGGCCACGCGACCCTGGATCGCTTCCGTGCGGCACCCCCGTCCTCTTCCCGCCGCGCTCGCCCGATGACACCGCGCGGGGGGTCTCGGGCCGGTTCGGCAGTCCGGTATCCGCCATCTTCGGTCACCTCTTTTCCGAGGCACAGGTGGTCTGTCGGGTCCCTCTCCCTGTGGCGTGTGCCGGTGACGCAACGGCCCCGGCCGGAGCCCTGAGGGCGGGGTGTGCCGTGTCAGCCACTGTCCTGCTCCTCGGTCTCCATCAACTGGATCCCCTTGTGCGTCAGTGTGACCATCGCGGGTGTGTTTCCTCGCTCCCAGTCGACCTGGATCAGTCCCTCGGCCGCCAGGTACGTGCACGCGGCGGCCAGGTCCTCCTCGGGCATCGCGGGATCCTCGCGCAGCTGCGCCCCGGTGAGGCCGAGGAGGCGGTTGCCTTCGATGGCCTCGTACAGGGTCTTCATGATCGTCTCGCGGTAGTGCTGCCGCTCGTGCAACGTCGTCATGGTCGCCTGCCTCTCGTGCCGGCGCCGGCGGAAACCCGTACGTCCGGGGCGGTGTCCTCCCTCCCCGCTGAGGGGCATCCTCCTCAGACCTCGTCCGGCTGTGTGTGATCGCCCCGGGAGGACTGGCTGGTCAACAGCCAGGAGCGCACCGGCTCCGCCATGCGCGTGGTGTCCACGGTGAGGTGCAGGCGTGTTCCGCCGTCGGTGGATACGGGGTAGCTGCGCGCTTCGGTGGCGGCGAAACAACGGCGGAGAGTCTCCGCGACATGGCGAGCCGTCTCCGGGTCCGCGGCGACGATACGAACCTCCGCGTGCCCGGCCGACGGCAGTTCCGGTGACTTCATGGTGACCCCTTGCTCTCTAAGGGCGATGTGCATCAGGGGCGACGTGCAGGCGGGTGTGACGGCCGTCGCCCCACACCCACCCTGGCTGGAAGCAGGCCGGCGTCATCGGCGGCTCCTCTCTCGATGCTCACGGCATGTGGCGTCGGCAGGAGGATCCTTCGGTACGGCGGCACGTGGGCTCTTACGGATCCGCCGACCGATTCCCGGCAGGGCGTCGCTGTAGCGGAACGCCCCGATCCTGTCGTCATGCTGCGCGTTGAGCCGGTGGATCAGGAACATTCCCGCGATGATCATGAAGATGATCACGGCGACGGTGACGGCTGTCTCCACGTCGTCACCTCCTCAGGGCGGAACTCGAGGTCCCGGTCGAGGTTCCGGCGGCCGAAGCGGCTCCGCCGTCGGTCTCCCGTTCCTCATCCCGGTTCCGGGCCTCTGCCGCGTCGTGGCTCATGGCCTCGTCGGCCATCAGGCCACTGGCGGTGCGGATACCTCCCGGAACGGCTGCTGCTGCCATCAGCCGGGCGGCAGCGGCCGGCTCCGTCTCCGGAGGGATCACCAGCAGGTCCAGGCGGCCCACCGAGTAGGAGAGGAGCATCACTTTGTTCGAGTCCTGCTCGTCGGCGAACCAGCCGACATGCACCGTGTGCCCGGTGACGGGGACCTTGTGCGGGATGACGGGCCAGTGGGTGGGGTTCACGGTGACGCGGGTGATCCGACCCCAGCACGCGTCCAGCGCGTCCGTCAGTGTGGGGATCTCCCGGAGGAGATCACGGGAGCGGGGCCACCAGGCACCGTCCAGGAGACCTGGAACCGAGCCGGTCGGAGCCAGGGACAGCCGGGCCGACGCCGATGGCAGGTGCTCTTCGATGATCGTAGGTTCGATGGTCGCAGTCATGACGCGGACCTGTCCCCGGGCTTCGTCTTGGAGGCCGGTGTTGTTGCTCGCCGGAAATGGCACCGGCACGGCGGCCGGTGTGCGAAGTACTCCCGGTCCTTTCACTCTACGCCGCCCCGAGGCTCCGGGACGTGCGCGTGAGCAGGCATTTCACCGAGGCAACGAGTCCGGAACCGCCGGCGAGCGCAGCAGGTACGCCGACGCCCGGCTTACGGTGAGAGGACGAGGGCCCGCGTTCGGCGGTGCCCCCGAATCCCGCAGACGGGCGCACGCCATGACCGAATCCGACATCCCTCGCGCCTCCGGGCTCCTGCCGGACGCGATCCATCGGGCCGCGAAACCGGGGACAGTTCTTCTGCGGCTGGAGACGACACAGTCTCGGGAAGGCAACTTCGACGGCGCGTGGTGGCCGCGTACCCGCGACATTGGCGCGGAGCTGCCCGGCCTCATCCAGGTGCTGACCGGACACCTGGGCCCCATCACGCGTGTCGGCCTGGACGCTGCCGCATGGGACGGACTTCCCACACGCCTGGTCATCGACGACCGGGTCGTCCATATCGACTCCTTCCCGGTCGGTGATGGCACCATCCTGATCACTCGGGGCGACCAGGACCACTTCTCCCTTCTCGTGGTCCCGCCGCACGCGACAGCCGACGCCGCCCGTGCCGCGATGGCCAGAGCCGTCCGGGCCGACAACATCACCCGTGCCGCACAGATCCTCATCGACACCGGCACCCATCAGGCACACCCGATTCCCGCGGAGAGCCCTCGGACCGACGAGGAACGCCACGAGCCCGAGGAATGACGTCTGGAGGTCCGGGCGTGCGTAGGGCTGTCTCCGCCGGACGGCGCCTGCTTCAAGGCGATCGAGGGGGGTGCCGCCCGTCGGGGTGGATGCCCGGTAGTGGTGTCCGCTGATGTTCCGCTGGTGCCGTTAGGGTGCGCGACATGGCCCGTACCCGGCTGTACCGCGACGGCTCCCTGGTCGAGGAGGACTTCCCGGTCCGGGACATCTCCCAGCATCTGGCGGATCCGTCTTCGACCGTGTGGTTGGACCTGTACCGCCCGAACCGCGCCGAGTTCACGGCGGTCGGCGAGGAACTCGGTCTCCACGAGCTGGCTCTCGAGGGCGCGCTGCACGAGAGACAGCGGGCGAAACTCGACAACTACCGCACCCATCACTTCCTGAGTGTCTACGGGGTTGCCGTCGCCCCGGACGGCGCAGGACTGACGATGAGCGAGCTCGCGGTCATCCTCACGCCGCAGGCGCTGATCACCGTCCGCAAGGACCCCGCGTTCGCCCTCGACGAGCTCGTCGCCCGCTGGGACCGTACCCCGGCTCTGGCGGCACACGGGGTCGCCTTTCTGCTCCACGGTCTGCTCGACCATGTCGTCGACGGGCACTTCGCCGCGGTACAGCAACTCGACGAACGCATCGAGGAACTGGACGCTCTGCTCTTCGCCGAAGGCGGCCGGCAGATCCAGACCGTACAGCGCCAGTCCTACGCCCTGCGGAAATCACTGGTCCGGCTCCGTCGCGTGGTCCTGCCCATGCGGGAGGTCGTCAACGCTCTCATGCGCCCCGACTTAGGAGTCGTCGACGGCCCCTTGCTGCCGTACTACCGCGATGTGTACGACCACGTGCTGCGGGCCGGCGAGTGGACGGAGTCGCTGCGTGACCTGGTGGCCTCGGTGATGGAGACCAACCTGTCGGTGCAGGCGAACCGGATGAACCTGATCATGAAGAAGGTGACGAGCTGGGCCGCGATCATCGCCGTGCCCACGGCGATCACCGGCTTCTACGGACAGAACCTTCCCTACCCCGGCTTCGGACACCAGTCGGGATTCATCGTTTCCAGCGCTGTCATCGTCGTTGTCTCTCTGGCGCTGTACTTCGCTTTCAAGCACTGGGACTGGCTCTGACCGCACACGCTCCTGCGCGCTCGTCGGCAGGCGGTCCTGGGAGCCGGTTCTCGAAGTCGACTCCCGAATGGTTCCCAAACGGCTCCCAAAATGGGCCCGTACAGCGCATCAGGCCCGGTGCTGATCTCTCAGCACCGGGCCTGACCTGGTTTTACGGCTGTCGGGGTGGCGGGATTTGAACCCACGACCTCTTCGTCCCGAACGAAGCGCGCTGCCAAGCTGCGCTACACCCCGATGTCGCTGCTGTCGCGGCGACGACGTTTACTTTAGCCCACTGGTGGCCGGAGACGAAATCCGGTTTTGGCGCGGCGTCGGACGGGGTTCGGGCGGAGGTGGTCGAGGGCCACCAGGAGGACCGCGAGGCCGTAGATGGCCAGGCCGACGAGGAGGGCGTTGGCGAGGACGCCGCGGTAGCCGTGGTCCGGTGCGTTCAGGAAGGGGTAGAGGACGCGGCCGGGGGTGCCGGGGGCGAGCAGTTCGGCTCGGGTGAGGCAGAAGGCCAGGTAGGCCAGGGGGTAGAGGAGCCAGCTCGCGGCCTGGCGCAGGTGCAGGCGGCCGGGCGGGGTGAGGAGGAGCCAGTCCGCGAGGGCCGCCAGCGGGAGCGCCACGTGGAGGACCTGGAGGAGGGTCCACTGGCCGTGCCACGGCGCCGGCAGCCGGGTCGCGTCCGTCATCGAGAACGGGGGTGTCGAGTGGTCCAGCAGCAGGTGGTAGACGAGGGCGCCGACCGTGACGTAGAGGAGCGTGGCGCCTGTCACGCCGGACGGGAGGGGGCGGCGGGCCGCCCACGCCCGCTGGGCCGACAGGGCCATGACCACGGCCAGCAGGATGCCCGTCTGGATGCTGAAGTAGCTCAGCATGCGCAGCGGGGCGCCGACCAGGAGTTCCACGGTCACCGCGGCGGCTGCCAGCAGGGCCACCAGGAGGCGGTAGGCCGCGGTCAGGGGGTGGCGGACGGGAGTCATCACCGCGGTGGCCGGCACGGCCGAGGGCAGCAGGATGGGCGCGTTCCTCGGGACCGCGGGGAGGTCCGGGATGTCCCTGGGTATCGGGGCCGTCATGCCCTCACGCTAAGCAGGTGGGGCAAAAGGGGCGATACGGGTGAGCCGGGTGGGTTAACGGCGTACAGGCGTACGTACGCCGTTGCTCCCGCCCGGCTCGGATCCGCGGACCTCCGGCGGCTACCTCTTCGGCTACCTCTTGCTCACCAGCGTCAGCAGCGTCGCCTCCGGCGGGCACGCGAACCGTACGGGCGTGTAGCGGTTCGTGCCGCAGCCCGCCGAGACGTGCAGGTACGACGTACGGCCCTGTGCCGTGTGCGTCGACAGGCCCTTCACGCGGTCCGTGTCCAGGTCGCAGTTGGTGACCAGGGCGCCGTAGAAGGGGATGCAGAGCTGGCCGCCGTGTGTGTGGCCGGCCAGGACCAGCGGGTAGTCGTCCGCGGTGAACGAGTCCAGGACGCGCAGGTACGGCGCGTGGACGACGCCCATCGAGAAGTCGGCCGTACCGGACGGGCCGCCGGCCACCCGGGCGTAGCGGTCGCGCTTGATGTGGGGGTCGTCCAGGCCGGTCAGCTCCACCGAGACGCCCTCGGTCTTCAGCGTCCCCCGGGTGTTCGTCAGGTTCAGCCAGCCCGCCGCGTCGAAGGCGTCCCGCAGGTCCTCCCACGGGTTGTGGATCGCGCCCACGACCGGCGGGTTGCCGTTCAGACCGTGCCGGCCGCTCGTCTTCTCCAGCAGGTAGCGGGCGGGGTTGCGGAGCTTGGGGCCGTAGTAGTCGTTCGAGCCGAAGACGTACGCGCCCGGGAACTCCATCAGGGGGCCGAGGGCGTCCAGGACCTCCGGGACGCCCTCCGGGTCGGACAGGTTGTCGCCCGTGTTGATCACGAAGTCAGGGCGCAGGCCGGCCAGCGACTGGAGCCAGCGGCGCTTCTTGCCCTGGCCGCTCACCATGTGGATGTCGGAGACCTGGAGGACGCGGAGCGGACGCATGCCCTCCGGGAGCACCGGGACGGTCACCCGGCGGAGTCTGAAGGCGCGGGCCTCGATCCCCGCCGCATACGCCAGACCGGCCGCGCCGGCCGCCATGATTCCCAGGGGTACTCCGTATCGCGCACGCATACGCCCATCGTGACAGACCACGTCAACGCGCTGAGCCAGGGCGTCCCTCAAGGAGAGGGGACGACGGCCCGGGGGCGCCGTAAATCGACGGGCGGCGCGGCCGGCGCACCTGCGACAATCGATGACATGACCACCACGCTCAAGTCGAAGCTGCACGACGACCTCAACGCCGCGATCAAGGAGCGCGACGGGCTCCGCTCCTCCACGCTGCGCCTGACGCTCGCCGCGATCACCAAGGAGGAGGTCGCGGGCAAGGAGAAGCGCGAGCTCTCCGACGACGAGGTCCTCAAGGTGATCACCAAGGAGGCCAAGAAGCGCCGCGAGGCGGCCGAGGCCTTCGCGCAGGGTGGTCGTGCCGAGCAGGCCGAGCGGGAGAAGGCGGAGGGCGAGGTGCTCGCCACGTACCTGCCGAAGCAGCTCTCCGACGAGGAGCTGAACCAGATCGTGGCCCAGGCCGTCGAGGAGGCCAAGGCCGCTGGTGCCGAGGGTCCGCGGGCCATGGGCGCCGTCATGAAGATCGTGAACCCGAAGGTGGCGGGCCAGGCCGAGGGCGGCCGGGTCGCCGCCGTCGTCAAGAAGCTGCTCCAGGGCTGACCGGCCCCCGGCTCCGAGTAGCCCTTACGAGGACCAGGGCCGCACCCCCGGATCCCGATCACGGATCCCGGAGTGCGGCCCTGTCGCGTTGCTCAGGTCCCCAGTGGGGCCTCAGGGGCGTCGGCCCCCGTTGTTGCCTCCGTTGTTCTGGCCGCCCGTGACGCCGCCGCCCGGGAGCGTGACGGAGGGCGCCGGGAGCGGGCCGCCGTTCTGGCCGCCGGTCTGGCCTCCGAAGAGGCCGCCGATGAAGCCGCCGGCGTTGCCGTTCCCGTCGCCGCGGCCGTTGCCCTGACCCCGGCCGCCCTTGTCCTTGTCCTTGTCCCTTTCGTCGTCCGGGATGTCGACCAGGGTGAAGGACAGCGCGGGCTTGCCCGCCAGGGCGCCGGTCACCGCGTCCTTCCAGATCGGGCCGGGGACGTCGGCGCCGTAGACCAGCGGGTGGTACGAGCCGCCGATGGTGATGTTCTTCATCTGCACGTCCTGCCGGGCGCTGCCGACCCAGACCGCGCCGGCCAGGTTGGGCGTGTAGCCGACGAACCACGCGTTCTTGCGTTCGTCCGTCGTACCCGTCTTGCCCGCGCTCTCCCGGTCGGTGAGGCCCGCCTGCTGGCCGGTGCCGGAGTCGACCACCCCGCGCAGCAGGGTGTTGATCGTGTCGGCGGTCTTCTCGTTCATCGCGCGTGAGCACGTCGACTTCGGGACCGGCAGCGACTTCTCCTCGTTGCCGACCTTCTGCGTGATCGCCTCGATGGCGACCGGCGTGCAGTACATGCCGCGGGAGGCGAACGTGGCGTACGCGCTGGCCATCGTGAGCGGGGACAGGCCGATCGAGCCGAGCGCGATGGCGGGCTTCTCGGGGAGCTTGTCGCCGTTGCCCTGCACCACGTGCAGCGCGTCGGTCATCTTGACCACCGGGCACAGACCGATGTCGGAGATCATCTGCACGAAGTAGGTGTTGACCGACTTCGCCATGGCCTCCTTCATCCGGTACGGGCCGACTTCCTCGCGGTTCTCGTTCTCGACCTTGTCGCGGTCGACGTTGACCCACGGCTTGCCGCCGCACGTCTGCACCGGGCTCGGGTACGGCATCTGGTACGGCGAGGGGTACTCCTGGGTCGCCGGCCTCCCGCCCTCGATCGCGGCCGCGGCCACGAACGGCTTGAACGTCGAGCCGGTCGGGAAGCCGAAGTTGGAGCCGCCCATGGAGTGGTCGACGGAGAAGTTGTACTCGGTCTCGTCCTTGCCGTAGCCGAACGGCTTCGACTGGCCCATGCCGAGGATCTTGCCCGTGCCCGGCTCGACCAGGGTGGCGGCCGCGGCGACCGGGTCGGACTGGTTGACGTGGTCCTTGAGCGAGGTCTGGACCGAGTCCTGCGCCTGCGGGTCGAGCGTCGTACGGATCGTCAGGCCGCCGCGGTTCCAGACCTTCGCGCGAGCCTCCCTGGTCTTGCCGAAGACCGGGTCGTTGAGGAAGACGTTCTCGACGTACTTGCAGAAGAAGCCCGAGCCCTTGACCGCCGTGATGCAGCCGTTCTTGGGCTGGCTCACGTGCAGCCCGAGCGGCTGGCGCTTGGCCTCCTCGGCCTCCGCGGGGGAGATGTCGCCGACCTCGGCCATGCGCTGGAGCACGATGTTGCGGCGCTTGGTGGCCTCGGCCTCGTCGTTCACCGGGTCGTAGCGGCTCGGCGACTGGACGATGCCGGCCAGGAGGGCGGCCTCCTGGAGGTTGAGGTCCTTGGCGTGCTTGGAGAAGTAGCGCTGCGAGGCCGCCTCGACGCCGTAGGCCTGCTCCCCGAAGAACGTGATGTTCAGGTAGTTCTCGAGGATCTTCTTCTTGCCGAGCTTCTCCTCGATCTGGATCGCGTACTTCAGCTCGCGGACCTTGCGGCCCAGCGTCTGCTGTGTGGCCTGCGCGACCTTCGTCGGGTCGTCGCCGGCCTCCTCGATGAAGTAGTTCTTCACCAGCTGCTGGGTGAGCGTCGAGGCGCCCTGGGCGACCCCGCCGCTCTGCGCGTTCTTGTTCAGCGCGCGCAGGACGCCCTTCAGGTCGATCGCGCCGTGCTGGTAGAAGCGCGAGTCCTCGATCGCGACGATCGCCTTCTGCATGTACGGCGAGATGTCCGTGAGGTCCATCACCGTGCGGTCGCGCGAGTAGACGGACGCGATCTGGTTGTTCTGGCTGTCGAGGATCGTCGTCCGCTGGCTGAGCTGAGGGCTCTTCAGATTGGCCGGGATCTCGTCGAAGCTCTTGACCGAGCCCTTGGCGGCGAGCCCGAGCGCGCCGGCCGCGGGCAGTGCGATGCCCGCCATCACCGCTCCGGCGAGCACACTGACACCGAGGAACTTGGCGGCCTGCTGCATGGGCGACAGACCACCGCCCGAGCGCTTCTTTGGCATGGGGGCAGCCTAATCCGAAGTGATGAGCATTCCGCGGGAGCGGGTGTTCCTCGGGATGTTCGAGTACCGGATCGTGACATCGCGGTTCGCCGGACAGGCGTGGATGCCTTGGCCTAAGCTGCTCTCAACTGTCACGGCAGCGCGGTCACGTATCAATACGTCCGGCGACCCCGAATCGTTCCGGATCTTCTCGGCTTTCTTCCGCGGATCGTTCCGTCGGGCATGGCAAGACGAGTGGGCGGCGTGTCCGAATTCGCCTCGTGTGTCATCCGGCGTCCGCTGTGGCGCATCACCACTGTCCCGGTTTGCCGGGATGATCACGCATGTCGCCAGCTCACTCCCGCGGGTGATCTGCCGGTAACCCATAGTCCGTTCGGGCCATTCAAGATTGGGCCCGAAGGGGGTGTTGCGCTGTGCCCACCTTCCGTAACGTCCTCAACTGGCGGCGGTGAATATGCCGCTGCCGCCGTGGGGGAGCCTCGATTCGGGAGAGGACGGCGCCGGTATGGGCTGGGTAACCGACTGGAGTGCGCAGGCCGCCTGCCGCACTACCGATCCGGATGAACTGTTCGTTCAGGGAGCAGCGCAGAACAGGGCCAAGGCGGTGTGCACCGGGTGTCCGGTACGCACCGAGTGTCTGGCCGACGCGCTGGACAACCGCGTCGAGTTCGGCGTGTGGGGAGGCATGACGGAGCGGGAGCGCCGCGCACTGCTGCGCAGGCGCCCCACCGTGACCTCCTGGCGCAGGCTCCTGGAGACCGCACGTCTGGAGTACGAACGGGGCGCCGGGATCGTGCCCCTGGACGACGACGAGGTGTACGAGAACTACGCGGCGGTGAGCTGAGGAGGATCCCTCGGCTCCGGCATGTGCCCGCGGCGTGGGAGCGCGGCGTGGGAGCGCGGCTCCGGTGCACGCGCACATGTCCAGGGCGCCGACGCCGGTGGCGTATGGCCGCGGCGCCTGCCTCCGGACCGCCTGCCCGTCATCGCCTCGGGCAGTGCTGCCGGCAGCCCGTGCCCGGCTCAGGTGGAGCTCCGTCGCCTGCCCGGCCGCGTCAGGCAGGACTTACGCACTTACGCACGTACGCCGGACAACTGGGCGTTCACGCCTCCGTGTCAGGCCCGTCCGAGGGTCGGCTCGCCAGGCGGTCGCCGATTTCCCGTAGGCCCGTGAGGTCGTGGACGTCGCCGGGGAGCGCGGCGACCTCCACCACCGGTACCTCGGGGTGGAGTGCCGCGAAACGGTCGCGGGTGCGTCGTTCGCGGGTGAGCAGGTGCATGCGGTCGGCGTGCAGCCTCAGCAGGCCTGCCGTGAGCCGGTCGACGACGCTGTCCGGTCCGGCGGGGGAGTGGGACGCGGACGCGGGCGAACCGGAGGGCGGGGCCGAAGATGAACTGCCGTGTGGATCGGGAGAGTTACGAAGTCCAGCTTTCCCGTCGCCCTGATCCACAATGCGGGGCTCCGCAAGATTTTCCGCCGCGGCCAGCGACCGCTCGGCGGACAGCCGGTCGGCGCCGCTGCCGTGGACGCGGTTGAGCACGAGCCCGACGAGCGGCATGCCCTCCGCGGCCAGCCGCTCCACGAAGTACGCGGCCTCGCGCAGCGCGTCCCGCTCTGGCGCCGCCACCACCAGGAACGCCGTGCCGGGTGCCTGGAGCAGCTTGTACGTGGCGTCCGCGCGCGTACGGAAGCCGCCGAACGTCGTGTCCATCGCGGAGACGAAGGTCTGGACGTCCTTCAGGAACGGCCCGCCGAGCAGCTTGCCCAGCGTGCCGGTCATCATCGACATGCCGATGTTGAGGAAGGCCATTCCGGCGCGGCCGCCGAGCTTCGCCGGCGCCGTCAGCACCCGGATCAACCGCCCGTCCAGGAAGGACCCCAGCCGCTTCGGCGCGTCCAGGAAGTCCAGCGCGGAGCGGGACGGCGGGGTGTCGACGACGATCAGGTCCCACTCGTCCGTCGAGCGCAGCTGGCCCAGCTTCTCCATCGCCATGTACTCCTGCGTGCCCGCGAAGCCCGCCGAGAGTGACTGGTAGAAGGGGTTCGCCAGGATCGTGGCCGCCCGCTCGGGGTCCGCGTGCGCCTCGACGACCTCGTCGAAGGTGCGCTTCATGTCGAGCATCATGGCGTGCAGTTCGCCGCCCGACTGCTCCCCGCCCCGGTCCTCGGTGCCCTTGACCCGGCGCGGGACGTTGTCCAGCGAGTCGATGCCCATCGACTGGGCGAGCCGCTTGGCCGGGTCGATGGTCAGCACCACGGCCTTGCGTCCGCGCTCCGCCGCCCGCAGCCCGAGCGCCGCCGCGGTCGTCGTCTTGCCGACGCCGCCCGAGCCGCAGCACACCACGATCCGGGTGTCCGGGTCGTCGAGCAGCGCGTCGACGTCGAGCGCGGGCGCGGGTGAGACGGGGGAGACCCGGTGACGGGCGGGGTCCTGTGCGTGGGCCGGGTCCGGACTCATGACATCCCCTGTTCTGACATGCCCTGCTCCCGCAATTCGGTGGCCAGTTCGTACACGCCCGCGAGGTCCATTTCCTCGGCGAACAAAGGCAGTTCGTGCAGCGGCAGATCCAGCTCGCGGAGGACCGCGCGCTGCTCGTGCTCCAGCGCGTACCGCTCGGCGTACTCCGCGGCCTGGTCGAGCAGCGGCGTCACCAGCCGCTCCGCGTTGCCGCCGCGGCGCGCGCCGCCCAGTCCGGCGGCCGACAGCGACTTGGCCACCGCGGTGCGCGGCACGGTCCGTACGAGTTCCAGGTCGGCGGCGTCCAGCACCTGCGGGCGCACCATGTTCACGATGATCCGGCCCACCGGCAGCCCCGCCGCCCGCAGTTCGGCGATGCCGTCCGCCGTCTCCTGGACGGGCATCTCCTCCAGCAGCGTGACCATGTGGACCGCGGTCTCCGACGACTTCAGGACCCGCATCACGGCCTGCGCCTGATGGTGTATCGGCCCGATCTTCGCCAGGCCCGCCATCTCGTCGTTCACGTTGAGGAAGCGGGTCACGCGCCCGGTCGGCGGCGCGTCCATGACGACGTGGTCGTAGACGAACCGCCCCTTCTTGTCCTTGCGCCGCACCGCCTCGCACGTCTTGCCGGTCAGCAGGACGTCCCGCAGGCCCGGCGCGATGGTGGTGGCGAAGTCGATCGCGCCGAGTTTCTTCAGGGCCCGGCCGGCGCTTCCCAGCTTGTAGAACATCTGGAGGTACTCCAGCAGGGCCTGTTCGGGGTCGATGGCGAGGGCGTGGACCTCACCGCCCCCCGGTGCGACCGCGATCTTTCTCTCCTCGTACGGCAGCGCCTCCGTCTCGAAGAGCTGTGCGATGCCCTGCCGGCCCTCGACCTCGACGAGGAGCGTCCGCTTCCCCTCCGTGGCCAGGGCCAGCGCGAGGGCGGCGGCGACCGTCGTCTTCCCGGTGCCGCCCTTGCCGCTGACGATCTGGAACCTGCTCACGTCTTCGAGACTAACCAGTCCGGCCACCGCCTACGCGGGAGGCTGTGGATAACAGCGGCTACAGTCGCCGTATGACCAAGTGGGAATACGCAACCGTGCCGCTGCTCGTCCACGCCACGAAGCAGATCCTGGACACCTGGGGCGAGGACGGCTGGGAGCTCGTCCAGGTCGTGCCCGGGCCGAACCCCGAGCAGCTCGTGGCCTACCTGAAGCGGGAGAAGCAGTAATGAGCGCTGTCGAGGCCAGGCTGGCCGAGCTGGGGCTGACCCTGCCCGACGTCGTGCCGCCGCTCGCCGCGTACCAGCCGGCCGTGCAGAGCGGCCCGTACGTCTACACCAGCGGTCAGCTTCCGATGGTGGACGGGCAGTTGCCGGTCACCGGCAAGGTCGGCGCCGAGGTGACCGCCGACGAGGCCAAGGCACTGGCCCGCACCTGCGCGCTGAACGCCCTGGCCGCCGTGAAGTCCGTCGCCGGTGACCTGGACCGCATCGCGCGCGTCGTGAAGGTCGTCGGCTTCGTCGCCTCGGCCTCGGACTTCACCGGCCAGCCCGGTGTGATCAACGGCGCCAGCGAGCTGCTCGGCGAGGTCCTCGGCGACAAGGGCGTGCACGCCCGCAGCGCGGTGGGTGTCGCCGTCCTCCCGCTGGACGCCCCGGTGGAGGTCGAGATCCAGGTCGAGCTGATCCCGTAGGGCCGGGACGGCCCCAGGGACCCCTCGAACATTCGCCCACCACGGGATAGCCTCCGCCCATGGCGAATGGGCAGTGGTATCCCCCGGAGTGGCCCGAGCGCATCCGCGCGCTCGCGGAAGGCACCCTCACGCCGGTGTCCCCGAGGCGCGCCGCGACCGTGATGCTCCTGAAGGACACCACCGGCGGCCCCGCCGTCCATATGCTGCGCAGACGCGCCTCCATGGCTTTCGCCGGGGGCGCGTACGCGTATCCCGGCGGCGGTGTCGACCCGCGCGACGACGATCACCGGATCCGCTGGGCGGGCCCCACGCGCGCGTGGTGGGCCGAGCGGCTCGGCGTCGACGAGAGCGGGGCACAGGCGATCGTCTGCGCGGCCGTGCGCGAGACGTACGAGGAGGCGGGCGTCCTGCTCGCCGGACCCGCCCCCGACTCGGTCGTCGGCGACACCACCGGCGACGACTGGGAGGCCGACCGCGCCGCCCTGGTCGCCCGTGACCTGTCGTTCGCTCAGTTCCTGGACCGGCGAGGCCTGGTCCTGCGCTCCGACCTGCTGGGCCCCTGGGCCCGCTGGATCACGCCGGAGTTCGAGTCCCGCCGGTACGACACCTGGTTCTTCGTCGCCGCCCTCCCCGAGGGCCAGCGCACCCGGAACGCCTCCACCGAGGCCGATCGCACGGTGTGGATCCGGCCCGGGGAGGCCGCGGCCTCGTACGACAAGGGCGAGCTGCTGATGATGCCGCCCACCATCGCGACCCTGCGTCAGCTGACCTCGTACGGCACCGCCGCCGAGGCGCTCGCGGCCGCGCCCGCGCGCGAGATGACGCCGGTGCTGGCCAGCGCCCGCCTGGTGGACGGGGAGATCGTCCTGTCCTGGCCGGGGCACGAGGAGTTCACCAAGCACATCCCGGCCACGCCGAGCGCGGGAGGCCCGGCATGACGCACGCAGCGGCCCTGCCCGGCCAGCCCCGGGGCGGTGTCCTCTCCGGGCCCGCCACCGCGCGCGCGGTCAACGTCCTGGCGCCCAACGCCTCCGCGATGACCCTGGACGGCACGAACACCTGGATCGTCTCCGAGCCCGGCTCCGACGTCGCCGTGGTGATCGACCCGGGCCCCCTGGACGAGGGCCACCTCCAGAACGTCATGGACACGGCCGAGCAGGCCGGCAAGCGCGTCGCGCTGACCCTGCTCACCCACGGCCACGCCGACCACGCCGAGGGCGCCGGCCGCTTCGCCGAGCTGACCCGCACCAAGGTGCGCGCGCTGGACCCGGCGCTGCGGCTGGGCGACGAGGGGCTGGCCGCCGGGGACGTGGTCGCGCTCGACGGCCTGGAGCTGCGCGTCGTCACCACCCCGGGCCACACCTCGGACTCGCTCTGCTTCCACGTCCCGGCCGACCGCGCGGTCCTGACCGGCGACACGATCCTCGGCCGCGGTACGACGATGGTGGCGCACCCCGACGGCCGCCTCGGCGACTATCTGGACTCCCTCAGGCGGCTGAGGTCGCTGACGGTCGACGACGGCGTCCACACCGTCCTCCCCGGCCACGGTCCCGTCCTGGAGGATGCCCAGGGCGCCGTCGAGTTCTACCTGGCCCACCGCGCCCACCGTCTCGCCCAGGTCGAGACGGCCGTCGAGAACGGCCACCGCACCGCCGCCGAGGTCGTCGCCCACGTGTACGCCGACGTCGACCGCTCCCTGTGGCCGGCGGCCGAACTGTCGGTCCGGGCCCAGCTGGAGTACCTGCGCGAGCACGGGCTGATCCAGGAGCCCGGGCTCGGCTGACTCGGGGTCAGTCCGGCCGGGGGGCCTTCGTGCCGTGCACGCGCGTGTACTCCGCCGCGAGCCACGGCCCGAGGTCATCGACGTACGACCGCAGGATGACGCCGTTGCCGCAGGGCTCGTGGCCGTACCGGGCCGCGGAGCGCATCTGCGCCGCCCGCCGCGGGTAGTACGCGCCGAACACCTCGGCCATCGCCGCCAGATCGCTGGTCCAGCCGTTCCACCGGGGCATCACCAGCGTGAACCCCGTCCGCACGAGGTGCCGCGACATGAACCGCACGAGGGGCCGCCTGGCCTCCTCGGTGTCCGCGGCCGCGGCGATCCGCTCGCGCCAGCGCGGGAGGAGCAGGGCGAGGTCCCCGTTGGTCTCGCGGGCCAGGAGCGCGTCGGGCCGGTAGCGGGGCAGGTGCGCGGCGAGATCCTCCCCGAGGAGGGGCGTGCACAGGCAGGAGACGAACCAACCCAGGTCGTACCGCTCCAGCTCGCTCAGCAGCCGCGCCCGGCTGTACAGGAGCGTCCCCACGCCGTCGATCTGCGGGAACGCGGCGTCGAGCGCTTCCCCGAGCGCACGGGCCGCCTCCCGGTCCGCGTCGTCCGGCTCCTCGTGCAGGGCGAGCAGCAGGTCGAGATCGCTGCGTCCCACGCGCGCGGTGCCGCGCGGAATCGACCCGTAGAGGTACGCGCTGTCGAGCCGCGCGCCGAAGGCCTCCGCCAGCCGCTCGCTCGCGGCCGCCACGACCGGGCGGAACGCGTCCGGCACGCGCGTGAGGGATCCTTCGCGGGCGATGAAGCCCCTGGCGTCGAGACCGTGCGGGGCGGGGAGTGCGGACATGCGGTCACTGTGCCCCGCGGGGATGCCGTGGCGCGACGCGTTTCCGGGCGCTTGGAACCCCACTGAGGACGGACATGACAGCGGGGGCCGGCTCGCGAGAAGCCGACCCCCGAGGTCGTACGGCCGAAGCCGGTGTCAGCGCGAGCGCTTGGCCAGCCGCTCGACGTCCAGCAGGATGACCGCCCGCGCCTCCAGGCGCAGCCAGCCGCGCTGGGCGAAGTCGGCGAGGGCCTTGTTCACGGTCTCGCGGGACGCGCCGACCAGCTGGGCCAGCTCCTCCTGCGTCAGGTCGTGGACGACGTGGATGCCCTCCTCGGACTGCACGCCGAACCGGCGCGACAGGTCCAGCAGGGCGCGCGCCACGCGGCCGGGTACGTCGGAGAAGACCAGGTCGGACATGGCGTCGTTGGTCTTGCGCAGGCGGCGGGCGACGGCGCGCAGCAGAGCGCCGGCCACCTCGGGCCGTACGTTCAGCCAGGGCTGGAGGTCGCCGTGGCCGAGGCCCAGCAGCTTGACCTCGGTCAGCGCGGTCGCGGTCGCCGTGCGCGGGCCCGGGTCGAAGAGCGACAGCTCGCCGATGAGCTCGCTGGGGCCGACGACGGCGAGCATGTTCTCGCGGCCGTCGGGGGAGGTGCGGTGGAGCTTGACCTTGCCCTCGGTGACCACGTAGAGCCGGTCGCCCGGGTCGCCCTCGTGGAAGAGGGAGTCGCCGCGGGCGAGCGTCACCTCACTCATGGAGGCGCGCAGCTCCGCGGCCTGCTCGTCGTCGAGAGCCGCGAAGAGCGGGTTGCGCCGCAGAACGTCGTCCACGAGTTCTCTCCTTGTAGACCTGCTCAGGGGATCTGGGTCCCCCACGTGCCAGGGGATCGTGTTCCCCATTTTGCCGGACGGTCCAAACAGTGTGATCTGTCACAAGGATGCCGCACAGGTGTCCCAAGGTAAGCGGCAGGGGTCCAATTGGGCGCCGATCTTCGAGGTCCACGGCGGATGTCCGTGCCGGGCTTTAGGCTGGCCGGGTGTCCAAATCGCCGGTAGAGCACAGGCCAAGGGGGCTGGACGGGTGGTTGTACGCCGAGATTCCGCTGTGGGCGAACAGAGCTCCGGCAACGCGAAGAAAGCGGCGAAAGCTGTGAAAAAGGGTGCCCCCTCGAAGGCTGCTCCGGCCACCGGATCCACCCGCGCGAAGGCCGCCGGCAAGGCTGCCTCCAGGACAGCTTCGCAGGTCGTCCGCGAAGCCGCCGCGAAACCTCCCCGGAACGAGTCGCGCACCGCCCTCGTCCGCCGGGCCCGCCGCATCAACCGCGAGCTCGCCGAGGTGTACCCCTACGCCCACCCCGAGCTGGACTTCGACAACCCCTTCCAGCTCCTGGTCGCCACGGTGCTGTCCGCCCAGACCACCGACCTGAGGGTCAATCAGACGACCCCGGCGCTCTTCGCGAAGTACCCGACCCCCGAGGACCTGGCCGCGGCCAACCCCGAGGAGGTCGAGGAGATCCTCCGCCCGTGCGGCTTCTTCCGCGCCAAGACCAGGTCGGTCATAGGGCTGTCCAAGGCCCTGGTCGAGGAGTTCGGCGGCGAGGTCCCCGGCCGGCTGGAGGACCTCGTCAAGCTGCCCGGCGTCGGCCGCAAGACCGCCTTCGTCGTCCTCGGCAACGCCTTCGGACGACCCGGGATCACCGTGGACACCCACTTCCAGCGGCTCGTACGGCGCTGGCAGTGGACCGACGCGACCGACCCCGACAAGATCGAGGCGGCCGTCGGCTCGCTCTTCCCCAAGAGCGACTGGACGGACCTCTCGCACCACGTGATCTGGCACGGGCGCCGGATCTGCCACGCCCGCAAGCCCGCCTGCGGCGCCTGCCCCATCGCCCCGCTCTGCCCGGCGTACGGCGAGGGCGAGACCGACCCGGAGAAGGCCAGGAAGCTGCTCAAGTACGAGAAGGGCGGCTTCCCGGGCCAGCGCCTGAAGCCCCCGCAGTCCTACCTCGACGCGGGCGGGAAGCCCGCGCCTCCCCTGGGGGCCGCGTGACGCGCCCGTCAACGCCGGTTGACCCCTCGGAACGATCTCGCGGCCGCGGGCCGTTGGACCCGTCGAGTCACGCTTCCCAGGCGGCCGAGCGCCGCGCCCGGGAAGCGGCAGAGAGCCGTGCGTCGGACACGGCAGAACGGGGGTGGGCATGACGCACACGAGCGACACCCAGGACGAGCCTGTGGTGCTGAGCAAGGAGGGCCTGCCCGGCTGGCTCGACCCGGTCGTGCACGCCGTGGAGACGGTCGAGCCGCTCCAGCTCAGCCGCTTCCTGCCGCCCGAGAACGGCGCCGGACGGCAGTCCGCCGTGCTGATCCTCTTCGGCGAGGGCGAGCGCGGCCCCGAACTGCTCCTCATGGAGCGCGCCGGCTCGCTGCGCTCCCACGCCGGCCAGCCCTCCTTCCCCGGCGGCGCCCTCGACCCCGAGGACGGCGACCCGGCGGCCGACGGCCCGCTGCGGGCCGCCCTGCGCGAGGCCGAGGAGGAGACCGGCCTCGACCCCTCCGGCGTCCAGCTCTTCGGCGTGCTGCCCAAGCTGTACATCCCGGTCAGCGAGTTCGTCGTCACGCCCGTGCTCGGCTGGTGGCGCAAGCCGAGCCCCGTCGGTGTCGTCGACCCGGGCGAGACCGCCCGCGTCTTCACGGTCCCCGTGGCGGATCTCACGGACCCCGCCAACCGGGCCACCACCGTCCACCCCAGCGGCCACAGAGGCCCGGCATTCCTGGTCGAATCAGCCCTCGTATGGGGCTTCACCGCGGGAATCATCGACCGCCTGCTGCACTACGCGGGCTGGGAACTGCCCTGGGACCGCGACAAGCAGGTCCCACTCGACTGGCGGTCATGACAGGGTGGCGTCCGTGAATGTGCTGGACATCCTGCTGCTCGCCGCCGCCGTGTGGTTCGCGATCGTCGGCTACCGCCAGGGCTTCGTCGTCGGCATCCTGTCGGTGATCGGCTTCCTGGGCGGCGGACTCGTCGCCATCTACGCGCTGCCCGTCATCTGGGACTGGCTGACCGGCAACGCGGAGGTCAGCACCACCGCCGCCGTCGTCGCCGTGATCGTCGTCATCGTCTGCGCCTCCGTCGGCCAGGCCCTGACCACACACCTCGGCAACAAGCTGCGCCGCTACATCACCTGGTCACCGGCCCGCGCTCTCGACGCGACCGGCGGCGCCCTCGTCAACGTCGTCGCCATGCTCCTGGTCGCCTGGCTGATCGGCTCGGCCCTGGCCGGGACGACCCTGCCGACCCTCGGCAAGGAGGTCCGCAGCTCCAAGGTCCTCCTCGGCGTCTCCCAGGCCATGCCCACGCAGGCCGACACCTGGTTCGCGGACTTCTCCACCGTCCTCGCCCAGAACGGCTTCCCGCAGGTCTTCAGCCCCTTCGCCAACGAGCCGATCACCGACGTCCGCCCGCCGGACCCGGCCCTCGCGGGCAGCCCCGTCGCGCGGCACGCCCAGAAGTCCATCGTCAAGGTCATGGGCACCGCCCAGAGCTGCGGCAAGGTCCTGGAGGGCAGCGGCTTCGTCTTCGCCGACCGCCGCGTCATGACCAACGCGCACGTCGTCGGCGGCGTCGACGAACCCACCGTGCAGATAGGCGGCGAGGGCCGCAAGTACGACGCCAAGGTCGTCCTCTACGACTGGCGGCGCGACATCGCCGTCCTCGACGTACCGGACCTCGAGGCGCGCCCCCTGCGCTTCTCGACGACCGACGCGGCGAGCGGCAACGGCGCGATCGTCGCGGGCTTCCCCGAGAACGGGTCGTACGACGTCCGTGCCGCGCGCGTGCGCGGCCGCATCACCGCCAACGGCCCGGACATCTACCACCGCGGCACCGTCCGCCGCGACGTCTACTCGCTGTACGCGACCGTCCGCCAGGGCAACTCCGGCGGTCCGCTGCTCACGCCCGCAGGCCAGGTCTACGGCGTGGTCTTCGCGAAGTCCCTGGACGACGCCGACACCGGCTACGCGCTCACGGCGGACGAGATCCAGCAGGACATCACCACGGGACGCACGGCCAACCAGCAGGTGGGCACGGACAGCTGCGCCCTGTAGGCCGGAAGGGGGTGCGGGGCTCAGCCCCGCGGATGCCGGATGCGCACCGAGACCCAGCGGGCCCGGCGGCGCAGAATGAGCGAGATCCCCACCCGCAGGCCGCCGTCCGGCATCTGCGGGGTCCCTCGCTGGTGAGAGCTCAGGCCGGCGGCCGAGCGGCGGTTGCGGGGTGCGTCACTGTAGTCGTGCGTCCAGCCCATACCCCGACGTCTGCCCGTGCCCCAAGGTCGATAACCGCGCCCGAGCCCCTCAATTGGCCTATGCGCCGGGCATGTGGCCGTTCGTCGGACAGGTGTTCCGATCCGGATTCCGGGCGCTCCGGCTCGGTCACCGATCGGGTTCGGGGTCTTTCAGCCAGTTGATCAGTTCGGTGGAGAAAGCGACCGGGTCCTCCTCATGCGGGAAGTGCCCCAGCCCGTCGAACAGCCGCCAGCGGTACGGCGCCTCGACGTACTCGCCCGAGCCGGCCGCGCTGCGCGTCCGCATCACCGGGTCCAGCGAGCCGTGCAGATGCAGCGTCGGCACCCGCACCGGCCGCTTCATCCGGCGGCTGAACAGGAAGCCGTCCGGCCGCGCCAGCGACCGCACCATCCAGCGGTACGGCTCGATCGAGCAGTGCGCGGTCGACGGAATGCACATCGCCCGCTGGTACGTCTCGATCGCCTCGTCCTCCAGCGGCCGCGGGCCCGACCACTCCCGGATCAGCCGGCCCACCAGCGCGCCGTCGTCCGCGGTGAGCTGCCGCTCCGGGATCCAGGGCCGCTGGAACCCCCAGATGTAGGAGCTCGCGGCCGTCTGCCGGGCGTCCCGCAGCATCGCCGCACGCCAGCGCCGGGGGTGCGGCATCGAGACCACCGCGAGCCGCCGTACGAGCTTCGGGCGCATCGTGGCGGCCGTCCACGCCAGATAGCCGCCCAGGTCGTGCCCCACCAGCGCGGCGTCCGGCTCACCGAGGGAGCGGATGACGCCGGTGACGTCGAGGGCGAGGTTGGCCGGGTCGTAGCCGCGCGGCGTACGGTCGCTGCCGCCCACGCCCCGCAGGTCCATCGCCACCGCCCGGAACCCCGCGTCCGCCAGCGCCGCCAGCTGGTGGCGCCAGGTCCACCAGAACTGCGGGAAGCCGTGCAGCAGCATGACCAGTGGGCCGTCGCCCACCTCGGCGATGTGGAAGCGGGCACCGTTGGCGGCGACGTCCCGGTGCGTTACCTCGATTCCTCCGGGGACGACGAGGCGTTCGACCGAAGGAGTGGCGGGATCCGTCATGACGATGAGCGTGCCACATCCTCGGCGGGCTCGAGGGCACGGTGCTCGGCGACGCCCTGGCGGGGGTGCGGCTTGGCCTTCTGCAGCACGTTCGCGCTCTCCTTCACGGACGCCGCGACCTTCTGCGGGGCCCGGCTCTTCTTGGCCTTCTTCGCGAAGGCCAGTCCGATCAGCGCGAGGAGCGCGGCGAGCAGCACGTTCGCCGCGAACGACAGCAGGAAGCAGAGCGCCATGTTCCAGTGGCTCCAGGTCCTGATGCCGTACGCCAGCGCGAAGTTGAGCATCGGCAGGGAGAACACCAGGATCACGAGGGCCGCCATGAACGCGCCGCCGCTCGTCGCGCCGCGCTTGACGTCCTGCTTGAGCTGGAGCTTGGCCAGCGCGATCTCGTCGTGCACCAGCGCCGACATCTCGGTCGTCGCCGAGGCGAACAGCTGTCCGATGCTGTGTTCGGCGCCAACCGGGCTGCCCTGGGGTGCGCTCATCGCGGTCTCCCTCTTCCTCTGCGTGCCGTCTCGTTTTGTACCGTCTCGTCAGATCATGCCGGACGGTCGCCTTCCTCGCCTGCCCTGCCCGGCCCTTGGGCACGCACGTGGCGCGCCGCGGCGGCCGTGTCCGCGACGGTTTTCCGTTCGTCCGCGGCTTCTTCGGGGGCGGACTCGCGGCGTGCGGCGGTCATCTCGGCGGCGATCCTCCGGTGTTCGGCGGCCTTGCTGTCGTGGATCCGCGCCATGCGCAGGTGGTACGCCGGATCGTCCTGCTCGTAGACGTCCGGGATGCCGTCGAGGTCGTCGTCCCGTTCCTCGTCCGCGCACAGGCGGCGGTACTTGGTGTCGCGGATCTTCAGCAGCACCGTCGCACAGACGGCCGCGATGAGCGAGCCGGTCAGCACGGCCGCCTTGACCTCGTCCGTCAGCACCGCGTCGCCCTCGAAGGCGAGTTCGCCGATGAGCAGGGAGACGGTGAAGCCGACACCGCCGAGTACGGCGACCGCGGCGACGTCCGCCCAGGCCAGTTCGTCGCTGAGCGAGGCCCGGGTGAAGCGGACGGTCAGCCAGGTCCCGCCGAAGATGCCGACCGTCTTGCCGACGACCAGCCCCAGCACCACGCCCAGCGTCTCCGGCTTGGCGAACACGTCCGCGAGTGACCCGCCCGACACCGACACACCCGCGCTGAACAGCGCGAACAGCGGTACGGCGAGCCCCGCCGACAGCGGGCGCACCAGGTGCTCGACGCGCTCGCCCGGCGAGCGCTCTTCGCCCGTGCGGGTGGTGCAGCGCAGCATCAGGCCCATGGCCACGCCCGCGATCGTCGCGTGGACGCCGCTGTTGTACATCAGCGCCCAGACGACGAGCGCGAGCGGGACGTACACGTACCAGCCGCGCACGCCCTTGCGCAGCAGCAGCCAGAAGACGGCGAGGGCGAGGACGGCGCCGCCGAGCGCGGCGAAGTCGATGCGGTCCGTGAAGAACACGGCGATGATCAGGATCGCGAACAGGTCGTCGACGACGGCGAGGGTCAGCAGGAAGGCGCGCAGGGCGCTCGGCAGCGACGTACCGATGACCGCGAGCACGGCCAGGGCGAAGGCGATGTCGGTGGCGGTCGGCACCGCCCAGCCGCGCGCCGAGCCGCCGCCGGCGACGGCGGTGAGGGTGCAGACGAGCGCCGGTACGGCCATCCCGCACAGCGCCGCGACGACGGGCAGCACGGCGGCCCTGGGGTCGCGCAGATCACCGGCGACGAGCTCGCGCTTGAGCTCGATCCCGGCGACGAAGAAGAACACCGCCAGCAGCCCGTCGGCGGCCCAGTGCGCGACGGACAGGTCCAGGCCGAGGGCCGCGGGGCCGAAGCGGAAGTGGCTGACGCTCTCGTAGGCGCCGTGCAGCGCGGGGATGTTCGCCCAGACCAGGGCGGCGATCGCGGCTATCAGCAGCAGTACACCGCCCACCGTCTCCGCGCGCAGCGCGTCCGCGAGGAAGGTGCGTTCGGGGAGCGACAGCCGCCCGAAGAACGTGCGGACGGGGGCGGTGGAACGGGGCCGGGTCACGGGGGACACCTCCGGTCGATGGGCAGGCGGAACACATGCCGACCAGACTTCCCGGCGCACCTATGGATCTCGTGGATCTCGGCGTCGCAAGACGCTTTGTTTATTTTACCTAAGCAGACGGAAGGGGCACCTCCGCGCTCGTGGAGATGCCCCTCCCGTCCGTGCGGGTCCGGGGTGCTCAGTCCTCGCTCGGCGCCGCGGGGAGCTTGGCCTGGATGAACTCCATGACCGTGGAGTCGGTCAGCGTCGTGACGTCCCCGAGCTGCCTGTTCTCGGCCACGTCGCGCAGCAGACGGCGCATGATCTTGCCGGAGCGGGTCTTCGGCAGCTCCGCCACCGGCAGGATCCGCTTCGGCTTGGCGATCGGCCCGAGCGTCGCGCCGACGTGGTCACGCAGATCGCCGACGAGGTTCTCGCCCTCGGACGCCGAGCCCCGCAGGATCACGAAGGCGACGATGGCCTGCCCGGTCGTCTCGTCCACCGCGCCCACGACGGCCGCCTCCGCCACCGACGGATGCGACACCAGCGCCGACTCCACCTCGGTCGTCGAGATGTTGTGCCCTGACACCAGCATCACGTCATCGACGCGGCCGAGCAGCCAGATGTCCCCGTCCTCGTCCTTCTTCGCCCCGTCACCGGCGAAGTACCGGCCCTCGAACCGCGACCAGTACGTGTCGAGGAACCGCTGGTCGTCGCCCCAGATGGTGCGCAGCATCGACGGCCACGGCTCGGTCAGGACCAGGTAGCCACCGCCGCCGTTCGGCACCTCGTGCCCCTCGTCGTCGACGACGGTCGCCGCGATGCCGGGCAGCGGACGCTGGGCCGAACCCGGCTTGGTCTCGGTCACGCCGGGCAGCGGCGAGATCATGATCGCGCCGGTCTCGGTCTGCCACCAGGTGTCCACGACCGGGGTGCTGTCGGCGCCGATGTGCTTGCGGTACCAGATCCACGCCTCGGGGTTGATGGGCTCACCCACCGACCCCAGCAGACGCAGGCTGCTGAGATCGAACTTCGCGGGGATGTCGTCGCCCCACTTCATGAACGTACGGATGGCGGTCGGCGCCGTGTACAGGATCGTCACCCCGTACTTCTGCACGATCTCCCAGAAGCGGCCCTGGTGCGGAGTGTCCGGCGTGCCCTCGTACATGACCTGGGTGGCGCCGTTCGCCAGCGGCCCGTAGACGATGTACGAGTGCCCGGTCACCCAGCCGACGTCCGCCGTGCACCAGAACACGTCCGACTCCGGCTTGAGGTCGAAGACGGCGTGGTGGGTGTAGGACGTCTGCGTGAGGTAGCCGCCGGAGGTGTGCAGGATGCCCTTGGGCTTCCCCGTCGTACCGGACGTGTAGAGGATGAACAGCGGGTGCTCCGCCTCGAACGCCTCCGGCGTGTGCTCCGCCGGCTGCCGCCCGACGATCTCGTCCCACCACACGTCGCGCTCGTCGTTCCAGGCCACGTCCTGGCCGGTGCGCCGCACGACGAGCACGTGCTCCACGTTGTCCACGCGCGTGACCGCGTCGTCCACGGCCGGCTTCAGCGCGGACGGCTTGCCGCGCCGGTAGCCGCCGTCGGCCGTGATGACGACCTTGGCGTCGGCGTCCTGGATACGCGTCGCGAGCGCGTCCGCCGAGAAGCCGCCGAAGACCACCGAGTGCGGGGCGCCGATCCGGGCGCAGGCGAGCATCGCGATCGCCGTCTCGGGGATCATCGGCATGTAGATCGCGACCCGGTCTCCGGCCTGAACTCCCAGCTCCTGCAGGGCGTTCGCGGCCTTGGAGACCTCGTCCTTCAGCTCGGCGTAGGTGATCGCACGGCTGTCGCCGGGCTCGCCCTCGAAGTGAATGGCGACCCGGTCGCCGTTCCCGGCCTCCACGTGCCGGTCCACGCAGTTGTACGCGACGTTGAGCCGGCCGTCCTTGAACCACTTCGCGAACGGCGGGTTCGACCAGTCCAGCGTCTCGGTCGGCTCCACGGCCCAGGCCAGTCGCCCGGCCTGCTCGGCCCAGAAGCCGAGCCTGTCAGCCTTGGCCTGCTCATACGCCTCCGCCGTGACGTTGGCGTCCGTGGCCAGCTCGGCGGGTGGCGCGAACCTGCGCTCTTCCTTCAGCAGGTTGGCCAGGCTTTCGTTGCTCACGACATCTCCCTTTCGAAGGGTGTCCGTTGTGTCCCAGGCCACAGCTCATCAGACCAGGAGCCTGATGACAAGGGTCGACCGAAATTGGTGTAGACCTTTGGTTGCCCCTTCCCCTCACGCCGGGCTCGCGACCTCCTCCACGCCCGTCACCTGCTCGAACACCCCATCCTCCGCAGCCCCGCCGAGCAGATACGCCTGCGCCTCGCCCACATGGAAGTACATCCCGTGCAGCTTCAGCTCACCCCTCGCCAGCGCGCGCGCCACCGAGCCATGGGTGCGCAGATGCTCCAACTGCTGGACGACGTTGGTCAGGCAGAGCCGCTCCGCCGCGTCCGTGGCGGGCCGCCCGGCCAGCCGCACCGAGCGCCGGCCGGCGTCCGTCATCCGGTTCAGGCTCGGCTGTCCGTGCCGCAACCACCGCGTCAGTGGCGTCGCCGCGCCCCCGGGCCCGGAGTCGAGCAGCGCCTGCATCGCCCCGCACCCGGAGTGCCCGCACACCGTGATGGACCGCACCTTCAGTACGTCCACCGCGTACTCGATCGCGGCCGCGACCGAGTCGTCGCTCTCCTCGCCCGGCAGTGGCACCAGGTTGCCGACGTTGCGCACCACGAACAGGTCGCCCGGACCACTGGAGGTGATCATCGAGGTGACCAGCCGCGAGTCGGCGCAGGCGAGGAACAGCTGGGACGGCTGCTGCCCCTCCCGCGCCAACCGCGCCAGCTCCCCGCGCACCAGCGGAGCCGTGTTCCGCTGGAACGCGCTGATGCCGTGGGCCAGTTCATAGCGGCCGGAGCCGTCGGCGGAGTTGGTGTCCGATGTTGGTCTGACCTGTGAATCTGTACCGGATGACGCCGAGCGCGAAGGTGACTGGACGTCACCGGCGTCGCGAGTAACGGCCGATCGACTGATCCGCTCACCGCCGGACGGCGCCTCGCACTGATGGTTGCGCCACGGTGTCCACGGACGGCAGCGGCACTCCGTGGAAGCCGTCAGCTCAGCGAGGTCGTGACCGGTGCGGTGGCCGGTCAGTTCGACGGTGCCTCCCTGCGCGGTGTGCGCGTTCTGCCAGTCCTGCAGTGACTCGTACGCCGCGTGGTCCATGAACGACCCGTCCAACTCCACGACGACGTGGGCGCCTTGGGGTACGAGATGCAGGGTCCGGCTGAGCCGGGGCACCGCGAGGAATGTCAGCTGTCCTTGTACCTGTACGTGATGCGTTCCTCCCTCCGTTGCGTGCGTGATCCGGGTGCGGGTGAGGCGGTGCAGGGCGAGGGCGACGGCCATGGCGACCCCGAGCGCCACGCCCTCCAGGACGCCCAGGACCACCACGCCGAGTGCGGTGGCGGCGTACACCAGCAGTTCTCTGTGGCGGGTCACCGTGCGGATGTGGTGCAGGGACACCATCTGGATGCCGACGGCCATCACCAGAGCGGCGAGTGAGGCGAGCGGGATCAGGTCCAGGATCGGAGCCATCAGCAGCGCGGCGACTACTACGAGAACGCCGTGCAGCATCGTGGAGTTCCGGCTCATGGCACCGGATCGCACATTTGCCGCGCTGCGGACCGCGACGCCGGTGACGGGCAGGCCGCCGAGCGCTCCGGACACGATGTTGGCGGCGCCCTGACCTCGGAGTTCGCGGTCCAGATCGGCTCGCGGCACGCGTGGCCCGCCGCGGGCGGTGGCCAGTTTGTCGACGGCCACGGCGGACAGGAGGGACTCGACACTGGCGACCAGGGTGATGGTGAGCACGGCCCCCGCGATGCCCGGCACCGGACCCTCGGGGAGCTGCGGAAGTGCGTGGTGGGACCAGGAGGGCAGGTCGACACGGGCCACGTGCAGTCCGCTCAGCGCGGCCAGTGCCGTGGCGGCCATGACCGCGACCAGCGGTGCCGGAACCTTCCGCACCGCCCGCCCCACGCGCCCCGGAACGCGGGGCCACGCGAGCAGCACCGCCAGGGTCAGGAGGCTGACCGACACGGCGCCCGGGTGCAGGCGGACCAACTGACCCGGTAGTGCGAGGACGTTGGCGATGACGGAGCTCTGCGGCGTGCCGCCCAGGACGACGTGCAGCTGGGCGACGGCGATGGTGACACCGATGCCGGCGAGCATCCCGTGCACGATGGCGGGGCTGACGGCGAGCGCGGAGCGGGCCACGCGCAGGCAGCCCAGCCCCAGTTGCGCGAGCCCGGCGAGCACCGTGATGCCGCAGGTCGTACGCCACCCGTATCGCTGGATCAGATCGGCGGTGACGACCGTGAGTCCGGCGGCTGGGCCGCTGACCTGGAGGGGAGCACCGCCGAGCCGTCCCGCGACGATCCCGCCGACGGCCGCGGCCACCAGGCCGGCCTGGAGGGGAGCGCCGGTGGCGAGGGCGATACCGAGGGACAGGGGCAGGGCGATCAGGAAGACCGCGACCGACGCGGAGACGTCGGCGCCCGCGACACGGAAGCGGCGGGGCGGCGTCGGGGGCGGGCTGTCCGGTGGGTGGGGGCGCTTCGTCCGGGCCGGGACGGCGGTGGGGAGACCGGCGGCTCGGGCGAGGACGGCGAGGCTTCGGAGCCGGATAGGAACGCAGGCTGACATGGTTTCCCGTCTCTCCTCCGGGGCGGCGCGGTCGGTGGGTGCCGTCGCCGACGGCGCGGGGCGCGGCCGTGAGTTACGGCGGGCAGTGGCGGGACAAGATCAACGCTCAGTAAACGAATCGTAATCCAGAGTAAAAGTCGCGCATGGGTTTTCGGGGCAAATGGGGCACCTATTGCTCCGTCGGGGTGATGTGGGCATTTCATCGGCTTGTCGTACTAACTCCTTCTCGGTCCCGTGCGACCTTGGCGGCGCTGTCGGCAGAACCCGACAGAACACCAGAAAACGCCCTGTCAGCGTTCGCCTGAGAGAAGGAAGAAGGTGGGCGGAACATGGCCGCCACCCCAAGGATCGCCGCGGGTGCCATGGTCGCCGCGGCCTGTGCCGCGTCGCTCGCCGGTTGCGCGACCGGCTCAAGTGGTTCGAAGGAAGGGGCACCCGGAGCGGAGAAGGGAGCGCCGGCGCCCAACAGCGTGGTCCGCCTGATCGGCGACGGATCCACCGCGTACACCGGGGCTCAGCCGCACCTCCCCCGTCCTGAGCGCCTCAAGCCCGGTCAGAAGCCCCCGCAGTTCGTCGTGTTCTCCTGGGACGGCGCGGGCGAGGACAGCCAGAAGCTGTTCTCCCATTTCCGCAAGGTCGCCAAGGCCAACAACGCGACCATGACGTACTTCCTCAGCGGCGTGTACATGCTGCCCGAGGACAAGCGGGACCTGTACCAGCCGCCTCAGCACACGCCGGGCCGTTCCGAGATCGGCTTCAACGACAAGAAGGGCATCGAGGACACCGTCAAGCAGCTGCGGCTCGCCTGGCTCGAAGGCAACGAGATCGGCACCCACTTCAACGGCCATTTCTGCGGCCCCGAGGGCGGAGTCGGGCAGTGGTCGGTGGAGGACTGGAAGAACGAGATCTCCCAGGCCAAGCAGTTCGTGAAGACCTGGAAGACCAACACCGGCCTGTCGAAGGACTCTTCGCTCCCCTTCGACTACGACAAGGAGCTGATCGGCGGCCGCACCCCCTGCCTGGAGGGGCAGAAGAACTTCGTGAAGGCGGCGAGCCAGCTCGGCTTCCGCTACGACACCAGTGGCGTCAACAACCAGGTCTGGCCCAAGAAGAAGGAGGGGCTGTGGGACCTGTCGATGCAGCTCGTCCCCTTCCCCGGGCACACCTACGAACAGCTGACCATGGACTACAACTTCATGGTCAACCAGTCCGGCACCTCGACCCAGGGTGACCCCGACATGTACGGCCGCTGGGGCGACCAGATGCGCGACGGCCTGCTCAAGGGCTTCTCCCGGGCGTACGACGGCAACCGCGCACCCCTGGTCATCGGCAACCACTTCGAGTCCTGGAACGGCGGCACCTACATGCGTGCCCTCGACGAGGTCATCGGGCAGGTGTGCAACAAGCCCGAGGTGCGTTGCGTGTCCTTCCGGCAGCTGGCCGACTGGCTGGACGCCCAGGACCCGCAGACCCTGGAGAAGCTGCGCACCCTGGAGGTCGGCGAGGCACCCAAGAAGGGGTGGGCGTCCTTCCTGTCGGCGCGCCCCGCCCCCGCCCCGAAGGGCGTTCCCGGGGCGCCGGCGGCCAAGCGGTAGCCCTCAGGCGAGGGCGGTGACGTCCTCGCCGAGCACATAGCCGGGGTCGACCTGCGCCGCCAGGTCGGCCCCAGTGCGCTCGTTGCCCCAGGCCTCGGCGTTCTTCAGGTGGAACTGCACCATCTGGCGCGTGTAGCGCTCGTGATCGCGCAGCTCGTACGTCGCGTCGGCGGCTTCCTGAAGAGCGTGCAGGGCAAGGCGGTTGGCGTCCTCCAGGAGGTCGAACCGGGGCGGCCGGCCCTTCTCCATGGCGCGCACCCAGTCCGAGTGCCCGACCGTCACGAGCAGGTCGTCCCCGACCTCCGCGCGGAGGAAGTCGACGTCGTCCTGCCCCTGCACCTTGTTGCCGACGACCTTCAGGGTGACGCCGAAGTCGCGGGCGTACTCCTTGTACTGGCGATAGACGGAGACCCCCTTCCGGGTCGGCTCGGCGACGAGGAACGTGATGTCGAAGCGGGTGAACATGCCGGACGCGAACGAGTCCGAGCCCGCCGTCATGTCGACCACCACGTACTCGTCGCGGCCGTCGACCAGGTGGTTGAGGAACAGCTCCACCGCTCCCGTC
Source organism: Streptomyces sp. V3I7 (assembly GCF_030817495.1). Lineage (NCBI taxonomy): Bacteria > Bacillati > Actinomycetota > Actinomycetes > Kitasatosporales > Streptomycetaceae > Streptomyces > Streptomyces sp. V3I7. The sequence continues at coordinate 3,644,479 of NZ_JAUSZK010000001.1, forward strand.
TTGGAGTGGTAGCAGGCGACCCCCAGGTCGGCGTCGGTGAAGGGCCCGGTGACCATCAAACGGACGGCGCCGCCGTCGAGTTCCACGGGACGCGCGCAGGCGTCGTACACCGGATTGGGCTCGGTCACGCTCACCAGCCGCGAACCCCGGCCGGGCGGGGTCGTCTTGATCATCATCGCGGCGGAGGCGATGCGCGGGTTGGCGCCGCGCAGATAGTCCTTGATCAGCGACAGCTGCGCGCCCATGGCGGGCAGTGCGGCCGCCTCCGGCTCGTCGAGGCCGAGCGCGGCCCCCAGGTGCTGGTTGATGTCGGCGTCGACGGCGACGACGGGCGCGCCGGCGGCCGCGAGCTGACGGATGAAGAGGGAGGAGAGCGTGGTCTTGCCGCTGCCGCCCTTCCCGACGAACGCAATTTTCATGTTCACGAAGGGTAGTCACTCGCTCTCCGTGTGTGGTGGCAGGAAGTGAAGAAGACCACTCCTTCGAGGGGTGGGGGCAGTCGGTAGGGTCGTACTCATGAGTACGACAGGCGCGACCGCCGATCCGCTCGCGGCCCTGGGCTCGCTGCCTGGTGTGGCCGAGTCCGTGGAGTCCGTGCGCAAGTCCGTGGACCGGGTCTACGGGCACCGGGTCATGCGGCGCCGCAGCAACGAGATCACCTCCGAGGCCGCGCTGCGCGGCGCCCGCGGTTCCGCGGCGCTCTCCGGTGCGGACTGGGCTCTGGAGGAGGTGCGCCGGCGCAGTGACTTCGGTGTCGACGGCGAGGCGCGCGTCATGGGAGCGGCCCTGCGGCTGACCGCCGAGGCGGGCCAGCTGCTGTCCATCTGGCGTCAGTCGCCCCTGCGGGTGCTGGCCCGGCTGCACATGGTGGCCGCCGCGAGCGACGGGGACGAGGTCGGCCGGCCCCGGCACGCCGGCGAGGTCGTCGACGAGCCGCTGATCGAGCGGCCGCTGCCGGACGCGGACGAGGTCGCCGGCCGGCTCGAAGGTCTGTCGCGGCTGATCATCGCGGGGAGTGCGGCGCCCGCCCTGGTGACCGCGGCCGTCGTGCACGGCGAGCTGCTCGCACTGCGCCCCTTCGCCTCCCACAACGGCCTGGTCGCACGCGCGGCCGAGCGGATCGTCCTGATCGGCAGCGGCCTCGACCCGAAGTCGGTCTGCCCGGCCGAGGTCGGCCACGCCGAACTGGGCCGCGCCGCCTACCTCGCGGCCTTCGACGGCTATCTGTCCGGCACCCCGCAGGGCATGGCGGCCTGGATCGCCCACTGCGGCAGGGCGGTCGAGCTGGGGGCGCGCGAGTCGACGGCGGTGTGCGAGGCGCTCCAGCGCGGCGCCGCCTAGGGTCTGTCGTTTGGATCAGGCCGGCTGTGAGGTGCGGTACTTCTCGACCGACCCGAGCGGGGTCTGGTGCGTGCAGCTGCAAGGCGGAGGAGGGCGTCAACGCGATGGGGGTCCCCCCGCGCGAGCGGAGCCGAGCGTGGGGGAGTTGGCAACCGACGACAACGCGGCAGATGTGCGTGCCAGACCCCGCGACGCCGGGATGATCCAAACGACAGGCCCTAGCAGCGAAAAGGCCCCCAGAAGGGGGCCCTGTGAAGGGTTGCGGCGGTACGAGTCCTCGTACCGCCGCTGGCATGGTCACCGAGGTACCAAGCGTCCTCGAGAAGATCCATCAGGTCGGAGACTTTGTCCGTCACCTGGTGGGCTGGCCCGTAATCGACGGGTCGACGTCGCGTGGGTTCCCGATTCACATGCTCGGTCCGTGGGCCAAATGCGTTGATAAAGGTGATCCTCTCGGATGTCCTTTGGTCTCGCGGGCCGTTGAGTCCTTTGTACTGCACCCTCGGGGTGAACGGTAGTCCTGGCCGTAGATCTTTACTTTTAGGTTCAAACAGAAGCAAAAGGGGCGCCCCCGTGCCGGGCGGTACGGCGGGGGCGAAAGGCCGCTTCAGGCCAACGAGTTGCGGCGCCGGTTCGTGTACCAGACCAGGCCCGCGGTGGCCGCGGCCGCTCCTATAGCCGCCGCCGCGACCAGGACCGGACGCGGCGGTGCCGAGAGGGCGGGCAGTCGCTGCTTGAGCCGCACCGGGCGGTTGAAGTCCAGGACCGGCCACCCGCGCGCGAGTGCCTCGCGGCGCAGCGCGCGGTCCGGGTTCACGGCGTGCGGGTTCCCGACGGTCCGGAGCATCGGCAGGTCCGTCACCGAGTCGCTGTAGGCGTAGCAGCGGTCGAGGTCGTACCCCTCGGACTCGGCCAGCTCCTTGACCGCCTCGGCCTTGGTCGGGCCGTACGCGTAGTACTCCACCTCACCGGTGAAGCAGCCGTCGTCGCCCACGACCATGCGGGTCGCCACGACGCGGTCGGCGCCGAGCAGCTTGCCGATCGGCTCGACCACCTCGGCGCCCGACGTGGACACGATCACCACGTCGCGGCCGGCCGTGTGGTGCTGCTCGATGAGGGAGGCGGCCTCGTCGTAAATGATCGGATCGATCAGGTCGTGCAAGGTCTCGGCCACGATTTCTTTCACCTGCTGGACGTTCCAGCCACGGCACAGCGCGGACAGGTACTCGCGCGTGCGCTCCATCTGGTCATGGTCCATACCGCCGACCAGGAAGACGAACTGGGCATATGCGGTCCGCAAGGCGGCCCTGCGGTTGATCAGCCCGCCTTGGTAGAACGACTTGCTGAAGGTGAGCGTGCTCGACTTCGCAATGACCGTCTTGTCCAGGTCGAAGAAGGCTGCCGTGCGGGGCAAGGAGTGGTTTTCCACGCCCCGAGCATAGGCGCCCTCCATTCGGCGTAAGGTGGGGCGCGTGGGTTTGCCTGAGAGGGCTCTCGGGTACACCATGGAAGTCACGGATCGTTCGCGACCGTGCTAACCCGGTCCGACTCCTCCCCCCCGAGTCGGCCGTGGGGACGACCCCCGCTCTCCCCCCCGGCGGGGGTCGTCGCATGTCCGGGTGGGTTTTTCTCCCTTCCTACTTCAGTTCACGCCGCCGTGAGGCCGTGTCGAGCGCCGCCGGGCGCGGGTCTGTCATGGCCGCGATTCGTCACGTTGTGTAATCGTAGAGGTGCTCTGCGGAAGTCGCACAGGACCAGCACAGGCGTCACCGGTATGGGTGACGGCGATATTCACAACCGCAGAGTTGTCCACAGTTTTCGACCAAGATCCACATGATTTCCCGGTTCGCTGCACCGTGATTCCCACGCACTCCGGCCGCGCCGAGTTCATGGCCGGTTCCGATTGCCGGTGTGCGTATGGCCGGTTCCTATCGGCCCCCATATGAAGGCCGGTTGCCGGTTCTTCACACCTTTGGGAATCGCGAGGCCCCACGGGCCGCGCGGCACACGCAGCGAACGGGGAACACACGTGACCGGAACTGTCACCCACGATCCACCACCCACCGCCGAAGGGCGATCGGAACGACCGCTGATCGTCACCGAGGACGCCGGCCTCCTCGACGACCTGCTGCGCCTGTGCGCGGCGGCCGGCGCGCATCCCGAGGTCCACCACGGCGTGCCCGAGCGCAGAGGCAGCTGGGAGGCCGCGCCCCTCGTCCTGGTCGGCGACGACGCCGCACGTCGCGTGCGCGGCGCCACCCGCAGACGAGGAGTGGTGCTGGTCGGCCGCGACCAGGACGACTCCGGGGTCTGGAAACGCGCGGTCCAGATCGGCGCCGACCACGTCCTGATGCTTCCCGATGGCGAGCAGTGGCTGGTCGACCGCATCGCCGACGTCGCCGAGGGCGTCGGCCGCCCGGCACTCACCGTCGGCGTCATCGGCGGCCGCGGCGGAGCCGGCGCCTCCACCCTCGCCTGCGCGCTAGCCGTCACCTCCGCGCGCGAGGGACTCCGCACCCTGCTCGTCGACGCGGATCCGCTCGGCGGCGGTATCGACGTCCTCCTCGGCGGCGAGACGGCCGAGGGGCTGCGCTGGCCCGCCTTCGCCGCCTCGCGCGGCCGGGTCGGCGGCGGCGCCCTGGAGGAGTCGCTGCCCCGGCTCCACTCCCTCAGGGTGCTCAGCTGGGACCGCGGCGACTGCGTCGCCGTCCCGCCCCAGGCCGTACGGGCCGTGCTGGCCGCCGCCCGACGGCGCGGCGGCACCGTCGTCGTCGACCTGCCCCGGCGCCTGGACGACGGGGTCGCCGAGGTGCTCGCCCAGCTCGACCTCGCGCTCCTGGTGGTCCCCGCCGAACTGCGCGCCGTCGCCGCCGCCGGACGCGTGGCCTCCGCCGTCGGCATGGTCCTGCGCGATCTGCGGGTGGTGGTGCGCGGGCCGTACGCGCCCGGTCTCGACGACCGTGAAGTGGCCCGCCTGCTCGGACTGCCCCTGGCCGGCGAGGTGCCCGTCGAGTCGGGACTGCTGCGCCCCCACGACGGGGGCAAGCCGCCCGGCGCGACCGGCCGCGGCCCACTGGCCCGCTTCTGCGCGGGCTTCTGGGAGCGGACGCTGGTGGAAGCGGGTGGCGCATGAGGACGCATCCCGTGACCACGAGGACGGCTCCCGCGATCACGAGGACGTCGCCCGCCGGGACGCGCACGGCTCCCGCGAGTACGAGATCACTTCCCGGAACCGAGGTGGCGGACGGGCCGGAACTGCTCGACGGGGTACGCCGGTGGCTGGCCGAGAGCGGGGCGGAACCGACGCCTGCGCGCGTGGCGCAGGCGCTGCGCGAGCAGGGCCGCGTGCTCGGTGACGCCGAAGTCCTTGGCGCGGCCGACCGGTTGCGCTCCGAACTGGTGGGCAGCGGACCGCTCGAACCCCTGCTCGCCGACCCCTCGGTCACCGACGTTCTGGTGTCGGCGCCGGACCGGGTGTGGGTGGACCGGGGCGGCGGACTCGAGCTGACCGCGGTGACCTTCCCCGATACGGCGGCCGTACGACGCCTCGCGCAGCGCCTGGCCGCCGTGGCCGGACGCCGGCTCGACGACGCGCGGCCCTGGGCCGATGCCCGTCTGCCCGACGGGACCCGGCTGCACGCGGTGCTGCCCCCGGTGGCCGTCGGCTGCACCTGCCTGTCGCTGCGGGTCGTACGGCCCCGGGCCTTCACGCTCGACGAACTCGTGACGGCGGGCACGGTGCCACCCGGCGGGGACCGCGTCCTGCGGGCGCTGCTGGACGCGCGGCTCTCCTTCCTCATCAGCGGCGGCACCGGCTGCGGCAACCCCAATATGAAGCCATGACACCTCTAGTCAGTGATCACAATCCGTAGTCTCAATTCCTGGTGCTGGAGGTGCACATGGCCACATACTCGGCAGATGACCACACTGAAGATCGCCATAGAGGTGGCCGGGCGGGACGGTCGGCTTCGCGACGACGACCCTAACGCGGTCATCCACGCCTACGACACCGACGAGGGTGGCTTCCCGTTCCACGGCGCCTTCGATGTCCAGTACATCGTGAAGCCCGACATCGACTGGGCGCGCCCGCTGCTGCACGGTCGACGCTGCGACACATGTCGTCGCGGGTCCGATGGGGCCGCGGCGGTCTGAGCATGAAGCGGCCCCGGCCGGATCGGCGTCCGGCCGGGGCCTTCGAGCGGTGACGGGTCAGGCAGGCGCCGCCTCAGGCGGCGCCGTCAGGTAGCCACCGGCCTGGAACATGCCATTGAACGCTCCCGGCCCGAGTCGGCTGTCGAGCCACCGGCACAGTCGGCTGGTGTCACCGCTGATGATGGCGGCCACGACCAGGTCGTGCAGTTCCTCCGGCTCGCCCGCCCCGAACTCGGCCAGCCACCTCTCGTAGCGGGCGTTCACGCCGCGCTCGTAGCGGCCGAGCGAAGCCACGTAGGCGCCCGCCTCGCCCGCGATGTCCAGGCCAGTCGGGGCCTCGGTGGCGAGCTGGCCCGTGACGTCCCGGTACGCCCACCAGCCCGGCGTCTGTGGGGAGTCGGGGCCGGTGATCCCGAACCGGTTGGCGACGTACCGGGTGATGCGCCGGGCCTCCCGGTCGCACGCGCCCTCCATGACGATCCCCAGGTTGCGGGTGTGCGCGGCGTCGTGCAGGTCGGCAGCGGAGTACGAGCGGCCGTCAGTTCGGCGCCAGTTGATGCCGTACTGCGTGCGCACCACCCGGTCGCCCATGAGGATGTACCGGCGCGCGGACCCGTAGTGCAGGCAGTCGTGCGCGTAGGCCCGCACCACGTCGAGCATCGCCAGCCCGGCATCGGCCGGCGCCGCCTCGCCCATCGGCCCGTACATGGTGATGACCGCGACCATCTGCATGTGCCGGTAGCCCTGATCGGGGTGGTGGAAGCCGCCCCAGGCGCCAGGCCGGGCCGATTCCGCGCCGACGAGCACACGGTCCAGGGGCAGCATCTGATCGAGGCCGAACTCGGCGTAGCGGATACGGGCCCGGTGCAGGCCGCTGCGCACGGGCGCGGTGTCGATGCCCGCGACCTCCCACGTGTCCAGCCGTTCGGACAGGGAGCGGAAGGTGTGGGCGGTGTGGGCGGCGCTGTTGGTCAGCGGCGACGGGTCGGTACGCCACTGGGCGAGGGTGTTGGCGACCGCCGCGCGGTCGCCGACGAGGACCTCGTTCGGTGCGAGCAGGTTCAGGCCGTCGAACCGGTGATGAGCTGTCGGTGGGAGTCCTGCATCCCGTCCGGCAGATCCGTGGGTGAGAACCACTGGGCCTCCAGGATCTCGAAGGAGTCGAGGTTGAGGGAGCCACCGACGAACTGCGCCTCGTAGGCGACCTCGACGCGCAGCTTGTAGCCGCTCTTGAGGTGCACCAGGCGACCGACCTTCACATCGAGGCCGGTCTCCTCTTTCACCTCCCGGACGATGGTCGTGGGGAACTCCTCGCCCGCGTTGGCGTAGCCCGTGGGGAGTCCCCACGGCTTCTCGGGCGGCCACATGCGGTGGCGGAGCAGGAGGACCCGGCCGGAGTCGTCGCGGACGACGCCGGTCACGCCGACCATGAACTTGGCGTGGGCGAACCAGAGGACACGCCACTGGAGCGGGCCTCGGATCGCGCGCCATACGGGGAGGATGAGTCGCTTCATCGGTGGTGGACCTTTCCGGTGGGAGATCCGCCATGGTGGCGCTTTCTCCCGGTGGTGACCAGTTACCTGCGTGGGAGGGGTGAACGGCTGCCCAACTACGGGGACGAGGTTGGGCAGCCGCGCCCGTCGGCAGCCGGCGTTCCGAGCTGGCGACGGGAGTTCGTGAGGGCGGGCGCGCAGTCGGGGCAGGCGTAGACCTCGATGTCGAGGACGTGGGCGCCGAGGCTGCCGCGCGCGATGCCGGCACTGGTGCCGCCGGTTTCGAGCAGGGACTTGCCGCACCAGACGCATGCCCAGCCGGAATGCTGCGGGCGTGTCAGGTCCAGGGCTGACGGCAGCGGTCGCCTGGTCACCGGTTCGACTCCAGTTGTCCCCACAGGCCGCACTCGTCGGTGGTGAGGCCGGTGGTCTGGCAGAGCCCGGAGAGGATGGCCCAGCCGGGGCCGTGGCTGCTGATCAGGGAGAGCGGGTCGGGGCCCTGTGCGGTGATGCGGATGCGCGGCCCGGCGGTGGACAGCGTCATCTCGATGACGGGGGCGCCGGAGCTGAGGACGGCAACGAACAACTCGTCGGCGATGAGCGGGGCGTCAGGGTGGTGCACGCGGCCAGCGGTCCACAGGCGGACGTGAGCTGCCTCGATGGGCTCGCCCTTGAATGGCTTCTGCCACGAACGTCCTGACTCGGGCATAGCTGTCCCCCGGGAACGGTGGTTATCTGAGTACAGGTAGTGCTTATCTGTACTCAGATTGTCGCCGGAGTTGGCGCTGGTCAAGAGGCAGGGGAGAGTATGTGTACTCAGATTGACGCGATCATCGACCGTGGGAGTACGGCAGTGGCCCAGCCCGAGTACCTGCGCATCGCCGGTGAACTGCGACAGCGCATCACCTCCGGCCAACTCGCCCCGGGCGACCAGCTGCCCACGCTGCCCGCCCTGTGCGCGATGCACGGCGTGTCCGAGACCACCATCCGCAACGCGCTCCGACTGCTCGCCACCGAAGGGCTCATCGAGACCCGGGCCCGCGCCGGCACCCGGGTGCGCCCGCGGCCGCCGATCCACCGCATGGCCGCCGACCGCTACCGGTCCACGCCAGGCGCCAAGTCCACGCCATACACCCGGGATCAGGGCATCGGCTGGTCCGAGTACCGGCTCGACAAGCGGTTCGAGCGCGTCCAGGCCGACGCCATGCTGGCCGGCCTGTTCGAGTGCGAGGTCGGCGAGCGGCTGCTCGCGCGGCACTTCGTGTTCTACGACAACGACCAGCCCACCCAGATGTCGACCAGCTACGTGCGGTGGTCCGATGTCGCCGGGACACCGGTAGCCGACCCCATCAACGAGCCCTGGCCGGGCGGCACCAGGGCGCAGATGGCCAGCCTCGGCGTCCGCATCAGCCAGATCACGGAGTCGTTCACCGCGGGCATGCCGACCGAGCTGGAGGCGGCGACGCTCCGCATAGGCAGCGGCGTCCCCGTCCTGCGGTACACCCGCAAGCACCTCGCCGACACAGGCCGCGTCGTGGAGGTCGCGCACCCGATCGTCCGCCGCGGCGACACCACGATCGTCGACTTCCGTATCGATCTGGACGACTGACCTCGGGCATGACGAAACGCCCCCTGCACAGCCCAAGGGGGGCCGTGCAGGGGGCGTCGTCATTCGTACTCGCGGCGCGGGTCGAGGCCAGCGGACAGCAGCCCGCCGCCGGTGCCGGGCTTGGGATCGGGCGCGCCGTCTCGCCTGCAGACGAGTGCGTCCGGATCCCACGACGGGGCTTGGAGGCTGTAGCTGTCCGGGCAGTTCGGCCCGGCGGGTCCGCGCTCGCCGGTGTCGCCCTTCTCGCCGCGCTCGCCCTGTGGTCCGGCGGGACCGACGGCTCCGGGGTCGCCCTTGGCGCCTGGGGGCCCGGTCGGTCCGACCGCGCCTGGTGCTCCGCTCGCGCCTGGGCTGCCGTCGGTCCCGCTCCGGCCGGGCGCTCCGGAGGCTCCCGGCGAACCAGACGGGCCTGGAGATCCGGGTACGCCGCGCGGTCCGGGCGGGCCCGGGATCGGCACTGGCACCTCAGCCCGGTCGGGGAGGTCTGCGACCGCGCGCGTCGGGTCCGGCGCCACCGGGGTCCCGCCCTTGGCCTTCACCTGCTGCCGCAGTGCGCGGACGTTCCCCGCCAGCGTGCTCACGGCCTGCCCCCGCAGGTCCGCCTCGTGCGCCAGCTGGTTGGCCATGCGGTCGCGGTCGATGAGGAGGTACGACACGGCGACCGCGCCACCGAGGAACAGCAGGATGGCGGTCGCCCACAGCAAGTGCCGTGCCTGGTGGAAAACCGTCTCGGCCCGCGTCATGGCGTCCCCCCGAGCCGTTCCACCTGCAGCCTGAGCCGCGCGTTTTCGAGTTCGAGCACCTCGACCCGGGCCTCCGCTTTCGCCTGGTCCGCCTCGGCCTTGTCCCGCTCCGCGGCGAGCCGTTGCGTCAGGCTGTCGTACATCGTCGCCGCGCTGGACTGCTGCGCCGCCCTGGTCGCGCCGCGGCTGCCGTACATGGCGGCGAACGCGGCCACGGGCCCCGCGATCAGGCTGCCGATCGCTGCGAGCACGGCCGCGTCCACGCCACCACCATCCCTTCCTCGGCGAGCTCATGAGGCAGGGTCAGGACTCCACGCGCGGGCCACGCGGCGTGTGTGCGGCGGCCCACCCCGACAGGAACGTCAGCCCCGCCGGCGCGAGCGCGAGCACGAGCGCCTGCACCCATGCGGGCAGCGGCTGCAGCAGGGAGTCGTCGGCGGCGACCGTGTTGAGGACGGCGATGAGGAGCGAGACGACGAAGGTCGCGGACGTGGCCGCCTTCACCTTCTGCTCGATGGGCGCGTTGGCCATCAGGGGTTCTCCAATCGTGAGAGGTCAGGCGGGGATCCAGGCCCCGTTACGGACGAAGCCGTGCGTGCCGCAGCACTGCCACAGCAGGGACGGTTCGAGGTGCAGAGGCTCGCGGGCGACGAGCGTGTGTGCGCTTGTCCCGGCCGCCACCCACGGGCGGTGGACCGTGCGCTCTTCGGGCAGGGCGGCCATCTTCGGGCACCAGTGCCAGAACGTCGGGTTGGTCTCGTGGGCGAGCCAGCCGTAGTAGATCTCGTCGGTGAGACGGGTCATGCCGACCATCTCCAGGCCCGGCCAGTCGGACGGTGGCGTACCGCGCGGCGCGCTCACGTGACGACCTCGAAGCCATGCGCGCGGCCCAGTTGGGTGAGGCTGGTCATGCCGGGGATGCCGTCTGCGGCCGAGCCGCTGTAGCCGAGGTGGCGCTGCCACTTGGCGTAGGCGTCGACGGTGGCCGATCCGAAGTGGCCGTCGGAGTACGCCTTCGACAGGTATCCGGCGTTGACGAGCGCGGCCTCGACGATCCGCACGCCGCCGTAGGTGACCGGCGTGCCGCTCGCCTTGGGGTTGGACCTGGCTGCGGCGACCAGCTTGGACAGGTCGACCACCGGCTTCTTCGGCTTCGGCAGCGGGGCGGGCTTGCTGGTCTTGAGCCGGTCGGCGATCCGGGCGCGCAGCCAGTCCATGCCGAAGCCGCGCGGGTCGACCTTGCCGGGCTGCCACTCCAGGTGCCCGATCACCGACAGCGGGCCCCAGCCGTGGTGGCGGCAGATCGCCGCGGCGACCCGCTCGATCGCCTCCAGTTGGACGTCGGGCCACGGGTCCTGGCCGTCGCCAAGGTTCTCGCACTCGAAGCCGTAGAAGTGCCGGTTGCCGTCGACGCTGGCCTCATCGTCGTGCGGCGCCGGCCGTTCGGCGATGACCGCGGCCAGGACGTCGGGGTCGCCCAGCCCGGCGTGATTGGCGCGGCCGTAGCCGACGAGGTGCACGCGGCCGTCCTTGGCGATGACACCGTGGCACAGCGGGCCGGGCAGGGCGCTGTGTCCGTCGCGGCAGAGCGCGACCGTGTTGGCGGTGCCGGACGTGACGGTGTGGTGGATCATCACGCCGTTGACGGGCCCCCACGGGCCCATGTGGTTGCGGTTGTGGCGCTCCCAGTCGCCGACCTCGACGACGGTGACACCCTCCGCTCTGAGCGCAGCAGCGAACTGGGCAGCGGACATCGGCTTTGCCATCAGACACGCTCCGGCCAGTGCCAGGTGCCGCCCGCGTGGCGGATGTTCGCCGGGTCCTCGGGCTCGAAGTGTCCGACGGCCTCGTGGAAGGACGCCCCGGTCGGGGTAAGCACCGCCAGACCGACGATCTCCGGGTCGTCGCTCACGGCGGTGACGATCGCGGCACGGCACTGGGCGGTGTACGCCTGGCTGCCGTCCACGCGGACCGGGGTGCCGTGGGCGATCTGTCCGACGGACGGGGGTTGCTGTTGCATGGGCCCTCCCGGGCATGAAGAGCGCCCCGGCCGGACGGCGCGAGGCGAAGAGCGGGGGCGGTCAGGAGGCGGTCAGGCGATGCGTTTGGCCCGCATGTACGAACCGGCCGCGACCCTGGTCATGTTGGCGCCGGATACGTTCTGCGCCCACTGCACGGCGAGCGTCCCGGCACCGGCGGTGATGATGTTCCCGGTCTCCCAGGCCAGCAGCTGGTTGGTGCCGCTGCGGGTGCCGTAGGCGCGAGCGGTCCCGAACCCGTGGATCCCCCACCTGCCATCGCCCTGCGGGCCGTTGGCCGAGGAGTCGTTGACTGTCTGCGCCATGCCCCAGGCGGACCGCAGGCCGCTGGACCCGGCGGGGGCGTTCCATGCGATCTGGATCTGTTCGGTGGCCGAGGCGCTGTAGTGGATGAACGCCTCGACGCGGTAGGTGGCCTGCGCTTCCAGGATTAGGAACAGGTCGGGGTCGTCGGCCAGCGTGACGGTGTTGTTGCGGCTGGTGTCGCCTGGCTTGTACGCCTCCAGCGGCAGCATGCTCTGCAACAGGGATACGTTGACGATCCGCCCGGGCTGGATCAGCGGATATTGGGACAACGGGAACCTCCTACAGTGCGACGATGGCGGGTCGTGCCAGGCGCACCTCGGTGCCCACGTCGTGGCCCTTGACGATGCCGTTGCGGGAGCGCTGCACGGTCATCAGCTGCGGGGTGACGATCGTGTAATCGTCGTAGCGCAGCTGGGGGTTGGTGTTGGTGTTCCCGGTGAGCGACGAACCCGCGAGACCGATCTGACCCGTGGCGATGGGCGCGGTGGTGATGGTCTGGTCGGAGTGCCACGTGCCCGGCTCGGCCTGCCCGTCGGGCCATGCCCGCACCTGCACGCGGTGCCCGGTGAGGCGGGCCCGTAGCCAGAACCAGGCTCCGGCGGTGTACGTGTACGGCAGCGTGTTGGTGGGTCCGATGAGGGTGGTGTCCCGGGTGACCGAAGCGAGCATGCCGCCGCCCGGGTTGAAGTGCAGCCGGGCCCGGTAGTAGTTGGCCGCGTCCACGTAGCGGAGCAGGACGGCTGGGATGAAGCTGGCGCCGGTCGCGATCTGGTCGACGCTCATCCGGACCAGGACCTCACAGTCTGCGATGCCGCCGATGATCCGCTGGAAGCGGACGGTGTCCTTCGCCGCGGCCAGCGTGATGACGCCCGCCGACCCGTTCACGGACCGGTCTGAGGCGCTGCCGCCGGTCTCCACCCAGGCGAAGCCGCAGTCCGCCCCGCCCCACGCGCCGGATGCCGTCCGGGTGAAGGTGTCCCATGCCCCCGGCACACACGCGGTGACCCGGGCGGTCTCCCCGCCGAACTTGATGTCGTAGGGAAACTGCTCCAGGTACGTCGGCGCTGGGCCAGCGGAGGTGATCCACGGGGCGGGCAGCTTGTCGTCGCGCGCGGCCGGGGTGTGGACCACGAGCTGGCCGGCCGTCGAGGTCGCCGCCACGGCGATGGTGGACGTGCCAGGGTCGGCGTCCACGCGCATCGGCGCCTGCGTCGTGAAAGTGAGATCGTCGATGTGCACGGCGTCCTCGCCCCCCGCGGTCGAGGCGTCCTTGGCGTACCGGAACGTCACCGTGCTCGCGCCGGTGACGTCGATGGTGGCGGACGTCCAGGGCGTGGTGCCCTGCGCGCGGATCACTTGGACGCCGTCGACGAGGACCAGGAGCCGGTCGCCCTCGAAGCCCGTCCCGGACGCCTCGCTGCTGGTCCAGTACCAGAAGGTCAGCTCGGTGGCGCCGGGCGGGACGGACACGATCGCGTCGCTGGTCTGGTTGTTGGTGATCGTTCCCGAACGCAGGCTCCAGGTGCCGGTGTTGTAGTGCAGTTGGGACCGTGTCCAGGGCGCGTTGCCGCCGTTGGTGATCGTGACCGCGTAGTCCGTGTCGCTGAAGTCCTCCACGATCCCCACCGCGCCCACCGCCCACGGCCCGGCCGGCGAGCAGGTGAAGTAGATGTCCCAGCCGTACTGGTCGAACGACTCCGTGTAGCCCTGCACGATCAGGTCGATGTCGCCGGCCGGCAGCCATCTCGGAGGGTTGGTGATGCGGATCAGGTCGCCTTGGTCGACGCCGAGAACGGAATCGATCAGGTGCGGGGCGGCTGCCAGGTTGACGTGCACCACGGGGTAGCGGGGCGCGTCCCATGTGCCCAGGTGCAGCCGCCAGTTGGCGATCGGTTCGGTCTGCGCGTCGTCGGCGAGCGACAGTTGCACGCTGCTCTCGTAGCGGCCGACTCCGTCAGGCGGGGACTGCACGGACAGGGCGCCGTCCTCGAGGACGGCCCGGCCGGAAGAGCCGTCGATCCGGGTCACGGTGACGTCGTTGACGGTGTCCGCGTCGTCGTCGACCGGTTCCAGCGGTGGGCCCACCTCCCCGTCGGCCGTGTAGTCGAGCGTCAGGGTCGGCACCTGGCTGTACAGAGTGGCGCGGTCGCGGTAGTGCAGGCCGGGCCGGGAGCGCTGTTCCATGAAGATGCCGCCGTCGGAGGCAGCGCACTCGGCGAGCAGGTCCAGCAGGGTCTGCTGGCGCTGGGAGCCCATGAGCTCCTCTTCGGCGATCACGCCGCGCACGGTCAGCGGCACGTCTTCCTCGCGGGCCAGGCGCTGCAGCCGGTGTCCGGCCTGTTCGCCCTGCCATGCGCTGATGGCGTTCTCGTAGCCGAAGTTGTCGTCGGCCGGCCACGCGGTGATGTGCCCGAGTGCCGTCCCGTCGAGAGCAGGCGACCAGCCATCCGGTGGTGAGGCCACTGCGGTCGGGCGTCCGACGGTGCCGCTGATGCTTCCGTTGGTCGCTCCGGAGGCTCCGTCAGGCGGCACCCAGCCGATGTGCCAGTCGATGTTGCTGCCGTCCTGGACGACGTTGAACTCGGCCTTCATCCACGTGCCGTAGATGTTGCCGAGGAAGCCCCAACCGGTGGTCTGGCTGACGAGGGTGCTGCCGTCGCTGTCCTTGGCGAGGATCGTGTAGCCGGTGCTGCTGACCTGGATGTACCACTCGGCAACGGTGCCCGTGCACAGGATCCGCATCAGGGTGTGCGTGGTGGCGTCCGGCTGGTCGAGCCGGAAGAGCCACTGCACACCCCACTCGGTAAGCGGGGCCGCGGGTCCGGGAATGCGGCCCAGCATCTGAGCCAGCGCGCCGCCGCTTGAGGCCAGCACCGGCAGCGGTGCGGAGGAGATCAGGGAGTCGGCCTGGCCCCAGTTCACGTGGGACAGGGTGAGCGGCTGTACGCCGGGAAGAGGGGAGGATGCCTGGGTGGCCTGGGCGCCTTCCTCCAGGGGCCAGTACGCCAGCGGGCTGTAGGTCGGCAGGCGGCGGCGCAGCGGGGATTGCAGGGCTGAGGCGCCCTGCCCATAACGGCGCAGTGGTCCGGCCGCGTCCACTGCTGTCCACGCGTCTTTACCCGAGACGTCCCAGCGCGGCGGCCAGGCGGAGATCTCCCCGCGGAACCGGTCGTCACGCGTGCGCACGGCGGCGGTGCCTTTGACCGTCCACACGCGGCCGACGCTGTCGGTGAAGCTGGTGGTGCCGTCGTCGAGGGGGCGGAAGTCGGCGTCGGCGACGAGGGTTCCGTTGATGCCGCTTCGCACCTGGAAGCGGGTGCCGCTGCCGATGAACGGCTGCCGCGGGGGTGTGGTGGTGGAGTCGGTGGGGCCGATCCGCAGCTCCGTACTGGTGGTCTGAAGTGTCGGGGTTCCGCTGCCGATCAGATCTCCGGAGAACAGCGTCCAGGGCCCGTCGATGGAGTCGGCCTGGTAGAAGCGCAGGGTCCAGCCGCCATTCCCGTTGTTGACGTCCAGGGTGAAGCGCAGCGCCCTGCCGCCGTAGGTGTCGCTCTCGGTGAAGGCGGTGCGCACCGCCTGATCGGATGCCTGCACGAAGTGGAACTGGAGGTAGCCGCCGAACACCCGGAGGATCCAGGACCGGTCGCTGGCCGTGTCGCCCCACTTTCCGATGATCGTCTGGTTGAGGGCTCCCCTGGTGAGGTCGGCGTCGAGTTCGACGCGGACGTCGAGGTCGCCGGTGATGTCCAGCGCGGCCGTGTCCGGGGTGGACACGTAGCCCGAGGCGTCGCCGTTCAGCTCCAGGTGGGCGCTGCCTGCGGGGACGTGGACGCGTACTTCGGTGTTGCGGCCGATCAGCCCGTACAGGTCGCTGTTCGGGTTGCCGGGGCTGTAGCGCCCGGTGACGGCCGGATTGACCTTGGAGACGCCGTTGTTGAAGGTGAGCGTGCACTTGCCCGGGTCGGAGCGGGCCCCCTCGTCGGGGCGCCCACGGGTGATGGTCATCAGGTCGCGGGTGTAGACATCCGCGGTGACGTTCTGCCACACGCCGCCGATCTTCAGGTCCGCCTGGATGTCCAGCGGGGTCTGGGGAAACGCCACCGCTCACTCCTTCCTCGCTCACTTACTGAAAGCGGTCTGAACGCTGCCGCGCCCGTCGATACGGACGATCTTCCGGAACAGCCTCTTCAGGTCCTCATCTGCGCCGCGCACATCGATGACGACGCGGAGGGGGCCGCCGCTGGCGGTGGCCGCGCCCATGACGGGCGCCATGCCGGTGGTGAGCGGGCCGTGCACCGCGTCGGCGGTGGCCTGCGTGACGCCCGCCATGGCGCCGGCCGCCACGCCCTGACGTTGGTGGATGCCGTCGGCCCAGCCCTCCACGAGGGACTGGCCGGAGTACAGCGTCCAGCCCTTGCCGGAGAACGGGCCGACCTTGGCGGGGCTGAAGGGGAAGTAGTCGCGAGCCGCGCTCACCACGCTCGACACCGCGTTGCGCACGGAGCCGATCATGTTCCGGATGCCGCTGATGAAGCCGCGGATGAGCGCTGCGCCGGAGTTGTAGAGCAGGCCTCCGAGGTTGCCCAGCGCGTTCCTGGCCCGCCCCGGCAGCCCGCGGACCAGAGAGATGGCTGAGGAGATTCGGTCTGCGCTGGCACTGCGGAAACGGCTCCAGGCGCCGCTGGCGCTGTTCCACAGCCGTGAGCCGAGCGGCGACACGGCGGAGGTGATCTTTCCGGGCAGGCCCTTGACCCAGTTCACGGTGGACGTGGCGACCCGCACCGTGCCGGACTTGATGCTGTCCCAGTGCTTGATGATCAGGCCCGGCAGGGTCCAGTTCAGGAACAGGTTGACGATCCGGCCGGGGATGGATTTCACGAACCCCCACACCGCATTCCAGGCGGCGGCCGTGCCGGACTTGATGCTGTCCCAGTGCTTGGTGATCAGGAGCACGGCGAGGCCGATGGGGCCCGTGAGGATAGCCAACAGCAGCGGCCAGTTTCCCTTGATCCAGTTCCACACCGCAGAGATCGCGGTCTGGACCGCGCCCCACACGGTCGACCACAGCGTCTGGAACCAGGTCGTCTTCGTGGCGATCAGCACGATCACGGCGACCAGGGCGACGATGCCGAGGATGATCCATGTGATCGGGGACGCCAGCAGGGCTGAGTTCCACAGCCACTGAGCGCCGGTCGCGACGGCCGTGGCCGCGGCCCACGCGGTCTGGGCGGCAGCCCACACCGTCATCCCGGTGCGGACCGCCAGAACGGCGGCCGCGATCCCGCCGAGGGTGTACGCCAGCGGCTCCATCACGCCCTTGTTGTCCGCGGCGAACTGGAGGAACGACCCGGACACCTCGGCGAGCTTGGTCATGGCCGTCCGCTTGAAGCGCTCCAGCGTCTTGGCCGGCGATTCCGACAGCGCCTTCATCGCCTTGTCCGCGGCGCCGCCGACCTGCCCGAGGGCGGACGTCGCCTTCGACGGATCGAGGGCGTACAGGGCGTCCCCGAGGTCCTCGGCCTGGGTGCCGAAGAGTCGCACGGCGTTGGCAGCCCGGTCGTTCTTGTCGGGCATCTGGCGCAGCTTGTCGAGCGTCAGGTCGAGGGCGTCCGCCGCGGACTTGCCGCCCTTGCTGATCCGCTTGGCCATCGTGCCGGCGTCCAGGCCTATGGCCTCGAATCCGGCCACGGTGTTCTTCGAGCCGTCGATGGCCCTGATGCTGAATTCCTTGATGGCGTCGGCGACGATGTCGGCGTCGCGGGCGCCGGCCTGGAGTCCCTGGGAGAGCAGCCCCATGGCGGTCTGACCGTCCAGGCCGAACTTCCTCCACTGAGTGCCGTACTCGTTGATGGTGTCCAGCAGATCGTCGGCCTTGTTGGCGCCGGACTGGAAGCCGCGGGTGAGGATGTCGAACGCCTCGTCGGCGTTCTTCGCCAGGCCGGTCTTGAGCATCTGCCCGACGGCCGCGGTGGTCGGGCCCACTTCCTGGTCGAACGCCTCGGCGAGCGCGAGCGCCTTGCTGGTGAGCCCCTCCAGCCCGCCTTTGGCCTTCGCCGTGCTGCCGATGTTCTGGTAGACGCCCTTGATGGCCTCATTGACGGTCTCGGACGAGTCGCCCCAGGCCTGCGCGTACACGTCCGCAGACACCTTGGACAGCTTCGCTGCCTCGGCGGGTCCGACGCCCAGCTGCGCGGTCAGCTTCGCGTTCGCCGCCGACATGTCCAGGGACTGCGCTACACCCACCCCGAGGGCGCCGGCCACGCCCGCCGCGATGCCGGTGGCGGCCGTGTCGAACTTCTCCCGGACCTTGCCGAGTTCCTCGCTCGCGCGGTCGCGGGCTACGAGGTTGAACACGAGTGACGTATCGCTCATCCCGCCCCCTGTGATCAGGGGGCGGTCACCGCCCCGATTTCAGCTTGTCGTTGACTTCCTGCTGGGCCTTCTCGTAGGCGTCGAGCCAGTCCAGCAGCGCGTCCGCCTCCTCGACGGTGCACGCGTCCCAGTCGCGGGGGCGCATGTGGAGCAGGTGGGCGGCGTCGCCGAGGCGCCTCAGTCGGCGATCGGCAGCTGGGCTTTTCCCTGCTCGTCGGGGTCCTCGTAGGCCTGGGCGATCTCCTCGTCGAGCTTCTCCAGCACGGCCTGCAACTGGTCGGCAGAGACGGAGTCGATGACGTTCTCGCGCATCAGCAGCAGCTCGCCCTTGGAGTGCTCCAGGGTCAGCTCATCCCAGGCGAAGTCGACGTCGTCGAACTTCAGCGTCGGGTGCTCCCGCTTGAGGTACAGGTACAGCAGCGCCCGCCGGCACTTGCTGTTGCCCTTCTGCACGTCCACGGTGAACTCGGAGAAGTTGCGTCCGGTGTACCGCTCGACCATCTCCCGCTCGGCGCTCATCAGCTTCTTCGGCTGGTACTTCCACCGCTTCGGCTCTTCGCTGCCCTCAGGGCTGTAAACCAGGTACACGGGTGTCCCCCCATCATCGGGCCCGGGACGCGATGCGCCGGGCCATGTCTTCCATCGCTTGTTCCGCGGCCGCCTTGTAGATGCCTTCGCGGCCCTGGAACGCGCGGTCGAACCACTCCAGCTTTCCGTGCTGCTGGATCCAGACCTCGCGGTTGCCCCACACGGGGTGGCGCCACCCGGAGGCTCGGTTGGTGCGCTTGGGCGCGTTGGGGAAGCCGCGAACGTTCTTGGTCTTGAAGGCCTTCACGCGGGCACCGGACCAGCGGCCGCCCAGCTTCACCTCAGGCCGGATCTTCCGGGCGATCGCCGACCGCAGCGCGGGCGCGGTCGGCATGAGTCCCGAGCTCGGCATCGCCATGATGCCGCTCTTCGCCTGCTGCGCTCCGGGCTTGAGCGCCTCGCGCATGTTCTTCGCGAGCTCCTTGCGCAGCTGCTTGCCGTCCTCCTCGGCACGGATCGCACGCGCCAGGGCCGCCAGGGCGTCGTGTGCTTCCACGCCGAGGGAGAACGGCGGCCCGCCGCTGGCCATCAGGTGGTTCCGCGGGCCACAGCCCCGGAGGTGGGGAAGCCGAGCGAGACGGTGGCCTCGTCACCGACCGACCCAGAGATCGGGTTCCAGCCGTTGATCAGGATGTTCCCCGAGTACTTCGGGTTGCTGACGGACACGGCGCCCTGGTCGGCGCGGACCTCGAACGGCACAACGGTGCCCAGCAGCGGCCACATGAGAGCGTCGAGCTGGGAGGCGGCGAAGTCCTGAAGGAACTCACAGCCGAGCTCACCGGACTTGAGCCCGCCGAGGACTTCCTTCCAGCCCAGCGAGGCGTAGTTGGTGACGTCCTTCTCCTCGACCTCGACGGACAGCTCTGCCTTCTTGGTGAAGGCGGTCAGGGGCTGGCCGTTGATCGACAGGTACTGGGCGAGCAGAACCATCTTGGGCATGGGCCCTCCTTCAGGGCGTGACACGGGGCCCAGAGGCGGGCCAGGATGATCAGTCGGGCTACTGGATGCCGAGAGCGGCCGTGAACAGGAACGACGGAGTGGTGCCGCTGATCGTCCACGCCACCCGCCACCACGGATCGGTGATGGCAGTTCCTGCCGTCCGTAGGATCTGCCCGCCCACCGCGGTCGCCGCGGTGAACGTCAGCCGCGTGGTCGGGCTGGCGAACGTGTTGTCCACGCTGGACTCGACGCGCGCGGTGATGGACGGCGTGGTGCCAGCCACGGACAGCACGTGCAGCGCGGCGTGCAGGCGCCTTCCGGCCGCGACCGCACCGAGGTTCAGGCCGGTTCCCGTACCGGTGGCGGTACGGGCAGTGCCGGGCGAGTGGGCGAACTGGCCGCGCACCAGCGGCCAGTTGCTCTTCGCGGTCGACGACCAGGGCGCGACCTCGCCGACGGCATCGAACAGCTTGTAGTCGCAGCGCAGGGCCTGGGTGAAGTACGCCAGATCGCCGACGTTCGCAGCGTTGTTCGCGCTGATCGACCACGGCCCCACGCCGCCGAACTGCGCCCATGACGCGTCATCGACCTTCGTGGCGTCGGCTGCTTCCCACTGCCCTTCGCCGGAGATCTCTGCCGAGGCCAGTCCTCCGAGGACTTCCTTCCAGCCCTGCGAGGCGTAGTTCGTGGACTCCTTCTCTTCCACCTCGGAGGACAGCTCGATCTTGTTGGAGCTGCTGGTCAGGTCGAGCCCGGCGGCGAAGCACCGCACGTTGGTCAGGACCGTCTTACTCACCGTCCGCCGCCTTCCTGCTCTTGCGGCTGCCGGTCGGCTTGTCGACGACCTCCTCAGCGACGCCGGAGGCGACCAGGTGCGCGGCCTGCGCGGTCGGCAGGTCGACCTCGTCGCCTTCGGCGGGCCATGGGTCGCCGTTGAGCTGAGCGCCCTCCGGCATGCCCTGGGTGATACGGATCTTCATCAGGTGCTCCCGTCTCCGATGACCTTGATGGTCAGCTCGGCGCCCACGTAGGTCGTGCCCGCGTGCTCGTACCAGCGATAGCCCTGCACCCGCACCACGTGCAGGTCATGCGCGAGGCCGCCCAGCGCGTACTCGCCGGGAGCACCGCGGGCCGCCTCGATCGCGGCCTTGAGCGAGGCCGGCCCAGAGCCGGAGAGCATCCCGTCCAGGACACGCTGCGAGTAGACGTCGTCGGTGCGTGCGACCAGGACTCGGGTGGTGAACGTCAGCTCGTCCAGGCCGCGGCCCATGACCCGGTCGAAGTCCTGCTCGTACTCAGCGACGAAGAAGTGCGGCGCGATGACGCTGTCGGGCACGTACCCGGAGCAGGTCAGCTTCGCGATGCCGTCCGGCAGGACGACCGCGCGGGCCGCGTCGGCAATGGCCTCGCGCACAGCGGAGATCTGCACAGCGCGCCCCCTATCCGAAGCCCGGCAGGATGAACGGCTCGATCAGCGCCCACACGTCCGGGTCCCGGCGGGAGAGGTTGCGCACGCCCCACTCGGCCGAGCCGATGATGCCCTCAGGGCTGTCCTTGCGCTTGTACAGGCGGGTGGCCTGGATCAGGGTCGCCTCGGTGATGTCGTCGGGAACGGCCGGCCAGCCGAAGCGGGCCGTGATCCGAACGCGGGCCGTGGCGGCACCCCAGCTGCCCGCCCGGAGCAGGCCGGTGATGGGCCGGCCGTCCGCGAGCGCGTTGTCCGGCTGGGTCTCCCAGTCGACGAGGGCCGACCACGGTCCCGTCGTACCGGCCTCGACCGTGAGGCCGGTGTCGTCGCCGATGTCGTCGACCAGGAGCAGGTCGCCGTCCGGCTCGCACACCACGCGCCCGGGCAGCCGGAAGACGCGGGACACGGGCGTGTCGTCCAGCCAGAAGCGCCGTCCAGTCGCCCGGTCGATACCGCGGGACGCCGCGGCCAGCGCTGCCGTCAGCTCGTCGTCGCGGCTCGTGTCCGCGGCCTCGGCACCGAGGCGCTTGCGCAGCGCGGCCAAGGTTCCATACTCGTGCGCCACCGGGCATCACTCGGACTGGGGCGCGCTCGGCGCGGCCGCCGCCTTCTTCGCGGCCGGCTTCTTCGGCTCGGGCTTGCCCTGCTGGGCGGTCTGCTGCGGCGTGGCGGTACGCCCGCGCGGGCCGGTGCTGTCGTCCTCCGGGGCGTAGCCGTGGTGCTTCAGCTGCTCGTCGACCTGGCGCACCCGGTCCTCCAGGCCGCGTCGCTCGTAGCCTTCGCGCTCCCGCAGCAGGGCGGCGATCATCGTGTCGTTCTTGCTGGCCATGGGGCCTCCTCAGAAGACGGTCACGTCGACGGTGTTCGTGACGTTGGTGTTCGCCGAGTACGTCAGCCGCAGGTACCGCCACGGCTGATTCGGCCGGAGGATCTTCAGCGTCGTTCCCGACGCGGTGAGCGCGAACGTGGCGACGGCCCCGGTGTCCGGGGTGGCCGGGTCGGCGTAGGAGACGGCGAACCAGGCGGTGCCGTCCGCCGACCCCTCGATCGCGTAGGTGCATGTCGGCGTGGCGCCGGCCGTGGTGGTGATGGCGAGCAGCGCGGGCCGTTCGACGGCCGCCCCGCGGTCGAGGACGTTCGTCGAGACGCCGTTCCCTGTCTGCGCCTGTGAGAGCCGTGCAGAGTTCGGCAGCCGGTCGCCGCCGAGGGCCTGAAGAGTCGGCATGAGGACCTCCCGTCCGTGGTGCCGTGGCGGACCGCGTGGCCCGGGGAGTCGTCCGGGCCACGCGGTAAGGGACGGTCAGAAGGCGGGCGTGATCAGGCCCGTGCCGCCGACCTTCTGCATGCCGTTCGCGTAGCGCTGGAAGGTGTACGCGAAGTAGCTGTAGGCGACCAGGACGACGCCGAGGGACGCCGCCGCGGCCTGCTCGGCACGGATGAACAGCGGCGCGTTCGGGTCCTCCCACAGGTGGCACTCCGAGGACGGCACGACGTACACCTCGTCCTCGTTCGTGCCCGCGCCCAGGTTGGTGGCGATGTTGTTGTCGACGATGACCTGGAGGCCGCAGGGCAGTACGCCGCGCGGGCCGGACGCGTAGGAGCTGTCCGGGTTGGCCTGCGCCGCGGCCTGCACGGGCAGGTTGGTGAAGTTCACCATCGGCCACGTGTTGGACATCTGGCTGGACAGCCAGTACCAGCGCCGCGAGTGCATCACCGCGTGGGTGGGCGCCCCCATCGCCAGCATCGCGGCCTCGACGCCCGCAGCCGCGCCGAGGATCTTCGGGTACAGCTCGGCGCCGGTCGGGGTGGCGTCGGTGTAGGCGACGGCCTGCGCCACGCTGCTCAGGCCCGTGGTCGCCTCGTTGAGCAGGGTGGCGTCCAGCCGGGTCGCGACCCGGGTGAACAGGTCCTGCATGGTGACGTCCTCGATGCCCGTACCCCGGTCGATCGCCTGACGGGATACGGTCTGCTGGCCGGCCGCGGTCTTCACCGGGACGGACAGCTGAGTGTCGTCCATGTCCTGGTTGGTGACCGACGTGTTCTGCGAGGCCTGGAGCCCGGCGTCGGACGGGGTGGTGATGCGGGAGATCTCGATGGACATGCCGGACTCCGGCAGCGGGTGCCGGTTGCAGGCATCCGCGAACGGCCGCAGCGCGGCGGTGGCCGGGGCGTACATGTCCGTCAGGTACTGCGGCACCGTCAGGCCCTGGAAGGCCGACGTACCGACCGCGCGCTGGAGGTACTCGGCGCGCTCGACGCGCTCCTCCTGCATGTGCCGGGCGAGCCGGGACGCGGCCTCGACGTCCTGGTAGGAGTACTGCCGGCAGATGTCCATCAGGAAGTTCTTGCCGAGCGGGTCCTGGTCCTTGCGGTAGGTCCGCTCCTCCTGGCCGACGCGGGCGACCTTGTCGTAGGCGGGCTTGCGGGTCTGCGTCTCGCGGACCTCCTTCTGCTTCGCCTCCCGCTCCATCTCCTCGGTCTTCAGCTTCTGCGTGGTGGCCAGCTTGTTCTCGATGCCGGTGATGTCGGAGCGGGCCTGGTCGCGCGCGGCGAACAGCTCGGCGACCCGCTCGTCCTCATCCGGGGTGAGATTGGAGCGGCCGTCCTGCTGTGCCTTGTCGAGGATCAGCTGGACCTCGGCGCCGCACTTCTTCAGCCGCTTCTGGGCGGCCTCCAGCTCGACCTCGATGGAGGCGATCAGGTCGTCGATGGTTCCGGGCATGGGTGTGTTCCCTCCGTGCAGATGGAGTCGTGGGTGGGTGCAGCTACAGCGGGGCCACGGCCCACCCGGGACATCTGCCGGGCGGCACAGGGCGGAGGCTGCCGGGGCGTCTGCCCGGCGAGCGCGCTGTGTCTGGGTCGCTCAGTCCTCGTCGCGGTCGACGAGGAGCTGAGTGCGGAGCATGGAGATCGAGCGGCCGGTAGGGGCCGCCGGTGCCGTCCGGGCGTGCGCCGGCGTCTGCGGCGCCCGCTCGGGGACGGGGTTGAGGTCGGCGCGCTGGGAGAGGCGGGTGAGCGCCTCGCGCGCGGCGAGCACTGGCAGGTTGGGGATCAAGTCCAGGAACTCCCCGGACCGGGCGGCCACGGAGGTGTGCGGGTTGGCGCCGTAGGTGACCGGGCCAACGTCGCCGCGTTCCAGGTCGAACTCCTGGATGCGGTACTCGGTGTAGTCCGGGGACCACTGGCCGGACGTGATCCGGAACATGAACGACTGCTCCCGGACGTCCTGGTCCTCGATGGCCTGGACGAGCAGCTGCACGTCCGACCGCTTGGGGTTCAGCCACGCGCGCTGTCCGAGCCCTTGGTCGTCGGCCCACAGTTCCAGCCGGGCGTTCCTGGTGCTCGCCATCGGGGTGCCGGCGTGGTTGAACCGGAACACCACCTCGGGGTCGGCGGCCAGGGTCTTGTCGGCGGCGCCCTTGGACACGATCTCGGTGTACGGGCCGAACATGTCCCACATCTCGTAGCCCTGCTCGAACGCCGAGGCGTAGCCCTCGACCTGGTACCAGTCCATGCCGTCGTCGCGGGTCACCTTCTTCGCGCGCAGCTGGGAGCTGAAACGGATCTCGGGGGTCTCGGGGCGGTCGCGTGGTACGGCCATCGCAGTCGAGCCCGCCGCGCCGGCGCGGGCCTGGGCAGCCTGCTGCCGCAGGGTCGCCATGTCGGTCATGAAGGGGTCCCTCCAGGTTGCGGGGTCGCTGTGGTGGGCGTGGGCTGCGTGCCCTTGCCGAAGAGCCGGTCGAACTCGGCCTTCTGGTCCTCGGTCAGCGGGGGCTGGTCGTAGAAGGCGCGGGCCTCGGACGGCGTCAGCGTCCGGGAGTCGATGCGCGTCTTGAGGACGCTGGCCTGCGTCTGGGGGTCCATCGCCAGCAGCGCGTTGCGGTTGAGCTTCACGAACCGCGGCCGGGACGACAGGCGGCTCAGCGCCTGCTCGCGCCGGGACACTGCCGGCCCCAGCGACATGACCAGGAACTGCAAGTTGCGCTGGGTCATGTTGGCGTAGGTCACCGAGCTGCCCGACACCGACGCGTCGATGAGGTCGGAGGGGCAGTCGAAGAACCGGGCGATGTCGCCGATCCCGAACTGCTTGGCGGCGATCCAGTCGGCGCCCGCCTGCTCGGCCTGGATCATGTCGTAGTCCCAGTCGTTGCCGGTGACGAACAGATCCCGGTTCATGACCGCGGCCTTGAACCGCTGCTTGGCCCCGTCGGCCTGCTCGGGCGTCAGCGTCTTGGACGTGTTCTTCAGATGCGCCGAGGGGATGGCCCCGTTGCGGAACCAGTCCATCGCGAACTGCTGGATGGACAAGTACTCGCTGATGGACCAGGCGGCATAGGCCACGGGCGACAGGCCGACCGGAAGGCCGGCGACGGTGTACTGCTTCTCGTGCCAGACCTCGCTCGGCTCGTATGTGGTGCCGGCGATCCGGTACTTCTTCTTGCCCTTACGGACCTGCACCGTGCAGTCGCCGATCGGCGCCAGCTCGATCCGGGCCGGGAAACCGAGCCCGTCCTTCGCGGTGATCAGACCGATCGTGTTGCCCGCCCGGTCGAGGTCGAACTGGCTGGAGTACAGCCACTCCGGCATCTCGACCTCATCCCCGCCCGGAGTGACGAGGACGGCAGGCTTCGGCAACTCGACCTGGATGCCGCCCACCTTGCGGTACAGGTCCACCGGCATGGTGCTGATCAGGTTCGCGCGCAGCCGCAGGCAGGCCCACACCGCGCTGTGCCTCAGCGCCGTCTCGTTGGTGACCGTTGCCGCCCCGCCACCGGCCCCCGGCCGCGCCGGGATGGCGCTGTCGGCCGGCGGCCCGGAGATCTCACGTCGCCGGAACAGGCTCACGTCCTACCGCCCTTCCGACCGCCGGCTGCGGCCAGCCAGGACCCGGAGAGGACCACGGCCCCGCTGACGGCGAGCGCCGCCCAGCCGATGAGCTGGTACGCCCCCGCGCCCGCGCCGGCCGCGATGAGCAGCAGACCCCCGGCGTCCAGGGCGGTCGTCACATGCTCGCGCACGGCCCCTCCTTCAGTAGATCGAATCGAGCGGGTCGTAGTCCTCGAGCACGTGCGGCCCCCGGATGACCAGCGCCCACCGTGCGAACGTCGCCGCGCACAGCGGGCTGATGTCGACCAGACTGTTCGTCCGGTCCAGCGTCCAGGCGTCGCCCTGACGGCGCGTGCGCGCTCCGTTCACCGCGGCGGTGAGTGGCACCTGGTCCAGGTGCCGGACGGTGCCCTGATTCATGGCGTCCGCCAACTGCCCGCACGCCTCGGTGACGTCGCCCGACCGCATCACGGCCAGGTCGCCGCGCTCCGGGTTGTCCTTGTCCTTCGGCACGTCGATACCGGCGGCCACCAGGTCGTCGATGAGCGACGCGGCCGGAGACCCGGCGGCCACCGCCACGGCCACCGGCGACCACAGCTGATGCAGACGCTCGACAGTGGGCACCACCCAGTCCGTGCCGGGCCGGTACGCCACGACCTCGACGTGCACCGTGCCGTCCGGCCGCAGCGACGCCGCGGCGATCGCCGACCGCTTCCGGTCCTGTGACACGTCGAGCGCCAGGGCGACGCTCGCGGCGTCCGGCCGACTCGTGGTGTCCGCCAGACCGGGCCACGCGGCCTTCGGCACGTTCGGGTCGGACGGCGGGGTCGGCTTCCTCGTGCGGTTCAGGTAGGCCCGGTCGAACTCGGCCGGATCCATCTTCTCCAGCTCGGCAGCGATGACCTCCTCGGTCACCGTGTAGCCGAGCGCGGGCAGCGTCGCCCGCCACGTCGCCGGATCCGCCCGGTCCATGTCCTCCGGAGCGAACCACTCGAAGTAGGCGGCCCGGGGACGGACCGCGGCGGCGTCCTCGGCGAGCGCGGCGAACAGGGCCTCGATCAACTCCCTGCCCTTCTCCCGCTTCTTGTTCAGCCACACCGACTTCGTGGTTCCACCGGCCGACGCCCACCACAGTTGCGCCATGGCCCGGGTCAGCATCGCCGGGCTGAATGCCTGCTCCAGGCGGTCGTCCTCGTGCGCGAACGCCTCGTCGATGAACCCGAGGTCGAGCGGCGGTCCGTGACCGGCCTTCTCCGTG
The DNA here is from genome assembly GCF_030817495.1 of Streptomyces sp. V3I7. Lineage (NCBI taxonomy): Bacteria > Bacillati > Actinomycetota > Actinomycetes > Kitasatosporales > Streptomycetaceae > Streptomyces > Streptomyces sp. V3I7. The sequence goes on from NZ_JAUSZK010000001.1 coordinate 3,671,614, forward strand.
TTCGCGGTGATGCCCATGCGCGAGCGCTTGCCCGGGAAGAGGATCGCCTCGTTGCCGTTGCTCTTCCGGATACGGGCGTACTTGGCGAGGTCCGAGCTGGAGATCTTCTCCCAGAACTCGTCTTCCCAGCGCTGCCGCGCCATGCCGCGGGTCTGCGCTGCGTAGACGATGTTCTGCCGCGGCCACGCCATCGCACGGTGGACCTGGGCGCCCAGGGTCAGCTCGGTCTTGCCCTGCTGCCGGGAGACGGACAGGCCCACCTCGCGGTGCGCGAACAGGCCGGTGCCGGGGTCGATCTCCAGGGCGACGTCGCTGACGTACTTCTGCCAGGGCATCGGCGGGGCGCCGAGCTTGGTCATGACCTTCCACAGCTTCGGCCCGAGCGAGGGCCGGTCCGGGTGCCGCGGGGTTCCCCAGCGCGGCGGGCAGGTCAGGCCGTACCGCTCGTACAGGTCCTCGGCGAACTCACTCGGGGGTGCCCAGGTCTCCGAGGTCGTCGTCATCGTCCGGCGCCCGTCCCTCCAGGATCTGGGCGAGCGTCTGCCGGAGCTCGCGAGCCAACTGGGGCAACAGCCGGTCGTCCTGGGCGACGGGCTCGCCGCACGTCTCGCACTCGGCGGTCCGCGCGGCATCGATGCGGCCGGCCAGAGCGTAGGCCAGCTCGGTCAACGACGGCTCGACGCCGACCAGGTCCCCGAGCTGCTCGACGTCGCTGCGCACGGCTTCCTCGACGGCCCCCATGCCGACCACCCTTCCATGATCATCCGGGGTCACTGGCCCGGGGGGAGAAAAATAAAAGCTGGGCGCGGGGTTGAGAAATGTCCGATTTCTAAAAATCTCGGAGCCGCTCGGATCGATCAGATCACTTCGAGCCTCTGACCTGCACGCTTGCGGGCGGCTCGACTACGAGCGGCGCGGACCGCACCTCGCGTGCCGCATGGCCAGTGCTCGGGTCCTGGTAGCGGCGGCCGGCCTCATCGTGCAGCAGGGCTGCGTAGCGGATGCGCCCGTGCTCAATGGCGATTGGTCCCTCGATCGGTACGTCACGCGGATCGATGCCGTTGGCGCGCAGCCAGTCGGCCACGGCCTCCCTCGGTCCGTACGGGGTCTCGATGGGTACAGGCACGGCGTCCCTCATATCGTCGCGTAGGGCTGGCCGTGCTCGGCCCGCAGCTGGTCGAGGCTGGGCATGTCCTCGCGGGCGATCCATCCTGAGCTGTAGCCGCAGTTACACACCAGGTTGAGCTGTCCGGTGCCGCGGGTCTCCTGCCATCGGGCGCCCGTGACGTCGTGTCGCCCTGCTCGCGCCTCGGTCTGTTGGTGGACGTAGAGCCGGTGTCCGCGCACCCATGCGTCCGTGTCAGCGTGAGCCGACGGCATACGGCGGTTGAGCCACAGTCGCTTGAACATGGCGCTCCCTTCTACGGTCCGGCGAACCAGTCGACGCTAGTCACCAGCTGGACGACGTCGGCGAGCGGACGATCGCCCTTCTCCGAGTTGCACTTGCGGAGGCAGATGGCGCAGCCGTTGACCCCGTGGATGGGCGCAAGGTTCTCGGGGTCGAGCTTGGCGCCGCCCTTGCTGACGGGGTGGATGTGGTCGACGGCGTCGGCCAGGCCGTGGCCGCAGACGATGCACACGTCGGACTCGGCGAGGACGCGGGCGCGCATCTGCCGGAACTCGTAGCTGGTGAGTTCGCTGCGGTCGGTGGCCACGCTCACCCCCTGGCACGGCGAGGCCCGGCCGCACGTGGGTGCGGCCGGGCCAGCGGATGTGTGATGCCGGGTCAGGCCTTGCAGAAGCCAGAGTCCTTCAGGGCCTTGTTGATCTGCTTGCCCTGCGTCTCGGTGGTGGTGACGTCCTTGTACGTGAAGCGCTGCGAGGCGAGGTAGTCAATGCGCTGGCCGCCGTTGTTGATGGCGCTGCACTGGTTGCGCGCCGCATCGATGGCCTTGTCCTCGTACCGCACGGTACTCGGGTTGGCGGCGGCGAGGGCGCGAAGGAGCTCGGCGCGCTTGGCGCCGGTGGGCTCGGGCGGGATGTCGGCGGCCTTCTCGGCTGCCTTCCAGTCCGGGCTGGCCTTGCTGCTCTTGGTGGTCTTGGCCTTGGGCCTGGCGTTGTCGGTGTCGGTGCCACTGCATCCGGCGAGCGCTACGGCGAGCGCGGCGGTGGCGGCCGCGATGACGGTACGGGTCTGCATGATCCCCCCTGAGGTGTCAGTGAGAGCCATCATGCGACATGCGAGGACGGTGTGAGGTCGTGGTGACGGTGCTGTGACACGACGAAGCCCCGACCGGGGGGATCCGAGCCGGGGCTTCGCCGTGCGTCTGTGGTGCCTCGTGTGGGCACAGTGGTGCACGGCGATCGTGACACGGCGCTGACCTGCGGTCAAGCGGCGACCCGGGTGCGGCGTTTGGCAGCGAGGGCGGCGACGTCGGCAGCGGCGTACCAGGGCTGCCTCGGGCTGCCGCCGGAGCGGGTGAGCTGATCACGCCTCACGAGCTGCCGGACGCCGTCCAGGCTGATACCGAGGACGCGGGCGGTCTGGTGGGCGGTGAGGTGGCCGGGCCGGATGATCTGCGACTCCATGGCCCCATGATGCGGCTACGGCCGCCGCTCCTCTTCCCAGACGGCACGGAAGGCCTCGGCCTCAGCGGGCGTGACCTCTTCGTCGTCGAGGAGCCAGACGTGGCGGCCGTCGATGGATTCGGGACGCCCCGGATCCCTGCTCACGTCGATCTGGTCGATCTCCTTGACGAGGCGGCCGTCACAGAACTGCTCGCGTCGAATCATGGGGTCATCCTCTCGCATGTGGTGTCGGCGGCACGGCCTCTTAGCCGATCCAGTTCGGGGGTGATTCCGCCTGATCGTGGGTACCGCCGAAACTCGAAACTTTGCAGGTGGGGTCCGATATCGGGGGCGAAACCGGTTTCGGACCGAGGTGAAACCACAGCCTTGATCCGAAACCGGTTCGCGGGGGGCTACTCGCCGTCCTCGGCGGCCGGGAGATCGATGTACCGGAGGCCCTTGGCGCCGCCGCAGCACTCGCGGATCGTGAGCTGACGGGTGGCGATCTTGAAGGGCTTCAGCGCGGCGGACAGCGCCGTGGACGCGGCGGCCGCGTCCATCTCTAGCCACGGGCCATACAGGTCGGGCCGGTACCGGGCGAGGGCGTCGACCAGGCGGTGGGAGTGCACCGAGTCGATGCCGTCGGGCCAGATCGCGGTGACGTGGTCCACGATCGTTTCGACGTCCAGCTCCTCGACAGCGGCGCCGACGGACTGCCCGGAGAGGGTGCCGGCGGCGGTGCGCAGGGCGAGGGCGCGCGCCGCGATGTCCTCGGCTTCGGTCTGCTTGATGAACGCGGCGCGGACGGTGGTGCCTTCGCGGCCGCGGGCGAGGATGCCGGTGCCCTGCTCGTCGATGCTGATGTCGGTGGCGCGCAGGCCGCGGTCGTAGGCGCCGGTGCCGAGGACGTTGTTGTTGGCCCGCCAGTCCATGACGGCCAGGCACAGCCGGGTGCCGACGCTGCTGGACACCGAGGTGGGGAGGCTCGGGGCGTCGGGGTTCTGGGTGAGCAGGATGAGGATGATGCCGTAGGCGCGCGCCTTCTTGATCAGGCGGGTGGCCAGCGCGGCGGCTTCTTCCTTGTACTCGGGGTGGGTGAACAGCTCCTGCACCTCGTCGATGACGATGACGCGCGGTCCCAGGTCCTGGTCGGGGTACTTCTCGGCGAGCGCACGGGTGACCTTGCGGCCCTCGGGGACCTCAGAGGCGGGCAGGCCGCGGATGAAGGCGGCGCGGCGCTGGTACTCGGCGATCCCCGAGCGCATGCCCGCCAGAGCGGCCTCCAGGTCCTCGTCCTCGTCGCCCGACACGTAGCGGTGGCAGACCGGCTTGACCGAGTCGAGGTCGCCAGACCCCTTCAACTCGTAGATCCACAGCTCGGCGGACGGATCGAGCGCGACGCCGAGAACGATGGCGAGCGCGCAGGACGTCTTGCCGCTGCCCGGGATGCCGCCGACCAGCAGGTTCGAGTACATGAGGGTGATCTCGACCAGGGTGCCGCGCGGGTCGAACCCGAAGGGCAACGGCTCGTAGACGTCGGCCTGGCCCTCGCGCATGAGCGGCCAGAGCTTGCGGCCGGCCTTGGCCGGGTCACGCTGCGCGACCCACAGCACGAGGCGGCCGGGGTGGGCGGTGCGGTCGGCCTCGGGCCAGACGGTGCTGATGGGGCGTCGCATGGCGGCGGCGAGCGCGGCGCGCTTCTCCAGGACGGCGGTGGCCTCGATGCCCGGGGGCAGGTCGACCTCGGCGCGCCAGCCGGGCCCGTCGCGCATGACCTCGGAGGCGAACTCGACTCCCTTGCGGCCCTTCTTGCCCTCGATGCCGATGGCGGCGAGTGCGTCGAACACCTCGGTGGAGTCGAGGCGGCGCAGGACGTTGGTGGCGACGTAGCGGGTGATGAGCGGCCTGCCGGCCTTCTTCCCGGCGAGCCCGACCAGGGCGGCGGCGGTGACCGCGGCTCCGAGCGTCCAGCCGGGCACCAGGAAGCCGCTGACCAGGCTGGTGATGCCGGTTGTGGTGGCGACGGCGAGGGAGGCGATGCGGCGCGGGCGGACGCGGCGGGAGTGCTCGCGCGAGAGGGCGAGCCAGGCCTCAATGTCCGCGCCCGCGGCGGCCTTGGCCTCGACCGGGCGGGCCTCGGTGTCGGCAACCCAGCGCCCCCAGCGGACGACCAGTCGGCCAGCGCCGCGCGGGGCGCGCAGCAACAGCCGGGCGAGGTAGACGGGCGATCGCAGGGCGTGGAAGGACGCGACGTGGGCGTAGTAGGACACGGTCCAGCGGGCGGCGTCCGCGAAGGCGTCCCAGCGGCGGAAGGCAGGCGGCACGACGGGCGGGGCGTCCGCGAGGTAGGCCTGCGCCTCGGCAATCCACGTGCCGGGCTCGGGGCTGGCGGCGGGCGGGTCAACGGGCCGGGGCTCGGCGTCCTGGATGACGTCGATGATGGTCTCGGTCAGGACGCGGGTCGCGTCCTCGGCGTCCGAGGTGTCCTCGGGGGCGTCCTTGTGGAGCTCGACGGTGGTCTCGGTCATGCTGGTGGCTTCCTCGCTCCTTGCTGGGGCTTGGGGCCCGGGGACGGCTCGATGCCGGGCAGCGGATGGCCGTCCCCGGGGCAGTGCTACTTGCGCTTCGCGGCCCGGTTGCGGGCGCGGTCCTTGATGCGCTCGATGCCGCGGTCGATGTCGGGCTGGTGCTGGATGCCGGCGGCCGCGCGGCGGATGCCGCGGGCCTCCAGGCGGACGATGGCGAGCTTGTCGGCGATGGTCAGCTTGGGCTCGGGCTTGGCCATGGGTGCCTCCAGGTCGTGGGCCGGGTGGTCCGGCCCCACCGCTCCCCCACCGCGCGGGGCCGTGGGGGACGGAAGGGCAGGTTCAGCGGCCCCTGGTGATGTCGCGCCAGATGGTCCGGAGCACGAGCGCGAGGATCGCGGTGGAGATCGCGCCGATGGCGATCGCGATGGAGGCGAACGCGAGGCCGATCGAGCCGATGCAGACGGCGCAGCCGATGGCCATCCACTCGCTGGTGCTGCGGCCGGTTCGGTGCTGGTGGCCGCATGCCGGCTGCTGGGCTGCGGGCTGCTGCGCCTGCTTGGCCAGTTCGACGGCGGCGAGCGCCAGCTGGACGACGTCGGTGTTCGTCGCCGCCTCGCTCACGGCAGCCTCGGCCTTGGCGAGCGGAGTTGGCTCGGTCACCGGGCCCACCTCCGGAAGGTGCGGGCGAGGACCGGGCGCGCGAGGGCGCCGGCGCCGAAGCCGAGGACCGCGGGTTTGGCGACGGCCGTGACCAGGGTGGCGGTGAGCGGCAGCGCGGGCGGCCACAGCAGGAGAACGCCCAGCAGGGCGCCGAACAGCAACGCCTTCATGCCGGCACCCCCTGCCAGGGCTCGGTCAGCTGCTCGGGGTGGAACAGGTGGCGTCCGCGGACGTCCTGCTTGAACGGGGTGAGGCGTCCGTCGGCGACCCAGTTGCGGACGGTGGACGGGCTGATGCCGTAGTGCCGGGCGACGTCGTTGGACGTCATCAGGGGCGGCTCGGGCGGGGGCGCGTCCTGGTCGTCCTCGTCGTCCTCACCCGTCCCGGGCGGGAGCTCGGGCGTCCTGCCCGCGTCCGGCTGGTCGTCCCGCTCCAGGGTCAAAGTGGGCGCCGGGCGGCCGATGACTGGCAGCAGCCGGACTCCGGCGGGGACGACGTCCGGCACGGCCCGGACGCTGGGGACGGGCGAGGACGCGGTGACGTCCTGCGCGTCCTGGTGTGCGTCCGGCGGGCTGGCTGCGAGGTGCAGGAGGTGTCCGACGACGGCGGGCGGCACGAGGGAGGTGACCGCGATCAAGGACGGCTGGTCGGCGACGAGGTGCCCGGTGTCGATCAAGTGGGAGACGACCTGCGCGGCCATCGCGAGTCCGAGAGCGAGGCACGCGCCGATGATCGCGGACCAGCGGCCTCGGTCGCCGGTACGGCGGGTGGATGCAACGGCGGCCGCGATGCCCGCGTAGGCGGACAGGACGACCGGCATGCCGTAGGTGAACGGGTCGCGCCATCCGGCGTTGCGGGCGAGGTGGTACTCGCCGGGCGCGCACATGAGGAGGGCGACGCCGAGGACGACGGGCCGGCCACCGGCGGTGAGGCCGCGGACCCACAGCGGGGCGGCCGGACGGCGGCCGGGCACCGGGGTGGGGCGGCGGAACCAGCGGGCGAGGGTGGCGTACAGGCGGTTCACTGGCCACCTCCGTCGAGGATCCGGGCGAGGTGGCGGCCGAGGGCGCGAAGCCGGACGGCGGATTCGGTGAGGGCGTCGGCGAGCTGGTCGACCTCGGCGGGGGTGTACGAGCCGGTGAAGTCGCCCGCCTCCACGTACAGGTCGGTGTCCCGGCTGGCGATCTCGGCGAACGGTGACTGGCCGAGCATGGCCCGGAACAGGACGACGCCGTCGGGGCCGGTGATCGTGTGCTCGGGCCCGTAGTGGGTGATGTCGGGCTTGAACTGGGCGAGGTCGTCGTGGTGTCCGACGCACCAGTCCGGCTCGTCGATCTCCAGGGACTTGGTGACGAGGAGGTGGACGGTGGCGCTGCGGGGCTCAGTGCTCACTGGGCACCTGCCGTCTGCGCGTCGAGGGCGCGGAGCAGGATGCGGAGGGACTCGCGGAGCGCGCCGTGTGCCTGCGCCAGCATGCCGATGTCGCTGTAGTCGACGCCCTCGTAGGCGGTGAGCATCTGCTGGGCGACGCTGACGGCGACGTCGAGATCGCCGGGCTCGGGCGTAGTGATCAGCGCGCTTGCGGGCGCGCTAGGGTTCTTGTGGTCCATGAGGAGGTTCCGTCTCTCTCGTGGGCAAGTGCCGACGCGTTGCTGCGCGCCGGTGCGGTAGGGGTCGGGCGGCGCGCGCGCCTCGGGTGTTCCACCACCCGGGAGCTGCTGTCCGGCCCCGCTTCTATTCGGTTGAGTACTTCTTGATCGCGTCGTTGATGACGGTGTAGCTGCGGCCGAGGTCTTTGGCGACTGCGTAGGAACTGCCGAGTTCAGCCTTTCCGTCGGCGAGTGCCTGTCCCCGCCGCTTGAGGGCTTCGGCCAGTTGTGATTGGAGCTGTTCCACCAACTCGTCCTCACGTCTGAACCGGGCCCGCCAGGGGTCTTCGGTCACATATGTGACGCTATCACGGGGGGGCGTTATAGTCACGCTCCCTCACTCGGCTGAAGCTCCCTCAACTCGTGTGCGCCCTCGGGCGCGTTGGCGGCGTCCTCCACTTCTTTCTGCGCGCGGGCCAAGTCCAGCCAGCGAGACGGCTCCCAACTTGCCCCGCACCAAGAGCAGGACACGGCCGTGTGCCTAGGACGCAGGAGCAGGACGGCACCGCAACGGACGTCCTTACCGTCCTCGTCGTCGACGACGGTCGGGCACAGGCCGAGACGCTTGGGACGCTCGGCCGGGTCGCGCGGGTTCACGATCGACGCGACGGCGCCTTCGAGGTCGCGGATCTCCTCGGCGAACGCACCCGCCATCGGCCAGCTGGACGCGATCCACTCCAAGTTGAGGGACAGGGCGCGCGCGGCGACGACGATGCGCCGCTCGGTGCTGCCCTCGATGACGGGCTGACCCCAGCCGCGGTCCGCCTGCATGGCGCTACGCCAGTCTTCCAGGACGCTCACGAGGCCGCCGGGCCCGCGGAGGTTGAACACGTGCTCGGAGACGGGCAGGGGCGCCTCAGCGGGCCGTGTGCGGCCGTACTCGGGGCGGCGGCCGCCGGGCTGCAGAAAGGCGGCCAGCCCGGCGTACAGCTTCGGCATGCGGTCGAGGCGCTCGGCGAGGGCGAGCGTGTCCCCGGGGCACAGGTAGCCGCGCTCGATCGGGCGTTCACACAGCCCGCAATCGGTGAGGACGCCGCGCTGCTGGTGGCCGCCTGGGGTTGGGACTAGCTCCACTCCCTTCTCGTCGTCGGCGGTCATGCCCTGGCCTTCTCTCGCGCGGCCGCGAGCATGGCCTCGTGCGTGCGGCGGATGGTGCGGGCGCGGCGGTCGTCGAGGATCTCGAAGACGATCTGCAGGAGCAGCATCAGGTTCATGCCCGCGGCGACACCGAGGACGATCAGTTGGATCTCGTGGTCAGTCACGTCGACTCCTTGATCAGAAAGGGGGCTCGTCGGAGTAGCCCGCGCCCTGCACCGCGGGCTGCTGCTGAGCGGGCGGGTTGCCCCAGCCGCCGCCCTGCTGCTGGCCATTGGCGGGCTTGGCCCCGGCCCACGGGTCATCGGCAGGCGCGGCCGCGGCGCGCGAGCCGCTACCCGCCGGGTTCTTCGTGACCTTGGCGGTAGCGCGGGCGAGGCTGACGCCCACCTCGTCGACGTCCAACTCGTAGACCGTGCGCTTCACGCCCTCGCGGTCCTCGTAGGACCGCTGCTTCAGTCGGCCCTGCACGATGACGCGCATGCCCTTGGCGAGGGACTCGGCGACGTTCTCGGCGGCCTGACGCCAGACCGAGCACGTGAGGAACAGGCTCTCGCCGTCCTTCCACTCGTTGGCCTGCTTGTCGTACACGCGCGGCGTGGAGGCGACGCGGAACTTGGCCACGGCGGCGCCGGCCGGGGTGAAGCGGAGCTCGGGGTCGTCGACCAGGTTGCCAACGACGGTGATCACGGTCTCGCCTGCCATGGCGAACTCCTTCTGTGGTGTGCTGGGCGGGAGGCCGGGCCTGATAGGGACAGGCCCGGCCGGTCAGATGGTCCGGCCGCCGTGGTGGTCAGGACGCAAGACGGGCGGGATCTGCGCTCGCAGCTGCTCTATGGCCGGCGATACCCGGCCTTCTCGGATGGCATGGGCCTGCGCCGCCGAAGCTCGCCGCATCCGCCCATACGCCTCGGCAAGCGGGATGTTCGTTACGGCGACGAGGTAGCCGGTTTCCGCGTAAGGGCTTCGGTCGGATGCACAGTGCGCGTAACGGTGCAGGACATCCCCCGGTCGGCTGGTCTCGTCGCCATGGCGATGCCAGTTGGCGCACCAGGGGCACCAGGCAAGGACCTGGGTGAAGTTGATGCCGCCTGGCTCTCTGCCGATGAAGCCGTAGATCGTTGGCGCGGCCAGACGGGCGCGGGTTCGGCAGGTTCCGCAGAAGCAGGAGCCCGGTTCGTGATCGTGGGTTTCTGTCATTTCTGTCAGGCACTCCTAAGGCGTGTTTCTGATACTTCTTTCTTCTTCCAGGAGGAATCCCAGACGAGGGGATGGGGAGCGAACCGCGGACTCGGGGCCCGGCCGCGCTGCCCCTCCGGCCGCTCGGGCGCGGGAAGCGGGGCGACCCAGCCCTTGTCGACCAGCACGTGGATCGCGTCGTACACGGTCTCGGAGGTCACGCCCTCCGGCCCCCACGAGTTGCCGTCCACACCGCGCTGAGCGTCCCGCACGGTGAAGGGCTCGCGCCGCTTGTCCTCCTTGCGACGGCGCAGCCACTCCAGGACGTCCCGGGCCGGCATCAGCTTCGCGTCCCGGTTGGCGCCCATCAGGTCGAGGCACAGTCGGGCGTGGGTGACGAAGTACGGGGCCATGGCGAGCGCCTCCCGCAGCTGCGCCGCCTGCACCTGGGTGGCGTCCGGGTCCTCGTAGAGGGTGATGAGCGCGGCGATGCGCGCGAGCTTGCCAGGCAGCTTGCTCGCCCAGGACGCCATGGAGTGCAGGTCGCCGCCGCGCCGCAGCCGCTCCTGCATCTGCTCCTGAAAGAGGTACATCTCTTCGCTGGCCTCGTCGGTGAAAGTCACCGCGCGGACCATGGTGTTCTTCCACAGCCCGTGGACAAGCCGTCCGAGCCGGTACCGCAGGTCATCCATCAGCTCGGCCGGGATGGGCACGGAGCCGCGCGGGTCCTGGTAGCCGAGCCGGGACGCCGGGAAGCCGTACAGGAAGCGCTGCACGAACCCGTTGTGCAGCATCTCGTCGTCCTTCTTCCGGCCGAGCTGCTCCAGGATGATCGGCTGCACGAGCAGGCCGATCGTCAGGTGGGCGCTCTCCATCTCGATGGAGTCCCGGCCGATCCGGTCGACGGGCATGGCCTTGCCGTCGTAGGCGTCGAGGGCGAACCCGGTGTCCGAGGTGCCGCTGTTGTACAGCCCGCCCATCTGCTTGATGAGGGTGCCCTCGGAGTGGATGACGCCCATCCGCCCGCCCTGCTGCGCCGCCTTCACGGGCATCGCGGCCGGGGTGATGTCGCCGAACAGCAGACGGGGCAGGGCGGGCACAGGGCCCATCTCCCGCAGCTCCTGCTTGGCGAGCTTGGCCTCGTCCATACGGAGGGCGCGCAGGTCGGGCTTGGCCTTGATTGCGGCCTTCTCGGCGTCGTCGAGGCGGGCCTGCGCAATCTTCAGCATCTGTTCGGCGTCCTCGATCTCGGGGACCGCCTTGGCCTGCAGCTCGCGCTCGATGGCACGCAGCGTGTCGCTGAAGGGCGCCTCGGCGGCGCTCTTGCGCTCACCCGCCCCGGCGACGGTGGCCGTCCACAGGGCGGGCGCCTCGGACCAGCCGGGCCGTACTCGGACCTGCGCGCGCCCGCCGACGGCCACGGAGACGGCCGACAGGGCGATCATCGCGGGGATGTCCGGGGCGACCTGGACCTGCGCGGTGACCGCGTTCACGACGGCCGCAAGGTTCGGCCCGAGCAGGTCGACGGGGAACGGCGCGAGGGTCGGGCGGTCGATCGAGAGCGGCTCTTCCCAGTCGTCTTCCACCCCTACGGACTGCCTGACAGAAATGACAGAACCCTCGGCTGAGGGTTGCCCGGGCAGCAGCCGAGGGCGGTCCTCACGACCCGCCGGGGGCCATGGGTGCCGGGGCTGCGCCATGCCGGCGCGGAGCCCGGAATCGATCGTCGGCAGCGCGCGCCCCTCTGGGTGGTTCCCAGCGCGCGCGGCGGCGAGCAGGTGCTCACGAGCCTCACCCTCGCTCAGCGCGCCCGAGCCGACCAGCGTGCCGAGGTTGAACGCGGCCGTGTTGATCGTGTTGTTCTGGTCGCCGTCCGGCGCGCCAGTGATCGCGTCGCACTCGTCCTGCACCACCTTGCGGGTGTACGAGTCGAGGCGGTCCGCGGGGATGGTGATCCTGCCCACCGGCGCAGCGGGGGCCGTCGGTCGCGTTGTGAGTGCGTCGAGCAGCCACTCGGGAGCCTGCTCCGGCGGCTGCTCGGGATCCTCCAACGTGTAGATGACGCCGGACTGGTGGAGCGAGCCGGGGCCGATGACGTAGGCGTTCCCGGCGCGCACATCACCGTCGAACTTGCCCTTCAGCGCGCCGAGCCCGTTGCCGAGCTTCAGCTCGGCGGGCGCCCACAGGTAGTCGTGGTAGCCCTTGGCGGTACGGACGCGCATGGTGGTGGGCCAGGTCTCGCCATGGGACTTGGCGACGTCCTCGATGGCTCCGGGCCGGTCGCTGTCCACGACGAGCAGCTGCTCGCCCTCCGGGCCGCGGCAGGCGCCGACGTACACGCCGACGTTCTGCGGGCGATCGCCGAGGAGACGGCGGACCTTCCCCGAGTCCGTGGTGTGCTCGCGGGTGAACGGCACGGATGGGTGTTTGCCGCGCTGGCCGCAGGTCGCCGGGTCGTGTCCCTTGCCGATGCCCGAGCACTGGATCAGCTCGGGGTGGTCGACGGGGAACGCGGCGAACCGGTGCTCGGCGAGCCAGACGCCGCCGCCCACCGGGGTGGACAGGTCGGCAGTCGGCTCCGTCTCATCGGTCACGCTGCACCGCCGGGAAGTAGTACGTGCCGGTCGGGCGTCCAACGCAGCGCGACGTGCGGGGGCAGACGGGCGGCGCGGTCGTGAGGCCGGCGGAGTGGATGTGCTGGTGGTCGCAGAACGGGCAGTCGACGACGAGCAGCGCGCGCGGCTCGCCGTCCTCGTGCTGCGTGTCCCGGTACGGGACGAGATGGGCCGCGGCGGCGGCCATGCCGAGCCGGACGGGCGGCGCCTGGATCTGCGCCTCGTCCTGCTCCGTGTCCTCCCCGAACATCGGGAGGGCGGTGGTGGTGCTGTTCACGAACGTGCTCTCTTCTACGAGCGGGGCCTGTGAGGTTCGTGAGTGCGCGTGCGGCCCCCGGGCCTGGGGGATGGCCCGGGGGCCGCTGCGCTCCCCGGTCAGCCGGGTGTTCGTGTCTTGCTGAGCATCTGGGCGTGGTCAGCGGCGTAGTGGCGCATGTACTGCTGCGCCTCGGTGGCGACGTAGGCCCACCGCGTTCCTGCCGGGACGTGGATTTCGACCTCGCGTGCGGCGAGGAAGAACCGGGAGGCGATCGCGCTGCCGAGGCCGCTTGCGACGCGGAGGGCGTCCTCGCCGAGGCGGACGATCGCGGTGTGGCAGTCGGTGGAGTAGCGGGTCTGTTCGTACAGGTCTCGGGAGACCTCGCTGCCGCTGTCGTACCGGCCGGTGAGGTCGACGGTGACGACGAGGCGGACGTCCGGTACGGGTACCTCGACACGCGGCGGGTCCTGCGGCGGATGCCCGTCGCCGCTGACCGGTGCCGGCTTGAGAGGGCGGGTGCTGCCTGCCGGCCACTGGCCGGGCTGCTGCTTGGTCATCGCTGGCTCCCGGCGAGTTGGGCGACGGTGGCGACGATGTCGAGGCGGTGCCTTTCGCAGGCCGGGTAGTCGTACCGCAGGTTCGGGCCGGCGAAGAGCGACACGACGGACTCGGCCTTCTCCGGGCAGCCGTCGCAGCGGTAGTCGCGCTGGTTGTGCGGGGAGTCGGGCCCGTCTGGGCAGTCGCACCAGGTGCACTGTTCGCCGTTGGCCGCGGTGACGGCGATCGGGAGGGTGCCCGGGTCCATAGCGGCCTCGCGGGCGGCGGCGAGGGTCTGGTCGGAGAGGAACGTGTCCTGCGGGGTCCTCATGCTGCTGCCCTCCGGGCCTCGGGCTGGTGAAAAGCGGCGCGGATCACGCAGCGCTGCTCGTCGGTCAGCGGGGGAGCGGTGTCGACGATGCGTGCGACGCGCTCCCAGTAGCCCGCCGGGCGAGGCAGATCGGGCATGGTGATGCCTTTCGAAATCAACGCCCCCGCGCCCGAGTTCAAGGACAGCACGGATTCCCCGATGCGTTCCCCCCGCTCCCCTGCGGCGGTCATGCGCGGGCCTCGGCGGCGAGGACCTGGTCGGCCATCGCGTCGGCCACGTCCAGGAGCTGCCGGATCTTCGCGGTTACCTGCCGAACCTCGTGCGGGTCGTAGTCCTCGCTGCCCATCCCGGCGATGGAGATCTTCGCGGGGCTCGCGCCGTGCTCGTCGGTGAACTGGGTGAAGGTGACGTCGAACAGCCGCTCACCGCGCTTGTCGGTGATCTCGTGCTCGCTGTTGTAGTGGTCGAGGTGGCCGGGCTCGGTGTCGATGCACAGGCCGGGCCACGTCGGGCAGCCGCCCGTGGGCGGGACGGTCTCGTTCGTCATGCCGTCGCCCCCACCTTCGCGAGCAGGACGCGGGCAGCGTGCAGTCGCTCGACCGGGTTCTGGCCGGCGGGGAAGGCGAGGACGCGGTGGCCGTCCTTGCGCTCCAGGTAGTAGCCGAAGAAGCCGTCCCGCAGGTCCTCGGGGAGAACGGCGGTGTCCAACTCCTCCACCCGGATGCCGACCGTCAGGGCGCTGAGCTCCTCGTGGGCGTCTCGCTCGCGGACGGCGCTGGCGATGCGGTCCATCGTCCCGGTGATGGGCGAGCTGGTCTTGCAGGCGGATGCCGCCGCCTGTGCGAAGCTGTTACTCATGAGCTGTCCTTGATCCTCTTGCGTGAGTGCGGGGACTTGCTCGACAGGAGGGGCCGGGTACCAGCCGGCCCCTTCGTCGTTTCGGCGGACGCTCTCGGGTACCAGCCGAGGGCGGCGCCGGTCTTTCCCGGCGAGTTAGGCGCTCTCTCGGCGGGATGCGTATGGCCGGAGTAGGGCCACCAATTCCGTGAGTTCCAGGACGACCGCGAGTCTGTAGAGAGACTCGATGGACAGTTGCTTCTGGCCTCGCTCGACCTTGGACAGGTAGCCGGGGTCGATCCCTGAGCGTTGAGCAGCGGTCCGCAGAGTCATCCCCTTGGCCGTCCGGACCGCGCGCAGCGGCGGATGTCCCGCGAGGTCAGTCCCTTGCTTGACTGAGGTCTGCATGTGAACAGACTTGCATCCTGATGCCCATGAGTCAAACGTCTGGCCGACTTGAGTCTGTCGAGGTGTTGACCGGTGGACTACAGTGGGCGTCATGGATGTCCCCCAGTCATCAAGCGCCGAAGAGCGGCAGCCCCTCGGTCGAGACGACCTTCCGCTCCGACGGGTGACCATGAACCAAGTGGTCGCGCACAACATCGCTTACTTCCGGAACGCCCTCTCTCTCACGCAAGAGGAACTCGGAAGTCGCCTTGAGCGGATCACCGGGAAGCGCTGGTCGAAAGCCACCATGAGTGCCGTCGAGCGCAGTTGGGACGGGAATCGAATCCGGTCGTTCGACGCCGATGATTTGATGGCGCTAAGCCAGGCGCTAGAAGTTCCGGTGACTGCTCTCTTCCTCCCACCCGAGGAGGACGGAACGGTCATCGACTACGTGTTTACGAACGTCGGCTCATCCCCCTACAGGGACCGCCTGGTTAAGGGTGGCGGAACGGGTGCCGAGCTGCTGGCTCAGCTCTTCGCTTCAGAGTACGACTACATGCGGGGCGGCGATGCCTTCCTGGAGCGACTCCAGGAGGCACTCGACTTCTACTACGGAGCGGTGCCTGAGGATTTCTTCATCACTCGCCCTCCGGAGCCTATCGATGAGCATGTTGCGGTGGATGAGCAGGTGAATAAACTCCGTCGACAGATCGCGACGCTCCGGGAAGTCATGGCAACTCTCGATCGAGCAGCCAACAAGCTGGAGGGGCCAGACTCGCCCGATGGCCCTGAGCGCACAGCGCCAAGCGACGGGCCTGATCCGGAGGACGTGGCTCTCTTTGATGAGAGGGCGCCGTCGCGGAAGCAGCCTCGATCGAAGAAGGCGGAATTCAGGGCGCTTGGAGAAATGTTCAATCGTGCGCGCAACCGGTCTGGAGCTTCGTTTCGCGACATTGAGAAGTCAGGGAAATTCCCCCCGTTTGTCGCCCAAAAGATTGAGATGGGTTATTTCGATCACCTCGGTGGCGACGCGAAAGTACGCGGGTATCTTCGGAGCTATGCGAGCCTCGTGGGACTCGTGCCCGAAGAAGTTCTGAGCACGTATTTCGCGGCCCTGGAATTGCCTGATGAAGAGTAGGCATGCCGAGGCTTGCTCAGCGGCTGTACCGCTTCCAGTCGAACGTCACGGCGTCGTAGTCGAAGTACCCGCCGTCCGGCATTCGGCCGGCCCGCGGCGTCTTCAGCGTCACCGTGACCAGGGATCGCAGCACGTTCCGCTGCCGGTCCAACGGCAGCGCCTTCCACGCCTTCCGCACATCCGGAGCCCCCACCAGGCCGGCCAGCGGATCCCGCGTTGCTGCGCGGGCCAGCTGCTGTGTCACCCCGTCCAACTGCGCGCGGGCCGTATCCATGCCCTGAGTGAACGGTGCCAGCTCCAGCTGCCCGGCGCCGAAAAGCCCCGCCAGGTCTGTCATCCGTTGCCGGATCTGCTCGCCCTCGGCCTGTAGACCAGCCACGTCCACGCCGTCCGGCGCCGGTTCGAGCAGGTCATGCGCGTCCGGCCGTGACAGCCGCTCGACGATGACGTCCTCGACGTACTGGTCGACGGTCTCGGCGCGTCGGCCGCCGCCGTGCCCGGTCTGGCAGCGATAGCTCGGATAGCTGCGGCCGCCGGACTGGGTGACGTACACGAACTGGTCGCAGTCGCCGCGGCCGCACAGGTACAGCAGCGACCCGAGCCACTTCGGCTGGGCACCCGGAGTTGTCGTCCGGGACGGGTCCTTCAGGATGGCTACGACGGCCCTGTGCTTCGTCTCGTCGATGATGGTGTCCCACTTGCCCTTGCCGACTTCCTCGCCCCTGTAGACGGCGATACCGGCGTTCCTCGGACGCAACAGCATGTCCCGCATGTCGGTGTGCGTGATCGGGTTTCCGCGCGTGGTGGTGAAGCCCTTGTCGGCGCACCACTGCACGAGCGACCGGATCGACCCGCCGGACAGGATCTCGTCGACCCAGTAGCGCAGCGCCTCGGCTTCCTCGGGCACGGCCTTCATCATGTCGAGCTCGGGCACCTCGACTTCTTCGCCGGTCTTCCGGTCGACCTTCTTGCGCATCTCTCCGGTCTCGACACCCCAGCCGAAC
Organism: Streptomyces sp. V3I7; assembly: GCF_030817495.1. Taxonomy (NCBI): domain Bacteria; kingdom Bacillati; phylum Actinomycetota; class Actinomycetes; order Kitasatosporales; family Streptomycetaceae; genus Streptomyces; species Streptomyces sp. V3I7. Next base: position 3,688,401 of record NZ_JAUSZK010000001.1, read on the forward strand.
GGGCGGATGCCGCCGGTCCATTCGCCGGCGAGGGCCTTCTGCTGGCGGGCGCGGGCGACGCGGTGCCCCTTGTGCTCGGACTCCTGCCGGGCGACGGCCCCGAGGATCCGCGCGGTCATCCGGCCGGACGGCGTGGCGAGGTCGATCGTCCCGGCCTGCACTGTGTACGTGGCGATGCCGCGGCGGTCGGACAGCTCGATGTACTCCTCCAGCTCGACGATCGACCTGGTGAGTCGGTCGGTGTGCCAGACGATGACGACGGTGGCTTTGCCCTGGTCGAGGTCGGCGAGCATGCGCAGGTAGTCCTTGCGCTTCTTCCCGGAGAAGGCGCTCACGTCGTTGTCGACGTACACCTCGACGACGTCCCAGCCGTTACGTTCTGCGAGGGCTTCGCAGTCGATGCGCTGGCGGTCGACGCCGAGGCCGGCGCCGGTGCGGTCCTGGCTGATGCGGCAGTAGATGACGGCGCGAACCTTGGCGCCACCTGCGGCAACGTCCACGGCTGAGCGAAGAGTTGGGGTCATGTCCTGAGTGTGCCGGACTAGAGGTGTCTTTGTCTCAGGTTCGGGAAGACGACGCTGCTGAGCGCCCTGCTCGGCCTGGTCGGGCCGGACGAGCGGATCGTGCTCGCGGAGGACTCGGCGGAGCTGAGACCCGAACACCCGCACGTCGTACGGCTGGAGACCAGACCGGCCAACCAGGAGGGCGCGGGCCTGGTGACCCTTGAGGACCTCGTGCGCCAGGCGCTGCGGATGCGGCCCGACCGGCTCGTTGTGGGCGAGGTGCGCGGTCCCGAGGTCGTGCATCTGCTGGCCGCGCTCAACACCGGCCACGAGGGCGGCTGCGGGACGGTCCACGCCAACGCCGCCGCGGACGTCCCGGCGCGCCTCGAGGCCCTCGGTACGGCAGCCGGACTCGACCGGGCCGCGCTGCACAGCCAGTTGGCGGCTGCGCTGGCGGTGGTGCTGCATCTCGTCCGGGACCGGAACGGCCAGCGGCGGATCGCCGAGGTGCATGTGCTGGAGCGGGGCTCTTCCGGGCTCGTACGGACGGTACCGGCGCTGCGCTGGGGTGCGCGGGCCTTCGTGCGGGAGCGGGGCTGGGAGCGGCTGAAGGGGCTGCTGCGCCAGGAGTCGGACAACGAGAACGGCGTGAGGGGTGAGTGGGATGGGTGAGATGTCTGTGGGAGCTGGTGTCGCGTGCGTCGGGGCTGCCGTCTGGCTGATGGGAAGCCGGCACCACGGGGCACGGCGGGCTCGGCTGCTCCTGGCCGGTGGCGGGGTGGTGGGAACAGGGCCACCGCCCTGGGACCGGGCGGTCGGTGAACTGCGGCGGCTGCGGGGGCGGTTGGGCGGCGAGTGGTGGGCGCCCGTCGTCGGGCTGGTGCTCGGGCTGCTGGGCTCCTCGGTGATTCCGGTCCTCGCGGGAGTGGCCGGGGTGCCGGTGCTGCGCCGGTTGCGGTTGGCCAGGGACGCGCGGCGGGAACGGGAGCGGTGCGGGGACGCGGTGATCGCCCTGTGCGGGGCGCTCGCCGGGGAGGTGCGGGCCGGGCGGCAGCCGGGCGAGGCGCTGCTGCGGGCCGCTCGGGACTCCGGCGGCCTGGGGGAGGCACAGGCCTCCGTGCTCGCGGCGGCGCGGTTCGGCGGGGACGTACCAGGCGCGCTCGGTACGGCGGCCCGGCAGCCGGGTGCCGAGGGACTGCTCGGACTCGCGGCGTGCTGGCGGGTGGCCGTGGACCAGGGCGCGGGGCTGGCGGCCGGTCTCGACCGGCTGGACGCCGCCTTGCGTGCGGAACGGGATCAACGTGCGGACCTGAAGGCGCAGTTGGCCGGACCACGCGCCACGACGGTGATGCTCGCGGCGCTGCCCGCCCTGGGGCTCCTCCTCGGTTCGGCCATGGGCGCCCATCCGTTGCACGTGCTGCTCCACACCGGTGCCGGACTGGGATGCCTGGTGGTCGGCGGGCTGCTCGAAGGGGCCGGCGTGTGGTGGGCGGCGCGCATCGTGCGGGGAGCGGAGGCGGCGTGAACGTGGAGATCTTCCACAGGCTGGGGGTGGCCGCCGGAGCGGTGCTGGCCCTCGGGTGGCTGGCACAGCGGCTGACGACGGCTCGGCGCGAACGCCGGATGCGGCGACGGCTGGCCGAGCTGCTGGTGCCGATGCCGCCGGCCGAGAGAGCGGCGTTCGAGGTGCGGGGCGCGGCACGTCAGTGGCTGCCGCTCGCCGGGGTGGTGTGTGCCGGATGGGTGCTGGTCGGCGGGATCACCGGGGTCGCGGTGGGGGCGGGAGCCGCTGCCGGACTGTGGCAGTGGCGGCGCAGACGGCAGGGCGCGGAGCCGGCGGAGGAGTTCGATGCCGCCGAGGCAGCTCGCCAACTGCCGCTCGCCGCCGACCTCCTGGCGGCCTGTATCGCGGCGGGGGCGGCTCCGGTGATCGCCGCGCAAGCCGTCGGCGAGGCGCTCGCGGGACCCGTCGGCGAGGGGCTGGCACGGGGCGCGGCGGAGGTGCGGCTCGGGGGCGAACCGGCGGACGCCTGGAGCCGACTGGCCGCGATGCCGGGCGCGGCGGCCCTGGCCCGGCTCCTGCAACGGGCCGACGAGTCCGGGCTCCCCGCGGCCGTCCCCGTGGCCCGGATCGCCGCCGACGCCCGCGCGGAGTGGGCGCGCACGGCGACCGCGCGGGCCCGCAGGGCGGCCGTCATGGTCACCGCACCGGTGGGGCTGTGCTTCCTGCCCGCGTTCATCGCGGTCGGTGTCCTGCCCGTGGTGATCGGTCTGGCGAGCGGGGTGGTGGGAGGGGGTGGTGGATGACGTGCGGCGGTGACAGAGGCGATCAACGAAGTCGACAGACAGCGAGTTCAAGGGAGTTGAGATGTCCGAACGGATCGAGCAGGTGCGGGTGTGGTTGAGGGGATTGCGGGGGCGGGACGGAGGAATGGTCACGTCCGAGTACGCGATGGGGATCATCGCCGCGGTGGGGTTCGCGTTGCTCCTCTACGAGGTCGTGACGAGCGGCCAGGTCAAGGCCGAACTCCAGGCCATCGTGAAGCGAGCCCTCAGTGCGCGGATGTGAGCGAGGGGCGGACCGGGGGTTCGTGACGGCCGAGGCGGCCGTGGTGCTGCCCGTGCTGGTGGCGTTCACGATGGCGCTGGTCTGGGGCCTGCTCGTGGTCTCGGCTCGGATCCAGTGCCTGGACGCGGCCCGTACGGGCGCCCGGGCGGCGGCACGCCAGGACCCCGCGGACGCGGTCGTGGCCGTCACCCGGGAGGCGGCACCGAAGAGCGCGAAGGTCACGATCACTCGATCGGCCGACCAGGTGCGCGTGACGGTCGTGGCGAAGCCGCCGATGCTGCACGGCCTTCCTTTCGAGGTACGGGAGGAGGCCGTCGCGGCGGCGGAGGAAGCGGCGGGATCCGGTTCGGGATCGGGGCCAGGGTCGGCGGGGGAGGCGGGGCCATGAGTCGTCGTATGCGAGGCGGCGCCCCCGTCTGCCACCGGGGCCAGTACGCGGACCGTGGCTCCGCCACCGTCTGGAGCGTGGGCGCGATCGCCGTGCTGTGCGTGGTGTTCGGGATCGTGCTCGCCCTGGGGCAGGCCGTCGTGACCCGGCACCGTGCGGCGGCCGGTGCGGATCTCGCGGCGCTGGCGGCGGCGGACCACTGGTCCGAGGGCACCGGTGCGGCCTGCGCCCGGGCCGGCGGGGCGGCGAGGGCGCAGGGCACGCGGTTGGTGCGGTGCGTGATCGTGGGCGAGGTCTCGGACGTGACGGCGGCCGCGGGCCGGGGACCGTTCGCGGCGGCGGTCAGGGCACGGGCGGGCCCTGCGGGGCCGGTTCCCCAGGCGCCCCAGCCGGCTCCGCCGGGCTCTCCGGGCCCCCGGAAGCCTCCGCCGCCCCGGGCTCCGTCGCCGTCGGCGCCCCCCGCAGCAGCACCGTGAGCAGGCGTACCGCGCCTCGCTTGTGCAGGGGTTCGTTGCCGTTGCCACACTTGGGGGACTGGATGCAGGACGGGCAGCCGGCGTCGCACTCGCAGGAGGCGATGGCCTGGCGGGTGGCCACGAGCCACTCGCGGGCGGTGTGGAAGGCGCGCTCGGCGAACCCCGCGCCGCCCGGCTGGCCGTCATACACGAAGACCGTCGGGAGGAGGGTGTCCGGGTGCAGCGGGACGGAGACTCCGCCGATGTCCCAGCGGTCGCAGGTGGCGAACAGGGGGAGCATGCCGATCGAGGCGTGCTCGGCGGCGTGCAGGGAGCCGCCGAGGATCTCGGGGTCGATCCCGGCCTCGTCCAACTGGTCCTCGGTGACCGTCCACCAGACCGCGCGCGTGCGCAGCGTACGAGGAGGGAGGTCGAGCTTCGACTCGCCCATGACCTCGCCGGTGATCAGCCGGCGGCGCAGGAAGGAGACGACCTGGCTGGTGACCTCCACCGAGCCGTAGCAGAGCCGCCCGGCCCCCCAGGGGATCTCGACGTCCGTCTCCAGGACGGAGATCGACGTCGTGTCGCGGGCGACGGTCGAATACGGCGGGTCGGCCTGCTCGACCAGGGCGACCGAGTGCTCCAGGTCGAGGGAGCGCACCAGGTACGTACGGCCCTGGTGCAGGTGCACCGCTCCCTCGTGCACCGTCGAGTGCGAGGCGCTCGCGTCGACCGTGCCCAGCAGGCGGCCCGTCCCGGCCTCCACGACCTGCACCGGCGGCCCGCCGACGCCGCGGATGTCGGCCAGGTCGGCGGCCCGCTCCCGGCGCGTCCAGTGCCAGGCCTTCGTGCGGCGGCGCAGCAGCTTCGCGGCCTCCAGCTGCGGCAGCAGCTCGGCGCTGGCCGGCCCGAACAGGTCTAGGTCCTGGTCGGTCAGCGGGATCTCCGCGGCGGCGGCGCACAGGTGCGGGGCGAGGACGTAGGGGTTGTCGGGATCGAGAACGGTGGATTCCACCGGTTGGTCGAACAGGGCCTCGGGATGGTGGACGAGGTAGGTGTCCAGCGGGTCGTCGCGGGCGATCAGCACGGCCAGGGCGCCCTGGCCGGAGCGGCCCGCCCGGCCCGCCTGCTGCCACAGGGAGGCGCGGGTGCCCGGGTAGCCGGCGATCAGGACGGCGTCGAGCCCGGACACGTCGACGCCGAGCTCCAGGGCGGTCGTGGCGGCGAGGCCGAGGAGTTCGCCGGAGTGCAGGGCGCGCTCCAGGGCGCGGCGTTCCTCGGGGAGATAGCCCCCGCGGTAGGCGGCGACGCGCCGGGCCAGGGAGCGGTCGACCTCGGTGAGACGTTCCTGGGCGATCACCGAGATCAGCTCGGCGCCGCGCCGGGAGCGTACGAAGGCGACCGAGCGCACGCCCTGCACGGCGAGGTCGGTGAGCAGGTCTGCCGTCTCGGCGGTGGCGGTACGCCGGACGGGCGCACCCTTCTCGCCGTGCAGTTCGGTGAGCGGGGGCTCCCAGAGGGCGAAGACCAGCTCCCCGCGCGGGGAGGCGTCGTCGGCGACCTCGACCACCGGCAGGCCGGTGAGCCGGCGGGCGGACACGGACGGTTCGGCGGTGGTGGCGGAGGCCAGCAGGAACACCGGCGAGGAGCCGTAGCGGGCGCACAGGCGGCGCAGCCGGCGCAGTACCTGGGCGACGTGCGAGCCGAAGACGCCCCGGTAGGTGTGGCACTCGTCGACGATCACGTACTTGAGCGACTTCAGGAAGGAGGACCAGCGCGGGTGCGAGGGCAGGATGCCCAGGTGGAGCATGTCCGGGTTGGTGAGGACGTAGTTCGCGTACTGGCGGATCCACTCGCGTTCCTCGTACGGGGTGTCGCCGTCGTAGACGGCGGGGCGCACCGCGTTGCCCAGCGGTTGTGAAAGTTCCTTCACCGAGCGGCACTGGTCCGCGCCGAGGGCCTTCGTGGGCGAAAGGTACAGAGCGGTCGCGCCGCGCCCGTTCGGCGCCTCCGCGCCGTCGAGGAGCGAGGAGAGGACCGGGACGAGATACGCCAGGGATTTGCCCGACGCCGTTCCGGTGGCGACGACCACCGACTCGCCGTCCAGGGCGTGCTCGGCGACACGCGCCTGGTGGGCCCACGGATGCTCGATGCCGCAGGCCTGGACCGCCGAGATGACCTCCGGGCGAATCCGGTCCGGCCAGACGGCATGGCGGCCCGCACGCGGGGGCAAGTGCTCCGTATGAGTGATGCGCGAAGCCCGGCTCGGTCCCGAGGTGAGCCGGTCCAGGACCGTGCCTGGAGAGAAGCCGGAGGCGGGGTCCGTCCGGGGTCGATCGGATCGGTGATTCTTGGCCATCGGCATCGAGTGTGTCACCGGCGTGACGGACAATGGAGCCAAGGCGTCGTGCATGCCTGCCGGTAAGTGATTGAATGCCATCGCGGCTGGCGTTTCCGCCCCGGGGGCCGCAAGCCGAGTCCCGAGGGGCGACCGCTCGATAGCAAGGTGCTGGAGGATCCGTGGACCTGTCCCTGTCGACCCGTACCGTCGGCGATCGTACGGTCGTCGAGGTCGGTGGCGAAATCGACGTATATACCGCGCCCAAGCTGCGCGAGCAGCTGGTCGAGCTGGTGAACGACGGGAGTTTCCACCTCGTCGTCGACATGGAGGGCGTGGACTTCCTCGACTCCACCGGGCTCGGCGTGCTGGTCGGAGGCCTGAAGCGTGTGCGTGCCCATGAGGGTTCGCTGCGCCTGGTCTGCAACCAGGAGCGCATTCTCAAGATCTTCCGTATCACCGGTCTCACCAAGGTGTTCCCGATCCACACCTCGGTCGACGAAGCGGTGGCGGCCACCGACTGATCCGGACTGACCGACGGTCCCGGGCCACCGACCGGCCCGGGCCGTGGGCAGTTCGCGCTCCGAGGCGGGTACGCCGGGAGCGGAAGACGTTTCATCAGGGGGTCAGGGCGGTTGGTGCCTGGCCCTCGATCGCCCGACCGTAGTTCCGAGGGGGACGCATGGCCACCGTCGAACTCCGTTTCAGCGCGCTGCCCGAGCACGTCAGGACCGCCCGGCTGGTGGCGGCGGCGGTGGCGCGCAGGGCCGGGGTGGACGAGGCCGTCCTCGACGAGGTCCGGCTCGCCGTCGGCGAGGCCTGTTCACGTGCCGTCGGGCTGCACCAGGGGGCCGGCATCACGGCCCCGGTGAAGGTGGCGCTGATCGAGGAGGAGAAGCAGTTCTCCATCGAGGTTGGCGACGAGGCGCCGCGTTCGGCCCCGGGTGACCGGGTTCCGGGCTCCCCCGCCGACGACGCGGACGCCGAGGAGGACGAGATGGGCCTCGCGGTCATCAGCGGCCTCGTCGACGACGTGGAGGTCGCCGCCGGGGAGCACGGCGGACTGATCCGTATGACCTGGCCGACCACCCCGCCGACCATGACCCTCGGCTGACCGGCCGGCTCCGCTCCGCTTCACCTGTCCTCGGACATCCAAAGGGCCCTGCTCAGCGGGGCCCTTTGTGTTGCTGTCCGATAATCGACACCATGAGTGAAAGAATTCACGACCAGAGGCCTGTCATTTGATCAAGCGTCAATGTGGGCGTCAATGCCTTTGGGGCATTACCGCTTTCGGGTTGCATGGCGTGACGTCGATCATTTGCTGAAGAGCGACTGAAGACCGATTCCGTTCACCGCGCTCTGTTTTGATCAGGTTCTGCTACCTAGAATCCGTCCACATCTTGAGCTCAGCCCAAGCGTCAAGGAGGACGAATGGCGGGGCTTTCTACCCCTCATCAGTTGGGCCACACCACAACCTTCGCAGCCGCGGTCCTGACCGAGGACAACCGCATCCTGGTCGCGGTCATCGCGGTCGTCGCGCTGGCGGCACTCGTGGTCGCCGGGATCCTGGTGCGCCAGGTACTCGCGGCGGGCGAGGGCACCGACAGCATGAAGAAGATCGCGGCAGCGGTCCAGGAAGGTGCGAACGCCTATCTGGCCCGGCAGTTGCGCACGCTCGGCGTATTCGCCGTCATCGTGTTCTTCCTGCTCCTGCTGCTGCCCGCGGACGACTGGAATCAGCGCGCCGGACGATCGGTGTTCTTTCTGATCGGCGCGGTGTTCTCGGCGGCCACCGGTTATATCGGCATGTGGCTCGCCGTACGCAGTAACGTGCGCGTCGCCGCGGCGGCCCGGGAAGCCACCCCGGGGGCGGGAGAACCGGAAAAGGATCTCACCGCCGTCTCGCACAAAGCCATGAAGATCGCTTTCCGCACGGGCGGCGTCGTCGGCATGTTCACGGTGGGGCTCGGCCTGCTGGGCGCCTCCTGTGTGGTGCTGGTGTACGCGGCCGACGCGCCGAAGGTGCTCGAGGGCTTCGGCCTCGGGGCCGCCCTGATCGCGATGTTCATGCGTGTGGGCGGCGGCATCTTCACCAAGGCCGCCGACGTCGGTGCCGACCTGGTCGGCAAGGTCGAGCAGGGCATTCCGGAGGACGATCCGCGCAATGCCGCGACCATCGCCGACAACGTGGGCGACAACGTCGGCGACTGCGCCGGTATGGCGGCCGACCTGTTCGAGTCGTACGCCGTGACCCTGGTCGCCGCGCTGATCCTCGGCAAGGCGGCCTTCGGCGACTCCGGACTCGCCTTCCCGCTGCTGGTGCCGGCGATCGGGGTGCTCACCGCCATGATCGGCATCTTCGCGGTGGCGCCGCGCCGGTCCGACCGCAGCGGCATGAGCGCGATCAACCGCGGCTTCTTCATCTCCGCGGTGATCTCGCTCGTGCTCGTGGCGGTCGCGGTCTACCTCTACCTGCCCGCGAAGTACGCGGACCTCGCGGGCGTCACCGACGCGGCGATCAAGGCCAAGGACGGCGACCCGCGGATCCTCGCGCTCGTCGCGGTGGCCATCGGCATCCTGCTCGCCGCGGTCATCCAGCAGCTGACCGGCTACTTCACCGAGACCAACCGCCGCCCGGTACGGGACATCGGCAAGACCTCCCTCACGGGTCCGGCCACCGTCATCCTGTCCGGCATCTCGTTGGGCCTCGAATCTGCCGTCTACACCGCGCTGCTGATCGGCCTCGGCGTGTACGGCGCGTTCCTGCTCGGCGGTACGTCGATCATGCTCGCGCTCTTCGCGGTGGCGCTGGCCGGCACCGGCCTGCTCACCACGGTCGGTGTGATCGTCGCCATGGACACCTTCGGTCCCGTCGCCGACAACGCGCAGGGCATCGCCGAGATGTCCGGCGACGTCCAGGGCGCGGGCGCGCAGGTGCTCACCAACCTGGACGCGGTCGGCAACACCACCAAGGCCATCACCAAGGGCATCGCCATCGCCACGGCCGTCCTCGCGGCGTCGGCGCTCTTCGGGTCGTACCGCGACGCGATCACCACCGGAGCGCACGAGGTCGGCGAGAAACTCTCCGGGCAGGGCGCGCCGATGAGCCTGATGATGGACATCTCGCAGCCCAACAACCTCGTCGGTCTGATCGCGGGCGCGGCGGTCGTCTTCCTCTTCTCCGGACTCGCCATCAACGCCGTGTCCCGGTCGGCGGGTTCCGTGGTGTTCGAGGTGCGGCGGCAGTTCCGCGAGCACCCCGGGATCATGGACTACACCGAGAAGCCCGAGTACGGCAGGGTCGTCGACATCTGCACCAAGGACGCCCTGCGGGAGCTGGCCACGCCGGGTCTGCTCGCCGTGATGGCGCCGATCTTCATCGGCTTCACGCTCGGCGTCGGCGCGCTCGGCGCGTACCTCGCGGGCGCGATCGGTGCGGGCACGCTGATGGCCGTGTTCCTCGCGAACTCCGGTGGTGCCTGGGACAACGCCAAGAAGCTCGTCGAGGACGGCCACCACGGCGGCAAGGGAAGCGAGGCGCACGCGGCCACGGTGATCGGCGACACGGTCGGCGACCCCTTCAAGGACACCGCCGGTCCGGCGATCAACCCGCTGCTGAAGGTCATGAACCTGGTGTCGCTGCTCATCGCGCCCGCGGTCATCAAGTTCTCCTACGGCGACGACAAGAGCATCGGCGTACGCATCCTGATCGCGGTCGTCGCACTGCTCGTCATCGTCACGTCGGTGTACGTCTCCAAGCGCCGCGGCATCGCCATGGGCGACGACGAGAACGCCGAGCGGTCGTCCAAGTCGGCCGATCCCGCGGTGGTTTCGTAGGCCGTCTTATGACGGTCCGTTCAACGGGCGGGCGGGTGGCGCGGGTTGACGCGCCGTCCGCCCGTTCGTCTGTGCGCACCTCTGCACCGTGAGCCTTCTCTCTCTTGGTGCAAATGGCGCCAAAAGCTGAATTAAAGGATGTTCCTCATGCAGGTGTCCCCCATACGGCGTGTAGATTCCGTGGGCCGAGAGCCACGGAAGGGACCGATCCGGTGAACAAGAACCTCGCGGCCGCGCTGTCCGGCGGTGCGGTACTGGTGCTGGCGCTGACGGGTTGCAGCAGCGACAGTGACAACAACGCCAAGCTCGACGCCTGGGCCAAGAAGGTCTGCAACGCGGTACAGCCGCAGGCGAAGAAGATCGCGGCCGCCAACGCCGCGATCCAGAAGCAGACCTCGGACAACAGCGCGCCCGCGGATGTGAAGAAGACCGACGCGAAGGCCTTCCAGGACATGTCGGACGCCTACAAGGCGATCGGCGCCGCGGTGAAGTCGGCCGGCGCGCCCGAGGTCGACAAGGGCCGGACGAAGCAGCAGGACGCCGTCAAGGAGCTCGACGGCATCTCGACGCAGTACGCCGCGCTGAAGAAGCAGGTCGACAAGCTCGACACCAAGGACCAGGCGAAGTTCGCCGCCGGCCTCAAGGACATCGCGACCCGGCTGGACAAGCTGAGCCAGACGGGCAACAACGCGCTGAAGAGCCTGGAGGAGGGCGAGGTCGGCCAGGCGATGGCCAAGCAGGCGAGCTGCAAGTCGGCGAGCTCGGCGACGTCGTCCTCGTGACCCGGCCCGACCGCACGCGGTCATGACCGACGCGGCACGCGCGCGGGAGAGTCACGCTCTCCCGCGCGCGTGCCGCGTTCGGTACCGCGTGCGGGGGTACGTGCGTTGTCGGTGCGAGCGGACACAATGGGAGGCGTGAGTAACGCCACCCGGTCCCCCCTGCCGTCCTCCGACCGCCCCGATGTCGCCGCCCGGCTGCGCGAGGCGCTGCTCGGCGCCTCCTTCACCGCCGACGGGCTGCTCGAACTGCTCGGCGCCCCCGCCTACGCGGCGCTCGCCCGCAGCGAGACCGTGCCCGCGCTCCGGGCCACCCGCGGGGACACGCCGTTGGAGGCGCTCGTACGGCTGTTTCTCCTCCAGCAGCCCGTCGCCCACGCGCGCGTGGCGGAGATCCTGCCCGTCGAGGAGTGCCTGGAGGCCGGCTGGCTGGTGCGCGCCGACGGCGACGAGGTCGCCGCGACGGTGGACGTACGGCCGTACGGCGAGCCCGGCGGCGAGGACTGGTACATCGTGTCGGACCTCGGGTGCGCGGTCGGCGGCGCGGGCGGCATCGGCCAGGACGACGAGGACGTCGTCCTCGGCGTCGGCGGAGCCTCCACCACTCTCGCGGGCGTCACCGTCCGCACCCCCGTCGCCTCGGCGCTGGACCTCGGCGCCGGCTCCGGCATCCAGGCGCTGCACGCCACCCAGCACGCCACGCGCGTGACGGCCACCGACCTCAACCCGCGTGCGCTGCACATCACCGCCCTCACGCTCGCCCTGTCCGGCGCGCCCGCGGCCGAGCTGCGCGAGGGCTCGCTGTTCGAGCCCGTCAAGGACGACGAGACGTTCGACCTGATCGTGTCGAACCCGCCCTTCGTGATCTCCCCGCGCGCCCGTCTGACGTACCGCGACGGCGGCCTGGGCGGCGACGATCTGTGCCGCTCGCTCGTCCAGGAGGCGGGAGCCCGGCTGAACGAGGGCGGGTTCGCGCAGTTCCTCGCCAACTGGCAGCACGTGGAGGGCGAGGACTGGCAGGACAGGATCAGGTCCTGGATCCCCCGCGGGTGCGACGCCTGGGTCGTGCAGCGCGAGGTGCAGGACGTCACGCAGTACGCCGAGCTGTGGCTGCGCGACGCCGGTGACCACCGGTCGGGCCGGACCGAGTACCAGGCGCGGTACGACGCGTGGCTCGACGAGTTCGAGGCGCGCAAGGTCAAGGCGGTGGGCTTCGGCTGGATCACGCTGCGCAGGACCGGCGCCGAGGAGCCGTCGATCACCGTGGAGGAGTGGCCGCATCCGATCGAACAGCCGCTTGGCGACACGGTCCGGGCGCACTTCGCCCGCCTCGACTACCTGCGTGAGCACGACGACGCGGCGCTGCTCGACGCCCACTTCAAGCTCGCCCCCGAGGTCGTCCAGGAGCAGGTCGGACTGCCCGGCGCCGAGGACCCGGAGCACGTCGTGCTGCGCCAGAACCGCGGGATGCGCCGCGCCACCCGGGTGGACACGGTCGGCGCCGGTTTCGCGGGTGTGTGCGACGGCACACTGAGCGCGGGGCGGATCCTGGACGCCATCGCCCAGCTGGTGGGCGAGGACCCGGTGGTGCTGCGCGACCGTACGCCCGCGCAGATCCGGCTGCTGGTGGAGCAGGGCTTCCTGGAGCCGGTCGGCTGAGCGGAGCCGCGCCCACACTCCGCACGGTCACGGCGGACGCCGGACGCACGGACACGGCGAACGCCGGTCGCAGGGTCACGGAAGAGAAGCGGCCGAAAAAAATACGGCCGGAAAAGCACGGGCGTCCGGCGTGGTCCCGAGGCTGATCGACGAACCCCGCGAGAGGGCGGCGGGCTCATGTTCACCTCGGGTTCGCCCGCCCGCTTCCCGCCCGTGCGAGTCTCCCGGCGCTGGACACAGGCGGACGGTGGGAAAGGGGCGTGGGCGGCGATGGAGAGCGGACCGGCGATCTTCGCGGGACTGGTGTTCGCCCTGTTCGGAGGCGCACTTCTGGTGTGGACCGGCGCACGGGTGCGGCTGGGTGAACCCGTGGCCCACGGTGTGAACCAGGCCGCGGCGGCCGGCCTCGCGGGCGTCGCCTCGGTGATCTCCCTGGGCCTGGGGACGTACTGCTTCGCCCACATCTGAGGGAGGCGGGACCGCTGCTCCACCGGAGACGGGTGTGCTGAGCCGCGCGTAAAGGGAGCGTCACTCTCCGGACAGGCCCGGAAAGCCGGGCGGGGACTCCGGGCGGCAGGAATGGCGGTAGTCGGGTTACCGTTCGAGTGGCCGTTGCGGGCTTTTCCCGTTTGACACGGGGGCGGGATGTACCGTCACACTCCGCAGCGTCACCACCATCCGACCCCGGGGCGAAGGCCTGGGGAGGCCGAGCGTCGACCGGAGAGAAGAGCGAAGTTGTCCCCGACCAGCGACACCGCACACGGCGGCCGCCGACTCGTCATCGTCGAGTCGCCTGCCAAGGCGAAGACGATCAAGGGCTATCTGGGCCCCGGCTACGTCGTCGAAGCGAGCGTCGGGCACATCCGCGACCTCCCGAACGGTGCCGCGGAGGTGCCGGAGAAGTACACCGGTGAGGTTCGCCGTCTCGGTGTGGACGTCGAACACGACTTCCAGCCGATCTATGTGGTCAACGCCGACAAGAAGGCTCAGGTCAAGAAGCTCAAGGACCTGCTGAAGGACTCCGACGAGCTCTTCCTCGCCACCGATGAGGACCGCGAGGGCGAGGCCATCGCCTGGCACCTCCAGGAGGTCCTCAAGCCGAAGATCCCCGTCAAGCGGATGGTCTTCCACGAGATCACCAAGGACGCGATCCGCGAGGCCGTCGCCAACCCGCGCCAGCTCAACAAGAAGCTCGTCGACGCCCAGGAGACCCGCCGCATCCTCGACCGCCTCTACGGCTACGAGGTCTCGCCGGTCCTGTGGAAGAAGGTCATGCCGCGCCTGTCGGCCGGCCGTGTCCAGTCGGTCGCCACACGGCTCGTCGTGGAGCGGGAGCGCGAGCGCATCGCGTTCCGTTCCGCCGAGTACTGGGACCTGACGGGCACCTTCTCGACCGGCCGCGCCGGTGACCCGAGCGACCCCTCGACCCTGGTCGCCCGCATCCAGACCGTCGACGGCAAGCGGGTCGCGCAGGGCCGCGACTTCGACTCCCTCGGACAGCTGAAGAGCGCGAACCTCCTTCACCTGGACGAGGTCGACGCCCGCGCGCTGGTCGCGGCGCTGGAGAGCACCCGGTTCGCGGTGCGCTCCGTCGAGTCCAAGCCGTACCGCCGCTCGCCGTACGCCCCGTTCCGTACGACGACGCTCCAGCAGGAGGCCAGCCGCAAGCTCGGTTTCGGCGCGAAGGCGACCATGCAGGTCGCCCAGAAGCTGTACGAGAACGGCTACATCACGTACATGCGTACGGACTCCACGACGCTGAGCGACACCGCCATCGCCGCGGCCCGTGCGCAGGTCACGCAGCTCTACGGCGGCCACTACCTGCCGGACCAGCCGCGTGCGTACGCCGGGAAGGTCAAGAACGCGCAGGAGGCGCACGAGGCGATCCGCCCCTCGGGTGATCGTTTCCGTACCCCGGCGGAGACCGGCCTGTCCGGCGACCAGTTCCGGCTCTACGAGCTGATCTGGAAGCGGACCGTCGCCTCCCAGATGAAGGACGCGACCGGCAACTCGGTCACCGTCAAGATCGGTGGCACGGCCGCCGACGGGCGCACCGTCGAGTTCAGCGCGTCCGGCAAGACGATCACCTTCCACGGCTTCCTGAAGGCCTACGTGGAGGGCGCCGACGACCCGAACGCCGAGCTGGACGACCGCGAGCGCCGGCTGCCGCAGGTCGCCGAGGGCGACCCGCTCTCCGCCCAGGAGATCAAGGCCGACGGCCACGCCACCAAGGCCCCGGCCCGCTACACCGAGGCCAGCCTGGTCAAGGAGCTCGAAGAGCGCGAGATCGGCCGCCCGTCGACGTACGCGTCGATCATCGGCACGATCCTCGACCGCGGCTACGTCTTCAAGAAGGGCACGGCCCTGGTGCCGTCCTTCCTGTCCTTCGCCGTGGTCAACCTCCTGGAGAAACACTTCGGGCGGCTCGTCGACTACGACTTCACCGCCAGGATGGAGGACGACCTCGACCGCATCGCGCGCGGTGAGGCCAAGTCCGTGCCGTGGCTGAAGCGGTTCTACTTCGGGGAGGGCACGCACAAGGGCGGCGCCGCCGACGCCGGCAACGGTGACGGGGACCACCTCGGCGGCCTCAAGGAGCTGGTGACGGACCTGGGCGCGATCGACGCGCGCGAGGTGTCGTCGTTCCCCGTGGGCAAGGACATCGTGCTGCGGGTCGGCCGCTACGGCCCGTACATCGAGCGCGGCGAGAAGGACACCGAGCAGCACCAGCGCTCCGACATCCCCGAGGACCTGGCGCCCGACGAGCTGAGCGTCGAGCTGGCCGAGGAACTCCTGGCCAAGCCGAGCGGCGAGCGTCCGCTGGGCAACGACCCGGAGACCGGCCGCCCGGTCGTCGCCAAGGACGGCCGCTACGGCCCGTACGTCACGGAGATCCTCCCCGAGGGCACCCCGAAGACGGGCAAGAACGCCGTGAAGCCGCGGACCGCCTCGCTGTTCAAGTCGATGTCGCTGGACACGGTGACCCTCGACGACGCGCTCCTGCTGATGTCGCTGCCGCGCGTCGTCGGCACCGACGCGGAGGGCGTGGAGATCACCGCGCAGAACGGGCGCTACGGGCCGTACCTGAAGAAGGGCACGGACTCGCGCTCGCTCACCTCCGAGGACCAGATCTTCTCGGTCACGCTGGAGGAGGCGCTGGCGATCTACGCCCAGCCCAAGCAGCGGGGCCGCGCAGCCGCCAAGCCGCCGCTGAAGGAGCTGGGCGAGGACCCGGTCTCCGGCAAGCCGGTCGTCGTCAAGGACGGGCGCTTCGGTCCGTACGTCACCGACGGCGAGACCAACGCGACCCTGCGCTCCGGCGACAGCGTCGAGGAGATCACCGCCGAGCGGGGCTTCGAACTGCTCGCCGAGAAGCGCGCCAAGGGGCCCGCCAAGAAGACGGCGAAGAAGGCGACGGCGAAGAAGACAGCCGCCAAGAAGGCTCCGGCCAAGAAGGCCGCCGCCAAGAAGACGGCCGCGAAGAAGACCACCACGGCCACGAAGAAGACCGCCGCGAAGAAGACGACGGCTTCGAAGACGGCCGCGGCCACGAAGACGGCGACGGAGGAACAGCCTCCGTTCTGAGGCATGCATTGCTCCCCTCCGAGGCATGCATGCTCCCCGTCCCGAGGCATGCACGCTTCCCCTCTGAGGCACCCGCGCCCCGGCATCACCGCGATGCCGGGGCGTGTGCGCGTTCGGGCAATCCGGGCGGGGGTGTCAGTGGCTCCCGATAGGCTGAACGCATGACGCGAGCCGAGCAGCCAACGGCCCCCCACACCGCACCGGACGACGCACTGGTAGCGGACTCCCGTGAGCGGGCAGTCCGCGCCCTGCTGCGCCAGCCCCAGCTGAAGCGGCTGTGGAGCGCACATCTCGTGAGCGGCGTCGGTGATGCCCTCGCGCTGCTGGTCCTGGTCGTCCTCGCCCTCCAGGCGGCGATCGACCAGACCGCCTTCGGCGGCGGCTACCGGGGCATGGCCCTCGCGGTGGCGGTCGTCTTCGGCGTGCGCGTCCTGGCGACCCTGCTCTTCGGGGCCGTCCTGCTCGGCCCGATCACGTCGCTGACCTCCCAGGGCGGCCCGCTGGACCGCCGCTGGAGCATGGTCGGCGCCGACGGTCTGCGCGCCGCGCTGCTGATCGTCGCCCCGCTGTGGATCGACTGGACACCGGACAACGCGCTGGCCCTCGTCCTGGTCACCGTCTTCGTCACCGGTGTCGCCGAGCGCCTGTGGACCGTGTGCCGCGAGAGCGCGGCCCCGGGACTGCTGCCCGCCCCGCCCCCGGAGGGCGCGACGGTACGGCCGCTGCCGGACCACCTGGACGCCCTGCGCCGCCTGTCGCTGCGCACGGGCTTCGTCGCGATCCCCCTCGCCGCCGCCGCCCTGGTCGTCGCGGCGCTGTTCAACAACCTGCTCGGCACCGGCATCCCCTGGTTCGCCCAGCACCAGGCCGCCCTCGGCTCGTACGTCGCGGCCGGACTCTTCGCCGCGTCCGTGTCCGTGGTGACCTTCCTCGAACTTCCCGGCGCCCGCGCCCCGCGCCCGCGGTCCCCGCTGGAGGGACTGCGCCGCCCGAAGGCCGCCGACGGCGTCGACAAGGGCCGTACGGGCGCTGCCCCGCTGCTGGTCCTGGCCTGCGCCGCCGTCGCCGGGGCGATCGCCGCCGCCGTCGCCGTGTCCGTGCTGCTCGCCACCGACCTGGGCGGCGGCCCGGTGCTCTACGGGCTGCTGGTGCTCGCGCTGACCGGCGGCGTCGCCGTCGGCGTCCGCACCGCCCCCTCCGTGCTGCCGGCGCTCTCGCGCCGCCGCCTGCTGGCCCTGGTGCTCGCCTTCACCGGTATCGCGCTACTCGCCGCCGGACTGGACCCGGACGTCACCAGCGTGCTGCTGCTCGTCGCCCTGGCCGGAGTCGGCGCGGGCATGGCCGCCAACACCGGGCACACCCTCCTCGACCAGGAGTCCGAGGACCACCGCCGCGCGCGCGTGACCGAGCACCTGCACGCCGTCGTCCGCGTCTTCGTGGCGCTCGGCGCGCTGATCGCGCCCCTGGTCGCGGCCCTGATCGGGCCGCACCGCCTGGAGAACGGCAAGTTCGTCTTCGCGCACGGCGGTGCCGCGTTCACGCTGATGCTGGTCGGCGCGCTGCTGCTGCCGGTGGCCGCGCTGGTGCTGGCCAAGGTCGACGACCGCTCCGGCGTGCCGCTGCGTCACGACCTGCGTGACGCGCTCCTCGGCGGCGACGACCCGGCGCAGATCCTCGCGACGAACGGTTTCTTCATCGCCCTGGAGGGCGGCGACGGCGCCGGAAAGTCCACCCAGGCCGAGGCGCTCGCCGAGTGGATCCGCGGCAAGGGACACGAGGTCGTGCTCACCCGCGAGCCGGGCGCCACTCCGGTCGGCAAGCGGCTGCGGTCGATCCTGCTCGACGTGTCCTCGGCGGGACTGTCGCACCGCGCGGAGGCGCTGCTGTACGCCGCCGACCGCGCGGAGCACGTGGACACGGTCGTACGGCCCGCGCTGGAGCGGGGCGCCGTCGTCATCACCGACCGGTACATCGACTCGTCGGTGGCCTACCAGGGGGCGGGCCGTGACCTGTCCCCGACCGAGATCGCGCGGATCAACCGCTGGGCGACCGACGGACTCGTCCCGCACCTGACCGTCCTGCTGGACGTCGCGCCCGAGGCCGCCCGCGAGCGGTTCACCGAGGCGCCGGACCGCCTGGAGTCGGAGCCCGCCGAGTTCCACGCGCGCGTGCGGGCCGGTTTCCTCACGCTGGCCGCGTCCGACCCCGGCCGCTACCTGGTCGTGGACGCCGCCCAGGCGCCCGAGGCCGTCACGTCCGTGATCCGGCACCGGCTCGACACCGTGCTGCCGCTGTCCGAGGCCGAGGTGAAGGCCCAGGAGGAGGCGCGCCGGGCGGCCGAGGAGGAGGCCCGCCGCAAGGCCGAGGAAGAGGCCGCCCGCAAGGCCGAGGAGGAGCGCCTGGAGCGCGAGCGCCAGGAGCAGCTCGCCCGGCTGCGCGCCGAGGAGGAGGAGCGCCAGCGGCGCGAGCTGGAGGAGGCGCAGCGGCGGGAGGCCGAGCGGCAGGCGGAGGAGGCCCGGCAGCGGGCCGAGGAAGCGCGCCGCCGCGCCGAGGAGGAGCGCGTCCGGCTGCTCGCCGAGGAAGAGGCCCGGGCCGCCGAGGATGCCCGCCGCCGCAAGCAGGCCGAGGAGGAGGCGCGCCTGCGTGCCGAGGCCGAGGCGCGCCGCCAGGAGAAGCAGCGCAAGGCCGAGGAGGCCCTGCTGCGGGCCGAGGAGGCGCGTCGTCAGGCGGCCGAGGCGGCCGGCGCGGCCGACGCCGTGGCCCGGCGGTCGTCGGGGCCCCAGCCGACGGCGCCCGGTGTGACGCCGGAGGCGACCACCATGCCCACGCCCGTCGTGCGGCCGGGCTCCGCGGACGAGACCGCGGTGCTGCCGCAGGTGCGCGAGGAGCGTGGCGGCCAGAGCCGTCCGCACCGCGAGTCCGAGTCCGAGGTGACGACCGAGCTGCCGCAGTCGCCGGCCCCGCAGGGCGCGGTGGACGAGACGGCCGTGCTGCCGCAGGTGCCATCGGACGCCGCCGAGGAGACCGCCGTACTGCCGCCGGTCTCCTTCGAGAAGACGGCCCCGCTGCCCCGGGTCCGGGACGACAGGCCGGCGGACCGGGTGCGGCCGGACTACTTCCGCAAGGAGCCGCACGACGCCGGCGGCGAGGACCGCACGCGCGAGATGCCGCGCATCGACGCGGACGGCGCGCCCCGGCGGCCGCGGCCCGACTGGGCCGAGGAGACGCCGCTGGACGATCTGCCGTCGCTGGCGGACGAGCTGCTGGGCTCCTATGACGAGCAGGAGTACGGCGACGGCGAGGGCCGCGGCCGCCGGGGCTGACCCCGGCCGGTCGGGAATGTCGGTGGTCACCCGCACAATGGATTCCGCAACGCGACATGTGACGGAAGGGCGGCGTGACCCATGACCGTGTGGGACGACCTCGTCGGGCAGGAGAAGGTGAGCGAGCTGCTCGCCGCGGCCGCTCGGGACGCCGACGCGCTCGTCACCGCGGCCTCCGCGAACGAGCCGCCGCCGGAGACGTCGAAGATGACGCACGCCTGGCTGTTCACCGGCCCGCCCGGCGCGGGCCGGAACCAGACGGCGCGCGCCTTCGCCGCCGCGCTGCAGTGCGTGAGCCCCGACCGCGCGCTCAGCGGGACGCCGGGCTGCGGCTTCTGCGACGGCTGCCACACGGCGCTGATCGGCACCCACGCGGACGTCAGCACGGTCGCCGCCGTCGGCTCCGAGATCCTCGTCAGGGACATGCGGGACACCGTCCGCAAGTCGTTCACCGCCCCGGCGACCGGGCGCTGGCAGGTCATCCTCGTCGAGGACGCCGAGCGGCTGAACGAGAAGTCGGCCAACGCCGTCCTCAAGGCCGTGGAGGAGCCCGCGCCCCGCACGGTGTGGCTGCTGTGCGCCCCGTCGATCGAGGACGTGCTGCCCACGATCCGCTCCCGCTGCCGCCACCTGAACCTGTGTACGCCCTCGGTCGACGCCGTCGCCGACATGCTCGTACGGCGCGAGGGCATCGAACCCGCCGTGGCGACGGCCGCCGCGCGCGCCACCCAGGGGCACGTCGACCGGGCCCGCCGCCTGGCCACCGATCCGGCCGCCCGCGAGCGCCGCGCGGCCGTGCTGAAGCTGCCGCTGCGCCTGGACGAGGTCGGCGCCTGCCTCAAGGCGGCCCAGCAGCTCGTCGACGCGGCCGCGGAGGATGCCAAGCAGCTCGCCGAGGAGATGGACGGCAAGGAGTCCGAGGAACTGAAGGCGGCGCTCGGCGCGGCCCAGGGTGGACGGCTGCCGCGGGGCACGGCGGGCGTGATGAAGGACCTGGAGGACATGCAGAAGCGCCGCAGGACGCGGACGCAGCGCGACAGCCTCGACGTGGCCCTCGGCGATCTCACCGGCTTCTACCGCGACGTCCTCGCTCTCCAGCTCGGCTCGCGCGTGGCCCTCGCCAACGCGGACGCCGAGGAGGCGCTGCAGCGGCTGGCGCGTGGCAGCTCCCCGGAGTCGACGCTGCGCCGTATCGAGGCCATCGCCGCCTGCCGCGAGGCCCTCGACCGCAACGTGGCGCCGCTGCTGGCGGTGGAGGCGATGACGATGGCGCTGCGGGCCGGGTGACCGGGCGCCAGGGCAGGGTGACCTGATCAGGGCCGGTTGACGGCGTGCGTCACCCGTACGAGCCACAATATGCACGCAGAGCTTCCGCGTGGATGCGCAGCGTTACGCTCGCGTGATGCACACCAGGCGAACCCCCCGCCATGCCCGGGCCGCGGCACGTTCCAAGGTCACCCTGCTCGCGGCCGTCGCCGCCCTGCTCGCGTCCGCCTGTTCCGCCGGGACCTCGACGACGGCGGCAGGCAATGCGGCGCAGGCGGTGCTGGCCGCGCTGCCCCGAGCGACACCGTCCGCGCTCGCGCCGTACTACACGCAGAAACTCCGCTGGCGCGGCTGCGGAGCCCCCGGCTTCGAGTGCACGACCATGAAGGCGCCGCTGGACTACGCCGACCCCGCCGCGGGCGACGTGAAGCTCGCCGTGGCCCGCAAGAAGGCCGCGGCCTCGGAGTCGGCCGGCGCCAGGGGCAAGCCGTACGGTTCGCTGCTGGTCAACCCGGGCGGTCCGGGCGGCTCCGCGATCGGCTACCTCCAGAGCTACGCCGGCGTCGGCTACCCGGCCGAGGTCCGCTCGCACTACGACATGGTGGCGATGGACCCGCGCGGCGTGGCCCGCAGCGAGCCCGTCGAGTGCCTCAGCGGGCCGCAGATGGACACGTACACGCAGGTCGACACGACGCCCGACGACCACGCGGAGACGGACGCGCTGGCCGGGGCGTACCGGAAGTTCGCGGAGGGCTGCGGGGCGCACGCGGCGGGGCTGCTGCGCCATGTCTCCACCGTCGAGGCGGCCCGTGACATGGACATCCTGCGCGCGGCCCTGGGGGATCCGAAGCTGAACTACGTGGGGGCGTCCTACGGGACCTTCCTCGGGGCGACGTACGCCGGGTTGTTCCCGGACCGGGTGGGCCGCGTGGTCCTGGACGGCGCGATGGACCCGACCCTGACCGCCCGCAAGCTGAACCTGGAGCAGGCCGCGGGCTTCGAGACCGCGTTCCAGGCCTTCGCGGAGGACTGCGTACGGCAGCCCGACTGCCCTCTCGGCGGCAAGGGCGCGACGCCCGCCCGGGTCCGCGACCGCCTCGCGGCCTTCTTCCGCAAGCTCGACGCGCATCCGATCCCCGCCGGTGACGCGGACGGCCGCAAGGTCGGCGAGGCCCTCGCCACCACCGGGGTGATCACGGCGATGTACGACGAGTCGTCCTGGCCGCGGCTGCGCGAGGCGCTGACCTCGGCCATGAAGGAGAACGACGGCGCCGGACTGCTCACCCTCGCCGACAGCTACTACGAGCGCGACGCCGAGGGCCACTACGCGAACCTGATGTTCGCCAACGCCGCCGTGAACTGCCTGGACCTCCCGCCCGCCTTCGACACCCCGGAGCAGGTCGAGAAGGCGCTGCCCGAATTCAAGCGGGCCTCCCCGGTCTTCGGCGAAGGCTTGGCGTGGGCGTCGCTGAGCTGCGCGTACTGGCCGGTGAAGCCCACGGGCGCACCCCACCGGATCGAGGCGAGGGGTGCGGCGCCGATCGTGGTCGTGGGCACCACCCGCGACCCGGCGACCCCGTACCGCTGGGCTCAGTCCCTGGCCCGCCAGCTCTCATCGGCCCGCCTGCTCACCTACGATGGCGACGGCCACACCGCCTACGTCCGCGGCAGCCGCTGTATCGACTCCGCGATCGACGCCTACCTGCTCAAGGGCACCCCGCCGGCCGACGGAAAGCGCTGCTCGTAACCCCGCCCCACACCCCGGGAGCCCGCCTTCCGGAGCGTGTTCGGAGCACCCCCGGAAACTGTGTAGACTTACCGACGTTGCCGATCGCACCATAGTGCGGACGGCGCGCCGCCTTAGCTCAGATGGCCAGAGCAACGCACTCGTAATGCGTAGGTCTCGGGTTCGAATCCCGAAGGCGGCTCAGCGAAAGGGCCAGGTCACGGCAATCCGTGACCTGGCCCTTTGGTTTGTGTCGGGACCGGAGGTCCGGGATCGTGCGCGGCGGCAGGCCGGAGGGTGGCTCCGGCCTGCCGGGGTCGTGGGGGAGGGGGCGTCAGGACGCCGTGGCCATGTCCTCGCGGCTCAGGGAGTCGAGGGTGCGGCCGAAGTCGCGGGTCGAGAGCAACAGCTTGTAGATGATGGCGAGTTCGAAGACCAGGAGCAGGGCGCCGGAGGCGATCGTCACGGTGGGTATCGCGTTGAAGAGCGGGCCGACGATGAAGACGCCCATCTGGAACTCGATGCCGCTGATCACGTGGGTGCGGATGCGGTGGCGCAGCAGGAAGGACCGGGCCCGCAGGTAGAGCGGGAAGCGGTGGCGGAACTCCTGGTGCAGGTCGATGACGTTGGCCCGGCCCGGCTTGGCGGCGGTGGAGCCGTTGTCGGAGGTGACCGGCTGGGTGGTGTCGAGAATCTCCCCGGACGTCGCTTCCAGCGTCTCGCCGGAGGCGGCGGCCTTGCCGAGGTCCTGCTCGATGTCCGCCTCGGGGTTCTCGCGGAGCAGATCCTCCATGAAGGCCACGCGCGAGGCGTTCTCCGCGCGGCGGGCGGCGCGGATGCGGGCCTTGATCTGGCGGCGCATGGTGTGCCGCGTCTTGAAGATCTCCAGCGAGTTGATGTAGCGGAGGCCGTCGAGGAAGACGACGACGGTCGCCAGCCACACGTAGATGATCTCGCCGGTCTGGTGGTACTGACCGGCCATCAGCGCGACCGCGCAGGCCATCACGCGGATGCGGTCGAAGATGTAGTCCAGCCACGCGCCGAAGACGGAGCCCTGGCCCGTCAGGCGGGCCACCTTGCCGTCCATGCAGTCGAGGATGAAGCTCAGGTGGTAGACGAGCGCGCCGGCGATCAGCCAGCGCCAGTCCCCCATGGCGAAGCAGCCGGCGGCCCCCAGGCCGAGCAGGAGCGCTCCCCAGGTGATCTGGTTCGGCGTGATCCTCGTGCGCATCGCGGTGAGGCGCACCAGGGGGGTGGCGACGGGGTCGACGAGCAGCACCGTCCACCACGCGTCACGCTTCTTCTGCGTGATGCGCCGGACCTCGGCGAGGGGTGGAATGTCCCGGCGGGGGGTTGACATGCTGCAGCGTCCTAACGTTCGAATGAGGTTCAAGTCACGTTAGGGAGGCCTTTACGCGAAGTACAAGATCCTGGTTGTGCAACCTTGTGGGGAGGGTAAGAGTCGTACTCCATGCCCCGGTCCATGGGTGTCCTGGATCCCGGACGCGTCATTTGGCGTCCGCGTAGCACTCCACCACGGCCGTCGTGAACGGAAAGTGCACCGGCGTCGGTCCGAACGTCAGCCGGCCCGCCAGATCGGCCGCCTCCCGGATGGCCGCGGCCACAGTGGCGGCCTCCTCCTCGGGACAGTGCACGATCACCTCGTCGTGCTGGAAGAAGACCAGTTCGGCCGCCAGGTCCGCGCAGGTGCGCCGCAGGGCGGCGAGCATCAGCAGGGCCCAGTCGGCGGCGCTGCCCTGGACGACGAAGTTGCGGGCGAAGCGGCCGCGGGCGCGCGCGTTGGTCGAGGCGTAGCCCGGCACCCAGCCGTCCGCGGCCGGTTCCTCCGGATCGCCCTGGGGAAGGCCCGCCTCCTCGGCCGCGTCCCCGCCCGCGCCTGCCGCCGGCGGGCAGGTCCGGCCCAGCCAGGTGCGCACCAGCCGGCCCTCCTCACCGGCCCGGGCCGCGTCGTCGACGTACGCCACCGCCTGGGGGAAGCGGCGTCTGAGGGCGGCGAGGTTCTTCAGGCCGTCGCCGGAGGTCTGGCCGTAGACCGCGCCGAGCACCGCGATTTTGGCCTGGTCGCGGTCGCCGGAGAAGGCGCGGTCGGAGACGGACTGGTAGAGGTCGCTCTCGCGGCCGGCCACCTCCATCAGGCCGGGGTCGCGGGAGATCGCCGCCAGGACGCGCGGTTCCATCTGGTCGGCGTCGGCCACGACCAGCCGCCAGCCCGGGTCGGCGACCACGGCCCGCCGGATCACCTTGGGGATCTGCAGCGCGCCCCCGCCGTTGGTCACCCAGCGCCCGGTGACCGTCCCGCCCGCGAGGAACTCCGGCCGGAACCGCCCCTCGCGCACCCAGTTGTGGAGCCAGGACCAGCCGTGCGCCACCCAGATCCGGTACAGCTTCTTGTACTCCAGCAGCGGCTTCACCGCCGGATGGCCGAGGGACTCGATCTCCCAGCGGCGGGTGGATCCGACCTTGATCCCGGCCTGGGCGAAGGCCTTGACCACGTCGGCGGGCAGATCGGGGCGCACCCGGCGCCCGAACGCGGCCGACACCTCGTCCGCCAGCTCGGTGAGGCGGCGCGGCTCGCCCCCGCCCGCGTACCGCTCGCCGAGCAGATCGCGCAGCACCTCCCGGTGCACGTCCGCGCTCCAGGGCAGGCCCGAGCGGTTCATCTCGGCGGCCACCAGCATCCCCGCCGACTCGGCGGCGGTCAGCAGCCGCATACGGTCGGGGTGTTCGGCCTGATCGTGCCGCCGCTGCTGCTCGGCGTGGACCGCGGCGAGGTCTTCGAGCGGCAGATGGACACCCTGCGGCTCGAACAGCGAGGACTGCGCGCCCGGTTCGGCCGCGCGCTGCGGAGGATCGGGTGGTACGGGGGCGCCGCGCAGCCGGGCCAGAGCGGCGGCCGCCGAGCGTGGCTCGCCGTACCGCCCCTCGTGGCCCAGCAGGAGTGTCTCGGCGTCCTCGACGTCGTAGCACCGCTCCACTCGCACCCCCGTGGCGAGCAGGCGCGGGTAGACCTCGGCGGTCGACCGCCACACCCAGCGCGTCACCTCCGGCCGCTCCCGTACCGCCCCGGCGAGATCGCTCTCCCGCCGGACCGGGCCGGCGAGCAGCCCGTCCCGGCCGAGGGGGGCGAGTTCCGCGCCACCGTCCTCGGCCGGGGCGAGCACCCACCGTTCGGCCATGGACGAGAGTCTGTCAGGAGGGTCTGACAATCGCCTCTGACCTGCGGTTTCAGTCCTTCTGAGGCGCCTCGTCCCGCTGCTCCGTCAGCAGGGCGAGCACCCTGCCGATGTACTCCTCGGTCGCCGCCTTGGTGATGCCGAGGCCGCTGAGGACGCCCTGGCCGTTCTCGTGCTCCAGCAGGGCCAGCAGGAGGTGCTCGGTGCCGATGTAGTTGTGGCCGAGGCGGAGGGCCTCGCGGAAGGTGAGTTCCAGGACCTTCTTGGCGTCCGGGCCGTACGGGATCAGCTCCGGGACGTCGTCCGCTGCGGGCGGGAGCGCCGCGGTGGCCGCCTGCCGTACGACGTCCAGGAGCACTCCCTGTGCGGTGATCGCCTTCGCGGCCAGGCCCTCCGGCTCGGCGAGCAGGCCGAGGACCAGGTGCTCGGGGCGGCCCTCGGGGTTGCGGGTGGCCACGGCCTCGTTGTGCGCGGCCATGACCACGTTCCGCGCCCGCGGGGGTGTAGCGGCTGAAGCCCTGGCTGGGGTCGAGGTCGGCCGACTCCTTGGGCACGAACCGCTTCTGCACTGCCTGCCGGGTCACGCCCATGCTCTTGCCGATCTCGGTCCAGGATGCGCCCGAGCGGCGAGCCTGGTCGACGAAGTGACCGATCAGGTGGTCGGCCACGTCGCCGAGGTGGTCCGCGGCGATGACCGCGTCCTGGAGCTGGTCGAGCGGTTCGGGGTGGACCTTCTTGATCGCCTCGATGAGGTCGTCCAGGCGCACGGATGCGGTGATCTTCGAGTTGGTCGCCATGTGTCAACCGTAGGTTGCCTCTAGGGGGGTGTCAACGGCTGGTTGACAGTCCATTCAGGGGCCGGCGGTGTCCGGTTGACCGCGGGTCAGACAGTTAGTGCCGGGCCTTTATCCACAGGCTGTGGACAGCGCACGGCCCGCTGTCCGTGCGGCGTGGCACGATCGAGGACGTGACCAGCACTGCCAGCACCGTCGAGCGGGCCTTCCGCGTCTCCCTCTACGACGACACCGACACCGGGCTCGACACGGGCGCCTCCCTGCTCGCGGCCGACCCCGCCGCGGACGCCGAACTCACGCGGCGTGGCGAGGACTTCGTGGCGGCGGCCTGGCAGCGCGGCTGGCAGCCCGCCGACGTCGTACGCCTGGTGCGGCGGGAGCTGACGGACCCGCATGTGCTGCTGGCCGCCGGGCTGATCCGGACGCAGGCCGGCCGTGACCGGCCGCGCGGGCGGCGCTGGGCGGCCCAGTTGGAGGACCTGCCCGAGCACTCGATACCTGGCGTCGACCGGTTCACGCACGCCACCACCGTCCTGGAGCTGTACCGCCTGCTGCTGCGCCTGCCCGCCCTGGAGCCTCTTGACGAGGCCCCGCCCCGTCAAGGGCGGCGGGACCAGCCCGCCTCCCGCATGCTCACCCGTGTCCGGGCGCTGCTCGCCAAGGCGGAGGCGACCGGGTTCCCGGAGGAGGCGGAGGCGCTGAGCGCCAAGGCGCAGGAACTCATGGCGCGGCACAGCATCGACGAGGCCCTGCTCGCCGCGCAGGCGCCCGCGCCGGACGCGCCGGGTGCCTGCCGGGTCGGGGTCGAGCCGCCGTACGAGCAGGCCAAGGCCGTGCTGCTGGACGCGGTGGCCCGCGCGAACCACTGCCGCGCGGTGTGGAACGAGCCGTTCGCCTTCTCCGCGGTCGTCGGCTTCGAGGCCGACCTGGAGGCGGTCGAACTCCTCTACACCTCGCTCCTCGTGCAGGCCACGCGCGCGATGGCGAAGGCGGAGGCGGCGCAACGGGCGGGCGGCAGGAAGCGGACCAAGACCTTCCGGCAGTCCTTCCTGGCGGCCTACGCCCATCGCGTCGGCGACCGGCTCGCGGCCGCCGCCGAGACCCAGGTCACCCAGGACCTGCTCCCGGTGCTGGCGACCCGCGAGGTCGCCGTCACCGGGCGCATGGAGCGCATGTTCCCGGAGACCACCACGACCCGCCTGCGCGGCGTGAGCGACGAGGCGGGCTGGGAGGAGGGTGTGCGCGCCGCCGACCAGGCCCAGGTGCGGGCCCGGCCGCGACTCGGCTGAGCCGCGCCCGGTCGGCACCGATCTTCGGTCGCCGGGGCTGAACGCTCGTCAGTCGCCGGGCTGCTGGAAGGCGCTCACGGAGGCGTCGGGGGTGTTCTCGGCGGCCGTGCCGGCGACCGGGCCGTACTTCCACGGGAAGCTCTGCGTGGAGTCGGAGCCGGGCAGGGAGACCTTCACGGACTCGGCCGCCAGGCTCGTCTCGCCGCCGTCCTTGCCGCGGACGTAGGAGATGGCGAACGACGCGGAGTCGCCCTTGGCGAGCTTCAGCTTCTGCGGCTTCGCGCCCTTCAGGGCGTGGACGGCCGCCGAGGTGTCGCCCTGCTGGAGGGTGACACCGGGGAAGTGGTCCAGGGTGCAGGGGGCGCTCTGGTTGGTGATGCTGACGGGCACCTCGCCGGTGTCGCCCGCGGCCGGCGCCATGCTCGCCGGCCCGATCTCCACGGAGACCGAGCCGATCTGGCAGGCGGACTTGTCCGCACTGCCGCCGTTGCTGCCACCGGCGGCGGTGTCGCCGCCGTCGGTGCAGGCGGTCAGGGCGAGGGCGGCGGCGACGGCGGTGACGGTGAGCGGAATGGCGCGCATGAGAGTCGGTTCCTGTCGAGGTCGTGAGGGTGTCCAAGCATCATCACGCCTCGCACCCGCACCTGGTTGCGCGCCCCACCCGTAAACGCCCGGACGTTGGAACACCAGGGCCGTGCCGTGCGTCTGTCCTAGTGCCAGGAGTGGTCCGATCCGGACGATCCGGCGCGCGGACGAGCCATCGAAGAGCCCACCGGAGCCCACCGAAGAGCCCACCGAAGATCACGAACGGGATCGGCGGCGGCATGTCCTCCGAGGTCCGGGGCACACGGTGGGACGGACGCGGTGACGGGCCACCGAAGCTGTAATCGCAGCAACACTCGTCGTGCACGTGCATCTGCCCATGCACCTGCACGTGAACGAGGCTATGATCCGGCTCGGTCGACCGCAGTGACCACAGCACTATGACCACGGCACATCGACCGCAGAACCACAGCACCATTGACCACAGCCGAAATGGCCACCACAGCCAGTGCACCACCGGGGAGCGACCTGTGAACCGCGACGTCGACGGCGTAAACGGGGGGTACGAGGTGTACAACGGCATGGCCGCCACGCAACTGGTCGGCGTGGCCTGGCAGAAGAGCAGGCACAGCAACTCGCAGGGTTCCTGCGTGGAGTTCGCCCGGCTTCCCGGCGGGGACGTGGCCGTGCGCAACTCGCGCTTCCCGGAGGGCCCTGCGCTCGTCTACACGCGCGCGGAGATCGAGGCGATGCTGGCGGGCGTCAAGGACGGCGAGTTCGACCACCTCATCGCCGGCTGACGTCGTTCCTCATGGCCGACTGACGTCGTCGCTCATCGCCGGCTGACGTCGCTCATGGCGGGCCGACAGCGCCCGCGGAAGCGCCGCCGCCCCGCACGCGCGTAGAAACGCGATGACGGACGGCGCCGCCCCTAAAGACCGGCCTGCCCCTCGGGGAGCCGGAACAGCGCCCAGACCGCCTTGCCGTTGAGAGTGCCCGCGAGCGGGTACCAGCCCCAGCTGTCGCTGAAGGCGTCGACGAGGAACAGCCCGCGGCCCGACTCCGCCGAGCAGTCGTCCGGCGTGCGCGCGACCGGGGAGTCGTGACTGGGGTCGCGGACCGCGCAGACCAGCCGGTCGTTCCAGCGCATCAGATGCAGACGTACGGGCGCGGTCCCGTCGGTGCGGCAGTCGGCGTCGCCCGGCAGCGCGTGCCGCAGGGCGTTGGTGACCAGTTCGGAGACGACCAGGCAGATGTCGTCGAAGCGGTCCCCGACGTCCCACTGGCCGAGCATGCCGCGGGTGAACGCCCTTGCCTCGCGCACCGCTTCGTACCGGGCGGGGAGGGCGCAGGACGCGGCGCTCGACGCGGCCGAGGGGTCCAGCGGCGGAAGGCCCTGCCGTAACGGCTCGAGCATGGTCGATCCATTCGTCCCCATGCGAGGCACTCCCGGGAATTCGCGGTCGTTGCGATGCAGCGGTGGCGCGGGACCATGGTTTCGGATGCTCACAGCAGATGCAAGGGCAGATGCACGTGCACGCGGCCGAATTGGGCCTCCCGTACCGCTTGTTGGTTATTTTTTCCGCCACCTTCGTGTACTTGTCCGGCCTTCCCCTTGCGTCTTGCCGCGGGAAGCCTTTGATGTTTCTCCGTTTCTGTAATCGAGCGAGTACTGCTCGGAGTGTTTTAGTGGCAGACTGCGCCCTCTGAAGACGGTTGGGGAGGCTGGCGGACGTGAGTGCGGGAGAGCCCGGATCGGTGGTGCGGCGGATGCTGCTCGGCTCGCAACTCAGGCGGCTGCGGGAGGCGCGTGGCATCACGCGCGAGGCGGCGGGGTACTCGATCCGTGCTTCCGAGTCGAAGATCAGCCGGATGGAGCTGGGCCGGGTGAGCTTCAAGACGCGTGATGTGGAAGACCTGTTGACGCTGTACGGCATCGCGGACGGAGCGGAGCGCACCTCGCTCCTCTCCCTCGCGCGCGAGGCCAACGTCGCGGGCTGGTGGCACAGTTACTCGGACGTCCTGCCGAGCTGGTTCCCCACCTACGTCGGCCTGGAGGGCGCGGCCGCCCTCATCCGTACGTACGAAGTCCAGTTCGTGCACGGGCTGTTGCAGACCGAGGAGTACGCGCGCGCGGTCGTGCGGCGCGGCATGAAGGGCGCGAGCGACGCGGACGTGGAGCGGCGTGTGGCACTGCGCCTGGAGCGGCAGCGCTTTCTCGCCTCCGAGAACGGACCCGAGTTCCACATCGTCCTGGACGAGGCCGCGTTGCGCCGGCCGTACGGCGACCGCGAGGTGATGCGCGGCCAGCTCCAGCACCTGATCGACGTCTCCGAGCGGCCCAACGTCCGTCTCCAGATCATGCCGTTCGGCTTCGGCGGCCACTCCGGCGAGTCCGGCGCCTTCACGATTCTCAGCTTCCCGGAGTCCGACCTCTCGGACGTCGTCTACCTCGAGCAGCTCACCAGCGCGCTGTACCTGGACAAGTCCGAGGACGTCGCCCAGTACGAGAAGGCGATGAAGGAGCTCCAGCAGGACAGCCCGGGGCCGGGGGAGAGCCGCGATCTTCTGCGCGGACTCCTTCAACTCTCCTGAATCACAAGTAGCATGACGGCCAATCAGACCAAGGTGTCGATCTGGTTTGTTCAGGTTCGATCAGTGTTGATCGGGTGTCTGCTAGGGATTGAGGGATCACATGTCGTCGTCCTACTTCACCGACCTGGCTCAGCAGTACATCGACGGTGAGTGGCGCCCGGGCACCGGCTCCTGGGACATCATCGACTTCAACCCGTACGATGGTGAGAAGCTGGCGTCGATCACCATAGCCACGGTCGACGAGGTGGATCAGGCCTATTCCGCGGCCGCCCGCGCGCAGAAGCAGTGGGCCGCGACCAATCCGTACGCCCGCCGCTCCGTGTTCGAGAAGGCGCTGCGCCTGGTCGAGGAGCGCGAGGAGGAGATCGCCGAGGCGATCGTCGCCGAGCTCGGCGGCACCCGCCTGAAGGCCGCGTTCGAGCTGCACCTCGCCAAGGAGTTCCTGCGCGAGGCGATCCACCTGGCGCTCAGCCCCGAGGGGAAGATCGTCCCGTCGCCGGTGGACGGCAAGGAGAACCGCGTCTACCGCGTCCCGGTCGGCGTCGTCGGCGTCATCAGTCCCTTCAACTTCCCCTTCCTGCTCTCGATCAAGTCGGTCGCCCCGGCCCTCGCGCTCGGCAACGGCGTGGTCCTCAAGCCGCACCAGAACACCCCGATCACCGGTGGCTCCCTGGTCGGGAGGATCTTCGAGGACGCGGGCCTGCCGGCCGGACTGCTCAACGTCGTCATCACGGACATCGCGGAGATCGGCGACGCCTTCATCGAGCACCCGGTCCCGAAGGTCATCTCCTTCACCGGCTCCGACCAGGTCGGCCGCCACGTCGCCACCGTCTGCGCCCAGCACTTCAAGCGCTCGGTCCTCGAACTCGGCGGCAACAACGCGCTGGTGGTCCTCGACGACGCCGACGTCGACTACGCGGTCGACGCCGCGGTCTTCAGCCGGTTCGTGCACCAGGGTCAGGCCTGCATGGCGGCCAACCGCGTCCTCGTGCACCGCTCGGTGGCGGACGAGTTCACCGAGAAGTTCACCGCCAAGGTGCGCGGGCTGAAGACGGGCGACCCGAGCGACCCGGCGACCGTGATCGGCCCGGTCATCAACTCCTCGCAGGCGGACGCCCTGTCCGGCGTCGTCCAGCAGGCCCTCGCCGAGGGCGCGACGGCCCTGGTGCACGGCACGACCACCGACAACCTGGTCGAGCCGTCGGTCCTGACGGACGTCCCCGCGGACTCGGAGCTGCTGCGCCAGGAGGTCTTCGGCCCGGTCGTCTTCCTCCTCACCTTCGACGACGAGGACGAGGCCGTCCGCATCGTCAACGACAGCCCCTACGGCCTGAGCGGCGCCGTCCACACCGCCGACATCGAGCGCGGCGTGAACTTCGCCAAGCAGATCGACACCGGCATGTTCCACGTGAACGACGGCACCGTCCACGACGAGCCGATCGTCCCCTTCGGCGGCGAGAAGCACTCGGGCGTCGGCCGGCTGAACGGCGAGACGATGCTGGACGCGTTCACCACGACCAAGTGGATCTCGGTGCAGCACGGGCGCAGCGCGTTCCCCTTCTAGAAGTTCCCTCGCCGCTGCGGAAGTTCCTCAGCCGAGCCTGGCCCTCGCGGACAGCCGTTGTCAGTGGGGGCCCGTACCGTTTTCGACATCGGGCACGACGACCGTCATGCCCCGGGGGACAAGGAGCCGATCATGGTCACTCATGTGCGAGCCGAGGCGCAAGGCGACGAGCGCGGAGCGCTGCTGGCCTTCCTCGAGGAACAGCGCGGCGGCATCCGGCGGGCCGTGCTGGGGCTGACGGACGAGCAGGCCGCGAGCCGGCCCACCGCCAGTGAGCTGTCGCTCGGCGGTCTGGTCAAGCACGTCGCCGAGGTCGAGCAGCACTGGGTGGCCCTCGCCAAGGACGAGCCGCCGGCCGTGCAGCGCGACCAGTCCGACTGGCACGAGGGCTTCGTGCTGGGCGAGGGGGAGACGGTCGCCGCGCAGCTGGCGTTCTGGGAGAAGACCGCCGCCGAGACGGAGGCGTTCATCCGCGCCGCGCCCAGCCTCGAAGACACCTTCGCGCTGCCCGAGGCGCCCTGGTTCCCGCCGGGCGAGCGCGTCTCCCTGCGCTGGGTGCTCCTGCACCTGATCCGCGAGACGGCCCGGCACGCCGGCCACGCCGACATCCTCCGCGAGTCGCTGGACGGGAAGACGGCGTTCGAGCTGGTGGCCCTGGAGCAGGAGGGCTGAGCCGCCCGCGCGGCGCCCACCAGGGGGTGTCTCGTCGATCAGGCCGGGCTCGCGACGCCGGCACCTCCCCCAAGCTCTTCGAGCAGGGGGCGCCCCCAGCCGCGTTGTCGTCGGTCTCCCCCAAGCTCTCGGCTTCGCTCGAGCAGGGGGCACCCCCATAGCTCCGCATCGACGCCCTCCTCCGCCTTGCGATGCACGGCACCAGACGCCGCTCCCTGATCCGGCCTGACCGACGAGACACCCCCTAGTGATGGAAGCCGGTCGCCGCGCCCTTGTCCCGGGTCAGCGGGTGCGGCTGGCGGCGCAGGTCCGGCAGGGTGCGGCGCAGGTCGTCGGCGAAGAGTTCGGCGAGGTCGGAGGAGAAGCCGTTGCGGCACACGATCCGCGCCACGGACAGGTCCTCCCGGTCCGGCGGGAAGGTGTACGCGGGCACCAGCCACCCGTACTCGCGCATCCGCCGGGCGACATCGAAGACGTCGTACGACGTCACGTCGTCGGCGGTGGTGAAGGCGAACACCGGCAGCTGGTCGCCGCGGGTCAGCAGCCGGAAGTCGCCCATCTCCGCCACGTGTCCGGCGAGCGTGCGGGCCACGTCGCGGGTGGACTGCTGCACGGCGCGGAAGCCCTCGCGGCCCAGCCGCAGGAACGTGTAGTACTGCGCGACCACCTGGGCGCCGGGCCGGGAGAAGTTGAGCGCGAACGTCGGCATGTCGCCGCCCAGGTAGTTCACGCGGAAGACGAGCTCCTCGGGCAGCGCCTCCTTGTCCCGCCACAACGCCCAGCCGACGCCGGGGTAGACCAGGCCGTACTTGTGCCCCGAGGTGTTGATCGAGGCCACCCGCGGCAGCCGGAAGTCCCACACCAGATCCTCGTCGAGGAACGGCGCGACCATGGCGCCTGAGGCGCCGTCCACGTGCACGGGGATGGCGAGGCCGGTCCGTTCCTGGAGGGCGTCCAGGGCGGCGCACAGGCCGGCGATGGGCTCGTAGGAGCCGTCGTAGGTCGAGCCGAGGACGCCGACCACACCGATGGTGTTCTCGTCGCACAGCTCGGCGGCGGCCTCGGGGTCCAGGTGGTAGCGGTCGCCCTCCATGGGGACCTGACGCGCCTCCACCTCCCAGAAGTTGCAGAACTTCTCCCAGCACACCTGGACGTTGATGCCCATCACCAGATTGGGGCGGGCGTCACGGCTCGGATAGCGGTCGGTGTTGCGGTGGATCCAGCGCCGCTTGAGCGCCATCCCGGCGAGCATGCAGGCCTCGCTGGAGCCGGTCGTCGAGCAGCCGACGGTGGCCGCCGGGTCCGGCGCGTTCCACAGGTCGGCGAGCATCGCCACACAGCGCCGCTCCAGCTCGGCGGTGCGCGGGTACTCGTCCTTGTCGATCATGTTCTTGTCCCGGCACTCCGCCATCAGCACCCCGGCCTGCGGCTCCATCCAGGTGGTGACGAACGTGGCCAGGTTCAGCCGGGCGTTGCCGTCCAGCATCAGCTCGTCGTGCACCACCTGGGCGGCCGTCGTCGGCGCCGTCGGGCCGTCCGGGAGGCGGTGCGTGGGCGGGTCCTCGGTCATGCCGGCGACCGGGTCGGCCTCCCCGAAGAACGGGTTCACGGAAGGGCGTTCGCCGTGCTTCCCGGAGCCTTTGTGGAGCGGCATCGACGTGTCTCCTGGATCGAGAGCGGACAGGCGGTCAACGGATCGGCGCCCCGTCGGGACGCAGTTGCATCTACGGACGGCCCGTCACCAGCAGCCAGGCCGGCAGCGAGGCGATGCACAGCAGGGCCAGGACCGTGGGCGAGGCGACGAGCACCGCGGCGGTGAACAGGCTCACCCAGCCCTGCCGGGTGATGGCCAGCAGCATGCCCAGCACCCCCGCCGCCACGCCGACCGCCGGAGGGACGCCGGGCGCGAGGGCGTGGGCGCACAGGCCGAGGGCGGCGCCGATGAAGACGGACGGGAAGATGCGCCCGCCGCGGAAGCCGCAGGACGCGGCGACCACCAGCGCGGCCAGCTTCACGACCGCCATCAGGGCGAACTGCCCGGCCGTCCAGCCGTCGGGGTCGCGGGCCAGCACCCCGACCTCCTCCAGGCCCTTGAACAGCGTGAGGTGGCCGCCCAGGGCGCCGAGCGCCGCGAGGACGACTCCGCCCGCCGGGAGCATCAGCATCGGGTGGCGCAGCCGGCCGAAGGCGGCGTGGACGTAGGGGAAGGCGCGGACGGCGCACATGCCGAGCAGCGCGGCGGCCGAGGCGACGACGATCCCGGCCAGCAGGTCGCCCCCGTCGGGGCGGCCGATCGGGGCAGGCCGAGGTCGAAGGTCGGACGGGACACGAGGGTGGTCGTGAGGGCGCCGGCCGCGCCCGCGGCGAGCGGTGCGAAGAGGTTGTCCCACAGGTGCCCCCGCATCGGGTGTCCGGCCAGCGCCTCGGAGACGACCAGCGCCGCCGCCACGGGCGTACCGAACAGGGCGCCGATCGTGGCGGCCTCCGCCAGCACCGGCCACAGCGCGTCCGGCATCCGGGGGAGGAACCGGGTGCCCAGCCACACCGCCAGCCCCCCGTTCACGGTGATGATGGGGTTCTCCGGGCCGAGGCTCGGACCGCCCGCGAGCATCAGCACGGCCGCCAGCAGCACGCCCGGCAGCACCACGGGTGGGAGCGCGGGCGCCTCCAGGCCCAGCGTCGCCGGGTCGGGCCCGGCGTGCCCGGGCGCCTTCCACACCACCAGCCCGACCGCGATGCCGGTCGCGGGGAGCACCACGAACATCCACGCCACCGAGAAGCGGCCGATGCCGAGCGCGTCCGGCAGGTTCTGCCACAGCACGCGCTGGAGCAGCTCGGCGCCCTCGCTGACGCCGATGAAGAGCAGGCTGGCCGCCACCCCGACGACCAGGGCGGGCAGGATCAGAGGCAGCAGGGCCCGCGCCGGCGTCGCCGTCGCGGTGGGCGCCTGCGGCGCGGTCTCCTGGGCCACGGGCTCACGATAAGCGGGCAAAACGGGCCGAACATCTTGAGAGGCTCGGGACTTGCACCTCACGTGGCGTGAGGGGGCAGCGTGGAGGCGTACCGAGAAGGGAGCGGACGAAGTGAGCTACTCCGTGGGACAGGTCGCCGGGTTCGCCGGGGTGACGGTGCGCACGCTTCACCACTACGACGACATCGGTCTGCTCACCCCGGGCGGGCGCAGCCACGCGGGCCACCGGCGTTACAGCGACGCCGACCTCGACCGGCTGCAGCAGATCCTGTTCTACCGGGAGCTCGGCTTTCCGCTCGAGGAGGTCGCGGCCCTGCTCGACGATCAGGCCACCGGAAAAGCAGACCCGCGCGCGCATCTGCGCCGCCAGCACGAGCTGCTGACCGCCCGGATCGAGAAGCTGCAGAAGATGGCCGCGGCCGTGGAGCACGCCATGGAGGCACGCAGGATGGGCATCAACCTCACGCCCGAGGAGAAGTTCGAGGTCTTCGGGGAGTACGACCCCGACAGTTACGAGGAGGAGTCGCTGCGCCGCTGGGGCGACACCGAGCCCTACCGGCAGTCGCGGCGCAGGGTCGCCTCGTACACGAAGGAGGACTGGCTGCGGATCAAGGCGGAGGGCGCGGGCAACACCAACGCCTTCGTCGCCCTGATGGACGCACAGGTCGCCCCCGACTCCGAGTCCGCGACGGAGCTGGCCGAGCAGCACCGGCAGCAGATCAGCCGGAACTTCTACGACTGCACGTACGAGATCCACCGGGGCCTCGCCGAGATGTACGTGGCGGACGAGCGGTTCGCCGCCACGTACGAGCAGATCAGGCCGGGTCTGGCGGCCTATCTGAAGGCGGCGATCCTGGCGAACGCGGCCCGCCGCACGCCGTAGCCCGCCGGCCCGCCTGGCCGGGGGAACCCGGGGCCGTCACAATGCGTTGGTAGCTTTGTGCGGCCCACCAGGCCACCGCAGTCGCCTTCACCCCTCAGGAGCCCGGAACCGTGACGACGCTCGCCCTCGGCCCGAGCTGGCTGGACCCCAACTATCTGCTGGACGTGTACGGGATCTGGGGCCTGCTCCTCATCGTCTTCGCCGAGTCCGGCCTGCTCATCGGCTTCTTCCTGCCGGGTGACTCGCTGCTGTTCACCTGTGGTCTGCTGATCACCTCCCACCAGCTGAACTTCCCGCTGTGGGGCGCGATCGCGCTGATCTGCCTCGCCGCGGTCCTCGGCGACCAGGCGGGCTACATGTTCGGCAAGAAGGTCGGCCCGAGCCTGTTCAACCGGCCCGACTCGCGCCTGTTCAAGCAGGAGAACGTCACCAAGGCGCACGAGTTCTTCGAGAAGTACGGCCCCAAGTCCCTGGTCCTGGCCCGCTTCGTGCCCGTCGTGCGCACGTTCACGCCGATCATCGCCGGCGTCAGCGGCATGAAGTACCGCTCGTTCCTGGTCTTCAACCTCATCGGCGGGGTCCTGTGGGGCGCCGGTGTGACCCTGCTCGGCTCGTGGCTCGGCAACATCGACGTCGTGAAGAAGAACATCGAGGCGATCCTCATCCTGATCGTCCTCGTCTCGGTGGTCCCGATCATCATCGAGTTCCTGCGGGCCCGCTCCAAGGAGAAGAAGAACCCCTCCGCCGGCGCCCCGGCTGAGCACCAGGCCATGGACGACGCCACGACCCAGCTGCGCCGCGTCGAGCCCGCGTACGAGCAGCCGCAGCACCACGGCCGCCCGCAGCAGCACCCGTACGGCAACCCGCAGGACCAGCCGCAGCAGCGGCCGCAGCAGCCGTACGGCTCCGAGCAGGGCTACGACCAGTACTACGGCCGGCCCCAGCAGCAGCGGCCCTACCAGCAGCCGCAGCACCCCCAGCGCCCGCAGCGCCCGCAGCAGTCGTACGGTCAGCACCAGCAGCCCCAGGCACACCAGTACCCGCAGCAGCAGCCGCAGGCGCAGCCCCAGCAGTACCCCGACGGCTACGACCAGCAGCCGTACGGATCGCCGCAGCAGGAGCGGCAGGAGCAGCAGGACTGGCAGCAGCAGTACCCGTACGGCCGCCGGTAGCCGCCCGGGTCCCCACGCCCCGGGGTCAGAAGCCCCTCGTCCGTTTCGCGGCCTTGCGGCCCGCCGCCCGCTGGGCGCCGGGCACGCGCAGGAACAGCCGCGAGATCTCCGACCCGAGGTTCACGCCGATCGCGATGGCCATGGCGAGCGAGGCCGCCGTGGCCAGGGACACCAGCCCCTCGTCGATCCTGTTCTGCGCGATGGACAGCAGCCCGAAGTAGGTCGCCGAACCGGGCAGCAGCGGCCCGATCGCGGCCGTCGTGTACGGCAGCGCGGACGCGAACTGGTACCGCGACAGCAGCTGTCCGAACAGCCCGACCAGTCCCGCCGCCACCGCGGTGGACGGCACCGGCGAGATGTTGGCGACGAAGTGCATCGCGCCGTACACCGACCACGCGACCCCGCCGCCGAGGGCGACGGGCAGCACCGTGGACCGCTCCTGCTGGAGCAGCACGGCGAACGCCAGCGACAGCAGGATCGACGCCGCGATCTGCAGCAGCGGCCGCTCGGCGATGTCGAGGGCGGCGTCCGGGTCGAGCGAGCTGCCCACCTTCACGCCGAGGTACAGCACGAGCAGCACGCCGACGACGATGCCGACGAAGAAGTACATGACCTCCAGCAGCCGCGCCGCCGCGGTGATGTAGAAGCCCGTCAGACCGTCCTGCACGCCCGCCACCAGGGCCCGCCCGGGCAGCAGCGCGAACAGTCCACCGGTGATGACCGCGGACGCCTTCACGTCGACGTGGGCGAGCGTGAGCGCGACCCCGATCGCGGCCGGCGGCATCGCGGCCACCGTGAACTGGTAGAACTCCGGCATCCCGCGCCCGGCGAACAGCCAGGCGAGGCGGTCGCCGAGCATCGCGCCCAGCGCGGCCGCGACGAACACGAGCACGTCACCGCCGACGAGGATGGAGGCCGAACCGGCCAGCAGACCGGTCGCCCCGGTCAGCGCCCAGCCGGGGTAGGGGTGCCGGTTACGCCGTATCTCCGCGAGCCTGCGGTAGGCCTCCTCCAGGGAGACGTGCGTCTCGGGGTCGGTGAGGTCGTCGACCAGATGGAAGACGGCCGCGAGCCGTGTGTAGTCCGTGCCGCGCCGGCGCACCGTGCGCGACGCCGTCACCGGGTCCTCCACCAGGGACGGCTGGTACGAGATCGACAGCAGCGTGAAGGTGGCGTTCGGCTCGACGCGGTCCAGCCCGTAGGACCGGCACACCGCGAACATCGCGGTCTCCACGTCCTCGGCGCCCTCGCCGCCCGCCAGCAGCAACTCCCCGATACGCAGCGTCAGGTCGAGCACGCGCGGGATCGCCGGCCCGCCCTCCTCGGCCTTCTGCAGCGGCTCCGGCGCCGGACGCTCCGCCACCGGCATCCGCAGCATCGTGCGCATCCGGTCCTGCCAGGGCGCGTCCTTGGTCAGGCTGATGGCGACGATGCTGGTCGTCTGGGTGAAAGTGGCCGGCGACTCCTGGGCGCTGTAGGTGCTCGGCATGCTGAACGCCGACACCTCGTCGCTGCTCGGCGTCTGAGGCACGTCGAGCCCCTCGGGCACGGCGAACTCGGACGTCGTCTCGGGTTCGCCGCTCGTCTTCGGGACGATCAGCCCCTCCGGGACGGCGAACTCCGATGTGATCTCCGGGTCGTACGTGCCTCTGGCCTCGTCCGACCGAGGCTTGTTGTCGTCCGCCTCCGTCACTTCCGCAACGCTCCCTGAACGAACCTGCTGTGGCATCAGTATGCGCGTGCCGTGCGCACGAACACGCAAACGGGCCGCGCTCCCCCTTTCCGAGGAGCGCGGCCCGTTTGCAAAAGGGTTCTGCGGTCAGTGACCGCCCTGCTCCTTGAAGCGCTTGTAGGACCGCTCGATCTCCGCCTCGGCGTCCGTGCGGCCGACCCAGTTGGCGCCCTCGACCGACTTGCCCGGCTCCAGGTCCTTGTAGACCTCGAAGAAGTGCTGGATCTCCAGGCGGTCGAACTCCGACACGTGGTGGATGTCCCGCAGGTGCTCCACACGCGGGTCGGTGGCCGGGACGCACAGCAGCTTGTCGTCGCCGCCGGCCTCGTCCGTCATCCGGAACATGCCGATCGCGCGGCACTTGATCAGGCAGCCCGGGAAGGTCGGCTCGTCAAGGATGACCAGCGCGTCCAGCGGGTCGCCGTCCTCGCCGAGGGTGTTCTCGACGAAGCCGTAGTCGGTCGGGTAGGCGGTCGAGGTGAAGAGGCGACGGTCCAGGCGGATCCGACCGGTCTCGTGGTCCACCTCGTACTTGTTCCGCGAACCCTTCGGAATCTCGATCGTGACGTCGAACTCCACCGGTGGCTCCTCCATGATCAACACATAGTTCTGGTGGTTAAGTGTCCCTCACGCAGGTGTGTGATCGCGAAAGGGGCTGGTGGTCGTGCCGGAGCTGAGGCCTTGGCGGGCCGCGGGACCGCGTGTGGCGCGGTTCGCGGATGCCGTACGACCGCGTCTGGCACAGGCTGCGGCGACCGCGAAACCGCAGGTCGCACGGCTCGCAGGAGCCCTGGGGCCCGAACTGGCGCGCCGCCTTGCGGCCAGGCCCGCGAAGACCTGGCCGTACACCGCGGGGGCCGCCGCCGCCGGACTGGCACTGGCCGTCGTGGTGGTGAGCTCCGTCGGTCCCTGGGACGCTTCCGGCCAGCGTACGGCGGAGCGGGACTGGGCCGCCGCCCTGGAGCGGGTGGGTGGCGTAGATCACGGCGGGGATCCGGGTACGTCGCCCGAGGACCCGCAGACCGCTCCGAGCGCGGCGTCCGTCCTGGCCGGCCTCGGCGGCACCGCGGGCCCCGTGAAGTCCGCGCCCGGCGCCAAGGGCCTCACGGCCGCCCTGGAGCCCCTCCTGAACGCCCCGGCGCTCGGCGGCACCCACACCGCGGCCGTCGTCGACGTGGCGACCGGCAGGCGGCTGTACGACGCGGACGGCGACAAGGCCCTCACGCCCGCCTCCACCACGAAGATCGCCACGGCCGTCGCCGCGCTCTCCGCGATGGGTGCCGACCACCGCCTCATCACCCGCACCGCCCTCGAAGCCGGCACCAAGGAACTCGTCCTGGTCGGCGGCGGCGACCCCACCCTCACCGCCCATGAGAAGGATGGGGGCACCTCCCTGCTCGAGCGAAGCCGAGAGCTCGGGGGAGGCTGGGCGAGCCTGCGCACGCTGGCCGACGGCACGGCCAAGGCGCTCAAGCGACGCGGCATCCGCGCGGTCACGCTCTCGTACGACACCACCCGCTACGCCGGTCCCGCCCTGCACCCCATCGGCGTCAACGACAACCTCGCCCCCGTCAGCGCCCTCACGGCCGACGAGGGCCGCACCGACCAGTCCTCCAGCGGCCCGGTGACCCGGGTGGCCGATCCGGCGGTGGACGCGGCCCGCAAGTTCGCCGGCTTCCTGAAGGACGAGGGCATCAAGGCGTCGTCGCCCGGCCCCTCCAAGGCCACCCGGCGCGCCGCCACCCTCTCCGCCGTCTCCTCGCCCCCGCTGTCCGCCCTGGTCGAGCGCATGCTGACCAACAGCGACAACGACATCGCCGAGGCCCTGGCCCGCCAGACCGCCATCGCGACCGGCCGCCCGGCGAGCTTCGACGGCGGGGCCCGGGCCATCGCCGCCCAGCTGACGAAGCTTCACCTGCCCGTCGCCGGGGCCCGTTTCCACGACGGCAGCGGCCTCAACCGCGACGACCGGCTGACGGCGAACCTCCTCACCGCCCTCCTCGCCAAGGCGGGCGACCCGCAGCACCCGGCCCTGCGCACCGTCCTCACCGGCCTGCCCGTCGCGGGCTTCACCGGCACCCTCGCCACCCGCTACGCGGACGGCGCGTCCGGACTCGTCCGGGCGAAGACCGGCACGCTCACGGGCGTCAACACCCTGGCCGGCACGGTCGTCGACAAGGACGGCCACCTGCTGGCCTTCGCCTTCCTGGCCTCCGGCACGACCAACCCGCCGGCGGCCCAGGCCGCCCTGGACCGGACGGCGACGGCACTGGCGGGATGCGGCTGCGGGTAGGGCCTGTACGGCGGTTCAGATCGCGGGAAAGCTGCGGCGCCTGATCAGCGCGGGTGAGTGGGGTCTGGTGAGTCCGTCGTGGGGGAGTCGGCAACCGACGACAACGCCGCGGGTGGGCGTGCCAGGTCCCGCGTCTACGGCATGATCCGCCGGACACCCCCAAGGCGCGGGGGCCGGTGTCCGGGGGGCGGCGCAGGTGCCGTCATGCGTCCGGGTCGACGGCGGGCCGGTGCCGTGCGCCTCGTCCGGGCGAAGACGGGCGCACCGCCGACCGGGACGGGCCGGCTTCCGGTGCCTTCCTTCCGGTGCCTTCCGCCCCGGTGTCGTCGGGGCCGACGGTCTGCCCCGAGCGGGAGCGCTCACGTACGGTTGACGCATGACGAGCATCGGTGGCACCGAGATGGTCGACTGGAATCTCGCGGTGGCGACCGCGACCCGGCTCGTACGGCCGGGCCCCGAGGTGAGCCGCGACGAGGCCCGGGCCGTCGTCGCCGAGCTGCGCCGGCACGCCAAGACCTCGGAGGAGCACGTCCGGGCGTTCACCCGGATGGGTGCCGACGACATCCACGACACCCCCGTCCTCGTCGTCGACCGCCCCGGCTGGGTGCGCGCGAACGTCGCCGGCTTCCGCGAGATCCTCCGGCCGCTGCTCGACAAGATGCAGGAGCGGCGCGGCGACGGCGCGGGCAACGCGGTCCTCGGCGCCGTCGGCGGCAAGGTCACCGGCGTCGAACTCGGCATGCTGCTCTCGTTCCTGTCCTCCCGGGTCCTCGGCCAGTACGAGACCTTCGCCCCCGCCGCCCGCGACCTCCCGGCCAGCGGCAACGGCGGCGGCCGGCTGCTGCTCGTCGCGCCGAACATCGTCCACGTGGAGCGCGAACTCGACGTCGAGCCCCACGACTTCCGCCTGTGGGTGTGCCTGCACGAGGAGACGCACCGTACGCAGTTCAGCGCGGTGCCCTGGCTGCGCGACCACCTGGAGGGCGAGATCCAGGCGTTCCTGGCGGAGACGGACGTCGATCCGATGACCGTCCTGGAGCGCATCCGCGAGGCCGCCCAGTC
Source organism: Streptomyces sp. V3I7 (assembly GCF_030817495.1). NCBI lineage: Bacteria > Bacillati > Actinomycetota > Actinomycetes > Kitasatosporales > Streptomycetaceae > Streptomyces > Streptomyces sp. V3I7. Next base: position 3,731,593 of record NZ_JAUSZK010000001.1, read on the forward strand.
CCTCGCCGGCGGCCGCCCCGAGGGCGAGGAGCACAACGGCGGACGCTCGCTCGTCGAACTCGTGCAGACCCCGGCCCAGCGCGAGATCCTCGGCCGCCTCACCGCCGTGATGTCCCTCCTGGAGGGGCACGCCGACTTCGTGATGGACGGCGTGGGCCCGCAGGTCGTGCCGAGCGTCGCGGAGATCCGCGAGAAGTTCCAGCAGCGCCGCGCCAAGGGTGCCTCCCGCCTCGACCTGGCCCTGCGCAAGCTCCTCGGGCTGGATGCCAAACTCAGGCAGTACCGGGACGGCGAACGGTTCGTCCGCGCGGTCGTCGACGAGGTCGGCATGGAGGGCTTCAACCGCGTGTGGACCTCGCCGAACACCCTGCCCACCAAGGCGGAGATCGCCAAACCGGCGGACTGGATCGCGCGGGTGCACCGGCGGACGGAGTCGTGAACGGTACGCGGACGTCGTGAGCCGAATCCTGCCGACGGCAGGCGAACGCCCCTTCAATCACCCGTCCGAGGGACCGTGAGCCTGGGACAGGCGTGCAATGCTCGGGGAACGGCCCGCTTCTGTCACCATCGACACACTCTGAGTGACCGACCTCGGGCTCAGCTCCCGAAAACTTCATGAAGGGAACCGGACATGGGTCCCCATCCTGCGGTCGCGGCGATACGCCTGGCGGTCCGCCGCGTCCTCCACGACATCCTCAGCGAACACAGCAGCCCAGACGTCCCCGACACCGGGCCCCGGCTCGACGCCCGGCGCGGCGCGCTGCGCGAGGCCGTACGCACCGGCACCCGGCTGACGACGTACCAGCGCAGGCCCGAACCGCTCGTCCTCGTGGCGTGCTCCGGCGGCGCCGACTCCATGGCGCTCGCCTCGGCACTCGCCTTCGAAGCCCCCAAGCTCGGCGTCCGCGCCGGCGGCATCACCGTCGACCACGGCCTCCAGGCCGGTTCCGACCTGCGCGCCGAGGAGGTCGTCCTGCGGCTGCGCGAGCTCGGTCTCGACCCGGTGGAGTCCACCACCGTGACGGTCGGCCGTGAGGGCGGCCCCGAAGCCGCCGCCCGCGACGCCCGCTACGCCGCGCTCGACGCCGCCGCCGAGCGCCACGGTGCCGACGCGATCCTCCTCGGGCACACCAGGGACGACCAGGCCGAAACCGTCCTGCTCGGCCTCGCCCGTGGCTCCGGCATCCGCTCCCTGTCCGGGATGGCCGCGGTCTCGGGGGCCGCCGGCCGTTACCGGCGCCCGTTCCTTCACCTCGACCGGCAGACCGCGCGGACGGCCTGCATGGCCCAGTCCCTGCCGGTGTGGGACGACCCGCACAACGCCGACCCGGCCTACACCCGTTCCCGACTGCGCCACGAAGGGCTGCCGGCCCTGGAGAAGGCCCTCGGCAAGGGTGTCGTGGAGGCTCTCGCCCGTACGGCCCAGCTCTCCCGTGACGACGCGGACGCCCTCGACGCCTGGGCCAGCCAGGCCGAGGCCGGCGTGCGCGACGCCACCGGACTGCTGGAGTGCGCCAAACTCCGCGCCCTGCCGCCCGCCGTGCGCCGCCGGATCCTGCGGCGCGCCGCCATCGAGGCGGGCGCTCCGGCCGGCTCGCTGTTCGCCCGGCACATCGAGGAAGTCGACCGGCTGATCACCGGTTGGCGCGGTCAGGGGGCCATCAATCTCCCCGGCAAAGTCGTCGCCGCGCGTCAGGGTGGCAGACTGGTGATTCGGCAAGGCTGAATCACCGGACCGAAAGTGATGCGGGTGGACGCGAAAGACATGGGTGCCGACCTCCAGCAGGTGCTCATCACCAAAGAAGAGATCGACGCGAAGCTGGCTGAGCTGGCCGCGAAGATCGACGCGGAGTACGAGGGCAAGGACCTGCTGATCGTCGGCGTGCTCAAGGGTGCGGTCATGGTCATGGCCGACCTCGCCCGGGCACTGTCCACCCCGCTCACCATGGACTGGATGGCCGTGTCGTCCTACGGCGCGGGCACCCAGTCCTCCGGTGTGGTGCGGATCCTCAAGGACCTCGACACCGACATCAAGGGCAGGCACGTCCTGATCGTCGAGGACATCATCGACTCCGGCCTGACCCTGTCCTGGCTGATCTCGAACCTCGGCTCGCGCGAGCCCGCCTCCCTCAAGGTGTGCACGCTGCTGCGCAAGCCCGAGGCCGCCAAGGTCGCCATCGACGTCGAGTGGGTCGGTTTCGACATCCCCAACGAGTTCGTCGTCGGCTACGGCCTCGACTACGCCGAGAAATACCGCAACCTGCCGTTCGTCGGTACGCTCGCGCCTCACGTCTACGGCGGCTGAGTCCCACAAGAGGGACCAAGGCCACACGACGCTCGGGAACCCCAGCGGGTCCTGCGCCGTTGAAGCAGGCAGAGGCGGGAACGCCAGGAATCAGTGCCGCTTCGGGCAACGATGCTGGGGTACCGTCAGAAGAACTGTCTTATCAAACTCACTATGGCAGGAGGGACGGGGCGAAACCGCTCCGTATGGATGGACGTGAAGCGATACTTCCGTGGGCCGGTCATGTGGATCGTGCTGGCCGTCCTTGCCGTGGTCGTGTTGATGCAGGTCGTCGGCTCGTCCGGCGGCTACAAGACGGTAGACACCGGCCAGGTCATTGCAGCTATCAACGACAACAAGGTCGAGTCGGCCAAGCTGACCACCGGTGACGAGCAGACCATCAAGGTCACGCTCAAGAACGGTCAGAAGGTCGACGGCAGCTCGAAGATCCAGGCGAGCTACATCGGCGACCAGGGCGTGACCATCGCCGGCACGCTGCAGACCAAGTACCAGGACAAGCAGATTTCCGACGGCTACACCGTGTCGCCGTCCAAGCAGAGCCCGTTCGTCGGCGTTCTGCTCTCGCTGCTGCCCTTCGTCCTCATCGTGGTCGTCTTCCTGTTCCTGATGAATCAGATGCAGGGCGGCGGCTCCCGGGTCATGAACTTCGGCAAGTCCAAGGCCAAGCTCATCACCAAGGACACCCCCAAGACGACCTTCACGGACGTCGCGGGTGCGGACGAGGCCGTCGAGGAACTCCACGAGATCAAGGAGTTCCTGCAGGAGCCGGCGAAGTTCCAGGCCGTGGGCGCCAAGATCCCCAAGGGTGTGCTGCTCTACGGCCCGCCCGGTACCGGTAAGACGCTGCTCGCCCGTGCGGTGGCCGGCGAGGCCGGGGTGCCGTTCTACTCGATCTCCGGTTCCGACTTCGTCGAGATGTTCGTCGGTGTCGGTGCCTCCCGGGTCCGTGACCTGTTCGAGCAGGCCAAGGCGAACGCTCCGGCGATCGTCTTCGTCGACGAGATCGACGCGGTCGGCCGTCACCGCGGCGCCGGCCTCGGCGGCGGTCACGACGAGCGCGAGCAGACGCTGAACCAGCTGCTCGTCGAGATGGACGGTTTCGACGTCAAGGGCGGCGTGATCCTCATCGCCGCGACGAACCGCCCGGACATCCTCGACCCGGCGCTGCTGCGTCCCGGTCGCTTCGACCGCCAGATCGCGGTCGACCGCCCGGACATGCAGGGCCGTCTGGAGATCCTCAAGGTCCACCAGAAGGGCAAGCCGGTCGCCCCGGACGTCGACCTGTCCGCGGTCGCCCGTCGCACGCCGGGCTTCACCGGTGCCGACCTGTCGAACGTGCTCAACGAGGCGGCGCTGCTCACGGCCCGCAGCGACAGGAAGCTGATCGACAACCAGATGCTGGACGAGGCGATCGACCGTGTGGTCGCGGGCCCGCAGAAGCGGACCCGGATCATGTCGGACAAGGAGAAGAAGATCACCGCGTACCACGAGGGCGGTCACGCCCTGGTCGCGGCGGCTTCCCCCAACTCCGACCCGGTCCACAAGATCACGATCCTGTCCCGCGGCCGCGCCCTCGGCTACACGATGGTGCTGCCGGACGAGGACAAGTACTCCACGACCCGCAACGAGATGCTGGACCAGCTGGCCTACATGCTGGGCGGCCGCGCGGCCGAGGAGCTGGTCTTCCACGACCCGACCACGGGCGCCGCGAACGACATCGAGAAGGCCACCACCACGGCCCGCGCGATGGTCACCCAGTACGGCATGACCGAGCGCCTGGGTGCGATCAAGTTCGGCGGCGACAACACCGAGCCGTTCCTCGGACGTGAGATGGCTCACCAGCGCGACTACTCGGAAGAGGTCGCCGCGCTGGTGGACGAGGAAGTCAAGAAGCTCATCGAGAACGCGCACAACGAGGCCTGGGAGATCCTGGTCGAGAACCGCGACGTCCTCGACAACCTCGTCCTGGCCCTCCTGGAGAAGGAGACCCTGGGCAAGGAGGAGATCGCCGAGATCTTCGCCCCGATCGTCAAGCGGCCGCCGCGGCCCGCGTGGACCGGTTCCTCGCGCCGCACGCCGTCCACCCGCCCGCCGGTGCTCTCCCCGAAGGAGCTGGCACTGACCAACGGTGCGAACGGTGCGACGCCGGCGATCAGCACGGTCAAGTCCACGGCGACCGAGGCCACCCCGCTGACGGAGCAGTCCCCCGAGGACCGCACCGACGGCTGACCTTCGAGCCGGGTGCCGCGCACCTGGTCCGGAATGTATGCCGCGCCCCCCGGGTTCTAGCCTGGGGGGCGCGGCATTTCCGCATACCCGCACGTGAGAGACCCAGGAACGGAACGAGGCATCACATGACCGACCCGGTGACGCTGGCCTGCGAGGGCGCTATCGGCGAGTTCGACGAGAAGCGCGCCGAGAACGCCGTACGCGAACTCCTGATCGCGGTCGGGGAGGACCCGGACCGTGAGGGCCTCAAGGAAACGCCGGCGCGGGTCGCACGGGCGTACCGGGAGCTGCTGGCGGGGCTGCGTCAGCAGCCGGAGGACGTGCTGACGACGACGTTCGACCTGGGGCACGACGAAATGGTCCTGGTGAAGGACATCGAGATCGTCTCCCTCTGCGAGCATCACCTGCTGCCGTTCCACGGCGTGGCGCACGTCGGGTACATCCCGGCCGAGACCGGCAAGATCACGGGCCTGTCGAAGCTGGCGCGGCTCGTGGACGTCTTCGCCCGCCGTCCGCAGGTGCAGGAGCGGCTCACCACGCAGATCGCCGACTCCCTCATGGACATCCTGGAGGCCCGGGGCGCGATCGTCGTGATCGAGGCCGAGCACATGTGCATGTCCGTGCGGGGCATCCGTAAGCCCGGTGCCAAGACCACGACGTCGGCGGTGCGCGGCCAGCTGCGGGACGCCACGACCCGCGCCGAGGCGATGAGCCTGATACTGGCGCGCTGACGCGCCGGTCCCGACCGGGGGGTCAGGCCGTGGGTTCGGCCCCCGGGCGGTCGTCTTCCTCGTCCTCCGGGAGGCGGCAGACGCGTTCCAGGAAGAGGGCGGCCGCTATGACGGCGATGCCGCCCAGGACCGAGAACGCGGAGTAGATGGCCTGGTCGCGGCGGGCGGGCAGGTCGAGCAGCTCCAGGAGGAAGACGCCCACCCCGGCGTACAGGCCGGAGACGAGGGCGGCGACCAGGGCGCTCGCCTGGCCGAAGACGACCGCGCGGGCGGCCATCATCGGATCGACGCCCTTGGCGCCGGGGCGCCGCTCCCGCTGGGCCTTCAGCCGGGCGCGCAGTGAGAGCGCCGTGGCGAACAGGACCACGGCGATCAGGGCGAGGACGATGGGGGCGGCCAGCGGGACGCTGGGGAGGGACCCCACCGAGTTCCAGAGGCGGGCGGCCGCCCAGGACAGCACTCCGGCCACGACGAACACGCCGGCCAGCAGCCTGATGCGCAGCTCTCTCACGGTGTTCCTTCAGCTCCCCCGGACTGTGGTCGTGAAGGGCCCACCTCGGTGTGCCCGTCCTGTCGTCGTCTCGTAGTGGTCGTGTCGACCTTAACGACTACTCGGGCAGTCGGAGTTCCAGGTCCCCGCGGGCGGCCACGCCGGAGCGGGTGACGGCGGTGAGCAGATCGGCCACCGGGCCCCGGCCGACGAGCTGGGCCTGCGGGTCGATGTCGAACCAGGGGGCCAGCACGAAGGCGCGCTCGTGGGCGCGCGGGTGGGGGAGCGTGAGCTGCGGGTCGTCGGAGACGACGTCGGCGTACGCGACGATGTCGACGTCGAGGGTGCGCGGGCCCCAGCGCTCGTCCCGGACGCGGTTGAAGGCCTCCTCGACGGCGTGCGCGCGCTCCAGGAGGGAGGACGGGGGGAGCGTGGTCTTCAGGACCACGACGGCGTTGTAGTACGAGGGCTGGCTGCCCGGGTCCACGCCCCACGGCTCCGTCTCGTACACCGGCGAGACGGCCTTGATGCGCACGCCCGGGGTGTCCTCCAGGGCGTCGATGGCGCCCTGCAGCGTCTCCAGGCGGTTGCCGAGGTTGGAGCCGAGGGAGATGACGGCCCGTTTCGGGTTCTGCAGCGTGGTGTCCGCGGCGTCGACCCTCTCCACGACGGAGGCGGGCACCGGCTGTACGGTCGGGTCGCTGTGACCCTCGGTGAACGAGGCACTCATACTCGGCTCCGGGTGATGGTGACGGTCACGTCGTCGAAGGGGACCGTGATCGGCGCGTTCGGCTTGTGGACGCAGACCTCGACCTCCTGGACGCCCTCGTGCTTCAGGCAGGTGGCGGCGATGCGCTCGGCGAGGGTCTCGATGAGGTTCACCGGCTCGCCCTCGACGACGGCCACGACCTCCTCGGCCACGATGCCGTAGTGCACGGTCCTGGTCAGGTCGTCGTCGGCCGCGGCGGGCCGGGTGTCCAGGCCGAGGACGAGGTCCACGACGAAGGTCTGGCCCTCTGCGCGTTCCTCGGGGAACACACCGTGGTACCCGCGGGCCTTGAGGCCGCGCAGCGCGACACGATCCACGCGAATCACTCCTGCAATCGTCGATGAGGGCCGGGTTGGTGTGGCCCGCGTGCGGTGGCACGCCGGCCTCCCACGAATCTACCTGCGGGCACTGACGGAGAGGGGCCACGGGGACGTGGTCCGGGTCCGGGGACGGGAAGGGTTCACCACGTGTTTCCCCTGGCGAACCCGGCGGCGCACGGGTCCTCGGCCGCGCGGGTCCCCCGGGTCGTGATTCCAGCCACTTCCCGGTCCCTGCGGGCCGTTTACCCGCTCAGACCGGGTTCTCGTCGTTGTCGTCCTCGTCGGTTTCGGTCATCACCGGGGAGGCGTGGTGCGACCAGATCTTCCAGCCCAGGGGTGTGCGCTGGAACACATTGGTGGCGACGACGAGTTGGCCGATGAGGGGGCCGAGTTCCTGGCCGCCCTCGGGGGCGGGGCCGCCGCTGAGGATGTTCTCGGTGCAGGTCACCAGGGCGGTGTCGCCGGTGACGGAGACGTGCACGTCGGTGAGGAAGAACTGGATGTAGTCGGTGTTGGCCATGATCAGCGCGTACGACCGCAGGACCTCGCCGCGGCCGGTGAGCGCGGGCCAGCCCGGGTGCACGCAGGAGACCACCCCGACGTCGGCCGGGTCGTGGTATTCCTCGTCGACGCCCAGGTCGGACGGGTTGAGCCAGAGCGAGGCCAGTTCCTCGAAGTCGCCCTGCTCCATCGCCTCGTAGAAGGCCCGGTTGGCGAGCTCGACCTGCTCGACGTCGGTGTCGGGTGTGCTGCTCACCGGGCTCCCTCGGCGGAGTCGGCGTCCGGGGTGCGCCCCGGTGCGCGTGCCTCCTCCACCGCGCGCGCGACCCGCACCGCGTCCGCGGTGGCGCGCACCTCGTGCACGCGTACGGCCCATGCGCCGGCGTGCGCCGCGAGCGCGGAGACCGCGGCCGTGGCGGCGTCGCGCTCCCGGGCCGGCGGGGGCGCGCCCTCCGGTCCGGCCAGGACCCGGCCGAGGAACCGTTTGCGCGAGGCGGCGACGAGCAGTGGGTGGCCCAGGGCGTGCAGCCGGTCGAGGTGGGCCAGCAGGGCCAGGTCGTGCTCGGCCTCCTTGGAGAAGCCGAGGCCCGGGTCGACGACGATGCGGTCGGGGGCGACGCCGCCCTCCAGGACGGCCTCGATACGCGCGCGCAGCTCGTCGGCGACCTCGCCGACGACGTCCTCGTACTGGCCCGGGACGTTGCCGCCCTGGAGGAAGCCGCGCCAGTGCATGACCACGAAGGGGGCGCCCGCGGCCGCGACGACGGGGATCATCGCGGGGTCGGCAAGGCCGCCGCTGACGTCGTTGACGAGGGCGGCGCCAGCGGCGAGGGCCCGCTCGGCGACCGAGGCGCGCATGGTGTCGACGGAGACGGTGATGCCCTCGGAGGCGAGGCCGCGGACGACGGGGATGACGCGGCGGAGCTCCTCGGCCTCGTCGACGCGGGTGGCGCCGGGCCGGGTCGACTCGCCGCCCACGTCGATCAGATCGGCGCCCTCGGCGACCAGTTCGAGGCCGTGCTTGCAGGCGGCCGTCGTGTCGAACCAGCGGCCGCCGTCGGAGAAGGAGTCCGGGGTGACGTTCACAACCCCCATGACCGCGCAGCGGTCCCATGCCGGAAGGCCCGCCACTCGGCCGCGCACGCTCTTGTTGCTCATATGGTCAGCGTAGGCCCCGCCCCCGGCCCCCCGAGCGCGCGGCCCGCGCGCGGACCGGATCGGATGGCGCTGCTCGGAGGTTGTTTTCCGCCGCGGGAGTGCTCTGGGGGGCGGGCATGCGGACGGGGCGCGCGGCGATGAAAACAGAGCCGGCCGTCCCCGACCCGCCCGAGTGCGCGTCCCGCGCGCGGGAGGACGGTCCCGCATGGCGATGCCGGCGCGCGGAGGCGGGGGCCCCATACGCCCCGGGAGGCCCCCGCTACGCCGTCCGTACGTCGCTTCCCTCCGGGCGTCCCGTGTCCCGTTCCGTTCTGTCGTGGGCGCAGGGGCGGCGGGGGAGGCGGCGGCGGAGGGCGGGGGGCAGGGGGAGGGCCAGGTGGACGAAGCCTTCGGCCTGCATGGCGGCGAGGCCGATGCGGGGGAGGTCGCCGGAGGCGCGGTAGACGACGAAGCGGGGTTCCCAGCGGGGCTGGAACTTGGCGTTGAACTTGTACAGCGACTCGATCTGGAACCAGCGGGAGAGGAACACCAGGAGCCCGCGCCACGCCCGCAGCACCGGGCCCGCGCCGAGCTTCTCACCGCGGGCCAGGGCCGAGCGGAACATCGCGAAGTTGAGCGAGACCCGGGTGATGCCGAGCTTCGGGGCGGCCTGGAGGGCGGCGACGATCAGCAGCTCGTTCATGCCCGGGTCCGCCGAGCGGTCGCGGCGCATCAGGTCCAGGGAGACGCCGTCCTCGCCCCAGGGCACGAAGTGCAGGATCGCCTTCAGGTCGCCGTACGGGCCGGGCTGCTCGCCGGGGCGGTGGGCCGTCGCGACGAGGCAGTCGCCGTCCGCCGGGTCGCCGATGCGGCCAAGCGCCATGGAGAAACCGCGCTCGGTGTCGGTGCCCCGCCAGTCCTCCGCGGCGCGCCGGATGCGGTCCAGCTCGGCCTCGCCGAGGTCACGCACGCGCCGTACCCGGGTCTCGTAGCCGGCCCGCTCGATGCGCCGGACCATCTGGCGCACGTTGCGCATCGCACGTCCGGCGAGTGAGAAATCCGCGACGTCGACCACCGCCTCGTCGCCGAGTTCGAGGGCGTCCAGACCGGTCTCGCGGGTCCACACCTCGCCGCCGGTCTCGGAGCAGCCCATGACGGCGGGCGTCCATGAATGGGCCTTGGCCTCGTCCATGAACCGCTCGATGGCCCCGGGCCACGCCTCGACGTCGCCGATCGGGTCCCCGCTGGCGAGCATCACGCCGGAGACGACGCGGTAGGTGACGGCGGCCTTGCCGCTGGGGGAGAAGACCACCGCCTTGTCGCGGCGCAGCGCGAAGTGGCCGAGGGAGTCGCGGCCGCCGTGCTTACGCAGCAGGGCGCGCAGCCGGGACTCGTCCTCCTCGGTGAGGCGGGCGGCCGGGTGCTCGGGGCGGAAGGCCAGGTAGACGGTGGTGACGGCGGTGAGCAGGCCGAGGGCGCCGAGGGAGAAGGCGACCGTCCAGGAGGTGTCGCCCCGGTAGGCCACCGGACCCTCGAAGCCGAACAGGCCGTACATCACGTGGGTCAGACGCTCGGCCACGCTGGGGTCGCCGACGGTGCGTTCGGGGTGGGCGCTGACGATGACCAGCCCGAGGGCGAGGGAACCGGCTCCCATGAGGACGAAGTTGGCCAGCGCCCGCCACCGGCTGCGTGGGTCGGGCAGCGCGGCGAACTCGGTGCGGTGGCGCAGCAGGGGCACGAGGAGCGCCACGGACACCAGGACGCCCAGGATCGAGTGCCGGTACACGAACTGCCCCACGGCGCCGGCCGGCAGCAGGACCGCCGCGGCCCGCCACGCCCGGCGCTTGCGCCGCTTGAGCCCGTGCGCGAGCAGCAGCAACAGCACTCCGGTGCTGAGCGAGAGCGCCGCGGCGAACGGGCCGAGCGCGCCGGGCAGCACCTCGGCGATGGCGTGCATCCGACTGTGGCGGAAGCGCGGGAAGACGCCCGCGGCGATGTCCACGAGGCCCACGAGGGCACAGGACCGGCCGATCAGGGCGGGGACGGACTCGGGGCGCGGACCGCGCGCCAGGCGCCGCGCCGCACTCGATCGGCCCGGAACCTCGCCCGACAATTCCCCATCTATCCTGACAGACATCGCATCCCGTAGTTCCGCGAGAGACCTTGAACCCGGTGCCGATTCGGGCAACCGGCGACATTGCGCCCTCTAGGACGGTGTCTTGGGGGGAGAGGTTCACTCCCCATCGGAAAGCCGGTTCAAAGGGCAGGGAAAGTCCCGGGCAAGTCCTCGCTACGAAGCGTCGGAGGCCACGGGCGGAAAGTGCAGGCAGGAAGCAGTCCATGGGTCTCACGAGCAACAAAGTGCTGGTGCTGGCGGTCGTCTCCGCCTGTCTGCTGTTCGTCGGCACGGTATGGCTGTGGCCGCGCCTGGCTCGCAGGAGCTGGCGCGCCGTCAGCGGACGCGTCGGCCTGCTCCTCGCCACCCAGCTGGCGCTCTTCGCCTCCCTGGGGTTCGCCGCCAACCAGGCGTTCGGCTTCTACGCGAGCTGGGCCGACCTCCTGGGCAAGGAGACCGACCAGGGCGTCGTCGTGGACCACTCCGTCCAGCGCGACGCAGGCAGCGGCGCCGGCAGCGGCGGCGGCCCGCTCCAGGTGCTCTCCGTCGCGCGCGTGCGCGGCGCGAGCGGTCCGCCGCCGCAGACGGCCGGGCAGGTCCAGAAGGTGGACATCGTGGGCCTCGCGACGCGCATCGCCGCGCCCGCGTACGTCTATCTGCCGCCGGAGTACTTCCAGCCCCAGTACCGCACGCGCACGTTCCCGGCGGCCGTCGTCCTCACCGGATATCCGGGCACCGCGCAGGCCCTGGTGAACAAACTGCACTACCCGCGCACGGCTCACCGGCTCGCCAAGGACGGGCGGATGCAGCCGATGATCCTGGTGATGCTGCGGCCGACCGTGGCGCCGCCGCGTGACACGGAATGCGTGGACGTCCCCGGCGGCCCGCAGGCCGAGACGTTCTTCGCGAAGGATCTGCCCGACGCCGTACTCGCCCACTACCGGGTGGGCAGAAAACCGGGGAGCTGGGGCATCATCGGCGATTCCACGGGAGGTTACTGCGCGCTGAAGCTCGCCATGCGCCATCCCGGTGTGTACGCGGCGGCCGCCGGGCTCTCGGCTTACTACAAGGCGCCGATCGACCCCACCACCGGTGATCTCTTCCACGGCGACAGCAATCTGCGGAACCGTTCCGACCTGCGGTGGCTGCTCGACAACGCACCCGCGCCGAACACCTCACTGCTCGTCAGTACCAGCAGGATCGGCGAATCCAACTACCGGGACACACTGGAATTCATCAAGCGGGTACGGGCCACGAACCGGACCCGGATCGCGTCGATCATCCTGGCGAGCGGCGGGCACAACTTCAACACCTGGCGGCGGGAGATCCCGGCGGCGCTGCAGTGGATGAGCGGTCGTCTCGGCGGCCAGTGAAAATGATCTTGCACAATTCGATGGCGCCTGACCGGTCATGTCGTTCCTGATGCCCAGTGAAGTCCTTGGTATGGCTGTCTTTTTCCGGGGCAGCGCACCCATGAATCCCCTACGCGCGGTAAGTTTCTGGCCATGCCACGTGGACGTCACCGCCATTCCCCCCCATTGCACAGGATGTTGCCCCCGTCGGCGATAGCAGGCGTTTCCCTCGTCTGTGCGCTGAGTCCCTGGGTTTTCTCGCAGACCATGGTGCTGCGGTCCCTCGCCGCGGCCGCCGCGATGACGGCGGTCGTCGGCGCGGTCGTCATGCGCCGCTGGGACATCCAGGCGGGCAAGCAGGTCGCCGACCTCACGCGCGCGCGTGCCAGCGACGAGTGGCAGCACGAGGAACGCGTCGCCGAACTGGAGGCCGACCTCGAGGAGTCGCGCGAGGTACGCGCCAAGCTCGAACAGCGGCTGCGGGCGAAGCGCACCGAGCTGTCGGGGCTGCGCAACGAGCACGCCTCCCTGCTGCGCCGGTACGCCCAGGCGGAGACCGACCGCGCCAGCGCCCTGGAGGGCCGCCGGCTGCTGGAGATCGAGACGGCCGCCCCCACGCGCGCGCTGCCGCCCGGGCCGTCCGTGACGGCGACGACGACCACGGCGACGGCGAACGAGGAGGCCTCCGACGCGGAGGAGTCCGCGACGCCCGCCGCGTCCCCGGAGCAGGAGCAGGAGCAGGAGCAGCACGAGCACGAGCCGGCGTCTCCCGCGGTGTTCTCCCCGGAGGGTTCCCGGCTCTTCCTGCGGGCCAAGGCGGCGCTGTCCAGGCTCGACGCGGGCGACGACGCCGCGGCGGAGACGAAGGGCGCCGCCTTCGAGGCGGCCGTGGCGCCGGCGACGCCCGCCCGGTCCGTCCAGGAGGACGAGGAACAGGGGCAGCCCGAGGCGGTCGACGAGCACGAGCGCGCGACCGCCGCCACCACGACGGCGCAGGATCGTTCCGGTCAGCCGGTGCAGCCGCCCGAGGGCCACTTCACGGTGCCGACCGCGGTGGCCGTCGTACCGGCGTCCGCTCCCGTGCGGCGCCCGGTGGACGGCAGCAGCTTCGACTTCTTCGGTACGAAGGCGGAGGGCGCCTCGGACGACGCGGACTCCGTGCGCAACGAGGACCCCGCCGACGTCGTCGGCGACGAGACGCGCGCCGTGCACAAGGCCGAGTCCGAGGCCGCGTACAAGCCCGCCGGCGCGTCGCCCCGCGGCGTCGGTCAGGTCATCGACCTGACGGTCCACGACGAGACCGAGGCGATCGACGTGCAGGGACTGCACAGCGCGGCCTCCTGAGGCCCGGCGGACGACGCCCGTTTCCCAGGGGGCGCCGCGCGTAGGGGAGACTGGGGGCATGACGCCCACGACGGAGACCACGGTCGGGATCGGCGGTGCCGCGGAGAGCACCGACATGGTGCTCAACATCGGCCCCCAGCACCCGTCCACGCACGGTGTGCTGCGGCTGCGGCTCGTGCTGGACGGCGAGCGCATCGTGCACGCCGAGCCGGTGATCGGCTACATGCACCGCGGCGCGGAGAAGCTCTTCGAGGCGCGGGACTACCGCCAGATCATCATGCTCGCCAACCGCCACGACTGGCTGTCGGCCTTCGCCAACGAGCTGGGCGTCGTCCTCGCCGTCGAGCGGATGCTCGGCATGGAGGTCCCCGCGCGCGCGGTGTGGACGCGCACCCTGCTCGCGGAGCTGAACCGGGTGCTGAACCACCTGATGTTCCTGGGCTCGTATCCGCTGGAGCTGGGCGGCATCACCCCGGTCTTCTACGCGTTCCGCGAGCGCGAGGTCCTCCAGAACGTCATGGAGGAGGTCTCCGGCGGGCGCATGCACTACATGTTCAACCGTGTCGGCGGCCTCAAGGAGGACCTCCCGGCCGGATGGGCCTCCCGCGCGCGGGCGGCCGTCGCCGCCGTGCGCTCGCGCATGGACGTCTTCGACGACCTGGTCCTCGGCAACGAGATCTTCCGCGGCCGCACGCGGGGCGTGGGGAAGCTCTCGCCCGAGACCGTGCACGCGTACGGCGTGAGCGGACCCATCGCGCGCGCCTCCGGCGTCGACTTCGACCTGCGGCGCGACGAGCCGTATCTGGCGTACGGCGAACTCCAGGACACCCTGAAGGTGGTGACCCGGCAGGAGGGCGACTGCCTCGCCCGCTTCGAGTGCCTCCTGGAGCAGACGCACAACGCGCTGGACCTGGCCGACGCCTGCCTCGACCGGCTCGCCGAGCTGCCGCCGGGGCCGATCAACCAGCGGCTGCCGAAGGTCCTGAAGGCGCCCGAGGGCCATACCTACGCCTGGACCGAGAACCCGCTCGGCATCAACGGCTACTACCTGGTCAGCAAGGGCGAGAAGACGCCGTACCGGATGAAGCTGCGCTCCGCGTCGTACAACAACATCCAGGCGCTGACCGAACTGCTGCCGGGGACGCTGGTGGCGGACATGGTGGCGATCCTGGGCTCGATGTTCTTCGTGGTCGGGGACATCGACAAGTAGGGCCCATCGACAAGTAGGGCCCATCGACATGTTGGGCCCACCGACCTGTTGGGCCCATCGCCGCCCGGTCGCTACAGGAGCGCGAGCGCGTCCGGGACGCCGACGGGCTGGAGCAGCCAGCCGAAGTCCCCGAGGCCGCCCGGTGCCGTGAGCTCGGCGGCCTCGCCCGCGCTCGCGAGGGCGCGGACGTACGCCGCCGGGTTGGCCGAGGCGAGCGTGAGCGGGGGGCGGCCGGAGACGACGTCCAGGGCGCGCAGCGCCTCGCGCTGGGTCAGCAGGCGCGCGCCGGGCAGGCCGGGCGCCGCGCACGCGTCGAGCGCGACGTGCGCCGTGATGTCGCACGACCCGTCCGGCACGGGCAGCGTCTCGCGCCCCTCCCGGAAGCCGCTCAGCGTCCCGAACGGCGGGCGCGTGTCCGCCGTGTGCGCGTAGTCCACGGCCACCGCCAGCCCCCGCTCGATCCGGGAGACCGCGGACGCCCACGCGGCGTCCCTCGGCAGCCCGATCTCGGCGCGCAGCCCCTCCTCGGGCGGCAGCGGCCACCACCGCGCGAGCCAGTCCGCCTCTGCTCCCGCGACGGGCTCCCCGAGGCGTTCGCCCCCGTCCTCGTCGACGAGGACCAGACGTGCCACGCCCTCGGCGTCGACCTCGGCGACCTCCACCGGTACGTTGTCCAGCCACTCGTTGGCGAACAACAGCCCGGTGATCCCCTGGGGCAGCTCGCTCAGCCACGTCACGCGGGGGTCGAGGCCCGCGGGGCGTTCGGCGACCTCGACGGCGTACCCGCGCGCGCGGGCGGCCACGTCGGCGGGCAGCGCGGCGAGCACACCGGCGACCAGTTCGCCGCGCCCGGCGCCCATGTCGACGAAGTCCAGCGTCGCGGGCCGCCCGAGGGCCTCGTCGACCCGGCACAGCAGCAGGGCCACGGCCCGGGCGAACAGCGGCGACGCGTGGACGGACGTACGGAAGTGGGCCGCAGGTCCCTCGGCGCGCCGGTAGAAGCCGCCCGGACCGTACAGGGCGGTCTCGGTGGCCGCCCGCCAGCCGCGCCACACGCGCGCGGGACCGTCGGTCCGGTTTCCGTCCGCCGACCCGCCTGCCGTCATCTCCGTCACCGGGCCAGCGTAGGCGCACGCGCGATCCCGTCCTCCACCTTGCGGAGTACGTGCGCCGGTCCGGATCGGTCCTCCGGTTGACCCCTCGAACACACGCGGCTGCCTACTCTGGGTCACGTGCAGCGCCTCTATGACTTCCTCCGCAGGCACCCGACGTGGGTGGACGGCTTCTGGGCCGTCGTCCTGTTCGGGCTCTCCTGCCCGAGTGTCGTGAACCTGTACGGGGCGCGGGGCCACGGGGCGCTCGCCGTGGTCCTGGTCGTGACCGCCGCGCTGGGCGTCGTCATCGCCCTGCGCCGCCGGCTGCCGGAGCCGATGCTGCTGCTCGCCACCGCGGCCGGGCTGGCCCAGGTGACCCTCGACATCAAGCCGACCCCCGCCGACTTCGCGCTGCTGGTGATCCTCTGCACGGTCGCCGCGATCGGCTCCCGCTGGGCCTCCCGGTTCGGCCTGGCCGCCGGGATGTGCGCGGCCGCCCTGGCGCAGCTGCGCTGGCCGGTCGAGGAGGCGAGCCCCCTCGGCCATGTGGCGATGGGCGTGTTCCAGGCGGTGCCGTTCGCCCTGGCCTGGGTGCTCGGCGACTCGATGCGCACCCGCCGCGCCTACCTCGCGCAGCTGGAGGAGCGCGCCGCGCGTCTGGAGAAGGAGCGTGAGGCGCAGTCCAAGGTCGCGGTCGCGGCCGAGCGCGCCCGGATCGCGCGCGAGCTGCACGACGTCGTCGCGCACAACGTGTCCGTGATGGTGGTGCAGGCCGACGGCGCCGCCTACGTCCTCGACACCGCGCCCGACCAGGCCAGGGCGGCCCTGGAGACGATCT
The DNA here is from genome assembly GCF_030817495.1 of Streptomyces sp. V3I7. Taxonomy (NCBI): domain Bacteria; kingdom Bacillati; phylum Actinomycetota; class Actinomycetes; order Kitasatosporales; family Streptomycetaceae; genus Streptomyces; species Streptomyces sp. V3I7. Next base: position 3,748,029 of record NZ_JAUSZK010000001.1, read on the forward strand.
CCACCACCGGCCGCCAGGCCCTCGCCGAGATGCGCCGCCTGCTGGGCGTGCTGCGCACCGGCGAGCACCAGGAGACCGGGGAGTACGTCCCCCAGCCCGGCGTAGGGCAGATCGACGAGCTCATCGAGCAGTGCCGCACCGCCGGGCTGCCCGTCGACTTCAAGGTCGAGGGCACCCCGCGCCCGCTGCCGAGCGGCGTCGAGCTCACCGCGTACCGCATCGTGCAGGAGGCGCTGACCAACACCCGCAAGCACGGCGGCCCTCACGCCGGGGCGAGCGTGCGGCTGGTCTACTTCGACGACGGGCTCGGGCTGCTCGTCGAGGACGACGGCAAGGGCGCCCCGCACGAGCTGTACGAGGACGGCGGCGCCGACGGCCGGGGCCACGGCCTGATCGGCATGCGCGAGCGGGTCGGCATGGTCGGCGGCACCCTCGACGCGGGCCCTCGCCCGGGCGGAGGATTCCGCATCAGCGCCCTGCTCCCGCTCAAACCGGCGCACTGACGCCACCGCGACCGCAGAGAGAACGGAAGAAGAGGACCCCGATGACGATCCGTGTGATGCTCGTCGACGACCAGGTGCTGCTGCGCACCGGATTCCGGATGGTGCTCGCCGCCCAGCCGGACATGGAGGTCGTCGCGGAGGCGGGCGACGGCGTCGAGGCCCTCGACGTGCTGCGCTCCACCGCCGTCGACGTGGTCCTGATGGACGTCCGCATGCCGAAACTGGACGGGGTGGAGACCACCCGGCGCGTGTGCGCGCAGCCCGAGCCGCCGAAGGTGCTGATCCTGACCACCTTCGACCTCGACGAGTACGCGTTCTCCGCGCTGAAGGCGGGCGCCTGCGGGTTCATGCTCAAGGACGTGCCGCCGGGCGATCTGCTCGCCGCCATCCGCGCCGTGCACAGCGGGGACGCCGTCGTCGCACCGTCCACCACCCGCCGCCTCCTCGACCGGTTCGCGCCGATGCTGCCCACCGGCGCCAGGGAACCCCGGCACCGGGAGCTGGAGCGGCTCACCGACCGGGAGCGCGAGGTGATGGTGCTGGTCGCCCAGGGGCTGTCCAACGGCGAGATCGCGGCCACGCTGGTGCTGTCCGAGGCGACCGTGAAGACACATGTGGGGCGGATCCTGACCAAGCTCGGGCTGCGGGACCGGGTGCAGGTCGTGGTCCTGGCGTACGAGACGGGTCTGGTGCGGGCCGGCGGGCACGGCTGAACGGGCTGACCCGGGCGGGCCGCGCCGGTAGGGTCTGCGCATGCTCCTGTGGATCAACGGCCCTTTCGGGGGCGGCAAGACACAGACCGCACACGAGATACAGCGACGCCTGCCGGGCAGCGTGATCTGCGATCCCGAGCACCCCGGCTTCGGTCTGCGCCGTATGCTCCCGCCAGAACTGCGCGGCGACTTCCAGGACTTGACCGCCTGGCGGCAGGGCGTCGTCGAGGTCCTCGACCTGGCCCTGACCAAGCACGACGGCGTGGTGATCGCCCCCATGACGGTCACCGACTCCGGGTACTTCGCGGAGACCGTCGGGCGCCTGCGCGAACGCGGCCATGACGTACGGCACTTCACGCTCCTCGCGCAGCGCGAGACGGTCGCCGCGCGGCTGCGCGAGCGCGGCCCGGGGCACCTGTTGCAGTACGTCGTCGGCAAGAACGCCGGTCTGCGCCGGGAGACCTGGGCGCTCCAGCAGCTCGACCACTGTCTGGAGCGGCTGCGGGAACCGGAGTTCGCCGAGCATCTGTGGACGGACCAGGCGACGGTCCCGAAGACGGCGGACCGGATCGCCGTCCTCGCCGGGCTGACGCTGCGGCCCAACCGCGAGGGCGCGCTGCGCACGCGGCTGCGGCAGGCGCGGGTCGCCGCCCGGCACATCCGCTTCGACTGAGACCTGAGCTGGGCTTTCTCTGCCGCCGTCAGCGCAGGACGCCCTCGATGAAGTCGCTGCCCAGGCGGGCCACCGTGGACAGATCCAGCTGGTGCTGGACGTACCGGCCGCGGCGGCTGCTGGTGATCAGGCCCGCCTTTCTCAGCACCGCCAGGTGCCGGGATATCTCCGGCGCCGACATGCCGTGCGCGTCGGCCAGTTCACCGGTGCTGTGCGGGGCGCGGGCCAGATGGCGGCACAGCCGCAGGCGGGCCGGGTGGGCGAGCGCCTCCAGGCGGCGGGTGAGCTGCTCGACCGTCGGCGCCTGCGGGCGCGAGGCCTGGACGGGGTAGGTGATCGCGGGCTGCCAGCCGTACCGGTGCAGGACCATCAGGTGCGGCCAGCCGATGCTGGTCGGCACCAGCACCAGGCCGCCGTCCCCAGTGGCGGCGCGGCCCACCAGGAGCTTGTCGACGGTGACGAGACCGGCCTCCTCGTCCAGCGAGACGGCGCCGGAGAGCGACGCGAGGGCCTCGCCGAGACCCTTGCGGCGCAGCAGCTCGGTCTTGTGGCGGGCGTCCGCGGCCAGTTGGGGCTGCACCCGCGCCCAGGTGTCGGCGAAGAAGGCCTCGTCGCAGTCGAGGACCAGCCGCCGGAACCAGGCGCGCACGGCCGGCAGGTCGTCCAGCAGCCGGTGGGTGAACCGCTCCTGGACGGCGCCCCGCGCGGCCGCCAGCTCCAGGGAGCGGCGGCGCAGGTCCGGATCGTCGAGCGGACCGGCCTCGCGCACGTCGTACCGGAGCTGGCAGGTGAACTCCAGTGCCGCGTGCACGAACTGCTCGTCGGTCAGCTTGTCGAGCAGGTCCAGCTCCTCGGCGAGCGTGGCGCCGGGCAGCGCGCGGCGGCCCGGTATCCCGGCGAACGGGGCGAAGACGTCCGAGAACGTCGTGCGCCACAGGAACTCCGCCTCGCACAGCCGGTCGGCCAGGCACGGGTCCAGCCGGCTGGAGACGGCCGTGGCCCAGCCCTGGACCTCCGGGTGATGGCCGGGCTCGCTGAGCGCGTGCAGCGCCATCCCCAGTTCCGCCAGGGGCGAGGGCACGACCGAAATCCGCTCCGGCGGCAGCCCGTTGATGTCGATGACCACGCTCATGCCCCCATGGTGCACCCGGCCACTGACAGTGCCCGCGTCGATTGACTGCTGCCGTCAATCGACGGGACTTGGCCGGTGGGCGGGCGCAGGCTGACGGGGCCGGGGCCGCCGCGGAGCCTTCCGGATCCCGTTCACCCGTCATCGCGCCGACGCCCGTGCGTCGGCCGGCCGACCGTGTCCCGAAGAGGCGATCCCGTCATGAGCATCACCCAGCAGTACCTCCTCGACAGCCACCGCGCCCACCGGCACGGCGAGACCCCACCGCCCGCGCCCGGCACCCACGACTGGCAGGTCGTACGGGAACTGCGCGACTCCTGGGAGCTGCGCACCGACCTGACCGGCCGGCCGGAACGCGGTCGGCTGCGGCGCGCCGTGCGTCGGTGGCTAGGGCCGATGCGGCGCCCTATCGGCTGAGCTCTTCGCCGTCCGTCCAGGCCGGCCGGTCAGCCGGTCGGTTGGTCAGCCGTTCAGCCGGGCCACGAAGTCGGCGACCGCCGTCCGTACGTCGTCCGCCGTCCACTCCAGGCCGGCGGAGCGCACGGTGACCTCGGTGGCGGCCACGTCTGGACCGCGGGCCACCCACGCGTCGGCGAAGAGCAGCGTCCCCGTCTCCTCGGCCTGGCGCACCGCCGCCTCCGCGAGGACGTCGGGGTCGTACGGCAGCCAGACCTGGAACTCGTGGGTGTGCGGCTCCTCGGGGTGCACGCGGGCCCACGGCAGGCCGGCCGCGGCGAACCCCTCGCGCAGCGCGGCGGCGACCACGCGCGCGTGGCGCACGTACTCCGGGAGGCGGGGCAGTTCCCGTTCCAGTCCGACGAGCGCGGACAGCGCGGCGGGGAACTGCTGGAAGACCATGCCGCCGTACCGGTGCCGCCAGGTCCTCGCCTCCTCCACCAGGGTGCTGGGGCCGGCGAGCGCGGCGCCGGAGAAGCCGTCCAGGGACTTGTAGAACGAGACGTAGACGCTGTCCGCGAGGGCCGCGATCTCGTCCAGGGGGCGGCCGAAGTGCTCGGTGGTCTCCCACAGGCGCGCCCCGTCGAAGTGCACCACCGCGTCGCGCCCCCGCGCGGCCTCGACGGTCTCCGTCAGCTCCTGCCAGGTGGGCAGCACGAAACCGCCGTCCCTGAGGGGCAGTTCCAGCATCAGCGCTCCGAAGGGCTCCTCGAAGTCGCGTACCTCCGCTGCCGTGGGCAGCCGGGGCTCGCTGGTCACGCGGACCGGACGCAGGCCGCTGACCTGGCTGAACGCGTTCCGCTCGTGCAGCTCGGGGTGGGCGAGGGCGTGCAGGGCGACCGTGGGGTCACCGGTGCGGGCCGCCCAGCAGCGCAGGGCGACCTGCTGGGCCATCGTGCCCGTCGGGAAGAACGCCGCGGCCTCCGTGCCGAGCAGTGCGGCGACCCGGTCCTCCAGCGCGGCCACGACCCGGTTGCCGTAGACGTCCCCGGGCTCGTCCAGGTCGTACACCTCGGGCGCCGCCTCCATGAGCCGCGTGAGCCGCTCGCGGAGGGTGCCGTGCCAGCCCGCGCGCGAAAGCGCGCGCGTCGCCGTCCGGTGGGCGGCCCTGCGGCGCGTTCTTATCTGCTCGCGCGTCTGTTCCTGTGCCTGTTCCCGGGGCGGCTGTTCTTGTGCCTGTTCTTGTGCCTGTTCCTGGTTCGGCTGTTCTTGTCCGTGTACTGCCGTATCGCTCATGCGGGGGATGATGCCGTGCCCTTTGCGTGCGGGCAGCCGGTTTATCGTGCCGCGACCCGCAAACCCGTCCGTGGTGGCGGCCCGTGGAAACCCACAGCCTGTGGACAACCGGTCGGCCCCGGACCCGATCGCGTTAACATGACGAGAAATCGTCCGGTACCCAGAGCGGACTGGAACGGGAAGGCCACCGTCGCGTGAGTACAGACCAACAGCCAGACCCCAAGGACCGCCCCGCGCGGCTCACCGTGGGCGTCGTCGGCGCCGGCCGGGTGGGCCCCGCGCTGGCCGCGTCCCTCCAGCTCGCCGGGCACCGCCCGGTGGCCGTCTCCGGGGTCTCCGACGCCTCCAGACGGCGCGCCGAGCAGCTGCTGCCCGGTGTGCCGCTGGTCCCGCCCGCCGAGGTGCTCCAGCGCGCCGAGCTGGTCCTGCTCACCGTCCCGGACGACGCCCTGCCCGGCCTCGTGTCGGGACTCGCCGAGACCGGCGCCGTACGGCCGGGACAGCTGATGGTGCACACCTCCGGGCGGTACGGCACGAAGGTCCTGGACCCCGCCCTGCGCGCGGGCGCGCTGCCGTTGGCCCTGCACCCCGCGATGACCTTCACCGGCACCCCGGTGGACGTCGAGCGGCTCGCCGGCTGCTCGTTCGGCGTCACCGCCCCCGAGGAGCTGCGGCTGGCCGCCGAGGCGCTCGTCATCGAGATGGGCGGCGAGCCCGAGTGGATCGCCGAGGAGAACCGCGCGCTCTACCACGCCGCCCTCGCCCTCGGCTCCAACCACCTGGTGACCCTGGTCGCCCAGTCCATGGAGCTGCTGCGCACGGCCGGTGTCGAGGCCCCCGACCGGATGCTCGGTCCGCTGCTCGGTGCCGCCCTGGACAACGCGCTGCGCTCCGGCGACGCGGCCCTGACCGGGCCCGTCTCGCGCGGGGACGCGGGCACCGTCGCCGCGCACGTCACCGAGCTCGGCAAGCACGCCCCGCAGACCCTCGCGAGTTATCTCGCGATGGCCCGCGCGACCGCCGACCGGGCGCTCGCGCACGGGCGGCTGAAGCCGGAACTCGCCGAGGACCTCCTCGGAGTGCTCGCCACGGGCACGGACCCGACACAGAACGAGGAAGACCGATGAGCCGCCGTCCCTTCGAACTCGCACCGACGGTCGATGACCTGACGTACGTGCACGACCACTTCGCGGTGCCCGGTCGTACCGCCGTCGTCATGACGATGGGCGCCCTGCACGAAGGCCACGCCAGCCTGATCAGGGCCGCGCGCGAGCGGGTCGGCCACAAGGGCTTCGTGATCGTCACGGTCTTCGTCAACCCGCTCCAGTTCGGTGCGGGCGAGGACCTCGACCGCTACCCGCGCACCCTCGAGGCCGACCTGAAGATCGCCGAACAGGCCGGTGCCGACGTCGTGTTCGCGCCCTCCGCCGACGAGGTCTACCCCGGCGGGCAGCCCCAGGTGCGCCTGACCGCGGGTCCCATGGGCGAGCGCCTGGAGGGTGCCTCGCGTCCCGGGCACTTCGACGGCATGCTCACCGTCGTCGCCAAGCTGCTCCACCTCACGCGCCCCGACGTGGCCCTGTTCGGGCAGAAGGACGCCCAGCAGCTCGCCGTGATCCGGCGCATGGTGCGGGACCTGAACTTCGGCGTCGAGATCGTCGGCGTCCCGACCGTGCGCGAGGAGGACGGCCTGGCCCTGTCCAGCCGCAACCGCTACCTCACGCCCGACGAGCGCCACACCGCCCTCGCCCTGTCCCGGGCGCTGTTCGCGGGCCGCGACCGGCACGCCGCCCAGGAGGCGCTGCGCGCGCGGGCCCTCGAAGTGCCCGCCACGCGCGCGCGGGCCGAGGCGCTCAGCGCCATAGGGGAGTCCCGCGCCGCCGCCGACGCGCACGCCGTCGCCAAGGCCGCGCCCGGCGGCCCGGCCGCCGTCCGCGCCGCCGCCCGGCTCGTCCTGGACGACGCGGCCCGCCTCGACCCGCCGCTCGAACTGGACTACCTCGCACTCGTCGACCCGTCCGACTTCACCGAGATCGACGACGACTTCACCGGCGAGGCCGTCCTCGCCGTCGCCGCGCGGGTCGGCACCACCCGGCTGATCGACAACCTCCCGCTGACCTTCGGAACCCTGGGGGACGCCTCGTGACCGGCACCGGCATACGGCTGCACGCGCCCGACCCCGGGTGGGCCATCGACGCGGACGTGGTGGTCGTCGGTTCCGGCGTCGCCGGCCTGACCGCCGCCCTGCGCTGCGAGGCCGCCGGTCTGCGGACGGTCGTCGTCACCAAGGCGCGCCTGGACGACGGCTCCACCCGCTGGGCGCAGGGCGGCATCGCGGCCGCCCTCGGCGAGGGCGACACCCCCGAGCAGCACCTGGACGACACCCTGGTCGCCGGCGTCGGCCTGTGCGACGAGGAGGCCGTACGCATCCTCGTCACCGAGGGCCCCGACGCCGTACGCCGCCTCATCGCCACCGGCGCGCACTTCGACGAGTCCTCCGAAGGGGAACTGGAGCTCACCCGCGAGGGCGGCCACCACCGCCGCCGTATCGCGCACGCGGGCGGTGACGCCACCGGCGCGGAGATCTCCCGGGCGCTCGTCGAGGCCGTCCGCGCGCGGGGGCTGCGCACGATCGAGAACGCGCTCGTGCTCGACCTTCTGACGGACGCCGAGGGCCGCACGGCGGGCGTCACCCTGCACGTCATGGGCGAGGGGCAGCACGACGGCGTGGGCGCCGTGCACGCCCCCGCGGTCGTCCTCGCGACCGGCGGCATGGGTCAGGTCTTCTCCGCGACCACCAACCCCTCGGTGTCGACCGGCGACGGCGTGGCGCTCGCCCTTCGCGCGGGCGCCGAGGTCTCCGACCTGGAGTTCGTGCAGTTCCACCCGACCGTGCTGTTCCTCGGCCCCGACGCCGAGGGCCAGCAGCCGCTGGTCTCCGAGGCGGTGCGCGGCGAGGGGGCCCACCTGGTCGACGCCGACGGAGTGCGCTTCATGGCCGGGCAGCACGAACTGGCCGAACTCGCGCCCCGGGACATCGTCGCCAAGGGCATCACGCGCCGCATGGGGGAGCAGGACGCCGCCCACATGTTCCTCGACGCCCGGCACTTCGGCGCCGAGATGTGGGAGCACCGCTTCCCGACGATCCTGGCCGCCTGCCGCGCGAACGGCATCGACCCGGTCACCGAGCCCATCCCGGTCGCCCCGGCCGCCCACTACGCCTCCGGCGGCGTCCGCACCGACGCCCACGGCCGGACGACCGTCCCCGGGCTGTACGCGTGCGGCGAGGTCGCCTGCACCGGCGTGCACGGCGCCAACCGGCTCGCCTCCAACTCCCTGCTGGAGGGCCTGGTCTACGCCGAGCGCATCGCCGCCGACATCGCCGCGCTCAAGGCGGACGGCCGCCTGCACGCGCGCGTGCCCGCGCCGGTCGCCCGGCCCGAGAAGCCCGCGCACCCCCTGCTCGGCGCCGAGGCCCGGTTCGCCATCCAGCGGATCATGACCCGGGGCGCGGGCGTGCTGCGCTCGGACGAGTCCCTCGCCAAGGCCGCCGACCAGCTGTCGCGGCTGCACACCGAGGCCCGCGAGGTCCTCGACGAGACCGGCCGGACCGCCGAGCCCGGCGTCGACACCTGGGAGGCCACCAACCTCCTGTGCGTGGCCCGCGTCCTGGTCGCCGCCGCCCGGCGGCGCGAGGAGACCCGCGGCTGCCACTGGCGCGAGGACCGGCCCGACCGCGACGACGCCCGCTGGCGGCGCCACATCGTCGTACGGCTGAATCCGGACCGGACACCCACCCTGCACACCACCGGCACCGCAGACTTTCCCCCCATCCGGCAGCACCGTCCCCAGGAGCAGTGACAGCAGTGAGCACCCCCGACCTTCCCCTTGCCGACACCGGTGGCTGCGGCGACGGCTGCGCCTGCGGCGCGGACGCCGAGGACGCGTACATGGAGTGCGGGCTCGACCCCGCGCTCGCCGAGCTCCTGGCCGACGCCGGACTCGACCCCCTGGAGGTCGAGGACATCGCCAACGTCGCCGTCCAGGAGGACCTCGCGGGCGGTGTGGACGTGACGACCGTCGCGACCATCCCCGAGGACGCCGTGGCCACCGCCGACTTCACCGCGCGCGAGGCGGGCGTCGTCGCGGGCCTGCGCGTCGCCGAGGCCGTGCTCTCCGTGGTGTGCACCGACGAGTTCGAGGTCGAGCGGCACGTGGAGGACGGCGACCGGGTGGAGGCCGGCCAGAAGCTCCTGTCGGTCACCACGCGCACCCGCGACCTGCTGACCGCCGAGCGCAGCGCCCTCAACATCCTGGGCCGCCTGTCCGGCATCGCGACGGCCACGCGCGCGTGGGCCGACGTGCTGGAGGGCACCGACGCCGACGTGCGCGACACCCGCAAGACGACGCCGGGCCTCAGGTCTCTGGAGAAGTACGCCGTGCGCTGCGGCGGCGGCGTCAACCACCGCATGTCCCTGTCGGACGCGGCTCTGGTGAAGGACAACCACGTGCTCGCAGCGGGCGGCGTCGAGCAGGCCTTCAAGGCCGTCCGTGAGGCCTTCCCGGACCTGCCCGTCGAGGTCGAGGTCGACACCCTGCACCAGCTGCGCGAGGCCGTCGACGCCGGCGCCGACCTGATCCTGCTGGACAACTTCACGCCCGGCGAGTGCGAGGAGGCCGTGGCCATCGTCCACGGGCGCGCCCAGCTGGAGGCCTCCGGCCGGCTCACGCTCGACAACGCGCGCGCGTACGCGGAGACCGGCGTCGACTTCCTGGCCGTCGGCGCCCTCACCCACTCCGCCCCGGTCCTGGACATCGGCCTGGACCTGCGCGAGGCGGAGTAACGGCCATGCTCCTGACGATCGACGTAGGCAACACGCACACCGTCCTCGGCCTGTTCGACGGCGACACCATCGTCGAGCACTGGCGCATCTCCACGGACGCCCGCCGCACGGCCGACGAACTGGCCGTCCTGCTCCAGGGCCTGATGGGCATGCACCCGCTGCTCGGCGAGGAGCTCGGCGACGGCATCGACGGGATCGCGATCTGCGCGACCGTGCCCTCGGTCCTCCACGAGCTGCGCGAGGTGACGCGGCGGTACTACGGGGACGTCCCCGCGGTGCTGGTGGAGCCCGGCGTGAAGACGGGCGTGCCGATCCTGACGGACAACCCCAAGGAGGTCGGCGCCGACCGCATCATCAACGCGGTGGCGGCCGTCGAGCTGTACGGGGGCCCGGCGATCGTCGTCGACTTCGGTACGGCGACGACCTTCGACGCGGTGTCCGCGCGCGGGGAGTATGTCGGCGGCGTCATCGCGCCGGGCATCGAGATCTCGGTCGACGCCCTCGGCGTCAAGGGCGCGCAGCTGCGGAAGATCGAGATGGCCCGCCCGCGCAGCGTGATCGGCAAGAACACGGTCGAGGCGATGCAGGCGGGCATCGTGTACGGCTTCGCCGGACAGGTCGACGGGGTCGTGAACCGGATGGCCCGCGAGCTGGCCGACGACCCGGACGACGTGACGGTGATCGCCACGGGCGGGCTCGCGCCGATAGTGCTGAGCGAGTCGTCGGTCATCGACGAGCACGAGCCGTGGCTGACCCTGATCGGCCTGCGCCTGGTGTACGAGCGGAACGTCGCCCGCGCGTGAGCGGTGGGCCGGCGCCCCGCGGCGCCGGCCCGGGCCCATCGCCCCAGCTGAGGGAAACCGGGGAGCGACACGGCAGCCCGAGCCGTCTGTTTTGTCCGATTAGCGGTAGCGTCACCGCATGCCCACGCCATACGGATCCCGCGGCGGCATGGCGTTCGGTGCGGAGGAGCTGCCCGTGCTCCGCCGCGCTCTCGCCCTCGCCCTTCACCCCGGCCCCGCCTCGACCGAGGACGTCCAGGACTGTCTCCGCCTCGCCGAGTCGCTCGACGAGGCGATGCACGAGGGGGTCAGGCTGCGCGCCTTCCTCGTGGCCGACCTCGGCCGGTACCGCGCCGCCCTCCCCGGCGCCGCGGCCGGCTATCTGGCACTCCTGGAGGAGGTGCTGGGCGCCGGATACCGCCCCCTCGCCGACGACCTGGCCGCGCTCCGCGCCCTGCGCGGGAACCGCGCCGCGGCGGCCCTGCTCGACCGCCTGGACCGCCCCGGAGCTCACCCGGATGCCACCGCCACCGTGCCCGCCTCCCGTCGTCGCCCCCGGCTGCTGATGGCGCTGCCAGGAGGCGACAAGGGCGAGGAGCAGGGCAAGAAGCCCGCAGAGCGCCCGTCCCCGCAGCCCGCCGCGCCCAAGCCGTCGAGGCCCGTCCCCACCCCGGGCGAGGTCTTCCCCCGGCGCAAGCCCGCCCCGTCCCCCGGCACGCCCAACCCGCCCCACCAGCGGCTCGCCGCGGGCTGAGACGGGCACCGCGACACGGGGCCGGGCGCCGGACCCACCCCGGTCCGTCCGCCGATGTCCCCCTGGCTACCCTGGGGGCATGGACTATGTCTCCGCGCTCGTGCCCCCGGTCGTCATGGCCGCGTTGTTCATCGCTGTGGTCCGGGTGATCGTGAAGACCCAGGGCGGGGCCGCGAAGACCAAGGAGGACGCCGCCGTCGACGCGGCCCTCGCGCACGCGGACGGCGTGCGGCAGGCCTCCGCCGGCCCTGACGCCTGAGAAGCCCCGCCCGGCCTCGCCCCACACCTCTGGGCGTACGACTCGCGCACCTCGCGCTTTCCGAGTCGTACGCCCTTTTTGTTCGCGTTTGTCGCGGAAGGCGCACGTCCGGGCCAGCATGGACCGGGATCTCCCACTATTGTTCTGAACTGTGCCTCGCCCATTGGGAGAACTCGAAGACGCGGTCATGACGCGGGTGTGGAAGTGGAACCGCCCGGTGACCGTTCGGGAAGTCCTGGAAGACCTTCAGCGGGAGCGGTCCATCGCGTACACCACGGTGATGACCGTTTTGGACAATCTCCATCAGAAGGGCTGGGTGCGCCGCGAGGCGGAAGGGCGCGCCTATCGATATGAGGCCGTCTCCACGCGTGCCGCGTACGCCGCGGCCCTCATGAACGAGGCCTGGTCGCAGAGCGACAACGCGGCCGCCGCACTCGTCGCGTTCTTCGGGATGATGAGCGACGAACAGCGCCAGGCGCTGAGAGCCGCCATGCGTATCGTCCAGGTCCCGGAAACCCTGGAAGGCGAAGAGGAGAACCCCGCCGCCCCACAGGACGACGACGGGCGATAGCGTCCGCTCATGTCAGCAGAGCGCCGCGAAGTCACCGCAAAAGCCGTCACCGTCCGGCGGGCCCGGACCAGCGATGTCCCGGCCGTGCGCGACCTCCTTGACTCCTACGCGCGCGAGCACATCCTGCTCGACAAAGCGACCGTGACCCTTTACGAGGACATCCAGGAGTTCTGGGTCGCGGAACGCGACGACAACGCCGAGGTCGTCGGCTGCGGGGCACTGCACGTCATGTGGGAAGACCTCGCGGAAGTGCGCACGCTCGCGGTGAAGCCGGGCCTGAAGGGCTCCGGTGTCGGTCACCGCCTGCTGGAGAAGTTGCTGCACACCGCCCGCTGGCTCGGTGTGCGGCGCGTTTTCTGTCTCACCTTCGAAGTGGACTTCTTCACGAAGCACGGCTTCGTGGAGATCGGCGAGACGCCGGTGGACACCGATGTCTACGCCGAGCTCTTGCGTTCCTATGACGAGGGCGTCGCGGAGTTCCTCGGTCTCGAACGAGTGAAACCGAACACCTTGGGCAACAGCCGGATGCTTCTGCATCTGTGATCGCCGGGTTCGCCCGCTATTCCCGCGGTCCGACGCTGCCCAGGTTCCCTATGTCCGAAACGCGCATCTTTCCGGACGGGGATGCTCCCCGGGTCTCTCCCAGGGGTTTGTGTTTTTCCGGCAAAAGCGGTTTGCTTTCCGGCGTACTGCAGTACTGCATATAACAGGGGGCGGTGAAACGGCGAGAGCCGCAGACCCCGGGCCCTCACGTTATCGATGAAAGGAAAAGCCGTGGCACAGAAGGTTCAGGTCCTTCTTGTCGACGACCTCGACGGCGGCGAGGCCGACGAGACCGTTACGTTCGCGCTGGACGGCAAGACGTACGAGATCGATCTCACGACCACCAATGCGGACAAGCTGCGGGGACTTCTCGAGCCGTATGTGAAGGGTGGCCGTCGTACGGGAGGCCGCGCTTCCGGTGGACGTGGAAAGGCGCGTGCGGCTTCCGGTAGCAGCCAGGACACCGCGCAGATCCGCGCCTGGGCGAAGGAGAACGGTTACGAGGTCAACGACCGCGGCCGTGTCCCCGCCAGCATCCGTGAGGCCTACGAGAAGGCCAACGGCTGATACCTCGGCCCTCCGGCGCACGCGCGCCGCAGCCGGATCCGGTGGCACTGGGTGACCACCGTGTCCACGAGTCGTACGAGATCGGGGGCGCCTCCCACGCCCCCCATGGCCGACAGTGTCGGCAGCGAGGCCTCGACCTCGTACCCCGGCTCGGGGGGCCGCAGCCATACGGCGGCCCCCTGTGCGGGACGCGAGGGCCCGGGCCATGGTGCCTCCACGCACCCGTCCGCACCGTGCGCCGCCAGATCGAGCGCCAGCGGCCCCCACTCGAGCCAGTCCAGCAGCCCGGGCAGCTCCTCCGCGCTTCCCGCGGCCACCAGGAGCAGCATCCGGTCGCCCCGCAGCGCCACCGGTGAGGCCGCCGCGAGGTGCCTGAGCGCCACCGCGCCCGCCTCGGCCGGGACCTCCAGGACGTCGAAGCGCACGCCTGTGACGAGTCGCACCGGCTCACCGGGCACGGTCGCCCACCCCAGTTCGTTCTCGTACCAGTGCCGGATCCGGCCGACCGTACCGACCGGGCCGGCCGCACCGTCCTGACCGCCCGGACCCCCCGGGCCGGCGGGGCCCGACGACGGACGACGGGGAAGGGGAACCATGGGCACCGTACTGACCATGCAAGAGCAACCGTCGAAGAAGCCCGGAAGTTACGATGAGTGTTCCGGTAGTCGCTCAGCGTGTTCGCCGACGGGGCGTGCGGGGGTATGGAGCGGCGCAAGGTTGTTCGCCCGTAGCGGAGGGAACCGGCGCGCGCGGTATGGACTGTCAGTGCGTGCGGGTAAGACATCCCTAGTGGGAGGGGGCGACACGCAGGGTGGCCCGTCTCACGTTCGCCATCGGCGTACTGAAGAGAGGGGTAACTGCCTGGCCTGCGGGAACATCGTCTCGCACCATCGGGTTGGAGCAGATGTCGGCGTTCGGGGTCAATGGAGGCAGGAACTCTGTCTTCGCGAGAGCGGAGGTGATCCGGACGGTGTCGGCAGTTGGAATGAGCGGTCCCCGCTTGCGGGACTAAGCTGCGGAAGGACAGTGAGGGGATCGTCCCCCCACCGCCTGACCGCTCTGAGGAGCGATTAACGATGTTCGAGAGGTTCACCGACCGCGCGCGGCGGGTTGTCGTCCTGGCTCAGGAAGAAGCCCGGATGCTCAACCACAACTACATCGGCACCGAGCACATCCTCCTGGGCCTGATCCATGAGGGTGAGGGTGTCGCCGCCAAGGCCCTTGAGAGCCTCGGGATTTCGCTCGAGGCGGTCCGCCAGCAGGTGGAGGAGATCATCGGCCAGGGCCAGCAGGCCCCGTCCGGGCACATCCCCTTCACCCCCCGTGCCAAGAAGGTCCTGGAGCTGTCGCTCCGCGAGGCCCTTCAGCTGGGCCACAACTACATCGGCACGGAGCACATCCTGCTCGGCCTGATCCGTGAGGGCGAGGGCGTCGCCGCCCAGGTCCTGGTCAAGCTGGGTGCCGATCTCAACCGTGTCCGCCAGCAGGTCATCCAGCTGCTGTCGGGCTACCAGGGCAAGGAGACCGCCGCCGCCGGTGGTCCTGCCGAGGGCACGCCCTCCACGTCCCTGGTCCTCGACCAGTTCGGCCGGAACCTCACCCAGGCCGCTCGTGAGTCCAAGCTCGACCCGGTCATCGGGCGCGAGAAGGAGATCGAGCGGGTCATGCAGGTGCTGTCCCGCCGTACCAAGAACAACCCGGTCCTGATCGGTGAGCCCGGCGTCGGCAAGACCGCCGTCGTCGAGGGCCTCGCCCAGGCCATCGTCAAGGGCGAGGTGCCCGAGACGCTCAAGGACAAGCACCTCTACACGCTGGACCTCGGCGCCCTGGTCGCCGGCTCCCGCTACCGCGGTGACTTCGAGGAGCGCCTGAAGAAGGTGCTCAAGGAGATCCGCACCCGCGGCGACATCATCCTGTTCATCGACGAGCTGCACACGCTGGTCGGTGCGGGTGCCGCCGAGGGCGCCATCGACGCCGCTTCCATCCTGAAGCCGATGCTGGCCCGCGGTGAGCTCCAGACCATCGGTGCGACCACGCTGGACGAGTACCGCAAGCACCTGGAGAAGGACGCGGCCCTCGAGCGCCGCTTCCAGCCCATCCAGGTCGCCGAGCCGTCCCTGCCGCACACGATCGAGATCCTCAAGGGTCTGCGCGACCGGTACGAGGCGCACCACCGCGTCTCGATCACCGACGAGGCGCTGGTCCAGGCCGCCACGCTGGCCGACCGGTACATCTCGGACCGCTTCCTGCCGGACAAGGCGATCGACCTGATCGACGAGGCCGGTTCCCGGATGCGCATCCGCCGGATGACCGCGCCGCCGGACCTGCGCGAGTTCGACGAGAAGATCGCCGGCGTCCGCCGCGACAAGGAGTCCGCGATCGACTCGCAGGACTTCGAGAAGGCCGCCTCCCTCCGCGACAAGGAGAAGCAGCTCCTGGCCGCCAAGGCCAAGCGGGAGAAGGAGTGGAAGGCCGGCGACATGGACGTCGTCGCCGAGGTCGACGGCGAGCTGATCGCCGAGGTCCTCGCGACCGCCACGGGCATCCCGGTCTTCAAGCTGACCGAGGAGGAGTCCAGCCGCCTGCTCCGCATGGAGGAGGAGCTGCACAAGCGGGTCATCGGCCAGGTCGACGCCGTCAAGGCGCTGTCGAAGGCGATCCGCCGTACGCGTGCCGGTCTGAAGGACCCGAAGCGCCCCGGTGGCTCGTTCATCTTCGCCGGTCCGTCCGGTGTCGGTAAGACCGAGCTCTCCAAGGCGCTCGCCGAGTTCCTCTTCGGCGACGAGGACGCGCTGATCTCCCTCGACATGTCGGAGTTCAGCGAGAAGCACACGGTGTCGCGTCTCTTCGGTTCCCCGCCCGGATACGTGGGTTACGAAGAGGGCGGCCAGCTGACCGAGAAGGTCCGCCGCAAGCCGTTCTCCGTCGTCCTCTTCGACGAGGTCGAGAAGGCCCACCCGGACATCTTCAACTCGCTGCTGCAGATCCTGGAGGACGGTCGCCTGACCGACTCCCAGGGCCGGGTCGTGGACTTCAAGAACACGGTCATCATCATGACGACCAACCTCGGCACGCGGGACATCTCGAAGGGCTTCAACCTGGGCTTCGCGGCCTCGGGTGACACGAAGTCCAACTACGAGCGCATGAAGAACAAGGTGTCGGACGAGCTCAAGCAGCACTTCCGCCCCGAGTTCCTCAACCGCGTCGACGACGTGGTCGTCTTCCCGCAGCTGACGCCGGCGGACATCCTGCGGATCGTCGACCTGATGATCAGCAAGGTGGACGAGCGCCTGAAGGACCGGGACATGGGCATCGAGCTCTCCCAGTCCGCCAAGGAGCTGCTGTCCAAGAAGGGCTACGACCCGGTGCTGGGCGCACGTCCGCTGCGTCGCACGATCCAGCGCGAGATCGAGGACACGCTGTCGGAGAAGATCCTCTTCGGCGAGCTGCGCCCCGGTCACATCGTGGTCGTGGACACCGAGGGCGACGGTGCGGACAAGACCTTCACCTTCCGCGGTGAGGAGAAGTCGGCGCTGCCGGATGCTCCGCCGATCGAGCAGGCGGCTGGTGGGGCTGGGCCGAACCTGAGCAAGGAGGCGTGATCCCTCCGGGGGTTACGTGAGGTCGTGAGGAAAGGGGCCGGTGCTTTCGGGCACCGGCTCCTTTTTGGCGTTTTTGGCTTTTCAGCGCTGGTCCTGGCTGACTTCCGCGTTCGGGAAAAGTCCCGCGAAATGAGAGGCCGGGAAGGGGAGCCCGTGCTGGTTGTACAAGGCCACTGAGCGGACTCCGGGCAGCCGGGGGACCAAGGCGGAGAGGTCCTCGGCACCGTGCATCGAGACGACCCGCAGCGCCTTGATGCCAGTGTTTGTCGACCAGCCCGGCGCCGGGGCCGTCCGCGACGAACAGCTTCTTCACCAACGGCCCGATCAAGCTGGACGCCAGTTTGCTGCCCAGTACGGTCGGCTCCATCCGCCACCCCCGTGGTCGTGCCCAGCAACGGCAGAAGTACGGATGGAGCCTAACCGGAGAAACCCAGCCGTGGATTACGACAACTGGCCGTCGTAGTCAGGGAGTTTGACCGTTTTCTCAGCATGGCCTCCGGACAGGTCGGTGGCGCTGTTGCCGATGTTCGCGATGATCGTGTAGCCGTCGCTCTCGATGTCCGCGCGCTGGGCCGTCTTGTAGTCGGCGACGTTCTTGAAGAGGTCGAACAGCCCGCGGACGCGGAGCTCTGTGACGTCGTAACCGTCGTACTCGAGGTTGTACTTGGTGGGCGCGTAGATGATGCCCGGGCGGGCGGTGACGAAGAAGAGCGAGACGCCGTGCTCCTGGGCGTACTTGGCGACGTCCAGAACCGGCTTGTTGGCCGGCTGCGGGTAGCTGAAGCCGAAGTCGGTCTCCAGCGTGGTGTTGTCGATGTCGAAGACGATCGCCTGCTTCTCACCCGGCTCGGTGGCGGCGATGCGGTCCTTCAGGCCTGGCAGTGCCTGGGCCATCACCGTCTGGCAGTCCATCTGCCAAGTGGTGTAGTCGACTTCGGCGGCTGTGCTGCTTGTGGTCGCGGCCGTCGTGGCGCCGGTGGCCGTGGCCGTGGCCGTCGTCGCGGCGTCGGCCGGGGTGGCCAGTGCGGCCAGGGCGGCCACGGAGACGGCGGTGACGGATATGCGGCGCGCCCAGAGGTGTTGTCTGGTCATCGGTGGGGGGTTCCTCTCACGTCCGGGCGCGTTCGTACGCGTCCGGACGGGCCTGTGTCAGGGACATGCTCTTTGGTGAGGGTGGCGCGAGGGGAACCGTAGGGTTACCGGGTGGTAGGCGTACAGAGATGTGCGTCACAAGGTCCTGTGGGACTTGTCAGTGCCCCACGGCGTCGATGGCGTTCTGGACCACGCGGGACAAGTCCTCTTCCGTGGGCAGGAGTTCGCGGTCGGCGGGGGAGAGTGTCGAGTAGTTCGTCACGGCCAGGCGGTACGGGTCCCGGGCCAGCTCCTTGAGGACCGCCGAGCCATCGGGGACGGTCAGCTCGAAGTTGGTCGCGGCGGAGCCCTGGTTGAGATGGAGGCTCTGGTGGATGAAGCGGTCCAGCAGGGCGCGGGACCAGCCCTTGTGAACGGCTTCGGTGGCGTAGAAGTCCAGCTCGGGGCGTGCGGGCCATCTTCTGCATGTACATCAGGTTGCGGCGGGAGAAGCCGCGCTGGTTCGGGAAGGTCGTCTTGAGGTCCGCCGCGAGTCGTGCCACGACCTTCGTGCCCCAGCCCTCCTGCTCCTGCCGGTCCAGGATGAGCTTCCCGATCTGCCAGTACATCGTGACGAGTTCGGTGTTCACGGCCTGCTGAGCGCGCAGGCGCGCGCCTGCGACCGTCCCCTTGATCTCGCCGAGCAGATCGCCGTACCAGGAGGGAAGGGCACCCAGCTGAGCGGGGACGACGGCGTCAGACGTCTCGGTGTTCTTGCGTATGGGGCGAGCGTTGCGCAGGACGATCTTTACGGGCGCCGGAATGCTGTCAGGTCATCCGAACGTGTGAGCTTGGGGCGAGGGTCCGTATGAGGGCGGCCAGGGCGGTGGGGGGTGGTGGTGAGGATCGTGTCGGGGGTGTCGCTCTCGCCGAGGTGGATGGGGCCGGTGGGGGTGGGGTCGACGGGGAAGCCGAGCATGGGCGCGGCCTGCTGCTCATGGTCCCGCTCGTCGACGGGTTCGGGGTGACCCGGGTCGATCGAGGCAAGGGTGTTTGGTTCAGGCTCGATCGCGGGCGCGTGTCACCGTAGTCAGAGCCTGCGGCTGCCGATGACGAGGTCGACGAGGGCATGCGGTGGCGTACGTGCGGCGGTGGGGCGGGTCCGGCAGGGTGCCCGCGCCGCCTCAGGGCGGGCCGCGGTGAGGGTGCCGGGGAGTCGACGGTGGTGGTGCCGGAGAGCAAGGTGAGACGAGTTTCGGCGCTCTGGCCAGCGTCCGGTGAATCGTCATTTAAGCTTCAAGGCGGCCGCAGGGCTACGGCTCGTCGCTGTACGCGGCGACTGAGGAACGGTCAGGCCGGCCCGTCGAGGAGAGCGGCCTGTGTCAGGGGCCTTGGTCCGGACGGGACCACATGACGCCGGTCAGGAAGATCCCGGTGAATCGCGTGACCGCCGACGTGTGTCTCAGCGGTGTGGGGCGCCCATCCCACCCGCCCACGAACAGAAGACCCCCAGGGGGAAGCGAGGTATGTCGGTGATCTGCGTCGGAGGCATGATCGGGATCGGCAAGACGAGTGTGGCCGAACTGCTCGCCAAGGAACTGGGCAGCGAAGTCTTCTACGAGAGCGTGGAAGACAATCCGATCCTCCCGCTCTTCTACACGGCGAGCCCCGAGGAGATCCAGGCGAAGCGCTACCCCTTCCTGCTCCAGCTCTACTTCCTGCAGACGCGGTTCGCCGCGATCAAGGAGGCGTACAAGCAGGGCCACAACGTCCTCGACCGTTCCATCTACGAGGACTGGTACTTCGCCAAGGTCAATCACGACCTGGGCCGGATCAGCTCCCTCGAGATGCAGGTGTACGAGGGGCTGCTCGACGAGATGATGCGCGAGATCGACGGCCTGCCGTACCGCAAGGCGCCCGACCTCATGGTCTATCTCAAGGCGGACTTCGAGACGGTGCTGCACCGCATCGGGCTGCGGGGCCGCGATTTCGAGCAGGACGAGGTCCTCGTCGAGTACTACCGGACGCTGTGGTCCGGCTATGACGACTGGGTGCACAAGCACTACTCGGCCAGCGAGGTCCTCGTCATCGACATGAACCGCACCGACGTGGTGAACAACCCCGAGGACGCGGCCCGCGTGACGCAGGAGGTCAAGGACGCCCTGGAGGCGGTCGGGTGCCGGCCCTGAAGGTGACCGCGCGGGGCGCCGACGGCCATGATTTCGATGGCTCAGGCGGGCGATCTGTCCTGATTGTGGCGCTCTGTCGGCGTAACGGCGGTCACATTCCAAGGCTGTTGGATCTCGATGCGTGGTGACATGCGGCACAGGCGACGCCGCTGTTACTAGCCCCGATAGTGGCACGCAATGGTCGAATTGACATCAAAACGGGCATTTCGGGGGCCGGGTTGACGCGAATTCTGCCTGGTCGGGGCGCTGATCCGCCTTTCGGGGGCTTGTCAAGGGGGTGGAGTCCACCCCGGCGCGTACTAACCCATGTCGTAGATGGGGGGGATTGAGTGCATCTGGGGCCTCGGGTTACCAAGGTAGGGCCCCACCGGCGGACGTCGTGCGCCGCGGGGCCCACTTGTCCCCGAAAGCATGAGGTTTTGATGTTCAAGCGCGCCATGTCCCGTTCTTCTCTGATCCGTAACCGTGCCGCCGTCGTGGCCGCGGGCGTCGGCATCTCGGCCGCGCTCGGTGCCGGGATCGCCTCCGCCGCTCCCGCTCCGGCCGCCGCTCCGGCCGCCGCGACCAAGGCCGTCGCCGCCGCCAAGTCGGCCAACGCCTGGATCGACCCAGTGAAGAAGTACACGCTGACCGCCAGCTTCGACCAGGGCGGCAGCCACTGGATGCACAAGCACAGCGGCCAGGACTTCGCCGTCCCGGTCGGCACCGAGGTCGTCGCCGTGCACGGCGGCACCGTCGTCAAGGCCGGCCCCTGGGGTGGCGGTGACGGTCCGGCGTACGGCAACGCCATCGTCATCAAGCACGCCAACGGCCTGTACACGCAGTACGCCCACCTGTCGCGCATCGACGTGAAGGTCGGCCAGGTCGTCACCACCGGCCAGCACATAGCCCTGTCCGGCAACACCGGCAACACCACGGGTCCGCACCTGCACTTCGAGGTCCGTAAGACCCCGAACTACGGCTCGGCGATCAACCCGGTCAACTTCCTCCGCTCCATGGGCGTGACCGTCTGAGCGTGACGGCCGTGTGACACGGCATTCGGGGAACGCGCAACAGCCCGCGGCCGGGCGTCTGATGAGACGCCCGGCCGCGGGCTGTCGGTCGTTGGGCTCAGTCCTCCGCCCGCACTCACCCGAAGCCGATGATGTGGCCCGGCTGGCCCCGCTCCGGCTCCGGCTCGTCCGACTCCTGGACGCGCGACGGCCCCGCCTGCGGTCACATCTGGCGTCCGGTCAGGATCCGTCCTCCGGGGCGGCCGAGGGCCGGTGCGCGCTCTCGTGCGCCTGGGTCACCAGGTCCACGGCGACCTCCAGTACGGCCGCGCGCTTCTTCTCCGGGTCGCCTTCCAGGTCCTGCATGACGAACATGCCGGCGTGCAGCGTGAACAGGGCGCTGAGGCAGCGGACCTGGTCGATCAGTTCGGCGTCGGGGTCCATGACGATGTCGCGCAGGCGGTGCATGCGGTCCTTGAAGGTGTCGCCGATGCGCAGTTCCCGTACCGTCGCCTGGTTCTCCTGCATGAAGCGGAACAGCGGCGCCGCGGCGGTCAGTGACCGGCTGTAACGCCGGACGATCTCCTGCTTCGTCTCCAGCGTCCTCGGCTGCGCCTTGCCCCACTCGATCAGCTCCTCGACCGGCCTCGTCAGGTCCTCGAAGAGGCTGACGATGATCTCTTCCTTGGTCTTGAAGTGGTAGTAGAGCGCCGCCTTGGTGACTCCGAGGTGCTCGGCGATCTCGCGCAGCGAGGTCTTCTCGTAGCCCTGCTCGGCGAAGAGTTCGAGCGCCACATCCTGGATGCGCTGGCGGGTGTCCCCGCGGCGCTGGTGCTTGGTGCCGTCCATGGTGACGCCCATCCTCGTACTCCTCGCGCTCCCGCGGAAACTTACTTGACGCCCGGCTAGTTGCGAGGCTACTTTCACAGTGTAGTGAACTAGCCGGGCGGCAGGTAAGGGCCGCAGCAGGGGGAGAACGGAACCATGGCGGACACGCAGACGGCCCCACAGGGTCAGCAGAAAACCGATGAGCAGGAAAAACAGCCCAGGAGCGTACGGGTCGTCCTGCTCGCGCTCATGATCGCGATGATGCTCGCGATGCTCGACAACATGATCGTGGGCACGGCGATGCCGACGATCGTCGGCGACCTCGGCGGCCTGGAACACCTGTCCTGGGTGGTCACCGGCTACACGCTCGCCACCGCGGCCTCCACCCCGATCTGGGGCAAGCTCGGCGACATGTACGGGCGCAAGGGCGCCTTCATGACGTCGATCGTGATCTTCCTGATCGGCTCCGCGCTGGGCGGCATGGCCCAGAACATGGGTGAGCTGATCGGCTTCCGCGCGATCCAGGGCCTCGGCGCCGGTGGTCTGATGGTCGGCGTCATGGCGATCATCGGTGACCTGATCCCGCCCCGCGAGCGCGGCAAGTACCAGGGCATGATGGCCGGCGTCATGGCGCTCGCGATGATCGGCGGCCCGCTGGTCGGCGGCACCATCACCGACAACTGGGGCTGGCGCTGGTCCTTCTACATCAACCTGCCGCTGGGCGCGATCGCGCTGGCCGCCATCAGCGTCGTGCTGCACCTGCCGAAGAAGCGGAACAAGGCCCGGATCGACTACCTGGGCTCCGTCCTGCTGACCCTCGGCATCACCGCGATCGTGCTCGTCACGACGTGGGGCGGCACGGAGTACGCCTGGTCGTCCGCGCGGATCATGGAGCTCATCGCCATCGGCGTCGTCGCTCTGATCGGCTTCGTGTTCTGGCAGACCAAGGCCGCCGAGCCGGTTCTGCCGCTGCACATCTTCCGCAGCCGCAACTTCACGCTGACCTCGGTCATCGGCTTCATCACCGGCTTCGTGATGTTCGGTGCCACGCTGTTCCTGCCGCTGTACCAGCAGTCCGTGCAGGGCGCCTCCGCCACCAACTCGGGGCTGCTGCTCCTGCCGATGCTCGGCGCCATGCTGGTCACGTCGATGGTCGCGGGCCGGGTCACCACCAACAGCGGCCGCTACAAGGTCTTCCCGATCCTCGGCGGCGCGCTGATGATCGTCGGCCTGTACCTGATGTCGCTGATGGACACGGACACCACCCGGTTCACCTCCGGTGTGTACATGGCCGTCGTCGGTCTCGGCATGGGCTGCCTGATGCAGGTCACCATGCTGGTCGCGCAGAACAGCGTCGAGATGAAGGACATGGGCGTCGCGTCCTCCTCGGCCACCCTGTTCCGTACGCTCGGCGGCTCCTTCGGTGTCGCGATCATGGGCGCGCTGTTCAACAACCGGGTCCAGGACGTCATGTCCGAGCGGGCCGGCGCGCTGGGCTCCAAGGTGACCGAGCGCTCCGCCTCGCTGGACGCGGCCAGCCTCGCCAAGCTGCCGACGCCGGTGCGTGAGGCGTACCAGCACGCGGTGTCCGCCGGTACGCACTCGGCGTTCCTGCTCGGCGCGGTGAGCGCGGTGGCGGTGCTCCTCGCGGCCCTGTTCGTCAAGGAGGTCCCGCTCCGGGGCGCCGGACCGCAGAAGCCGCAGGGCGACGACGCGGCCGCCGACGACGCGCCCGAAGCGCCCCAGGCGGCGGTGGCAGAGGCCGTCTGACCCGGCCCGAGCACGAGGTCCGGCCCACGAAGGCCCCCGGCGGGTGTCCGCCCCGGGGGCCTTCGTGCTGTCCTCCCCAGGGGCCAGGGGTGTTGTCAGTGCCGGGTGCAAGCATCGGGGCATGGACAAAATGAGCCAGTTGCGGCTGGCCAAGGACGCCATGGACCGCGACTGGGCCGATCCGGAGCTCGACCTGGCCGCGGTCGCCGCGCACGCCGGATACTCGCGCTTCCACTTCGTACGGGCCTTCAAGCAGGCGTACGGAGAGACGCCCGGCCAGTACCTCACCCACCGCCGGATAGAGCGGGCGGAGGACCTGCTGCGGACCGCCGACCTGTCGGTGACCGAGATCTGCCATCTGGTCGGCTTCAGCAGCCTGGGCACCTTCTCGACCCGGTTCAAGGCGTGGACCGGGCTGACCCCGAGCGAGTACCGCACCCGGCACGTGGGCCGCGGGGCCGCCCTGATACCGGGGTGCTACGCCATGCTCTGGGCGGGCGGCTTCCGGAGCGGGCGCGGCGGCGGTGAACAGCGCGATGGGTGAACAGCGCAATTCCGGAGAAGCGCAGCGCTGACGCGGTTGCCTACGGTGACAGGGCAGGAACAGAACGCGGCGGACAGGAGCACGTAATGATCAAGGGTCTCAAGATCGCGACCATCTGGGTGCTGGACCAGGACCGGGCCAAGGAGTTCTACACCGAGAAGCTGGGCCTGGAGGTCCGTACGGACATGACGATGGGTGACGGCGGCATGCGCTGGCTGACCGTGGGCGCCGAGAGCCAGCCCGATGTCGAGTTCACGCTGATGGTGCCGGGCCCGCCCGCCATGGACCCCGAGTCGGCCGAGATGGTCAAGAAGCTGGTGGCCAAGGGGGTGCTCGGCGCCGGGGTGCTGACCACCGACGACATCCACGGCGACTACAAGCGGCTCAAGGACCGCGGTGTGGAGTTCCTCCAGGAGCCGCAGGAGCGTCCGTACGGCACGGAGGCGCTGTTCCGCGACGACTCCGGGAACTGGTTCTCCTTCACCCAGCCCCGCGAGGGCGCCCTCGACATGGACAAGGACTGGGGCTGCTGAGGCCGGCTTACTGGCTGCCCTGCGGCAGCACCGGGAAGCTGCCCGTGTCCGTCGGGGCGTGCTCCGGCAGCCACAGGACGGCCACCGCGCCCTCCGCCGGGACGTCCTCGGGCGCGCCGGCGGGCCGGACGTTGCGGAAGGTCAGCCGCGCGCCCAGGACGCGGGCCTGCCCGGCCGCGATGGTCAGTCCGAGTCCGTGCCCCTGACCGGCGCGGTCGCGGCTGCCGGTGCGGAAGCGGCTCGGTCCCTGGGCGAGCAGGTCCTCGGGGAAGCCGGGGCCGTGGTCGCGGACCCGGATGACCCGGCCCTCGACGGTCACCTCGATGGGCGGCCTGCCGTGCCGGGCGGCGTTGGCGAGCAGGTTGAACAGCACCCGTTCCAGCCGCCGCGGGTCCGTGGTGACCTCGGACTCGTGCACCACGCGCACGACGGCGTCCGGGTCCTTGGCCGTCACGCGCCGGGCGACGAACTCGCCCAGCATGATGTCCTGGAGCTCGGCCCGCTCCGAGGCGCCGTCGAGCCGGGCCACCTCCAGCACATCCTCGACGAGGGTGCGCATGGCCTTGGCCCGGTCCAGGACCAGCTCCGTGGGGCGGCCCGGGGGCAGCAGTTCGGCGGCGGTCAGCAGGCCGGTCACCGGGGTGCGCAGCTCGTGCGCGATGTCCGCGGTGACCCGGCGCTCGGCCTCCAGCCGCTGCTGGAGCGCGTCCGCCATGGCGTCCACGGCGTGCGCGAGGTCGTCGGTCTCGTCCCGTACGACACCGTCGATGGCGTCCCGCACCCGTACGTCCGTCTCGCCCTTGGCGACCCGGTTCGCCGCGGCCGCCGCCTTGCGCAGCCGGCGCGACAGCTGGCCGCCGATGAGCACGCCGAGCGCGCTGCCGCCGACGACGACCGTGATGGAGCCGATGACCAGGGCCTGGTCGAGGTCCTTCATCACGTCGGTGCTGCGGTCGGTGAGATGGGTGTGCAGGGACAGCACATGGCCGTCCTTGACCGGGACCGCCGCCCAGATGTCCGGCACGTTCCCGCCGCTGTCGGTGATGTACGTCGCCCGCCGGCCCGCCCCGACCCGCGCCTGCAGCGCGGGCGGCAGCCGGGGGTCGTCGATCTTGATGCTCGGGAAGTTGGGGCGCCCGGACAGCTCGTAGTTGCGCTGGGCGATCTGCACCCGCTCGTCGGCCAGGTCGCGTGCGTTGTCCAGCATCGAGACGCGGGCCGCGTTGTGCACGACCAGGCTCAGCGCGACGGCCACCAGCGCGCCCACCAGCGCGATGGCCGCGCTGAGCTTCCAGCGGAGTCCGGTCCTGAGTCCCGAACGGAGCACTCGGATCGCCATGCCCCCCTCAGGCCTTCAACTTGTAGCCGAAGCCGCGGACCGTCTCGATGCGGTCCTGGCCGATCTTCGTCCGCAGCCGCTGCACATGGACGTCGACGACGCGGGTGTCCCCGCCCCAGCCGTAGTCCCACACGCGTTCAAGGAGCCGGTCGCGAGAAAGAACCGTGCCCGGGGCGGTGGAGAACTCCAGCAGCAGCCGCATCTCGGTCGGGGTGAGCGCCACCGGCTGCCCGGCCCGGCGCACCTCCATGCCCTCGGTGTCGACCTCCACCTCGCCGAAGGTCAGCACCGCGCCGTTCGCCCGTGGGTCGGACTCCGCCGCCTGGGCGGCCGCCGCGGCGTGCCCGAAGCGGCGCAGCACCGCGCGGATCCGGGCGACCAGCACGGCTCCGTCGAAGGGCTTGGTCACGTAGTCGTCCGCGCCCGCCTCCAGGCCGAGGACCACGTCGATGGAGTCGGCGCGCGCCGACAGCATGATCACCGGAACCGTCGACTCGTCGCGGATGCGCCGGCACAGGCTCACCCCGTCCAGCCCCGGGACCATGACGTCGAGGAGCGCGATGTCGGGGCGGTCCGCCCGGAACGCCGCCAGGCCCGACAGCCCGTCGGGCATCGCGGTGACCGCGAAGCCGTCCCGCTCCAGGGCGAGCTGGGTGGCCTCGCGGATGACGTCGTCGTCCTCGACGAACAGGACGTGGGTCTGGTCTGCCATCCCGGTGCTCTCAGTCCTCATGGTCGGTCTCGTATGGGGTCCGCGTGCCGTCGTCCGCGCGTCAGCCGGCCGGTGAGGGCGCGGCGCTGCCGCCGGCCGCGTTGCCGTAGTCCGTGTGGTGGGAGGACTCCTCGGCGAAGCGGCCCGACGACCAGGAGTACGTGATCACGTTCTCGCCGGACGGACTGGAGACCGGGTCGCCCTTCTCGTAGACCTGCTTGGTCACCGTCAGGTCGCCGCGGTCGATCTCGGCGTAGACGGGGGACTCCTCGGCCTTGAAGACGTTCTCGTACGAGCCGTTCTTCTCGCGGTACACGTACGAGCCGACCCCGACCGCGTCGGAGCAGGTCAGCACGTTGACGACGACGTCGACGGCCGATGCGCCGGTCAGGTGGCCGTAGGTCACGTCGATGGGGTACTCGTGGCCGGCGCAGGGCTTGAGGACCCGCTTGACCGCGGGGGAGACCTTCGGGTCGCGGGTGAGCAGCCTGACGGCGTTCACCCGCCGGAAGCTGTCGTCGGACGGGCTGGGCGCGGGGGAGGCCGCGGTGCCCGCCACGGACTCGGCGTGCGCCGGGCCCTCGTCGCGGGCACCGGTGCCACCGGCGCCGCAGGCGCTGAGGACACAGGCGAGGGCGGCGAACCCGGCCGTCGCCGTGATCGCCGCCCGCTGGCTCGCTCGGGTCCCGGACCCGGCGCCGGTCAGGCCGCGCAACGCTCCCGCTCCTCATGCTCCCGTGCGCGTGCGTCCCGTGCGCGCGCCTCCAGCTCCTCACGGAGCCGGGCGAGCGCCCGGTGCAGCGTGCTCTTGACCGTTCCGGCCGACATGCCGAGGGCGGCGGCCGTCTCCTCCGTGGACATCTGCTCCCAGTGTCGCAGCACCACGACACTGCGCTGCTTGGGAGCCAGCACCTTCATGATGTCCATGAGCAGCGCCCGGTCGGCGTGCTGCTCGGTGGCGTCGTCCACGGGGGCGTCCGGCACCTGCTCGGTGGGGACCTCGTCCAGCTTGCGCGCCCGCCACCACTCGGTCCGCGTGTTGATCATGACCCGGCGCAGATAGGCGTCCGCGAGCCGCTTGTCCGCGATCCCCTCCCAGCGGCCGTACGTCCGCACCAGCGCCGTCTGGAGCAGGTCCTGGGCGTCCACCGGGTTCGGGACCAGCCGGCGGGCGCTGCGCAGCAGTGCGTCCTGCCGGGTGCGGACGTACTCCTCGAACTCCAGCATCTGGCCCTGCGCCATGACGACCGCCTCCGATTGCGTCTTCTCGGCCCGGGGGTTCGTGCCGGGCGCGGGAACGACGCTACGGAGGCGTTGTCACGGGGCTGTGCGGGTAAGCCTGCGGACAGCAATCGGCTGTCCGTCGGTTGTGTAACGGAAGTAGGTTCTGGGTAAAGGGCGGAGCCTGAACGGACTGCTCTGCGGGGGTTTGAGGTGGTACGTCAGCTCAGCGGGAGCCGGTAGAGGCCGCCCGCCATCGGTTCCACCAGGCCGTCCGAGACGAGCCCGTCCAGCGCCCGGGCGCGCTGCACCGGCTCGTGCCACACCCGGTCGAGCGCCGTCTGCGGCACCGGGACGTGCGCCTCGCGCAGGACGGCGAGGAGCTTGCCGCGGACCTGCCGGTCGGTGCCGGCGTACGTCTGGCCGCGACGCGGGGCGCCCTCGTGCTCCGGCTTGCCCGCGAGCCGCCAGGCGCACTGCGCGGCGATCGGGCAGCGCTCGCACGTCTCGTTCTTCGCCGTGCACACCAGCGCGCCCAGTTCCATGGAGGCGGCGGCCCAGCGGGCGGCGGTGCCCTCGTCGGCGGGCAGCAGGGAGCGGGCGAGCTTGCGCTCGGCCGCCGTGGTGGCGTTCGGCGGGTACTGCACCCCCGTGACCGCGCGCGCGAAGACGCGGCGGACGTTGGTGTCGAGCACTGGGTGGCGCTGGCCGTAGGCGAAGGAGGCCACCGCGGCGGCCGTGTACTCGCCGATGCCGGGCAGGGCCAGCAGCTGGGCGTGGTCCGTCGGTACGTCGCCGCCGTGCCGTTCCGTTATGGCGACCGCGGCGCCGTGCAGGCGCAGGGCGCGGCGCGGGTAGCCGAGCCGGCCCCAGGCGCGGACGGCCTCACCAGGGGGCTCCTCGGCGAGGTCCGCGGGGCGCGGCCAGCGGGCCACCCACTGTTCGTAGACGGGCAGGACCCGGTTGACGGGGGTCTGCTGGAGCATGAACTCGCTGACCATCACGCCCCACGGACCTGCCTCCGGGCGGCGCCAGGGGAGGTCGCGGGCGTGGGCGTCGAACCAGGCGATCACGGGGGCGTGGAGGATCTCAGTCATGTCCCTTCCGATCCTGCCACGGGTGGGGCGTGCCATGTTCGCGGCGACGCGGGGGCCGGACCTGCGCCGGGGAGTGCGGCGGGGAGTGCGGCGGGGTGAAGGGCGCGCCCCCTGAGGCGAGTTGCCGGGATGATGATCCGGAAAAGTTGTGGGGAGGGCGGCGGGGGACGCCAGCAAGCGCGCCGATCTCTCGTACAGTTTGGGCCGTGGGATCTTTGCGCAATCCGGTCGGGCCGCTCCCCTCCTCCATCTACTGGCGACGGAGGGCCATCATGCTGTCAGTGGTCGCCGTGCTGGCGCTGCTGACCACGTGGATCGTCACCTCGGGCGGCGGTGGCGGAAAGAACGGCGCCGACGGATCCAACGGCAAGAATCCCGCATCCACGATCACTCCGGGGCCGGGCGACTCCGGGCCCGCGATCAGCCAACACCCCGGCGGCCGTGACGAGTCGAGCGGTGCCGGCTCGGGCGGCGGTGCCGGCTCGGGCGGTGACGGCGGCTCGGACTCGGCGGGCGGAGACGGTTCCTCCGGGTCCGGTGGCGGCTCGGGTGACGGCTCCGGCGAGGGTTCCGGCGGCGGTGTCGGTACGGGCGCCACGGTCCCGGCATCCTCCGGTCTGCCCAACTGCACTTCGGGCACGGTCACGTTGAGCCTGCGCAGCACGCACAACTCCTACTCGCCCGATGAGACGCCCACCTTCGAACTCACCGCGAAGAGCTCGGCCTCCGGCGACTGCAAGATCGACCTCGGGCCCAAGGGTGCGGTGTTGACGATCACGCAGGCCGACGGCAGCGACGACTACTGGTCCTCGGCCGACTGCCCCAAGGGCGCCGGCCACCAGGCGTACCGGCTGCCGGCGGGCAGCAGCGTCACCTACACCGTGAAGTGGGACCGCAAGCCGAGCGCCCCTGAGTGCGCTACGCCTCCGGCGGGGTCGGCGGTGGCGGGGACGTATCTGGTGGAGGCGCAGGCCGCCGGGTTCGCGAAGGCGCAGACGTCGTTCGTGCTCGCGGCGGACTAGCTCCGCTGGAGGGCGGGTGCGTCGTCTGCGGGTTCGTTGTGGCTGGGCGCGCAGTTCCCCGCGCCCCTGGGGGTGGGCTGTCCGGCGGTTCCTTAGACGTACCGCTGGGGGGCGGGTGCGTCGTCTGCGGGTTCGTCGTGGCTGGGGCAGTTCCCCGCGCCCCTGGGTGGGCTGTCCGGCGGTTCCTTAGAGGTACCGCTGGGGGGCGCGTGTGTCGTCTGCGGGTTCGTTGTGGCTGGGCGCGCAGTTCCCCGCGCACGGTCTCCTAGACGTACCGCTCCAGGATTGACGACTCCGCCAGGCGTGACAGGCCCTCGCGGACGCTGCGGGCGCGGGCCTCGCCGACGCCGTCCACCGTCTGGAGGTCGTCCACGCTCGCGGCGAGGAGCTTCTGGAGGCCGCCGAAGTGCTCCACCAGCCGGTCGATGATCGCGCCCGGCAGCCGCGGCACCTTGGCCAGCAGGCGGAAGCCGCGCGGGGAGACCGCGGAGTCGAGCGCCTCGGGCGAACCGGTGTAGCCCAGGGCCCGCGCCACCGTGGCGAGTTCGAGAAGCTCGGCGTGGGTCAGCGCGTCCAGCTCGGAGAGCGCCTCCTCGACCGTGCGGGAACGCTTCGCCGTCGGCTCGGGGACGTAGTCCCGCACGACCAGCTCGCGCTCGGGTTCCACCCCGGCGATCAACTCGTCCAGCTGAAGGGCCAGAAGCCGTCCGTCGGTGCCCAGCTCGACCACGTACTCGGCGATCTCGGTGGCGATACGGCGCACCATCTCCAGGCGCTGCGCCACCGCGGAGACGTCGCGGACCGTCACCAGGTCCTCGATCTCCAGCGCCGACAGCGTGCCCGCGACCTCGTCCAGGCGGAGCTTGTAGCGCTCGAGGGTGGCCAGGGCCTGGTTGGCACGGGACAGGATCGCCGCCGAGTCCTCCAGGACGCGGCGCTGTCCGTCGACGTACAGGGCGATCAGGCGCATCGACTGGGAGACGGAGACCACGGGGAAACCGACCTGCTTGGAGACGCGGTCCGCCGTGCGGTGCCGGGTGCCCGTCTCCTCCGTGGGGATCGTCGGGTCCGGGACCAGCTGGACGCCGGCCCGCAGGATCTTCGACAGGTCGGAGGAGATCACGATGCCGCCGTCCAGCTTGCACAGCTCGCGCAGCCGGGTGGCCGTGAACTCCACGTCCAGGACGAAACCGCCGGTGCACATCGCCTCGACCGTCTTGTCGGAGCCGAGCACGATCAGGCCGCCGGTGTTGCCGCGCAGCACGCGCTCCAGGCCGTCACGCAGGGCCGTACCGGGTGCCACGGCACTCAGGGAGGCGCGCATCAGGCCATCGGAACCGGCACTCCCACCGGACTTTCCGGGAGCTGCCGCCCGGTCGTTGGCTGCCACTGCACTCCTCCGGTTTTGATTGCTCGTTCGCCTCCGGGCGCCCCAGCCGGTGTCCCCCACGGCCCACTCGCCGCAGGTTCTGACGCGCCGCCGTCCCCGCACTCTGTTCGTACGGACGGGCGAGACCTGGGCAAAGTCTACCGGCGGTCCTCCGCGTCCCGAGGGGCCTCTCGGCGACGCGAGCGCGGCAGGACCCGCAGCGCGTCCCCTATGTCGGCGACCTCCAGCACCTTCATGCCGGGAGGGGTCTTTCCGGGGTCGGCGGGGACGAGCGCGTGCGTGAAGCCGAGCCGGTGCGCCTCCGCGAGCCGGCGCTGGACGCCCGTGACCCGTCTGACCTCGCCCGCGAGACCGACCTCACCGATGGCGACCAGGTTCTTGGGCAGCGGGGTGTCGCTGGCGGCCGAGGCGAGGGCGAGGGCGATGGCCAGGTCGGCGGCCGGCTCCGACAGCTTCACGCCGCCCACCGTCGCCGAGTAGATGTCCCGCTTGCCGAGCGCGCTGATCCGGCCGCGCTGCTCCAGCACCGCGAGCATCATCGACACCCGGGACGTCTCCAGGCCCGAGGTCGTCCGGCGCGGGGAGGGGATCTGCGAGTCGACGGTCAGCGCCTGCACCTCGGCGACCAGCGGGCGGCGGCCCTCCAGGGTCACGGTCAGACAGGTACCGGGGACCGGCTCGGCGCGCCGGGTCAGGAACAGGCCGCTGGGGTCGGTGAGACCGGTGATGCCCTCGTCGTGCAGTTCGAAGCAGCCGACCTCGTCGGTGGCGCCGTACCGGTTCTTGACGCCGCGGACCAGGCGGAGCCGGGCGTGCCGATCGCCCTCGAAGTGGAGCACGACGTCCACGAGGTGCTCCAGCAGCCGCGGACCGGCGATCGCGCCGTCCTTGGTGACATGGCCCACGAGGAGGGTGGACATCCCGCGGTCCTTGGAGGCGCGGATGAGCGCGCCCGCCACCTCGCGCACCTGGGCCATGCCGCCGGGGGCGCCGTCGATCTCCGGGGAGGCGACCGTCTGCACGGAGTCGAGGATCAGCAGGGACGGCTTGACCGCGTCCAGGTGACCGAGCACGGCGGACAGATCGGTCTCGGCGGCGAGGTAGAGATCCTCGCTCAGGGCGTCGATGCGGTCCGCGCGCAGCCGGACCTGGCTCGCGGACTCCTCGCCGGTCACGTACAGGGTGCGGTGCTCGTCGCTCGCGGCCTTGGCGGCCACGTCGAGCAGGAGCGTGGACTTGCCGACGCCGGGCTCGCCCGCGAGCAACACGACCGCGCCGGGCACGAGGCCGCCGCCGAGTACCCGGTCCAGCTCGGGCACGCCGGTGGAGCGGGCGGTGGCCTGGCGGCCGTCGACCTGGCCGATGGGCAGCGCGGAGGTGGTGACGCGCCCCGGCGTCGTCGTCCGCACCGCGGGCGCGCCGTACTCCTCGACCGTCCCCCAGGCCTGGCACTCGGGGCAGCGGCCGAGCCACTTGGCCGTCTGCCAGCCGCACTCGGTGCAGCGGTAGGACGGGCGGTCCTTGGTGGTCTTGGTACGGGCAGCCATAGCGGAAACCGTAGCCGCAGGCACTGACAGCCCGGGCGCGGGCGGTGCCGGCGCGGTTCCGGTGCGGTGGCGGCGCGGCGCCCGGCGGTGCGGGCGCACACGGGCGCACCGCGGCCGTGGGGCGCGTACGGGCTGCGGCGATGCCACCGGCCGTCAGGTACGAGCCACTGGACGGCGGGTTCTTGTCCCCTTATGAGGGATCGTTTCACCCGTACGAAGTAAATGTGCTCAAGCCGGAAGAAGGGGCCATCCGTCGCCGCCTACGGTCGCACAGGTGATGAACAGCAGTCCCGAGACCTCGACCCGCACCACCGGCGCACACCGGGCGCATCGGGAGGCGCGAGATCGCGACGCGGCGCGCACGCTGGCGCATCGGCCGCCGGCGCGTTACGAGCCGTACCTCGACGGCCTGTTCACCTACTGCCTGTCGGTGCTCTGCGACCACGACACGGCGACCGCCGCCCTCGGTGACGTCCTCGCCCTGGCCGAGCGGCGCGGGCAGCACGGGCCGCAGGCCCCCGGCGACCGCCGGGCCTGGATGTACGCCCTGGCCCGCTGGGCGTGCCTGCGCAAGCTGACCGAGGCCAAGCAGAAACGTCAGGCAACGCACGCGGCCGGGCGCCCCGGCGCCGAGAAGCAGGCGGCCGCCGAGCCGGACGTACCCGAGGACGTGCAGAAGCAGCGGCGGCGCGAACTCGCCCTGCTCGCCTGGCCGGAGGCCGCCGGGACCAGCCCCGAGCAGCGCGAGGCCCTCGAACTCGCCGTACGCCACCACCTCTCCGCCCACGAGGTCGCCGCCGTCCTCGGCATGGAGCCGGCCGCCGCCCGCGAGCTGCTCGCCTCCGCCGCCTGCGAGGTCGAGCGCACCCGCGCGGCGCTCGCCGTCGTCGAGGCCGGCGGCTGCCCGGGCGTCGCGCGGCTCGCGGGGGAGAGCCAGTTCGTGCTCAGCGCCACCGTGCGGCGCGAGCTCGTCCGGCACGTCGACGACTGCCCCCGCTGCCGCCGCACCGCCGAGCGCGCCGTCCCCGGCCGCTGGCCCGGCGCCACCGTGACGCCCGCCGGGCTGCCCGTCCTGGAGGCGCCCCGCGCGGCCCTGCACGCCGTCCTCGCGAGGCATCCGCGCGCGCGGGGCACCGCCGTGCCGCGCTTCGACCGGCGCGGGTTCCCGATGGACCCCAAGGACCGCGCCGCCCGGCGCGACCGGTTCCGCGCGCGGGCCGTCACGACGACCGTCGTCGCCACCGTGGTCGCCGCCCCGGTGCTCGCCCTGTGGGCCGCCCACCGCAGCGCCCCGGCCGGCGCCGACGCGGACGGCCCCGCCGCCAGCGCGGACGAGCGGCACGGCCCCGGCGGCCTCGGCGACGGCACGGCCGGCTACGAGAACGCCGGGAACGCCGCCGCCCGGCCCGACGGCCGCTTCCTCACCAAGGACGGCCGCCCCGACGTGTCCGTGGAGGTCGTCAGCGTCTCCGGCGCCAAGGGCGCGGGGCAACTCGAGGTGTCCGCCGACCACGTCGGCGAGACCACCTTCGTCACCCTCACCGCCTCCGGCCCCGCGCCGGTCCGCTGGTCGGCGTCCACTCGGGCCCACTGGCTCTATCTCAGCCGCTCCTCGGGAACGCTCCGCCCCGGCGAATCGTTGACGATCAAGGTGTACGTCGACCGGCTCCACGAGCCGCCCGGCCACTGGCACGCCCAGCTGGCCGTCGCCCCCGCGGGCGCCGTCGTCTCGATCGAGGGCTACGGCGCCGCCCACAGCGGCCGGCCGACGCCCGGCGATCCGCCCTCGCCATCCCGGCCGGACCCGACGCCCACGTCCTCCCAGCCCAGCGACCCGCCGTCGAGCAGCACGCCCCCGCCGTCGTCACCCGACCCGACACCGACGCCGACCGACCCGTCCCCGACCGACCCGTCGTCCCCCTCCGACCCGGGGACCTCGACCCCGCCGCCGTCCGGCAGCGGAGGGCCGAGCCCGTCGGGCAGTCAGTGAGCCCCCGGATACGGCCCTCAGGCCACCGGGTCGGCCGGGTGCGGCGCCAGCAGCGGCAGCCCCGCCGCCAGGCGCTCCTCGCACAGTTCGACCAGGCGGTCGTAGCCGGCCTTGCCCATCAGCTCGGTCAGCTCGGCCCGGTAGGAGACGTACACCGGGTCGCCCGCGCCGTGCGCCGAGGTGGCCGACGTACACCACCAGTGCAGGTCGTGGCCGCCCGGACCCCAGCCCCGGCGGTCGTACTCCCCGATGGAGATGCGCAGCACGCGCGTGTCGTCGGGCCGGTCGATCCAGTCGTACGTCCGGCGGACCGGCAGCTGCCAGCAGACGTCCGGCTTGGTCTCCAGCGGCTCGCGGCCCTCCTTCAGCGCCAGGATGTGCAGCGAGCAGCCCGCGCCGCCCGCGAAACCGGGCCGGTTCTGGAAGATGCACGAGCCCTGGAAGGGGCGGGTCTGCCGGTCGCCGTCCTCGTCCTCCGAGATCCAGCCGTTCGCCACGCCCTCGTCGTGGTGCTGCCAGATCTCCGGGGTGAGACGCGCCACGGACTGCGCGACGCGCTTCTCGTCGTCCTCGTCGGAGAAGTGCGCGCCCAGCGTGCAGCACCCGTCGTCCGCGCGGCCGGCCTGGATGCCCTGGCAGCCGCTGCCGAAGATGCAGTTCCAGCGAGAGGTGAGCCATGTCAGATCGCACCGGAAGAGCTGCTCGTCGTCCGCCGGATCAGGGAACTCCACCCATGCGCGCGCGAAGTCGAGCCCCGTCTCGTCGGACACAAGCTCCTCCGGGGTCTTCTTCGCCTTCTTCGGCGCCTTCACCTGCGAAGAACCCTTGGCGGATTTGGCACCCTTGTGGTCCTTCGTCTTTTTCGTCTTTGGCACTCGTCCAGAGTAAGTCGCCCGGGACCACTCCCGGCACGGTCCCCACTGCGGTTGGCAGTAGCGTTCCGTATATGAGACTCGGTGTCCTCGACGTGGGTTCCAACACGGTTCATCTGCTGGTGGTAGACGCGCACCCCGGCGCGCGCCCGCTGCCCGCCTACTCGCACAAGACGGAGCTGCGGCTCGCCCAACTGCTCGACGGGGACGGCGCGATCGGGCCCGAGGGCGTCGACAAGCTGATCGACGTCGTCCGCGAGGCGGCCCAGATCGCCGAGGACAAGGGCGTCGAGGATCTGCTGCCGTTCGCGACCTCCGCCGTGCGCGAGGCCAGCAACGTCGACGAGGTCATCGCGCGTGTCTACAAGGCGACCGGCGTCGAACTGAAGGTCCTCACCGGCGACGAGGAGGCGCGGCTCACGTTCCTCGCCGTCCGCCGCTGGTTCGGCTGGTCCGCCGGGAAACTGCTGGTCCTGGACATCGGCGGCGGCTCGCTGGAGATCGCCAGCGGCATCGACGAGGAGCCGGACGCGGCCGTCTCCCTGCCGCTCGGCGCCGGGCGGCTCACCGCCGGCTGGCTGCCCGGGGACCCGCCCACCGCCGAGGCGGTCCGGGCGCTGCGCCGTCACGTGCGCGCCGAGATCGCCCGCCATGTGGCGGGGATCAGCCGCCTCGGCCACCCCGACCACGTGGTCGCCACCTCCAAGACCTTCAAGCAGCTCGCCCGCCTGTGCGGCGCCGCCCGCTCCGCCGAGGGGCTGTACGTCCAGCGCGACCTCAAGCGGTCGTCCCTGGAGGCCTGGGTCCCACGCCTGGCCGAGATGACCGCCGAGCAGCGCGCCGAGCTCCCCGGCGTCTCCGAGGGCCGCGCGGGCCAGTTGCTCGCGGGCGCGCTGGTCGCGGAGGCGGCGATGGACCTCTTCGGCGTCGACACGGTCGAGATCTGCCCGTGGGCCCTGCGCGAGGGCGTCATCCTGCGGCGGCTGGACCACATGGGACCGGCGTGAGACGGATGCAATAAGGCGTGAGACGGATGTCGCAAGGCGGGTGACTGAGGCGTGAGGTGAGGCTGAGGGAGTGCGGGGCTCGGGGCTGAGGGGGTGCGGGGCTCCCAGGGCCGAGAGGCCGCGGGGCTTAGGGCTGCGGGGTCCAGGGCCGTGAGGCCGTGAGGTCCAGGGGTCCAGGGGTGCGGGGGCGCGGGGCGCGGGGCTCGGTGCCGCGGGGCCGTGAGGCCGTGAGGTCCAGGGCTGAGAGGCCGCGGGGCTGAGAGGCCGCGGGGCTTAGGGCTGCGGGGTCCAGGGCTGAGAGGCCGTGGGGTCCAGGGGCGCGGGGCGCGGGGCTGGGGGGTCCAGGTCTGAGGGACCGCGGGGTCGCGGAGCCCGGGGCTGAGGAGCTGCGGGGCCGTGGGGTCCAGGGCTGCGGGGTCCAGGGCTGCGGGGGCGCGGGGCGCGGGGCGCGGTGCCGCGGGGCCCACGGGTCGAGGGGTGCGGGGCACGTGCCGGGTGAATGTGTCACGCACCACCCTCCGCCGTCTCCGCCCCGTCCGCCGAACGCGCCCCGTTAGTCTTTCCCCGTGGCAGAACCAAAGGGCGTCGTCCGCATCCCGGACGCGAAGGTCGCGTTGTCGACGGCCTCCGTGTATCCGGAGTCGACGTCGACGGCCTTCGAGACCGCCGCGCGCCTCGGGTACGACGGCGTCGAGGTCATGGTGTGGACCGACCCGGTCAGCCAGGACATCGACGCGCTGCGCCGCCTCTCCGACCAGCACGGGATCCCGATCCTCGCCGTTCACGCCCCCTGTCTGCTGATCACCCAGCGCGTGTGGTCCACCGACCCGTGGACCAAGCTCCAGCGGGCGAAGTCGGCCGCCGAGAAGCTCGGCGCGAGCACCGTCGTCGTCCACCCGCCGTTCCGCTGGCAGCGGCAGTACGGCCGCGACTTCGTCGACGGCATCTGGCGGATGGCGGACGAGACGGACGTACGGTTCGCCGTCGAGAACATGTACCCGTGGCGCTACCGCGACCGCGAGATGCTCGCGTACGCCCCCGACTGGGACGTCACCAAGGACGACTACCGCCACTTCACGATCGACCTCAGCCACACGGCGACGGCCCGCACCGACGCCCTGCAGATGGTCGACCGCATGGGCGACCGGCTCGGCCACGTCCACCTCGCCGACGGCCGGGGCTCGGCCAAGGACGAGCACCTGGTCCCCGGCCGCGGCACCCAGCCCTGCGCCGAGCTGCTGGAGCGGCTCGCGCTGACCGGCTTCGACGGCCATGTCGTCATCGAGGTCAACACCCGGCGCGCGATGTCCAGCGCCGAGCGCGAGGCCGACCTGGCGGAGGCCCTGGCCTTCACCCGGCTCCACCTGGCCTCCGCGATGAAGGTGCCCGGGCCGTGACCGCCGCCAGCGCCGGTGCGCGCCGCCGTGGACGTCCCCCTCGTACGGAGTCCGCCGACACCCGGGACCGCATCCTGACCGCGGCCCGCGAGGAGTTCTCCGAGCGCGGCTACGAGAAGACGTCCGTCCGCGGCATCGCCAAGTCCGCCGGTGTCGACTCCGCCCTGGTCCACCACTACTTCGGCACCAAGGAACAGATCTTCGAGGCGGCGATCTCGGTCGCCTTCGCGCCCGCCCTGGACGCGCCGTCCGCGCTCGCCGACGGCCCCGTGGACGGGATCGGCGAGCGCCTGACCCGCTTCGTCTTCGGCATATGGGAGAACCCCACCACCCGCACGCCGCTGCTGGCCATCGTCCGCTCCGCCGTCACCAACGAGACCGCGGCCGCCGTCTTCCGCCGGCTCATCGCCTCCCAGCTGCTGCGCCGCATCGCCGTCCAGCTGGACCTCCCGGACGCGGAGCTGCGCGCCGAACTGGCGGCGGCCCAGCTGGTGGGGTGCGCGATGCTGCGGTACGTGATCAAGGTGGAGCCGCTGGCGTCGGCGGACGTGGAGCAGATCGTGGCCCGGGTGGCACCGGTGGTGCAGGGGCATCTGACGGGCGCCTGAGCCGACAGTCTCCGACTCGGTCTTCGGCTCCGTGAGCCGGCGATCGTCAACCTGTCCGTGAGCCGGCGATCGTCAACCCCACGCGCACGAGACCACCGTCCCGTATCCCGGACACATCGTCCCGGTCCCTGGATCACCGGCGTACCCTCGTCACCCATCAGGAGTCCGTGAACCCGCGATCGCACTCCCCGAACCGCGAAGGAGCGAGCGACGATGCCCGAGCTGAGGTCCCGCACAGTCACCCACGGCCGCAACATGGCGGGCGCCCGCGCCCTGATGCGCGCCTCGGGCGTACCCGGTGCGGACATCGGCCGGAAGCCGGTCATCGCGGTCGCCAACAGCTTCACCGAGTTCGTGCCGGGTCACACCCACCTGGCGCCGGTCGGCCGGATCGTCAGCGAGGCGATCACGGAGGCGGGCGGCATCCCGCGCGAGTTCAACACGATCGCCGTGGACGACGGCATCGCGATGGGCCACGGCGGCATGCTGTACAGCCTCCCCTCCCGCGATCTGATCGCCGACTCGGTCGAGTACATGGTCGAGGCCCACTGTGCCGACGCGCTGGTCTGCATCTCCAACTGCGACAAGATCACCCCGGGCATGCTCATGGCCGCCCTGCGCCTGAACATCCCGACGGTCTTCGTCTCCGGCGGCCCCATGGAGTCCGGCCGCGCCACGCTCGTCGACGGCACGGTCCGTACGCTCGACCTGGTCGACGCGATCTCCGACGCCGTCAACGACAAGATCTCGGACGAGGACATCCTCCGTATCGAGGAGAACGCCTGCCCGACCTGCGGGTCCTGTTCCGGCATGTTCACCGCCAACTCGATGAACTGCCTGACCGAGGCGATCGGCCTGTCCCTCCCCGGCAACGGCTCGGTCCTCGCCACGCACACCGCCCGCAGGCGGCTGTACGAGGACGCGGCCCGCACCGTCATGGACCTCACCCACCGCTACTACGACCAGGACGACGACTCGGTCCTGCCGCGCGGCATCGCCACCTTCGCGGCGTTCGAGAACGCGATGGCCCTGGACATTGCCATGGGCGGCTCCACCAACACGATCCTGCACCTGCTGGCCGCGGCCCAGGAGGCCGGCGTCCCCTTCGGCCTGGAGGAGATCGACGCCGTCTCCCGCCGGGTCCCCTGCCTCGCCAAGGTCGCGCCCAACGTCGCGAAGGACCGTACGTACTACATGGAGGACGTGCACCGCGCCGGCGGCATCCCCGCGCTGCTCGGCGAGCTGCACCGCGGCGGGCTGCTCAACGAGGACGTGCACGCCGTCCACAGCCCGTCCCTGTCCGACTGGCTCAAGACCTGGGACGTGCGCGGCGGTTCCCCCTCCCCGGAGGCGGTGGAACTGTGGCACGCGGCCCCCGGCTGCGTCCGCTCCGCCGAGGCCTTCTCCCAGTCCGAGCGCTGGGAGGCGCTGGACGAGGACGCGGAGGGCGGCTGCATCCGCAGCGTCGAGCACGCCTACTCCCAGGACGGCGGCCTGGCGGTCCTCAAGGGCAACCTCGCGGTCGACGGCTGCGTGGTGAAGACGGCCGGCGTCGACGAGTCGATCTGGACCTTCGAGGGCCCGGCGGTCGTCTGCGAGTCGCAGGAGGAGGCCGTCGAGAAGATCCTGGGCAAGCAGATCACCGACGGCGATGTGGTCGTCATCCGCTACGAGGGCCCCAAGGGCGGCCCCGGCATGCAGGAGATGCTCTACCCGACGTCCTTCCTCAAGGGCCGCGGTCTGGGCAAGACCTGCGCCCTGATCACCGACGGCCGCTTCTCCGGCGGCACTTCGGGCCTCTCCATCGGCCACGCGTCCCCCGAGGCCGCGGCCGGCGGCACCATCGCCCTCGTCGAGGACGGCGACCGCATCCGCATCGACATCCCGGGCCGCACGATCGAACTCCTCGTCGACGACACGGAACTGGCCCGCCGCGAGCAGGCGTTGTCCGGGCGGTACGCCCCGAAGAACCGCGACCGCAAGGTCACGGCGGCCCTGCGCGCCTACGCGGCGATGGCCACCAGCGCGGACAAGGGCGCGGTCCGCGACGTGACCAAACTGGGCTGACCACCCGGCGCCCCTTGCGCCACGACCCCTTGCGCCACGACCCCTCGGCTCACCAGGCCGAGGGGTCCCGCGCGTCCACGGCGAAGACGGTGCCGTCGGGGGTGGTGGCGTAGAGGTGGGTGGCGGTTCGGATGGGGGTGGGGAGGGCGGCCACGACTCCGCCCGGTCGCGCCGCCGGGTGCGGAGGCGTCTGTCCGGCGATCCGTCCCGTACGGGCGTCCACGGCGAGGAGCCGTCCGTCGCCGGCGCCGAAGTACACGTGCCGGTCGTCGGCGATCGGCGCCGAGCCCCGGCTCACCGACGTCTCCAGATGCCAGATCCGCTTCCCGGCGTCGGTGTCGAGGGCGTCCAGCGCCCCTCCGGCGTCCAGGAGGTAGACGACGGAGCCATGGACAGTGGCTTCGGCTCCCTCGCGACGGGCGGGAAGCCTCACCTCACGCGACGTCCTGGACCTCGGCGCGTAGCGCACGACGGCGGTCGTGGCGCCGTAGACCGGATCGGTGCGGAGGAAGAACAGGTCCCCGTCATGGGCGCCGACGGGCTTCAGGGCCCCCCTCAGCCGCGCGTCCCACCGCATGGCGCCGGTCGCGGGGTCCAGCGCGGTGACTCGGGTGCTGTTCCCGTCGGCCGACGTGCTCGTCGCGTACGCCAGCGGGCTGCCGGGGAGGAAGGCGAGCTGCGCCGCAGCATGGTTCGTCCGTACCTGCCACTTCGTGTCGCCCGACGCGCTGTCCACACCGGTGATGGTCCCGTCGGGGCGGACCAGCAGGAGCGTTCCGCCGGCGTACTTCAACCCGCTGTGCGCGGGCAGGTCCTGCTGCCATCGCGTCGCGCCGGAGGCGGGATCGACGGCCTCCACGTGCCGGCCCTCGTCCGTGACGAGCTGGACGAGCCCGCCCGAGAGGACGGGGGGCCTGCTCCAGCGGGCCTTGGTGATGTGGCGCCGCCACCGCACCTCGCCGTCAGCCGGGTCGAGCGCGAAGGCCGTCTCGGAGCGGCTGCACAGCAACTCACCTGCTCCATAGGCGCATCGGGACACCCCCGTGCCCTCGGTGACCGGGGTCGCGCGCCATGCGTCGAACGCGGCCGCCGTGATGCGGGGAGTGGTGCTCTTCGGCGACGGGCCGCCGCCGTTGAGCCAGTGGGCCGATGCGACCACCCCGGCCGCGACGGCGCCGAGTGCCCCCGTCACGAGGAGCACCCGCCTGCCCCGGCCCGGCACGGCCGCGCGTTCCGCCGGCTTCGCGCGGGGCTCCGGTTCGGTGCCGTCGTACGTCCGCTGCGCGGGTATGAACGGCTGGGTGTCCAACGAGGCCGAGGCAGACCGCAGTTCTCGCACCAGCTCGGCGGGGGTCGGACGGTCCTCCGGTTCCTTGGTGAGGCAGCGCCGCACCAGAGGAGCGATGCTCTCCGGTACGCCGGTCAGGTCGGGTTCGTCGTGGACGACCTGGTAGGCGACGACGTACGGACTGTCGGAGTCGAACGGCCCGCATCCCGTCGCCGCGTGGACGATCACCGACCCGAGCGCGAAGACATCGGCGGCCGGCCCGACGTCGCGCGGCCGCCGGAACTGCTCGGGCGCCATGAACGGCGGGGTACCGATCAACTTGCCGGTCTCGGTCCGCAGTTCGCTGTCCTTGGGCCGCGAGATACCGAAGTCGATGACCTTCGGCCCGTCCTCGGCGAGCAGCACGTTGCTCGGCTTCAGGTCCCGGTGCACGACCCCGACCCGGTGGATGTCGCGCAACGCCTCCGCGAGCCCGGCCATGAGCCGGCGTACCTGCTCCGTCGCCAGGGGACCGCTCTGCTTCACGTGGTCGGAGAGCGTCGGCCCGGGGATGAACTGCGTGGCCATCCAGGGGAGTTCGGCATCCGGATCGGCGTCGACGGCAGGCGCCGTGAAGGCACCGCTCACCCGCCGTGCCGCGGCCACCTCCTGCCGGAAGCGGCCTCTGAACTCGGGGTCCCTGGCGAACTGGGCATGGACGATCTTCACCGCGAGCTTCATCCCCGAGGCGCTGCGGGCCAGATGAACGACGCCCATGCCGCCCGACCCCAGCCGGGACTCCAGCTGGTAGTGACCGGCGTACTCGGGGAGTTCCGCTTCCGCGCCCGCCCCGACGTTTCCCTGTGTCGCCATGGGACCACCCCCGTGCTGTTCGTCCGCGTGCGCGACGCAGAGGGAGCCTAGTCGATGACACGTGCGAGGCAGAGGCGGCCTCACGGGGACTGTGTGCGAGAAGAGCACGCATGTTTCGATCTGCGTTTCGGGGGAATCAACGGGTCCCCATGACAGTCATGGGGTCAACGGGGGAGGTTTGTCATGTCTGTTGACCGCGCCGAAGAGGCCGTGAGAACCGAGTCGGATGAAGCCGCCGTGACGGCGACAGCCGATCGCTACTACGCGGTCGCCCCGGGCGTCCGCCTGAACGTCCGCAGCGGTCCCGGCACCAGCTACGGCATCGTCCGCGTCCTGGCCGAGGGCGCCAGGGTGCAGATCCGCTGCCAGACGCCGGGCTCGACGGTGTCCGGCCCGTACGGCACGTCGAGCATCTGGGACAACATCGGCAACGGCGAGTTCGTGTCGGATGCCTACGTCCAGACCGGCAGCGACGGCTACGTGGCCGACCGCTGCTCCTGACCCCCACGCAGCCCGCTCACCCCACACCGCATAATCAACCGGTGAGCGACGCACCCGGCACCCAGGACACCCCTGCGGGCTCCGCCGGCGCGGCCCCCGGCGGGCCCCGTCCCGAGCCCCTCCGATTCTTCGGTACGTCCTGGGT
Source organism: Streptomyces sp. V3I7 (assembly GCF_030817495.1). Taxonomy (NCBI): domain Bacteria; kingdom Bacillati; phylum Actinomycetota; class Actinomycetes; order Kitasatosporales; family Streptomycetaceae; genus Streptomyces; species Streptomyces sp. V3I7. Next base: position 3,791,643 of record NZ_JAUSZK010000001.1, read on the forward strand.
GCACCGCGGCAGCGGCTACGCCGCCCGCCGGGTCGGCGTGGCCGTGGGCTCGCTCGGCGCGGCCGTCGCCGCGTGCCTCGTGCTGCGGTTCGCCTACGAGGGACTGCGGATCGCGGACACCGGCCCCTTCGTGGCCGTCCTGATCGTCACGATGTTCGCGATCTGCAGCGCGCTCGCCTTCCGCAACACCTGGCAGGGCTTCGGCGAACGCCCGGACCCCGCCCGCCAGGCGTCCCTCCGCGGCCTGCTCGCCATCGGCTTCGTCGGCTCGCTGATCGCGTACTTCCTCCGCTCCCTCACCGAGGCCCCCGGCGAGAAGCTCCACCGCGCCGAGTACGACAGCGCGCGCGAGCAGTACACCCGCCGCTCGGCCCGGCGCACGGGGAACCCGGCGAGGAAGAAGAGCCGGCGCTGAGCCGAGCCCCGGCCGCTGAAGCAGGGCCGGTCGAGTCGAGCCCCGGCCGCTGAAGCAGGGCCGGTCGTAGTCGACCCTCGGCCGCGCCGAGCGAGCCAACGTGCTGTTTTCTCTCCAGCCCTGTCGCAGCCGTCCCCTCCGCACCACGATGGCGGCATGACCACCACACCCCGGCCCCCGGCTGCCGACCGAGCCCACTCCTTCAACGCCGTCGCGGCCCAGTACGCCGCGAACCGGCCCTCCTACCCGCCCGCCCTCCTCGACACCGTCGAGGAGCTCGCCGGCCGCCCGCTCGCCGGGGCCCGGGTCGTGGACGTCGGCGCCGGCACCGGTATCGCGACCGCGCTCCTGCACGCCTTGGGCGCCGACGTGGTCGCGGTGGAGCCCGGCGCGGGCATGGCGGCCGAGTTCCGTCGCGCTCTGCCCGGCGTGCCCGTCGTCCGGGGCAGCGGCGATGCCCTCCCGATCGCCGACGCGGGCGCGGACTTCATCACGTACGCCCAGGCCTGGCACTGGACCGACCCGGCCCGCTCGGTGCCGGAGGTGCTGCGCGTCCTGCGTCCGGGCGGTGCGCTGGCGCTGTGGTGGAACACCAACGCCCTGGACGTCCCGTGGATCGCCGCGGGCGCCGAACGCGCCGGCTGCTTCTTCGGCGTCGACGTCGCCGCCGAGCAGCGCAAGGCCGCCGACGGCGCGGAGCGCGCCGACCCCAGCGGACGGCTCCGGTTCACCCGCCGCTCGGTCCGCTGGAGCCGCCGCGTCCCGATCGACACCCACCTCGCCAACATCGGAAGCCACTCGCTCCTGCTCGTCACCCCGGAGCAGGAGACAGCCGCCTTCTTCGAGGAGGAGCGCGCCCATCTGCTGAAGGCGTTCCCGGACGGCGTCGTCGAGGAGGTCTACGACGTCCTCCTGGTCGTCGCCCGCACCACCTGACCGCAACACCTGACCGGAGCGCCGTCCTCCGCCCGCGCCCCCGCCCGCGCCCCCCGTCCCACCCCAAGCCCCGCCCGGCAACACCCCAACTCCCCTGCCGCCGCCCCCTCCTGCCCGCACCCCGCTTGACGGCACTCCCCACCCGGAGCATTATTCACCGCATGATGAATTATTCGGCCGACCCACCTGAGCCCCCGGCCGTCAGCGCCTGTGCCCTCACCGTCGTACGCGGCCCCCGCACCGTCCTGCGCGCCCTCGACTTCACCGTGCCGCGCGGTCGGATCACCGGCCTGCTCGGCCCGTCGGGATGCGGCAAGTCGACCCTGATGCGCTCGATCGTCGGCGCCCAGGCCAAGGTCACCGGCACCCTGGACGTCCTCGGCCGCCCCGCCGGCCACCCCTCGCTGCGCACCCGCATCGGCTACGTCACCCAAGCCCCGTCCGTCTACGACGACCTGACCGTGCGCCAGAACCTCGACTACTTCGCCGCGATACTCGACCCCGGTGGCTCCGCCGCCGAGCGCCGCCGGGCCGACGTCGCCCGGGCCATCGCCGACGTCGACCTCATCGGCCACGCCGACGCCCTCGCGGGCAACCTCTCCGGCGGCCAGCGGGGCCGCGTCTCCCTCGCCGTGGCGCTCCTCGGCTCGCCCGAACTCCTCGTCCTCGACGAGCCCACCGTCGGCCTCGACCCGGTCCTGCGCCGCGACCTGTGGAACCTCTTCCACTCCATCGCCGCCAACCGCGGCGCCACCCTCCTCGTCTCCTCCCACGTCATGGACGAGGCCGAGCGCTGCCACCGGCTGCTGCTCATGCGCGAGGGCGAGATCCTCGCCGACGACACCCCGGACGCGCTGCGCACCCGTACCGGTGCCGAGACCGTCGAGGCGGCCTTCCTGCACCTGGTCGACGAGGCGGCCGCGGCGGGCCGCAGCAAGGAGACGACCCGATGAGCGAGATGAGGCCGGTGAGCCCGATGAGCCCGATGAGCACGACGACGCCTACGACTCCGAGCGCGACGACCGCACCCGCACCCGCCCCCACCCGCGCCCTGTCCCTCGCCCGTACCACGGCCACCGCGGGCCGCGTGCTGCGCCAGCTCCGCCACGACCCGCGGACGATCGCGCTGATGCTCCTCGTCCCGTGCGTGATGCTGATCCTGCTGCGTTACGTCTTCGACGGCAGCACGCAGGTCTTCGACAGCATCGGCGCCTCGCTGCTCGGGATCTTCCCGCTGATCACGATGTTCCTGGTCACGTCCATCGCCACCCTGCGCGAACGCACCTCGGGCACCCTCGAACGCCTCCTCGTGATGCCGCTGGGCAAGGCCGACCTCATCGCCGGCTACGCGCTCGCCTTCGGCACCATCGCGATCGTCCAGTCGGCGCTCGCCACCGGGCTGGCGGTCTGGGCCCTGGGCCTCGACGTCACCGGCTCGCCCTGGCTGCTCCTGCTGGTCGCCCTTCTCGACGCCCTGCTCGGCACGGCCCTGGGGCTGTTCGTCTCGGCCTTCGCGGCATCGGAGTTCCAGGCGGTCCAGTTCATGCCCGCGGTGATCTTCCCCCAGCTGCTCCTCTGCGGCCTCTTCACTCCCCGCTCCGACATGCACCCCGCCCTGGAGGCCGTCTCCGACGTCCTGCCGATGTCGTACGCGGTCGACGGCATGAACGAGGTCCTCCACCACACCGACATGACGGCCACCTTCGTCCGCGACGTCCTGATCGTGGCGTGCTGCGCCCTGCTGGTCCTGGTCCTCGGCGCGGCCACCCTGCGACGCCGGACACCCTGACGCCCGGGGGAGGGGGGGCGGATGCCCCGTAAGCAGGGGGGCGGGTCCGCCCACCGGACAACCCGCCCATAGCCCGCCCCGCCGGTGCGAGACTGAGCCGCATGAGCCAGAAAGTCGCAGTCCTCGGCACCGGCAAGATCGGCGAAGCCCTGCTCAGCGGAATGATCCGGGCCGGATGGGCCCCCGCCGACCTCCTCGTCACCGCCCGCCGCCCGGAACGCGCCGAAGAACTCCGCACCCGTCACGGAGTCACCCCGGTCAGCAACCCCGAGGCCGCCAAGACCGCCGACACCCTGATCCTCACGGTCAAGCCGCAGGACATGGGTGCCCTCCTGGACGAACTCTCCCCGCACATCCCCGCCGACCGCCTCGTCATCAGCGGCGCCGCCGGCATCCCCACCTCCTTCTTCGAGGAGCGCCTGGCCCCGGGCACGCCGGTCGTGCGCGTCATGACGAACACCCCCGCCCTCGTCGACGAGGCCATGTCCGTCATCTCCGCCGGCACCCACGCCACCGCCGAACACCTGGCCCACGCCGAGGAGATCTTCGGCGCGGTCGGCAAGACGCTGCGCGTCCCGGAGTCGCAGCAGGACGCCTGCACGGCCCTCTCCGGCTCCGGTCCGGCGTACTTCTTCTACCTGGTCGAGGCCATGACCGACGCCGGCATCCTCCTCGGCCTGCCCCGCGACAAGGCGCACGAACTCATCGTCCAGTCCGCGATCGGCGCCGCGGTGATGCTCCGCGACAGCGGCGAACACCCCGTCAAGCTCCGCGAGAACGTCACCTCTCCCGCGGGCACCACCATCAACGCCATCCGCGAACTGGAGAACCACGGCGTACGGGCCGCCCTCATCGCCGCCCTCGAAGCCGCCCGCGACCGCAGCCGCGAACTCGCCACCGGCAACAAGGACTGAGGACCTCCCGCACGGGGGCTCACCTCGCCGCGTCGACGATCTCCTTGTCCCCGCGCTCCTTCGCCCGCCACTTCACGGCCGCTACGGGAACCACCCCGCTGCGCTGGCTTCTCGACCAGCGCATCGCCGCCGCGCAGAAGCTCCTCGAACGCACCGACCTGCCCATGCCCGAGGTCGCCCGCCGCACGGGCTTCGGCAGCGAGGTCACGATGCGCCAGCACTTCGCATCGCGCCTCGCCACCAGCCCTCGCGCCTACCGCGTGGCGTTCGGCTCGGCCTCCTCCGCCACCGCGGGCAGCAGCCCGATCGCCCGGTAGGCGGCGTCGACCGTCGGCCGGGCCATCGCCCGCGCCCTCTCGGCGCCGTCCCGCAGGACCGCCTCAACATACGCGGGATCCGTGCACAGCTCCCGGTGCCTGTCCTGCACTGGCCTGAGCACCTCGACCACGGCCTCCGCGGTGTCCTTCTTCAGGGCGCCGTACGTCTCGTACTCACCGCTCAGCGCCTCCGGATCCCCACCCGTGCACGCCGCAAGGATCTCCAGCAGGTTCGCGATCCCCGGCTGCTCGGCCTGGTCGTAGACGACGCCCCGTCCGCTGTCGGTCACCGCCCGCATGATCTTCTTCCGCACGGTCTCCGGCTCGTCGAGCAGATAGACGATCCCCGGCCCCGAGTCGTCCGACTTCCCCATCTTCGACGTCGGCTCCTGAAGGTTCATGACCCGCGCGGCCACCCGGGGACTCGCCGTCCTGGGCACGACGAACGTGTGCCCGTACCGCTGGTTGAACCGCACCGCCAGATCCCGCGCCAGCTCCACGTGCTGCGCCTGGTCGTCCCCCACGGGCACCTCGTCCGTCCCGTACGCCAGGATGTCCGCCGCCATCAGCGCCGGATACGTCAGCAGCGACAGCCGTACGCTCCCGCCCCGCTCCCGCTCGCGCGCGGACTTCTCCTTGTACTGGATCATCCGCCGCATCTCGCCGTCGGTCGCCACGCACTCCAGCACGTACGAGAGCCGCGCGTGCTCGTCCACATGACTCTGTACGAACACGGTGCACAGCTTCGGATCGAGCCCCGTCGCCAGCAGCAGCGTCGCGTCCTGCCGGGTGAGCCGACGCACTCGCGCGGGATCGTGGTCGACGGTCAGCGCGTGCAGATCGACGATGCAGAACAAGGCGTCCGACTGGTACTGGTCCACATCGGCCCACCGCCGTATGGCTCCCAAGTAGTTCCCCAGCGTCAGGTGCCCGGTCGGCTTGATCCCGCTGAAGACCCGTGTCATCTCTTCTCCATCCCTGGTAGAGCTCCTGGCCGGGCCGCCCGCCCCGGCCGGCCGGCTCCCAGGGCTCTGGAGGGAGAAACGAGAAGCGGCCGCCGAGGGGGCGGCCGCTGAAGTGCATACGTGCGTGCGGCCGCCGTCAGGCGGCCCACCACTGCTGGGTGCACGTACGTGTCATCACGGAGCCCACAGTACTCCGGAAGGAGATCTTCCGGATGGGGGTTGACACACCCCGCCGGGGTGCGTAGTGTTCTCCGAGTTGTCCGACGTGAGCGCCGACTCCAGTCGGTCCCCGGACAGCCACTTCCGCAAGTACGAGCCAACAATCGGCGATCCGTCGTCGTGCCTTTGGCGTGCGTATTTGCGAAATGAGGAATCCGCGTTCGAAAGAACGCAGGCACCGATTAGCAGTCGGGGCCGGGAATCCGCTAAAGTCTCACTCGTCGGAACGGCCGCAGGGCCGGGAAGGCGAACCCCGCTGACTGGGGGTCAGACACCGAAAAGGATCTGATAGAGTCGGAACCGCCGGAAAGGGAAACGCGAGAGCGAGAACCTGGAAAGCACCGAGGAAATCGGATCGGAAAACGGTCTGATAGAGTCGGAAACGCAAGACCGAAGGGAAGCGCCCGGAGGAAAGCCCGAGAGGGTGAGTACAAAGGAAGCGACCGTTCCTTGAGAACTCAACAGCGTGCCAAAAGTCAACGCCAGATATGTTGATACCCCGTCCGTCGGAAGATTCCGATGGTCGAGGTTCCTTTGAAATAACACAGCGAGGACGCTGTGTGCGAGGGGACTATTCCTCCTCTCGCACCGCTCTCGTGGTGTTCATCCCGATTACGGGAAAACATTCACGGAGAGTTTGATCCTGGCTCAGGACGAACGCTGGCGGCGTGCTTAACACATGCAAGTCGAACGATGAAGCCCTTCGGGGTGGATTAGTGGCGAACGGGTGAGTAACACGTGGGCAATCTGCCCTTCACTCTGGGACAAGCCCTGGAAACGGGGTCTAATACCGGATAACACTGCGGATCGCATGATCTGCGGTTAAAAGCTCCGGCGGTGAAGGATGAGCCCGCGGCCTATCAGCTTGTTGGTGAGGTAATGGCTCACCAAGGCGACGACGGGTAGCCGGCCTGAGAGGGCGACCGGCCACACTGGGACTGAGACACGGCCCAGACTCCTACGGGAGGCAGCAGTGGGGAATATTGCACAATGGGCGAAAGCCTGATGCAGCGACGCCGCGTGAGGGATGACGGCCTTCGGGTTGTAAACCTCTTTCAGCAGGGAAGAAGCGAAAGTGACGGTACCTGCAGAAGAAGCGCCGGCTAACTACGTGCCAGCAGCCGCGGTAATACGTAGGGCGCAAGCGTTGTCCGGAATTATTGGGCGTAAAGAGCTCGTAGGCGGCTTGTCACGTCGATTGTGAAAGCTCGGGGCTTAACTCCGAGTCTGCAGTCGATACGGGCTAGCTAGAGTGTGGTAGGGGAGATCGGAATTCCTGGTGTAGCGGTGAAATGCGCAGATATCAGGAGGAACACCGGTGGCGAAGGCGGATCTCTGGGCCATTACTGACGCTGAGGAGCGAAAGCGTGGGGAGCGAACAGGATTAGATACCCTGGTAGTCCACGCCGTAAACGGTGGGAACTAGGTGTTGGCGACATTCCACGTCGTCGGTGCCGCAGCTAACGCATTAAGTTCCCCGCCTGGGGAGTACGGCCGCAAGGCTAAAACTCAAAGGAATTGACGGGGGCCCGCACAAGCGGCGGAGCATGTGGCTTAATTCGACGCAACGCGAAGAACCTTACCAAGGCTTGACATACACCGGAAAGCATTAGAGATAGTGCCCCCCTTGTGGTCGGTGTACAGGTGGTGCATGGCTGTCGTCAGCTCGTGTCGTGAGATGTTGGGTTAAGTCCCGCAACGAGCGCAACCCTTGTCCCGTGTTGCCAGCAGGCCCTTGTGGTGCTGGGGACTCACGGGAGACCGCCGGGGTCAACTCGGAGGAAGGTGGGGACGACGTCAAGTCATCATGCCCCTTATGTCTTGGGCTGCACACGTGCTACAATGGCCGGTACAATGAGCTGCGATACCGTGAGGTGGAGCGAATCTCAAAAAGCCGGTCTCAGTTCGGATTGGGGTCTGCAACTCGACCCCATGAAGTCGGAGTCGCTAGTAATCGCAGATCAGCATTGCTGCGGTGAATACGTTCCCGGGCCTTGTACACACCGCCCGTCACGTCACGAAAGTCGGTAACACCCGAAGCCGGTGGCCCAACCCCTTGTGGGAGGGAGCTGTCGAAGGTGGGACTGGCGATTGGGACGAAGTCGTAACAAGGTAGCCGTACCGGAAGGTGCGGCTGGATCACCTCCTTTCTAAGGAGCACTTCTTACCGGGCTTGCCCGGTCAGAGGCCAGATCATCAGCGAACGTCTGATGCTGGTTGCTCATGGGTGGAACGTTGACTATTCGGCCGGGACCCTGGGTCGGAGGCTGCTAGTACTGCTCGCAAGAGTGTGGAACGCATGATCTTCGGACGGGGGCTTGGCCGGGCACGCTGTTGGGTGTCTGAGGGAATGATCTTCTCCTCAGTCGCCGGCCCCAGTGCACTCACCGGTTTGTCTGGTGGGGTGATGGGTGGCTGGTCGTTGTTTGAGAACTGCACAGTGGACGCGAGCATCTGTGGCCAAGTTTTTAAGGGCGCACGGTGGATGCCTTGGTACCAGGAACCGATGAAGGACGTGGGAGGCCACGATAGTCCCCGGGGAGCCGTCAACCAGGCTTTGATCCGGGGGTTTCCGAATGGGGAAACCCGGCAGTCGTCATGGGCTGTCACCCGCTGCTGAACACATAGGCAGTGTGGAGGGAACGCGGGGAAGTGAAACATCTCAGTACCCGCAGGAAGAGAAAACAACCGTGATTCCGGGAGTAGTGGCGAGCGAAACCGGATGAGGCCAAACCTACGACGTGTGAGACCCGGCAGGGGTTGCGTCGTGGGGGTTGTGGGATCTCTCTTTCACAGTCTGCCGGCTGTGAGACGAGTCAGAAACCGTTGATGTAGACGAAGGACATGCGAAAGGTCCGGCGTAGAGGGTAAGACCCCCGTAGTCGAAACGTCAGCGGCTCGTTTGAGAGACACCCAAGTAGCACGGGGCCCGAGAAATCCCGTGTGAATCTGGCGGGACCACCCGCTAAGCCTAAATATTCCCTGGTGACCGATAGCGGATAGTACCGTGAGGGAATGGTGAAAAGTACCGCGGGAGCGGAGTGAAATAGTACCTGAAACCGTGTGCCTACAAGCCGTGGGAGCGTCGGAAGCACTTTGGTGCTTCTCGTGACTGCGTGCCTTTTGAAGAATGAGCCTGCGAGTTTGCGGTGTGTTGCGAGGTTAACCCGTGTGGGGAAGCCGTAGCGAAAGCGAGTCCGAACAGGGCGATTCAGTAGCACGCTCAAGACCCGAAGCGGAGTGATCTAGCCATGGGCAGGTTGAAGCGGAGGTAAGACTTCGTGGAGGACCGAACCCACCAGGGTTGAAAACCTGGGGGATGACCTGTGGTTAGGGGTGAAAGGCCAATCAAACTCCGTGATAGCTGGTTCTCCCCGAAATGCATTTAGGTGCAGCGTCGTGTGTTTCTTGCCGGAGGTAGAGCACTGGATAGGCGATGGGCCCTACCGGGTTACTGACCTTAGCCAAACTCCGAATGCCGGTAAGTGAGAGCACGGCAGTGAGACTGTGGGGGATAAGCTCCATGGTCGAGAGGGAAACAGCCCAGAGCATCGACTAAGGCCCCTAAGCGTACGCTAAGTGGGAAAGGATGTGGAGTCGCACAGACAACCAGGAGGTTGGCTTAGAAGCAGCCACCCTTGAAAGAGTGCGTAATAGCTCACTGGTCTAGTGATTCCGCGCCGACAATGTAGCGGGGCTCAAGCGTACCGCCGAAGTCGTGTCATTCATACAATAAGCCCCAACGGGTGTATGGATGGGTAGGGGAGCGTCGTGTGCCGGGTGAAGCAGCCGCGGAAGCGAGTTGTGGACGGTTCACGAGTGAGAATGCAGGCATGAGTAGCGATACACACGTGAGAAACGTGTGCGCCGATTGACTAAGGGTTCCTGGGTCAAGCTGATCTGCCCAGGGTAAGTCGGGACCTAAGGCGAGGCCGACAGGCGTAGTCGATGGATAACCGGTTGATATTCCGGTACCCGCTGTGAAGCGTCAAACATCGAGCATCGTGATGCTAAGGCCGTGAAGCCGTTCCGGACCCTTCGGGGAAAGGAAAGTGGTGGAGCCGCCGGCCCAAGCGGTTAGTAGGTGAGTGATGGGGTGACGCAGGAAGGTAGTCCAGCCCGGGCGATGGTAGTCCCGGGGTAAGGGTGTAGGACGGTGTGTAGGCAAATCCGCACACCATGAGTCTGAGACCTGATGCCGAGCCGATTGTGGTGAAGTGGATGATCCTATGCTGTCGAGAAAAGCCTCTAGCGAGTTTCATGGCGGCCCGTACCCTAAACCGACTCAGGTGGTCAGGTAGAGAATACCGAGGCGTTCGGGTGAACTATGGTTAAGGAACTCGGCAAAATGCCCCCGTAACTTCGGGAGAAGGGGGGCCATCACTGGTGAGAGCACTTGCTGCTCGAGCTGGGGGTGGCCGCAGAGACCAGCGAGAAGCGACTGTTTACTAAAAACACAGGTCCGTGCGAAGCCGTAAGGCGATGTATACGGACTGACGCCTGCCCGGTGCTGGAACGTTAAGGGGACCGGTTAGTGCGCTTTCGGGCGTGCGAAGCTGAGAACTTAAGCGCCAGTAAACGGCGGTGGTAACTATAACCATCCTAAGGTAGCGAAATTCCTTGTCGGGTAAGTTCCGACCTGCACGAATGGCGTAACGACTTCTCGACTGTCTCAACCATAGGCCCGGTGAAATTGCACTACGAGTAAAGATGCTCGTTTCGCGCAGCAGGACGGAAAGACCCCGGGACCTTTACTACAGTTTGATATTGGTGTTCGGTTCGGCTTGTGTAGGATAGCTGGGAGACTTTGAGCACGGCACGCCAGTGTCGTGGGAGTCGTCGTTGAAATACCAGTCTGGTCGTGCTGGATGTCTAACCTGGGTCCGTGATCCGGATCAGGGACAGTGTCTGATGGGTAGTTTAACTGGGGCGGTTGCCTCCTAAAGAGTAACGGAGGCGCCCAAAGGTTCCCTCAGCCTGGTTGGTAATCAGGTGTTGAGTGTAAGTGCACAAGGGAGCTTGACTGTGAGACCGACGGGTCGAGCAGGGACGAAAGTCGGGACTAGTGATCCGGCGGTGGCTTGTGGAAGCGCCGTCGCTCAACGGATAAAAGGTACCCCGGGGATAACAGGCTGATCTTCCCCAAGAGTCCATATCGACGGGATGGTTTGGCACCTCGATGTCGGCTCGTCGCATCCTGGGGCTGGAGTCGGTCCCAAGGGTTGGGCTGTTCGCCCATTAAAGCGGTACGCGAGCTGGGTTTAGAACGTCGTGAGACAGTTCGGTCCCTATCCGCTGTGCGCGTAGGAATATTGAGAAGGGCTGTCCCTAGTACGAGAGGACCGGGACGGACGAACCTCTGGTGTGCCAGTTGTCCTGCCAAGGGCATGGCTGGTTGGCTACGTTCGGGAGGGATAACCGCTGAAAGCATCTAAGCGGGAAGCCTGCTTCGAGATGAGTATTCCCACCTCCTTGAGAGGGTAAGGCTCCCAGTAGACGACTGGGTTGATAGGCCAGATATGGAAGCCCGGTAACGGGTGGAGTTGACTGGTACTAATAGGCCGAGGGCTTGTCCTCAGTTGCTCGCGTCCACTGTGTTGGTTCTGAAACCACGAACAGCCCCACGTTTCACAGAGCGTGGTCTGGTTGTCAGTTTCATAGTGTTTCGGTGGTCATAGCGTGAGGGAAACGCCCGGTTACATTCCGAACCCGGAAGCTAAGCCTCACAGCGCCGATGGTACTGCAGGGGGGACCCTGTGGGAGAGTAGGACGCCGCCGAACTATTGTTGAGAAAACCCCCGTGCCGGGATATCGGTACGGGGGTTTTCTGCGTTTGCGGGACATTTGGAGGGTCTGTTCAGCGCCGGTCCGGGGCCCTACTCTCGCCGGCATGGCTGATGTGCTGCGGCGCGGCAGGGTTTCGTTGGCGTTCGGCTTCTTCGCGCAGGGGGCCACCTTCGCCCTGCTGGTGACGCGGATCCCGGCCATCCAGGACCGCTACGGCGTCTCCGACGCGCTGCTGCCCGCCTTCCTCGCCGCCGTGCCGGTTCTGGCCGGGCTCGGGAGCGTGTCGGCCGAGCAGCTGGTGAAGCGTGTGAGGGCGAGCCGGCTGCTGCGGTGGTCCCAGCCGGTCGTGCTGCTGGCGCTGCTCGGGGTCGGCGCGGGCGCGGGACTGGCGGGGCTGGCGGTGGCCCTGGGCGTCTTCGGGCTGGCCGTGGGGGTGCTGGATGCCTCGATGAACATGCTCGGGGTGAGCCTTCAACGGGCGTACGGGCGCAGCATCATGCTCGGGTTCCATGGCGCGTACAGCCTGGGCGGGATCGTGGGGGCCTCGCTGGCATGGGCCGGGGCGCACTGGCAGCTCGCGCTGTGGGTGGCGTATCTGCCAGTGGTGCTCGTGCTGCTGCCGGCGGTGTTGGTGGGGAGCCGGTGGTACGTCGACGGGGAGGGCGCGGCGGGGGCCGGGTCGGAGGGCGGTGGGGGTTTCGGGTTCGGCTGGCTGTTGCCGCTGTGTCTGGTGATGACCTTCGCGTACATCGGGGACTCGACGGTCTCCAACTGGAGTGCCAAGTACCTGGACGACGTGCTGGGGAGCTCCGAGCAGCTGGCGACGGTTCCGTACAACGTCTACATGGTGACCATGCTGGTGGGGCGGGGCGTCGGGGATCTGGGGGTACGGCGGTTCGGGGCCGCGGCGGTCGTGCGGGCGGGGGCGTTGGTGGCGGCGCTCGGGTTCGCGGTGGTGGCCGGGGCGTCCGGGGCGTGGGTGGGGATGGCCGGGTTCATGCTGCTGGGGTTCGGGTTGTGCGTGCTGGTGCCGCAGACGTTCGCGGCGGCGGGGCGGCTGGCCGTGGAGCGGCACGGGTCGGCGGCCTCGGACGCGGCGGTCGCTCGGCTGAACGTCTTCAACTACGTCGGTTTCCTGGTCGGTTCGCCGTTGGTGGGAGCGGTGGGGGAGGCGTGGAGCTATCGCGGGGCGATGCTCGTACCGATGGTGTTGGTGCTGGCGACGCTGGTGTGCGCGCGTTCGTTCGGCGCTCAACCGGACCGATACGGTGGCGGGCATGAGCGGCCGCGCACAGCTGATGTGGGACGAGGCAGTAACGGGCTATGACTTCGGCCCGGACCATCCGATGGATCCGGTCCGGCTGACGCTGACCCGGGGGCTGGTCAGCGCCCTCGGACTCGATCGCGAGGTGGACGTCGTCGCCGCGCGGCCGGCCGGGGACTCGACGCTGCGGCTGGTCCACCGGCAGGACTACATCGACGCGGTGAAGGCCGCGTCGGCGGATCCGGGGGCGGCGGACGGGTCGTACGGGCTGGGGACGATGGACGACCCGGCGTTCGCCGGGATGCACGAGGTGTCCGCGCTGATCGCCGGGCTGTCGGTGGGGGCGGCGGAGGCGGTGTGGCGCGGGGACGTGGCGCACGCGGTGAACTTCGCGGGCGGGCTGCATCATGCGATGCCCGGGGGTGCGTCGGGGTTCTGCGTGTACAACGACGCGGCCTTGGCCGTGGCGCGGCTGCTGGAGTTGGGGGCCGAGCGGGTCGCGTACGTGGACGTCGACGTGCATCACGGGGACGGGGTACAGGCGGCGTTCTGGGAGGACCCGCGGGTGCTCACGATCTCGTTGCACGAGCATCCGCGGACGCTGTTCCCGCAGACCGGGTGGCCGGAGGAGACCGGGGCCGGGGCGGGAGAGGGTTCGGCGGTGAACGTGGCGCTGCCGGCGGGGACGGGGGACGCGGGGTGGTTGCGGGCGTTCCACGCGGTGGTGCCGGAGCTGCTGGCGGAGTTCCGGCCGCAGGTGCTGGTGACGCAGCACGGGGCCGATACACACTTCGAGGATCCGCTCGCTCATCTCGCCGTGTCCTTGGACGCGCAGCGGGCGGTGCAGCTGGCGTGCCATGAGCTGGCGCATGCCTGTGCGGAGGGGCGGTGGGTGGCGCTCGGTGGGGGCGGGTACGAGGTGGTGGACGTCGTGCCGCGGTCGTGGGCGCACCTGGTGGGGATCGCGGCGGGAAGGCCGGTGGCGCCGGAGACGCTGGTTCCCGAGGGGTGGCGGCAGGAAGTGTTCGCGCGCACGCGGCAGTTGGGGCCGGGGCGGATGACGGATGGGCGGTGGCCGGTGTCGTGGACGTCCTGGGACGAGGGCTACGATCCCGCTGACCGCTTGGACCAGGCGGTACTGGCTACGCGCCGGGCGGCGTTCCCGCTGCGGGGTCTGTTGCCGTAGGAGACTTCGCCGTCCCCGTATCGGCCTGAACGGCCTCGTCCTCAAGCGCCGGACCGGCTGGGGGTGGCCTCCGTTACGCCAACTGTGCAGACTTTCCCCGTTTCCGAGGTCCGGCCCCTTCCAATCCGCCAGCATCGCTTGGGTGTTGAGCACCGGGGAATTGCGGGCCCATCTGATTGCGGCTCGGTTGGCTGGGCGGGTGGCTACGGCGCGGGAGGTGAGTCTGCGGAGTTATCGGCTCTTCGCGGCTCGGGACCCTCGTGTGCTGATCGGGATCGATCCCGAATGGGTATGGGGACAGCGGGATCTGATCGGGTTGATGGCGGACAAGTGCGGGGTTTCGGCTGACCCCAGGGATACATCCGGTCATGATGTGATCGATCCTGAGCGGACGTTGGCCGCGCTGGACGCCTTCGCCGAGCGGATCGGGGTCGCGGCGCGGCGGGGGACACCCGTGTTGTTCGGGACCGGGCACCCGCACCGTCTGACCGGGTTCTACGCCGCCTTGGCAGACGCGTTGTCGGCGGCGGGATGTGATGTCCTCACCCCCGCGCAGGGCCGCCGTGTCGACATAACGACCCGGTTCGGTCTACGTACGCACAGCCTCGACTACGTACGAGGCGTTGCCCTCGTCCGCGAAGCCGGTCTCGGGCGCCCCGCTGGTGAGCCCGGCGCACACACGCACTCACCGCTCCCGGTTCGTACCGTGCTGGCCGCCGTGGCCGAGGCCGGCGGGCCGTTGCCGGAGCTCGTGGTGGGAGACCACGGGTGGGTCTGCGGAGCAGGTCAGCTGGGGTTCGAGGCCATGGGGCTGGCGGATACGGATGACCCCGCGCTCTTCGTGGGGGAGGCCGAGGGGTCCGTGTCCGTCGTCGTTCCACTTGATGATGGTGTGCGGTCGGCTTACTACCGTCCGATTACCCGCTACGTACTCAATCGAGCGTGTCTGTCACAGTAGGCCGCCGATGGGTGCACCTCTTCCCCACTCGCATCACCCGCCCCTACATTGGGGAGTGAGCACGCAACGACGAAGAGTCACCGGAAGGGGAAGCCGGTGGCCGTCGAGTGCGGAAGGTTCAGGTGTGTCATGGCTGCAGCTGGCGAGAGGCCTCTGAACGAGGTTCAGTTCCTTACCGTGGCGGAGGTCGCCTCGGTGATGCGAGTGTCGAAGATGACCGTGTACCGCCTGGTGCACAGCGGTCATCTGCCCGCGATCCGGGTGGGGCGGTCCTTCCGCGTCCCCGAGCAAGCGGTGCACGAGTACCTCCGTGAGAGCTATGTGGGGGTGGAGACGGCCTGACGGCGGCTCCGGGTGATCGCCGGGAAGGCGCCGATGATCTCCCCGGGAACCTCGATTACGACCTCAGCGCTCGGGCGGGTAGGCTAGCCCCTCGTAGGTCGTATGGGCCCATGGCGCCCAGCACCGAGTGATGAGAAGTGAGCGAGGGTAGTCGTGGGCTCTGTTATCAAGAAGCGGCGCAAGCGGATGGCCAAGAAGAAGCACCGCAAGCTGCTCAAGCGCACGCGCGTTCAGCGCCGTAACAAGAAGTAATACGGCGTTCGAGCCGTCTGTGGCCCCCCACCGCACCGGTGGGGGGCCACACGCTTTTCCGGACCGCCTGATCCCATACGGGCCCTTTCGTCACTTCATGCATCGGGTGGTCATCACAGCGCAACATCGATTCGCTAAGTTGGCCCGCAGACGGGCAACGGAGGGAAGGCGCTGATCTTGGGGAACGTCGTGCTGGTGACCGGAGTGGCCCGTCAGCTGGGGGGCCGGTTCGTCCGGCGGATCCAGCGTGACCCACGGGTGGAGCGGGTCGTCGCCGTGGACGCGCTGCCGCCCGAGCACCCGCTGGGCGACGCCGACTTCGTCCAGGCCGACATCCGGCAGCCCACCATCGCGCGGGTGCTCGCCGAGACGGGCGCCGACACGGTCGTCCACCTGGACGTGACCGGCACCGCGCTGGGCAGCGGCAGCCGGAGCACGGTCAAGGAGACCAACGTCATCGGCACCATGCAGCTGCTCGGGGCGTGCCAGAAGTCCCCGGCGGTCAAGCGGCTGGTGATCAAGTCCAGTACGAACGTGTACGGTTCCGCGTCCCGCGACCCCGCCGTGTTCACCGAGACCACGCCCGCCAAGTCGCTGCCGAGCGGCGGCTTCGCCAAGGACGCGGTCGAGGTCGAGGGGTACGTACGGGGATTCGCGCGGCGCCGGCCGGACGTGGCCGTCTGCGTGCTGAGGTTCGCCAACATCCTCGGGCCGGCCGCGGAGACGCCGCTCGCCGCGTACTTCTCGCTGCCGGTCCTGCCGACGGTCCTCGGCTACGACCCGCGGCTGCAGTTCGTGCACGAGGACGACGTGATCGAGGTGCTGCGGATCGCCGCGAACGAGCCGGAGCGCGGCACGCTCAACAGCGGCACCTTCAACATCGCGGGCGACGGCGCGCTGTTGCTGTCGCAGTGCGCGCGGCGGCTCGGGCGGCCCACCGTGCCGATGCTGCTGCCGGCGCTCACCTGGGCCGGCTCCCTGGTGCGGATGCTCGGGGTGACGGACTTCTCGCCCGAGCAGATCCGGCTGCTCACCCACGGCCGGGTCGTGGCGACGGACCAGATGCGCGAGACGCTGGGCTTCCGGCCGGGATTCACGACCGCGGAGACGTTCGCGGACTTCGCGCGCAGCCGCGGCCCCGGGCTGCTGCCGCCGGAGGCCGTCGCTGGGGCCGTCGACCGGCTCGCCGCGCTCTCCGTGCCGGGCAGCGCCCTTCCGGCGCAGAGCGCCGACTGAGCGTCAATCCAGGACCGACCGAGGACCGACCGAGGACCGACCGAGGATCGATCGAGGACCGACCGAGGGTCAATTGAGGAGCGCATCAACGATGGCGGACGCCAAGGTCATTCCGTTCGACGACGACCGCTCCCGCGGGAGCGCCGTCCCGCGGCCGCAGCGGCGCCGAGGCACGGGGCGCCTGCGTGGGGGCGGGGACGTACAGCCCCTGCCCGGCCGGTTCCCGGCGCAGGACGCGGGGCACGTGAACGGTGTGGAACAGCAGGGACGGGACGAGAGCGGGCCGGACGACGGCGGGCTGGAGCAGCGGGTGGCGAGCGGACTCGCCTTCCTGCGGCGGCGCCTGACCGGCGACTACGACGTCGACGACTTCGGCTACGACGAGGAACTCACCGACCAGGTCCTGATGTCGCTGCTGCGGCCGGTGTACGAGAAGTACTTCCGGGTCGAGGTGAAGGGCATCGAGAACATCCCGTCCGACGGCGGTGCCCTGATCGTCGCCAACCACTCCGGGACGCTCCCGCTGGACGGGCTGATGATGCAGGTCGCCGTGCACGACCACCACCTGGCGGGGCGTCATCTGCGGCTCCTCGCCGCGGACCTGGTCTTCGTGCTGCCGGTGGTCAACGAGCTCGCCCGGAAGCTGGGGCACACCCTGGCGTGCGCGGAGGACGCCGAGCGGCTGCTCGGGGCGGGGGAGTTGGTCGGGGTGATGCCCGAGGGCTTCAAGGGCATCGGCAAGCCCTTCGGCGAGCGCTACAAGCTCCAGCGGTTCGGCCGGGGCGGCTTCGTCTCCACGGCGCTGCGCAAGGGCGCGCCGATCATCCCGTGCTCGATCGTCGGGGCCGAGGAGATCTACCCGATGATCGGCAACGCGAAGACGCTGGCGCGGCTGCTGGGTTTTCCGTACTTCCCGATCACGCCCACCTTCCCCTGGCTCGGCCCGCTCGGCGCGATCCCGCTGCCGACGAAGTGGACGATCCAGTTCGGCGAGCCGATCCCGACGGACGGCTACCCGCCGGAGGCCGCCGAGGACCCGATGCTGATGTTCAACCTGACCGACCAGGTCCGCGAACAGATCCAGCACACGCTCTACAAGCTGCTGGTGCAGCGGCGGTCGGTGTTCTTCTGAGCCGCACCGCCTCGCGCGTACGACGACGGGGGCGTCCCTCACCATGAGGGGCGCCCCCGCTGTCGTGGTCGTACCGGTCGTACGAGCTAGTCGGCGTCGTCGCTGTCGATGCCCAGGCCGGGGAGCAGGCCCGGGAGGAGCGGCGGGACCGTGACGTCCGGGGCGCCGGCCGGGGGCTTGGTGGTGGACGGGGAGGCGCTGCCGGAGTTCTTCGGCGGGTCGAACAGGCCGCCCGTGCTGCCGCCGATCAGACCGTCGTCCGCGCTGTCCGAGGCGGCGCCGCTGGGGCTGCCGCTGGACTGGTGGCCGGGCGAGGTCCTGTCGCCGGTGTGGGGCGGGGCCGACCGGTGGGTGCCGGAGGAGCCGGGGGACGCCGGACCGGAGCCCTGGTGGCTGTCGTCGCCGGTCTCGGGCGACGGCTGTGGCAGCAGGGACTGGAGCGGCGCGACATCTTCGTCTATGGCGTCGAAGACCGACGAGACCTCGTCGCTCACGTCCCCGAGCTGGACCGGCAGCTTGTCGCGCAGCTGCCCCCACACCTCGCGGTGGGACCGGGAGAACGTCGAGAGGGCCTGGATGGGGCCCAGGGAGTCCGGGTCGCGCTCGTAGGCCTCGCGCAGCAGGCGGTGGCCCTCGGAGGCGTCGTGCCGCATCCCGGACAGCGTGCGCCGGACCTCGCCGATCGACTCGTGGTCGAGGTCGCCGCCGCGGCCGCGGTCCATCAGCCGGCGGGCCTCGTTCAGCCGGGTGGAGGCCTGGTCGAGGTAGAGCCGGCCGCGCGCGTCGTCGCTGTCGGTGAGGTGGTTGAGCTTGAAGTCCTCCATGCCGCGCTTCAGCCCGTACAGGGAGTCGCCGGGCAGCGCGCCGGAGCTCGCGGCGGCGACTCCGCCGAAGGCGCCCGCGGCGACTCCGACGCTGAGTCCGCCCGCGGCGAGCCCCTTGCTCAGCCGTGAGCGCGGTCGCAGCTTGCCCAGCGGGCTCGCCCGGTGTGCGCCCTTGGCCGCCCGGTGCGACCGCTGCTCGGGCACCGGAGAGTCCGCCGCCCCGCCCTCCTGGAGCATGGCCTCCATCGCGGCCACGAGCTGCGCGCGCTGGACGGTCTTGACCTCCGGGTCGAGCTGCGGCCGGGGCAGTGCGCCGAGACCTGCCGCCAGGGCCAGCAACGTGCCCCGCTCGGTCGGTTCCGCAGCGCCCGCGGCCGGTCCCGCCGGTCCATCGGACCGCTCGGCCGCCGTGTCCCGGGCGGACTGCTCCTCCAGGTCCTGGGCGAAGGCGTTCGCCCGCCGGTGTGCCGAAACGTTCGCGATCACTGGCGGCACCTCCTCTCGTCATGACGGTCGACTCCCCAGGGGGTCCTGAGGGTTGCACGGCCCCTGAGCCGTCGCCACACGATCGAGTGATCAGGGAAGGCCGGGACGTGACCACAGGGAGCCTGTATCCCGCACAACGACTGGTGCGGCACTTGGGTTACGGACGGCGGATGATCGGATCAGGAACTCAACGCGCCTTCACGGAACGTGAGTTGAATGTCGCCGACCGTGCCCGTCTTCAGTGCGCGTCCTCCGTCGTCAACGTGCGTCGTCCGGCAGCAGTCGCGCGAGGGTGCGGACGGCCCGGTACTGGAGGGTCTTGATGGCGCCCTCGTTCTTGCCCATCACCCGGGCCGTCTCCGCGACCGAGAGCCCCTGGAGGAACCGGAGCGTGACGCATTCCTGCTGCTGGGGGTTGAGACGTCGTACGGCATCGAGGAGGGCGGCGTTGGACAGGGACTCGAGGACCGAATCCTCAGGAGAGCGCTCGACCTCGTTGGCGTCGAGCATCTCGCCGGTGGTGACCTCCAGCCGGAAACGGCTCGACTTGAAGTGGTCGGCGACGAGGTTGCGGGCGATCGTGACGAGCCAGGCGCCGAAGTCGCGCCCCTGCCAGGTGAAGGTGCCGATCCGCCGCAGCGCGCGCAGAAAGGTCTCGCTCGTCAGGTCCTCGGCGGTCGCCTTGCCGCCCACCCGGTAGTAGATGTACCGGTACACGGTGTCGCTGTACTGGTCGTAGAGGCGGCCGAAGGCCTCCGCCTCGCCGGCCTGGGCGCGCTCGACGAGGTCCATCATCCGGGCGCTGTCGCTGTCCGCGGCGGGACGGCGCGCGGTGGCCGCACCGCTGGAGCGCCCTCTTCTGCCGACCGCGGCGCTGGGCTCGGCAAGGGCGTAGGCCGGGCTCACGGGCGCGGCGGTGGCAAAGGCGGGGACGGCGTACGCGGTGGGGACGAAGCCGCGCAACAGGCTGTGGACCGTTGCGCGCAGCGTAGCCAGGCCCGAGGCGTCAACCCCGACGTGTGGGTACACGGGACTCCCAGAGGCAGAGCTTCCATCACGTGCAGTACGGGACCGTTCACCCGTCGTGGCGACGGAGGGGTACCGGATTGCGTCTGAGGAGAATAACGCTTCGTGCAGGCACCGCTACGCCCAGTTGCTCAAATCATCGATTACGTCGCTTCTGTAGCCGATTGACGCCCCAACAGGAGTCGTAGTCCGATCGTTTGTTGATCGAAAAGGGGCCACTTTCGTCGAAGTGCGGGGCCGCTGGGACCGCCGACACAAAAACCGAGGGGCTGGAGGCGGTGCCTCCAGCCCCTCGGCTGTTTCGTGTACGGACGGTTACCGGCGGCGCCGGTGCAGGGCGATCGCCGCCGCCGTGCCGCCGGCCACCGCGCCCACGCCCGCCGCGGCCGGGATGCCGACCTTCGCGGCCTTGCGGGCGGTGCGGTAGTCGCGCAGGCGCCAGTCCTTCTCGCGGGCGTGCCTGCGCAGCTTGGCGTCCGGGTTGATCGCGTAGGGGTGGCCGACCAGCGAGAGCATCGGGATGTCGTTGTGGGAGTCGCTGTACGCCGCGCAGCGGGAGAGGTCGAGGCCCTCCGCCGCCGCCAGTGCGCGCACCGCCTCCGCCTTGGCCGGGCCGTGCAGCGGCTCGCCGACCAGCTTGCCGGTGTAGACGCCGTTCACGGACTCGGCGACCGTGCCGAGCGCTCCGGTGAGTCCGAGCCGGCGGGCGATCACCGTGGCGATCTCCACGGGGGCGGCGGTGACGAGCCACACCTTCTGGCCCGCGTCCAGGTGGGCCTGGGCCAGCGCCCGGGTGCCCGGCCAGATGCGGTCGGCCAGGTACTCGTCGTAGATCTCCTCGCCGATCACCTGGAGTTCGGCGACGCGGTGGCCCTTGACGATGGACAGCGCGGAGTCACGTGCTTCCTGCATGTGCTCGGGGTCCTCGACCCCGGCCAGCCGGAACCACGCCTGCTGCCAGGCGAATCTGGCGAGGTCGCGCGTCTCGAAGAACTTCCGCTTGTACAGGCCGCGGCCGAAGTGGAACAGCGCGGCGCCCTGCATGACGGTGTTGTCCAGGTCGAAGAAGGCGGCGGCCCTGTCGTCGCCGAGAACCGGGAACTCCGGTTCCTCCTCCGGGGAGTCGGGGGTGGTGTCCTGCGAGGACTTGCGGGCTGCCTCCGCCGAGGCCTCGCCTGCCAACACGCTTCGCGCCGTGGCGGAGCGCCTACGGGGAGTGAGCCATCCGAGAGCGGCCATGACGTGAGCATAGCCAGTCGGTCGGGGGCTTCCCGCGCGGAGAGGTTCGCGGGCTGTGAACTCTGCGCGGCGGGGCCGTTAAAGAGCGGGACAATGGCCTGCATGAGCCCCTTCTTCCGCCGTAAGTCCCCGGTTTCGCCCCAGGATCGGCTCGTCACCCTCGTCCGTAAGCCCGGCTGTCATCTGTGTGATGACGCACAGTCGGTCGTCGAGCGGGTCTGCGGTGATCTCGGAGTGCCGTGGGAGGCCCGGGACATCACCGAGGATCAGCGGCTTCACGACCGGTACTGGGAGCAGATTCCGGTCGTTCTGGTCGATGGCGAACAGCACACTTTCTGGCGCGTGAACGAGGAAAGACTGCGGAAGGCGCTCGTCGAAGGCTGATAGATCACACTTATTGACTGAAAAGTCGCTTAGGATCGAGCGGTCTTGGTTTCTGGGGGGCAGGAATCGTTGAGGAGTGTGTGCGGTTTTGGCCCCTTCGTCAGGGGAGCGTCGGCGCCTGCGCGCCCGCTCCATACGGCCGCGCCAGGGGTGCGTGACCCCGGTCACTTTGACCGGTCAAAACGGACACCATCTTTGTGCACGCGTTCACAAAGACATAGCCTGCTGTCGACGGGGCGGTCTGGGCTCATGTGACCGCCTTCAGCCCCGCTCTACCCGCAGGAGCACCGTGGCAACTGGCCGAACTCACCGACCGGCGACCCGCAGCCGAGGGATTCCCGAGGCCACCGTCGCCCGGCTTCCGCTGTACCTCCGGGCCCTGACCGCGCTGTCCGAGCGCTCGGTGCCCACGGTCTCCTCCGAGGAACTGGCCGCCGCGGCGGGCGTCAACTCCGCGAAGCTGCGCAAGGACTTCTCCTACCTCGGCTCCTACGGAACCCGCGGTGTCGGCTACGACGTCGAGTACCTCGTCTACCAGATCTCCCGTGAACTGGGTCTGACCCAGGACTGGCCGGTCGTCATCGTCGGTATCGGCAACCTCGGTGCGGCGCTGGCCAATTACGGCGGATTCGCCTCCCGTGGCTTCCGGGTCGCCGCGCTCATCGACGCCGACCCCCAGCTCGCGGGCAAGCCGGTCGCCGGCATCCCCGTCCAGCACGCCGACGAGCTCGAGGGCATCGTCAAGGACAACGGCGTCTCGATCGGCGTGATCGCCACTCCCGCGGGCGCCGCCCAGCAGGTGTGCGACCGCTTGGTCGCCGCCGGGGTCACCTCCATCCTGAACTTCGCGCCGACCGTGCTGACCGTCCCGGACGGCGTCGACGTGCGCAAGGTGGACCTCTCCATCGAGCTGCAGATCCTCGCCTTCCACGAGCAGCGCAAGGCCGGCGAGGAGGGCGCCGCCGGCGGTGGCACCCCCGCCGCCGCCCGCAGGGAGCCCGCCGAGCAGGGGCCGGACGGGGACGTACCCGCCGTGATGCCGGCATGAGTCTCCTCGTCGTGGGGCTGAGCCACCGCAGCGCCCCGGTCAGCGTCCTGGAGCGGGCCGCGCTCTGCGCGGACGACGCCACCAAGCTGCTCCAGGACACGGTCGCCGCCGAGCCGGCCGCCGAGGCCACGGTGCTCGCCACCTGCAACCGCATCGAGCTGTACGCCGACGTCGACAAGTTCCACGCCGGTGTCGCCGAGCTGTCCACGCTGCTCGCCCAGCACAGCGGCGTCGGCCTGGAGGAGCTCACCCCGTACCTCTACGTGCACTACGAGGACCGGGCCGTCCACCACCTCTTCTCGGTGGCCTGCGGACTGGACTCGATGGTCGTCGGCGAGGGCCAGATCCTCGGCCAGATCAAGGACTCCCTGGCCCGCGCCCAGGAGCTGCACACCGCCGGACGGCTGCTGAACGACCTGTTCCAGCAGGCCCTGCGGGTCGGCAAGCGCGCCCACTCCGAGACCGGCATCGACCGCGCCGGGCAGTCCCTGGTCACCTTCGGTCTGGAGCAGCTGGCCGCGTCCGCGGACGTGCCGGGCTGGGCCGGGGGCCGCAAGGCGCTGGTGATCGGCGCCGGCTCGATGTCGTCGCTGGCCGCGGCCACGCTGGCGCGTGCCGGTGTCGCCGAGGTCGTCGTCGCCAACCGCACCTACGAGCGCGCCGAGCGGCTCGCCGGGATCCTGACCGAGGCCGAGGACAACGCGGTGACCGCCCGCGCGGTACGGATGGACGCCGTGCCGGACGAGCTGACACGTGCCGACGTCGTCGTCTCCTGCACCGGCGCGACCGGCCTGGTCCTGACGGCCGAGGCCGTCGCCCAGGCCGTCGAGGGCCGTACCGGGCAGCCCGTCGCCGAGGCCGCTCCCGTGGCCGCGAAGCCGGAGACCCCGCACGCCGCCCCCGCCGAGGAGAACTGCCCCCTCGACCTGTCCACCGTGCAGGGCTCCACCGGCTTCTCCGTGATGGGGGAGGCCGCCGTGGCCGGCATGGACGCGGCCACCCTGGAGCAGCACGCGGCCTGGGTCGCGGGCGGCACGCTCGACCGGCGTGAGACGGGGCGCCGTACGCCCGAGACCGACGCCGAGGTGATCGGCGCGCTCGCCGCGACCGCGGCCACCGCCGGCCGTGTCCCCGAGCGCCGCAAGCCCGAGCCGGTGGCGGGGATCCCGCGTCCGGCCCCGGCCGTCTTCCTCCTCGACCTCGCCATGCCCCGCGACATCGACGCGGCCGTGCACCGGCTGGCCGGGGTGCGGCTGGTGGACATCGAGTCGCTGGCCGAGGCCTCCGCGGACGCGCCGATGGCGGCCGACGTCGACGAGGTCCGGCGCATCGTCGCCGACGAGGTCGCGGCCTTCGGGGCGGCCCAGCGGGCGGCGCACATCACGCCGACCGTGGTCGCGCTGCGCACCATGGCCGCCGATGTCGTCGCCGGCGAGATCGCGCGCCTCGACGGGCGGCTGCCCGACCTGGACGCGCGCCAGCGCGGCGAGATCCGCCAGGCGGTGCACCGCGTCGTGGACAAGCTGCTGCACGCGCCGACCGTGCGGGTCAAGCAGCTCGCCGCCGAGCCCGGCGGCGCCGGGTACGCGGACGCGCTGCGCACCCTTTTCGACCTCGACCCCGAGACGGTGGCCTCCGTCTCCCGGGCCGGCAACGACCCCCAGAACAACGGCAAGAACCGAGGGCCAGCATGAGTACCACCCGTGAGCCCCTGAGGCTCGGGACCAGGCGGAGCAAGCTCGCCATGGCCCAGTCCGGGCAAGTGGCGGACGCCGTGAGCCGGGTGACCGGCCGGCCCGTCGAGCTGGTCGAGATCACGACGTACGGCGACACGTCCCGCGAGAACCTCGCGCAGATCGGCGGCACGGGCGTGTTCGTCACGGCGCTGCGTGACGCGCTGCTGCGCGGCGAGATCGACTTCGCGGTTCATTCGCTCAAGGACCTGCCGACTACGCAGCCGGAGGACCTGGTGCTGGCCGCCATCCCCGTGCGTGAGGACCCGCGTGACGTCATCGTCGCCCGGGACGCGCTGAAGTTCACCGACCTGCCCCGGGGCGCCCGCATCGGCACGGGTTCGCCGCGCCGCATGGCGCAGCTGAACGCGTACGCGCGCAGCCACGGGCTGGACATCGAGACGGTCCCGATCCGGGGCAACGTCGACACCCGCATCGGGTATGTCCGTGACGGGGTGCTGGACGCGGTCGTGCTGGCCGCGGCCGGCCTGAACCGCATCGGCCGCATCGACGAGGTGACCGACTTCCTGTCGGCCGACACGGTTCTGCCCGCCCCCGGCCAGGGGGCCCTGGCGATCGAGTGCGCCGCGGACAACGCGGACCTGATAGCCGCGCTCGGCGAACTCGACGACCCGCGCACGCGGGTCGCCGTCACCGCGGAGCGTTCCCTGCTCGCGGCCCTGGAGGCCGGTTGCAGCGCACCCGTGGGCGCGCTCGCCGATCTTCTGACCGACGGGCCGACCAATGTCAAGGAAATGCGCCTGCGCGGCGTCGTCGGCACGACCGACGGTTCCCGCCTGGTGCAGCTGTCCACCACCGGTCCCGTGCCCACCACGCACGAGGGGGCGGGGGCACTCGGTCGCGAACTCGCCGCCGAGATGCTCGCCCAGGGCGCGGCCGGTCTGATGGGGGAGCAAGCACAGTGAGCCCCACCACCCTTCCCGCCGGCCTCGAACACGGTCACGTCACCTTCCTCGGTGCCGGACCCGGGGATCCGGGACTGCTGACTCTGCGCGCCGTGGAGGCGCTGGGGCACGCGGACGTCCTCGTCGCCGAGCACGAGGTGCTCGACGTGGTCCGTGTCCACGCCAGGCAGGGCGTCGCCGTCGTACGGACGGACATGGACGCGTCCGCCGCCTCCTCGGACACCCGTCCAGGCGCGGGCACGCCCCAGCCTGCGGTGATCGACGGCGCGTCGACGACCGCTGAGGCCCCGGCTGTGCGGGATCCCTCACATCTTGTCATGGAGGCCGCGCGGGGCGGCAGGCGGGTCGTGCGTGCGGTGTCCGGGGACCCGGGCCTCGACGCCTGCGCCGCCGAGGAGATGCTGGCGTGCGCCGCCGCCGGGGTGCCCTTCGAGGTCGTCCCCGGCATCGCGACCGCCGTCGGCGTGCCCGCGTACGCCGGTATGCCGCTGCGGGACGCGAACGGCGCGGACGTGCGGTTCGTGGACGCCCGGACGGCCACGCCGCGGATCTGGACCGAGGTCGGCGCCTCGGACGGAACGGTCGTCGTCTCGACGTCGCTGGACTCCGTGGCCGCCGCTGCCGGTGAGCTGGTGGCCGCGGGCCGCAAGCCGGACACTCCGCTGGCGGTGACGGTCGCCGGTACGACGACGCGCCAGCGCACCTGGTCGGCGACGCTCGGCACGATCGCGCAGACGCTGAAGCAGGCGAAGGTGCTGCCGTCCCCGGACGGCGGCCGCCCGGTGATAGCCGTGGTCGGCGAGCGCTCCGCCGCTCCCCGGCGCGAGCAGCTGTCGTGGTTCGAGTCCAAGCCGCTCTTCGGCTGGCGGGTGCTGGTGCCGCGCACCAAGGAGCAGGCGGCCTCGCTGTCCGACCAGCTCCGCTCCTACGGCGCCGTGCCGCACGAGGTCCCGACGATCGCCGTCGAGCCGCCGCGCACGCCGCAGCAGATGGAGCGCGCGGTCAAGGGCCTGGTCACCGGCCGCTACGAATGGATCGCCTTCACCTCGGTCAACGCCGTCAAGGCGGTCCGGGAGAAGTTCGAGGAGTACGGCCTCGACGCGCGCGCCTTCGCGGGCATCAAGGTCGCCGCGGTGGGCGAGCAGACGGCGGCCGCGCTGATCGCCTTCGGTGTGAAGCCGGACCTGGTGCCGAGCGGGGAGCAGTCCGCCGCGGGCCTGCTGGACGACTGGCCGCCGTACGACCCGGTCTTCGACCCGATCGACCGCGTCTTCCTGCCGCGCGCCGACATCGCCACGGAGACCCTGGTCGCCGGGCTGATCGAGCTGGGCTGGGAGGTCGACGACGTCACGGCCTACCGGACCGTGCGCGCCTCGCCGCCGCCGGCGGAGACGCGTGAGGCGATCAAGGGCGGTGGCTTCGACGCGGTGCTGTTCACGTCGTCGTCCACGGTCCGGAACCTGGTCGGCATCGCGGGCAAGCCGCACAACGTGTCGGTGATCGCCTGCATCGGCCCGGCCACGGCCAAGACGGCCGAGGAGCACGGCCTGCGCGTCGACGTCATGGCCCCGGAGCCGTCGGTGCACAAGCTGGCGGAGGCGCTGGCCGAGTTCGGCATGAAGCGCCGTGCCACCGCACTGGAGAACGGCGACCCGGTGACCCGCCCGAGCGAGCGGCGGCCGGGGGCGCGGAGGCGGCGTACGACCTGACCGGCCGGGGGCGGGTGCTTGCGGGCACCCGCCCCCGACCCGTTTCACGGCGGTGCGCAGGTCCGACAAACCGTCGGCAAAGGTGCCCCCTGGCCGGGCGTAGCGTAGGGCTCATGACGAAGTACGGATCCTTCCCCGGTTCCCGTCCCCGGCGGCTGCGCACCACGCCCGCCATGCGTCGGATGGTCGCCGAGACGCGCCTGAACCCCGCCGACTTCATCCTCCCCGCGTTCATCCGCGAGGGCGTGAGCGAGCCCGTGCCGATCGGCGCGATGCCCGGCGTCGTGCAGCACACGCGGGACTCCCTGAAGAAGGCGGCCGCCGAGGCCGTCGCGGCGGGCGTCTCCGGGATCATGCTCTTCGGGGTGCCCGAGGAGTCGAAGAAGGACGCGTTGGGGACGCCGGGCACCGACCCGGACGGGATCCTCCAGGTCGCTTTGCGCGACGTACGCGCCGAGGTCGGCGACGAGCTGCTCGTCATGTCCGACCTGTGCCTCGACGAGGTGATCGACCACGGGCACTGCGGCGTCCTGGACGAGCAGGGCCGCGTCGACAACGACGCCACGCTGGAGCGGTACGCCGAGATGGCCCAGGTGCAGGCCGACGCGGGCGCGCACGTCGTCGGGCCCAGCGGCATGATGGACGGCCAGATCGGCGTCATCCGCGACGCGCTCGACCAGATCGGTCGCGAGGACGTCGCGATCCTCGCCTACACGGCCAAGTACTCGTCCGCCTTCTACGGCCCCTTCCGCGAGGCCGTGGCCTCCTCGCTGAAGGGCGACCGCAAGACCTACCAGCAGGACCCCGCCAACCTGCGTGAGTCGATGCGGGAGTTGGCGCTCGACCTGGAGGAGGGCGCCGACATGGTGATGGTCAAGCCGGCCGGTCCCTACCTCGACGTCCTCGCCCGCGTCGCCGACGCGGTGGACGTGCCCGTCGCGGCGTACCAGATCTCCGGCGAGTACTCGATGATCGAGGCCGCCGCCGAGAAGGGCTGGGTCGACCGGGACCGCGCGATCATGGAGACGCTCACCGGCATCAAGCGGGCCGGTGCGCGGAACATCCTCACGTACTGGGCCACCGAGGTCGCGCAGAAGCTGCGCTGAGGCCGCCGCGGGGTGGCGGCCGGGGCGGTCGGGACAGCCGGGACGATCGTGGTGTTGAAACACGGTCCGAAGTCGATCCGATACCGAACCGACTGCCAACCGTCACCCTCCGGCATGACAAGTTCGCGTCAGCTCCCTATATCTTTACGGCTGGCCCGGCCGGAAACCGGCGGGTCGAACGTCGATGGATCTCTGACCCTGGGGGGCACCCATGAGCTGGTTTCTCGAAGCGCTGAAGAAGTACGCGGTGTTCAGCGGGCGTGCGCGCCGCAAGGAATACTGGATGTTCACGCTGTTCGCGATCATCATCTACATCGCGCTGATCGTCATCGCCCGCGTGGCCGAGGCCCCGCTGCTCATGGTGCTCATCCTCGGTCTCTTCCTCCCGAGCCTGGCCGTCTCGGTGCGCCGACTCCACGACACGGGCCGCACCGGCTGGTGGATGCTCATCGGCTTCGTCCCGCTCGGTGGCATCGTGCTGCTGGTCTTCGACTGCCTCGACAGCGAGCCGGGCGACAACAAGTACGGCCCGAACCCGAAGGGCGCGGCGGCCTTCGGCTACGACGCGAACCCGAAGGCGCCCGGCGACCTCGCCTGATCAGTACGTCTTGCACGGCGAGGCCGCCCGAGCACTCCGCTCGGGCGGCCTCGCCGTTGTCGGCGTGCGGGACGGCCACCGTGGTCGACCGGCCCCGCCCAGCCGAGGGCGGCGGGGGCGTAGGGTCTGTCGTTTGGATCAGGCTGGCTGTGAGGTGCGGTGCTTCTCGACCGACCCGAGCGGGGTCTGGTGCGTGCAGCTGCAAGGCGGAGGAGGGCGTCAACGCGATGGGGGTCCCCCCGCGCGAGCGGAGCCGAGCGTGGGGGAGTTGGCAACCGACGACAACGCGGCAGATGTGCGTGCCAGGCCCCGCGACGCCGGGATGATCCAAACGACAGACCCTAGGTCGGGGGACCCGGGTACGAGGTCTCGCCCGGCGCCAACTCCCAGTGAGCGGGCCCTCCTTGCTCCTCGCCCACCTCGATCAGCCACCCGGGCGGGAGTTGGAGGCCAAGGCTTCGGCCACTCGGGTCGCAGGCCGGCCCGGGCAGCGGATTGGGGAGTGTCGCCATGCCCGCGACTGTGGGGGGAGGGGCTGACAATCGGCCGGGAGGCACCCGGCTGACCCTCACGGCAGGCTCTGCGAAATGCATCTGACGGTCTGTTAACCCACCTGGCCGGACGTGCCGGTGCCGGTCACGGGTCGTGGCTCTCCGCCGTGTTTCCATCGCGTCAGGAGGTACGCCGTACTGACGATCGACAGATGGAGCCCTGTTCCGATGACCGCGGACCATGCCCACGAGACCATCAACTGCCCGTTCGACTTCAGTGAAGCCCTGGAGTTCGACCCCGCACTCGCTGACCTGATGCGTCGTGACACCCCCGCACGCATCCGGCTGCCCTACGGCGACGCGGACGCGTGGCTGATCACCGGATTCGAGTCCGTGAAGCAGGTGACCACCGACCAGCGGTTCAGCCGGGCGGGCATCATCGGCCAGGACTACCCGCGTATGACGCCGGAGCCCATCGTCTCCCCTGAGTCGATCAACGTCATGGACCCGCCGCACAGCAGCCGGGTACGCCGGCTGGCCTCGCAGGCCTTCACCCAGCAGCGCGTCGACGACGGCATGCGGCAGCGCATCGCCGCGCCTCGCCGACGACCTGCTGGACCGCATGGAGGAACAGGGCCCGCCCGCCGACCTGGTCCAGCACCTGTCCGACACGCTGCCCCGGCACACGATCATGGACCTCCTCGGCATCGAGCGCGCCGAGTGGCCCCGCATGCAGCAGTCCGTGCAGCAGCTCCTCGTCGTCGACCCGGACAACAAGCAGGCCGCCGCCAGCGCCAAGGCCGACCTCATCGCCTACTTCACCAAGATCGTCGAACAGCGCCGCGACTCACCCGGCTGCGACCTGATCAGCGCGATGGCCGCGGCGCGGGAGGGCCAGGAGCAGCTCGACGACAAGGAACTCGCCGTCATGGCGCTGACGTTGACGCTCAGCGGCCAGGACACGGCGACCTGCCAGATCAGTGACATCGCCTACTTGCTGCTGACCCGCCCCCGGCTCATGCGGCACCTCAAGGACCGCCCCGAGGACCTGAACGACGTCCTGAACGAGATGCTCCGCGCCATCCCCTTCCGCAAGGGGGTCGGCATTCCCCGGGTGGCCCTGGAGGACGTGGAACTGGACGGCGCGCACATCCGCGCCGGCGACTTCGTCCACGTCTCGTACCTGACCGCCAACCGCGACCCCGAGACCTACGACGACCCCGACCTCATCGACCCCGAGCGCCCCAGCGCCCCGCACATGACCTTCGGCTGGGGCGGCCACCGCTGCATCGCGGTCCCGCTCGCCATGGCGGAACTCGAAGTCGCTATCGGTCACCTCGTACGACGGTTCCCCGAACTCCGGCTCGCGGTAAGGCCGGAGGAGATCCGCTGGGACACCGGGACGATCCGGCGCTTCCCGCTAGAACTCCCGGTCACCTGGTAGGAATCGGGCCCATGCCTCCGGCGAGAACTGGAGCGTGGGCCCGCTGTCCGCGGGGTTCTTGGAATCGCGGACGTGGATGGTACGGGGGGTGAGGGCGACCTCGACGCAGGCGCCGCCTTCGTCGCTGCTGTAACTCGACTTGAACCATTCAAGCGCGGGGCTCATTGCTCTCCAACCAGACGGTCGAGCAGGCGTCTGAGTCCTCGACGGTGAGGGCCTGGGTTCGCAGCATCGCATATTTGCGCGCCAGGATGGACACCTCGTCGGGGTCGGAGACCCATTGGCTGCCGCGCTGGGACTCGGTGTAGGCGAGGTGCTGGTGGTCGGGCGTCTCCAGCAGGATGAACGGCCCCGCGTTTCCCGCGTGGGACGGGCGCGCCAGCGGCAGGATCTGCAGGGCGAGCCAGGCGAGTTCGGCGCACTCGCGCAGATGGCGCAGCTGCTCCAGGTGGATCTCGCGCCCTCCGGTCGGCATCAGTAACGCCGGCTCCCAGACGACGAAGCTCAGCGTCGGCGGAGTCTTGCGGCGCAGGATCTCCTGGCGGCCGATGCGGGCGGCGACCCTCGCCTCCAGTCCGTCCGCGTCGTACGGCGGCACGCGACCGCCGAGCAGCGCGCGAGCGTACGCCGGGGTCTGGAGCAGACCCGGGACGACCAGGGCGTCGTACCAGGACAGGGCGATGGCCTCGCGTTCGTGCTGGACGTACAGCTCGGCCCACATCGGGAACTGATCGACCTCCGGCAGATTCTCCACCCCCGCCGCCAACACCCCCTTCGTCCCCAGGAGTTCGTCCAGAAGCTCGGCCAGGTCCGGCTTCAGGGTGCGTCTTCCCTGCTCGATCGACGCGATCGTCTCCTCGTCGACCCTCAGCCGGTCCCCGAGCGCCCGTTGCGTGAAGCCCGCCGCACGGCGAGCCGTGCCGAGCTGAACGCCCAGCATCCTCATGGCCGAGAGGTTCTTCTTCCGCTGCGGCTTCCTGGAGTTCATGCCGGTCCCACTCCCCACGCCCGCCCGTACGCCACCCCGTGCGAACCCGTACAAAAAATCTGTACGGGTTCACTCACTGATCCACGCTAGTGACTCTCCGCGACGCTCGCCTCGTGAACGTGGAAAATCAACCCCCGTACCAGCGCGACCAGTTCTACGGCCGCAGCCGCCGCTCCGTGCCCGCGGCCAGACGCTTCGTCGCGTGGTCGCTGACCTACTGGGGGCTCGCCGGGTGGGAGCGGGCCGACGACGTGTTGCTGTGCGTGAGCGAGCTGGCGACCAACGCGGTCACGCACGGGGTGCCGCCAGGGCGCGGGTTCCTGCTTCGGGTGCGCTACGACGGTGACGTCGTCCGCGTCGAGGTGCACGACAGCGGGTCCGGCGTGCCGCGGGTCGCGGACGAGGCCGATGAGGGCGGCCGCGGGCTGCTGCTGGTGTCGGCGCTCGCGGACAAGTGGGGCGTGGGGGAGCGCAGCCCCGGCAAGGCGGTGTGGTGCGAGTTCGCGGGCCTCGCCGACGGACTTGCCGGCGGACTTGCCGGGCACCCCCGCGAACTCCACGATGAAGGAGGGGGTCGAGAAAACCTCCCGGTGAGGCGCCCGTCGTGACGATGGTGGGACTGTTCTGGATCACTCCGGAGGCGGTGTACGTGGGTTCCCCGCCCGCCGTCGACGGGCACTGTGTCCTGCTGACCACCGAGGGCGTGGAGGCCGAGTACCTCGACGGCTCCCGGACGTGGGCGTGGGGCGACGTGCGCTCCGCGGTCGTCGTGGACGTGCCCGGCCGGCGGCTGGGGTCGGCCCTGGAGGCCCGGGTCAGGCAGGACGAGGACCCGCCCCGGATGACCCTGCGGCTGGAGACCCCGTACGGGACCGAGGAGCTTCCGGTGTTCTCGGCGGCGGGCGGGTACGGCCAGGAGGAGACCGCGCTGTCCGAGGCCCTGCTGGCCCGGTTCGTCGCCGGGACGGCGGATCCGCGGACGCTCGTGGAATGGGGCCGTGAGCACCGTCTGGAGCACCCGCCGAAGGAGCGGGTGCGGGAGGATTTGCTGCGGGGGTGGGTGGAGGCGTGACGTCAGGCATCCGGGGGCGTAGGGCGCGGCGCGCACCTGGAGGTTCGGTTCTGTTCGGTACGACGACGGCCCCGGCGGAACGGTCGTAACCGTCCCGCCGGGGCCGTCGAGGTGCGGCTCCCGAGCGGTCAGAGGCGCTCGGGCGTCCTGATGCCCAGCAGGGCCATGCCCTGGTGCAGCGTGCGGGCCGTGATGTCACACAGGAACAGGCGATTCTCGACCTGCTCCGGCGTCTCGGCCTTCAGCACCGGGCACTTGTCGTAGAAGGAGGTGTAGAGGGAGGCGAGCTGGTAGAGGTACGCGGCCAGCTTGTGCGGGGCGTACTCCGCGGCGGCCTCGGCGACGACCTCCGCGAAGGAGTCGACGTGCAGGCCCAGCGCCCGCTCCGCGTCCGACAGTTCCAGCTCCGGGTGGGCCGCCGGGCGGACCTCGCCGGCCTTGCGGAGGATGGACCGGATACGGGCGTAGGCGTACTGGAGGTAGACGGACGTGTCGCCGTTGAGCGAGACCATCTGGTCCAGGTCGAACTTGTAGTCCCGGTTCGCCGACGTCGACAGGTCCGCGTACTTCACCGCGCCGATGCCCACCTGGGCGCCACGCTCGGCGATCTCCTCTTCGGAGAGGTCCTGCGCCTTCTCGCGCACGACCGCCGACGCCCGCTCGACGGCCTCGTCGAGCAGGTCGACCAGCCGGACCGTCTCGCCCTCACGGGTCTTGAACGGCTTGCCGTCCTTGCCGAGGACCGTGCCGAAGGCCAGCTGGTGCGCGTGCACGTCGTCGTTCAGCCAGCCGGCCCGGCGGGCGGTCTCGAAGACCATCCTGAAGTGCAGGGACTGACGGGCGTCCACGACGTAGACGATGCTGGTCGCCTTCAGGTTGAAGACGCGGTCGCGGATGGCCGACAGGTCGGTGGCCGCGTAGCCGAAGCCGCCGTCGGACTTCTGGACGATCAGCGGGACCGGGTTGCCGTCCGGGCCCTTGATGTCGTCGAAGAAGACGCACAGCGCGCCCTCGGAGCGGACCGCGACGCCCGACTCCTCCAGCAGACGGCAGGTCTCCTGGAGCATGTCGTTGTAGCCGGACTCGCCGACCACGTCGGGGTCCTGGATCTCCATGTCCAGCTTGTCGAAGACCGAGTAGAAGTAGATCTTCGACTCGTCGACGAACTTCTGCCACATGGCCAGCGTCTCGGGGTCGCCCGCCTGGAGGTCGACCACCCGGCGCCGGGCGCGGGTCTTGAACTCCTCGTCGGAGTCGAAGAGCGCGCGCGAGGCCTTGTAGAGCCGGTTCAGGTTCGACATCGCCTCCTCGCCGGAGGCCTGGAGGTCGTCGCCCGCCTTGTGGTCCAGCTCGTGCGGGTGCTCGATCAGGTACTGGATGAGCATGCCGAACTGGGTGCCCCAGTCGCCGATGTGGTGCCGGCGGACCACGTTCTCGCCGGTGAACTCCAGCAGCTGCACGACCGAGTCGCCGATGACCGCCGAGCGCAGGTGGCCGACGTGCATCTCCTTGGCGACGTTCGGCTGGGCGTAGTCGATCACCGACGTGCCGGGCCGCTCGGCGAGCGGGACGCCGAGGCGGACCGGGTCGGCGTAGCGCGCGGCCAGGTTCTCGGTGATGGCCTTGTCGGCGATCGTGATGTTGAGGAAGCCGGGACCGGAGACCTCGACGGCCTTGATCACGTCACCGGTGGTGATCCGGTCGACGACCTGCGCCGCCAGCTCACGGGGATTCGCCTTGGCCTTCTTGGCCAGCGCCAGGATCCCGTTGGCCTGGAAGTCGGCCCGGTCGCTTCGTCGCAGCAGCGGGTCGACGCCGTCGGCCTCCGGGAGGGAGGAAGCGAGGGCGTCGGAGAGGCGCTGGTTGACGAGATCGGTGAGGGACGTGACCGGGGCCATGGAGTGGGAGCCGTTCTCCTCGTGGGGATGGATAGACACGGTCAGTCTCTCACGGGTGGTAAAGGGGTTTTCGTGAATAGGGCCGCGCCTGGGAGAATGGAGCGGTCACTCTCAGAACTCTCAGAAATAGAGGACGTGCCGATCGTGGCTCAGAGCACCGAAACCACCGACTGGGTCTCCCGTTTCGCGGATGAGGTCATCGCCGAGTCGGAGCGTCGGGCCCCGGGCAAACCGGTCGTCGTCGCCTCCGGACTCTCCCCCTCCGGCCCCATCCACCTGGGCAACCTCCGCGAGGTCATGACCCCGCACCTCGTCGCCGACGAGATCCGGCGCCGCGGGTACCAGGTGCGCCACCTGATCTCCTGGGACGACTACGACCGGTACCGCAAGGTCCCGGCCGGCATCGCCGGGGTCGACGAGTCCTGGGCCGAGCACATCGGCAAGCCGCTGACCTCCGTTCCGGCGCCGAAGGGCTCGGCGTACCCGAACTGGGCCGAGCACTTCAAGGCCGCCATGGTCGCCTCGCTCGCCGAGCTGGGCGTCGAGTTCGACGGGATCAGCCAGACCGCGCAGTACACCTCCGGTGTCTACCGCGAGCAGGTCCTGCACGCCATGAAGCACCGCGGTGACATCGACGCGGTCCTCGCCCAGTACCGGACCAAGCAGAAGCCCGCCAAGAAGCAGCAGCAGAAGGCGGTCGACGAGGCCGAGCTGGAGGCCGAGGAGGGCTCGGGCGCGGCCGCCGAGGACGACGGCAGCTCCGGCGTCGCCGGTTACTTCCCGTACAAGCCGTACTGCGGCACCTGCGAGAAGGACCTCACCACGGTGACGTCGTACGACGACGACACCACCGAGCTGGCGTACACCTGCACCGCGTGCGGCTTCGCCGAGACCGTCCGGCTGAGCGAGTTCAACCGCGGCAAGCTGGTCTGGAAGGTCGACTGGCCGATGCGCTGGGCGTACGAGGGCGTCATCTTCGAGCCCAGTGGCGTCGACCACTCCTCGCCGGGCTCGTCGTTCCAGGTCGGCGGCCAGATCGTCGGGATCTTCGGCGGCGAGCAGCCCATCGGCCCGATGTACGCCTTCGTCGGCATCAGCGGCATGGCCAAGATGTCGTCGTCGCGCGGCGGCGTGCCCACCCCGGGCGACGCGCTGAAGATCATGGAGCCGCAGATCCTGCGCTGGCTGTACGCCCGCCGCCGGCCCAACCAGTCCTTCAAGATCGCCTTCGACCAGGAGATCCAGCGGCTGTACGACGAGTGGGACAAGCTCGCCGGCAAGGTCGCCGACGGCTCGGCGCTGCCCGGTGACGTCGCCGCCTACACGCGCGCCGTCGGCACCGCCGCCGGTGAGCTGCCGAAGACCGCGCGCCCGCTGCCGTACCGCACCCTCGCCTCCGTCGCCGACATCACCGCCGGGCACGAGGACCAGGCCCTGCGCATCCTCTCCGAGCTGGACCCGGAGCAGCCGCTGGGCTCCCTGGACGAGGCCCGCCCGCGGTACGACAAGGCCGAGGCGTGGATCAACACCCACGTCCCCGCCGACCAGCGCACCATCGTGCGCGAGGAGCCCGACGCCGAGCTGCTGAAGTCCCTCGACGAGGCCTCCCGGCAGTCGCTGCGCCTGCTGCTCGACGGGCTGGAGGAGCACTGGTCGCTGGACGGGCTGACCCACCTCGTCTACGGCGTGCCCAAGGTCCAGGCCGGGTTCTCCGCCGACGCCACGCCCAAGGAGCTGCCGCCGGAGATCAAGACCGCCCAGCGGACGTTCTTCGCCCTGCTCTACCACCTGCTCGTGGGCCGCGACACCGGCCCGCGGCTGCCCACGCTGCTGCTCGCGGTGGGCCAGGAGCGGGTGCGGAGCCTGCTCGGCGAGTAGGCCCCGGCAGACGAGGAGGGGGCGCCCGGTGCTTTTCGGCACCGGGCGCCCCCTCCTCACGTTCACAGGTCAGGCGGAGTGGTACTCCTCCAGCTCCGCGGAGTGACGTTGCTGGAAGCGCTCCGCGAGGGTCTTGGCGACGCCGCTGTCGAGCGTGACGCCGTAGGTCGCCTGGACGTTGTCGGCGAAGACCATAGCGGTGGGGTAACTGCCGTCTATCGACTGCCGGAAGACCTGGTACAGGTCCTCCTCGTCCGGCTCCGGGACGCCGCCGCCCTCGCCCAGCTCACGGGTGCGGTTGCCGGTGACAGGGATGGGGAAGCTGCCGGTCTCCTCCGGGGAGGGCGGGGGCTGGTCCTCGTACCACTCCCCGTAGGGCTCCTCCGGGAAGTACTGGGGGTCGTAGGAGGGGTCGTAGCCACCCTGGTACTCGACGGGCTGGGGCGGCGTCTGGAACCAGGGGCTGTTGTCCGGGCCCTGCGGGCCGCCCTGGTTCTGGGGATGGTTCTGGGGATGGTTCGGGTTCTGGTTCTGAGGCTGGCGCTGGACCTGGGACTGCGGCTGGGCGTGGGCCTCTTGCCCCGTCGGCCGTTCGTCCGGCTGCCCGGTCTCGGGGGCGCTCTCCAGTTCCGGGCGCTGCCCGGCCGCCGGCCCCGCCTGCTGCGGGGCGGGGGCCGCCTCGACCGCCGGCTGCGGCGCGGGCGGCAGCAGCACGGGCTCGATGCCCGCCGCGGCAAGACCCGCCGGAGCGGTCTGCGCCAGCGGGACCCCGTAGCGCGCCAGCCGCAGCGGCATCAGCGACTCCACCGGAGCCTTGCGGCGCCAGAACCGGCCGTAACGGGAGTTCAGCCGGGCCTGGTAGACCAGCCGCTCCTGCTCCAGCTTGATCACCTGCTCGTAGGAGCGCAGCTCCCACAGCTTCATCCGCCGCCACAGCAGGAACGTCGGGATCGGGGAGAGCAGCCAGCGGGTGATGCGGACGCCCTCCATGTGCTTGTCGGCCGTGATGTCCGCGATACGGCCGACGGCGTGCCGGGCGGCCTCGACCGAGACCACGAACAGGATCGGGATCACCGCGTGCATGCCCACGCCCAGCGGGTCCGGCCAGGCGGCCGCGCCGTTGAAGGCGATCGTGGCCGCCGTCAGCAGCCAGGCCGTCTGGCGCAGCAGCGGGAAGGGGATGCGGATCCAGGTCAGAAGCAGGTCCAGGGCCAGCAGGACACAGATGCCCGCGTCGATGCCGACCGGCAGGACGTAGGAGAAGTTCCCGAAGCCCTTCTGGACGGCCAGCTCGCGGACGGCCGCGTACGAACCGGCGAAGCCGATGCCCGCGATGATCACGGCGCCTGTCACGACCACGCCGATGAGAACGCGATGCATCCGAGTCAGCTGTGGCACGGCCACCCGACATCCCCTCCGTTGCCTGTTGTTGCGCGGAACAGAGTGGCACATCAGTGCGGCGGACGTGTGACCGGCAGGGGTGAAGCCCGGCCCCCGAGGGGACCGGGCTTCCTCAAACGGCCTGGTTGAGCTGCGAGTTGTGTGCCAGTTGTGCGCTAGCTGTGTGTCGAGTGTGAGCTTCAGCCCGTCTTGGACGACGACTTGGAGGAAGCCTCCGAGGAGGCCTTCGAGGAGGCCTTCGGGGACGCCGGCTTCGACGCCGACGTGGACGGGGAGGCGCTCGCGCCGCCCGAGGCGGTGTCGTTCGCGGACTTCACCGAGGCCACGACCTCCTTGGCCGCGCTCCGCGCGTCCTTCAGCAGGTCCTCGCCGCTCGGCGTCTTCTCCCCGGCCAGGCCGGCGCCGTTGTAGTCGAGGGTGACGACGACGTTCTCGGCGCGCACCACGACCGTCTGCTGCTTGAAGCCGCCTTCCTTCTTCTTCAGGTCGTACGACACCGCCGTCGCGCTGTCGCCCGTCCCGGAGAACGGCACCGCCTTGACGCCCTTGGCGCCCTTGACGTGCTCGGCGTCCTTGACCTGCCGCGCGTAGTACGCCTCGGCCTGCTTCTCGCCCGCGCCGCGGTTGACGTCGGAGTCGAAGCGCAGCAGGGAGACGTTGAGCCAGCGGAACTGCGAGCCCTTCACACCGTTGTTGTCCAGGCTGCTCCAGGAGCAGTTCGCCCGGGAAGCGGCGTCGTCCGTGGAGCCAGCCTTGCCCGACTTCGGGCTCTTGGGCACCAGATCGTCCAGCGTGTTCTTCGACAGCACGTCGCACGCCTTCGGCAGCTTGCGGTACTTGGCCGGTGCCACGGTCGGCGAGGCGCTCGGCGACTTCTCGCCGGCACCGGCGCCCGCGCTCTTGTGTGCCGTCTCGGCACCCGCGCTCTTGCCGGAGCCGGAGTCCGAGGAGCACCCGGCCGCGACCAGCACCACCGGCACGGCGGCGGCACAGACAAGGACACGGCGCAGACGTCCGGTCCCCTGCTCCCGCATGGCTCGCTGGTCTCGGCGGTCGTCTCGCTGTGCTGCTCGCTGCATGGTTCCTTCACTCATGACGCTCGGGCTTCCTGCATTCGGATCGGGTCCGAGGGGCCACGGTACGCGGTGAAGGAGCTGTGCGGTTTTGGTTCAGGCGCTTTCATCCCGGCTGCACGGACGCCCGGGAACGGCGTCAGTCGGAGAGCGAATCGGCCAGCCGTGCCGCCAGATTCCGGGCCCTGTCCTGCATTTCCTTGCTGTCCGGGGCGGTGCCGGCGGCCGCCGGCTGCTCCGCGTACTCGATGGTCACGAGGACGTTGGACGTGCGGAACACCACAGTCACGGTGCGCTGTTCGGCCGTCGAGGCGGAGCCGCCCAGCTGGTCGTCGATGAAGCCCTCGTCCCCGAGGTCGGTGAGCACGCGGGGCTGGAGGTCGGCCTGCGCGCTGCCGGACGAGGCGTCACCGGAGGCCGGGTCCGACGCGGAACCGGACGCCGAGCCGGACGCCGAATCGGACGGGGAGGCCGAGGCGGACGCGGACGCCGAATCGGACGGGGAAGCCGAGGCGGAGGAGGTGGCCGAGGCGGAGGCACTCGGCTCGGGGAGGTCGGCCGCCTTCTCCTTGGCCGCGAAGAGCTGCTCGGCCTGGTCGTCGTCGCTGACGCTGTTGTCGTACGACACGACCCGCTCGAAGTCGACGAAGAGATGGTCGGTGGCCTCGGCGGACTCGACCTTCCAGCGGCAGCCCACCTTCCGGTCGGTGTCGTACGTCAGCGTCGCCTCGCCCTCGTACGCCTTGTCCCGCTGCTCCGGGTCGGTGATCTGCCGGGCCCCGGGCAGGAGCCGGTCGAGGGTGGAGTGGCCGACCGAGCGGCAGGCTTCGGGCAGCGTGCGGTACTTGCCGGGCTCGGCGGCCGCGGTGGCGGTGCCCGGGTTGCCGGGATTGGAGTTGTCCGTCGTCGTGTCACCGCCCGTACTGCCGCTGCAGCCCGCGAGCAGCGCCGCGAGGAGTGCGGCGGTGCCGGATACGTATGCCTTCCGCTGCACGGTCAGAATCCTCTCGACGGGTCGGTCAGACGGGGCGTCTGCGCGACGGTCTCTGTGCGCCCGGTGCCGGCCGGTCCCGGCCGGTCCCTCAGTGTCCCCGCTGGTAATTCGCTTGCCGCGGCGGGGCGCCTGCTGGGGACAATGTGTATCGCACGCACTGCTGTGAACGCCGGTCCGTTGCCCTTTTTCGTCGACTTTGGTGCCGTTTTCGCGTTGCGCTCTTGTTGAGGCTTTTGTCGTAACTCCGGGGGAATGAGGAAGATATGTCGTACGGAGGAGCAGACGCGGGGCGTGGAGTGCCGTAAGGACTCCGGCGTCGTCGACGAGATCCCGGGCGCCTACAAGCTGATCGAGCAGGTCATCGAACAGCAGCGGGACCTCGTCCAGGTGGTGGCGAAGCTGAAGCAAGTCATCCGTGTGAAGGGCTGACGGAGAAGCCCCCGGCCGCAACCGGGGGCTTCTCTCTGCCGGCTAGCGTTCAGCCGGCATGGGCGCCTGGCCGGTGCGCAAGCGCCAGAGGCGGAGGCTGCAGCTTTGGAAGGAGCGGTCGAGGGAGCTGGCGGCCGTGGCGGCGTTATTGTGCTCCAGGAGCAGGCGGTCCTCCCACTCCTTCCAACGGCGGCGGTTGGGCACGGCCCTCATTCCTGCGGGGCGAACCCATTCGCTGAGCGAGGTTGCCGCGGCCTGTTTCCGTTCCAGGGAGAGACAGCCCGGGTAGTAGAGGTGGACAGCCAGTTCCTGCGCCTGTTCCTTCCAGTAGCTGACGTTGTAGATGTCGTCGCGATCGTTGCGCTTGACGGCCCGATGGGCTCCCGTGATCTGCCTTGCGTAAAAGCACAAGTAGGTGCAGATCGCGCTGCTGGCCGTGGTGAGGGAGATGAAAGGCAAGCCCTGCTTGGTGTATCCGACGGAGCCGTCTGCATCGATGACTCCGCGCAGGTAGTCGCGCTGGGAGAAACGCCCCCGCGGTGGGGCGATCGTCCTGGACTTGCGTCCGTACGGCAGGCCGAGTTCGTTGAGCTTGGTCCTGGCTTCGAGGGAGCACAGGGTCCAGACGGCCGAGGTGTGGGTCTCGGCGAAGTTCGTGGACCGGGTGCGCTGGGTGATGCTGCTGTTGTAGGGCGTCAGCTTCTGGAATTCACGCAGGATCTCGATGTCCCGGGCGCTGATCTCGACGGACAACCGGCCCTTCTGCCCGGTCCCCTGATACAGATGTCCGTCCGCCTGCAAGAAGCCGAACATGTACGCGTACTCCGGGACCGTGAGGTCCATGAACAGGTGGGCGCTAGGCTCGCAAACAGCCACAGGGAAGCCTCCACTTCCGTAGTGGTCAGGCCCTCGGCTGGGACCGGCATCCCGGCCGAGGGCCGTCGGTTTGATGTTGTGGCGCGAGCCTAGGTCGCCAGTTCAGACGCCGTTCAGGTGATCGGCGATGTTCACTCCTGTGAGTTATTTCGAGTGCCGTACCGCCGCCTGGGCGTCACAGCTCCCGGTGCACCTTCGTGTTCGAGGCCTGGGCTCGGGGGCGGAGGACGAGGAGGTCCACGTTGACGTGGGCGGGGCGGGTGACGGCCCAGGTGATGGTGTCGGCGACGTCGTCGGCGGTGAGGGGTTCGGCGACGCCCTCGTAGACCTTGGCCGCCTTCTCCTCGTCGCCGCCGAAGCGGGTCAGGGAGAACTCGTCGGTCCTCACCATGCCGGGTGCGATCTCGATGACGCGGACCGGGCGGCCGACGATCTCCAGGCGCAGGGTCTCGGCGAGGACGTGGGCGCCGTGCTTGGCGGCGACGTAGCCCGCGCCGCCCTCGTAGGTGGCGTGGCCGGCGGTCGAGGAGACGACGACGATCGTGCCGTCGCCGCTCGCGTCGAGCTTGGGGAGCAGGGCCTGGGTGAGGTTCAGGGTGCCGATGACGTTCGTCTCGTACATCCTGCGCCACTGGGCCGGGTCGCCGGTGGCGACCGGGTCCGCGCCGAGCGCGCCGCCCGCGTTGTTGACCAGCACGCCGACGGTCTGGAAGGCGGAGGCGAACTCGTCGACGGCCGCGCGGTCGGTGACGTCCAGCTGGTACGCCACCGCGTCGTGGCCCGCCGCGGTGATCTCGTCGGCCAGCGCCTCGATGCGGTCCTTGCGGCGGGCGGTGAGGACGACCCGGTAGCCGGCCTCGGCCAGCCGGCGGGCCGTGGCGGCGCCGATGCCGCTGCTCGCACCCGTGACGACGGCGATACGGGAGGCGGCGGACGGGGCGGCGGTGGCCATGGGCTACTCCTCGGGCGGGCGTACGAAAGTCTTCGCTCAGCGTAGGCGAGCGTCAGGCGCCGTTGCGCGGGGCCCACATGATCACGGCCATTCCGGCCAGGCAGATCAGCGCGCCCGCGATGTCCCAGCGGTCGGGCCGGTAGCCGTCGGCCACCACGCCCCACAGGATCGAACCGGCGACGAAGATCCCGCCGTACGCCGCCAGGACCCGGCCGAAGTGGGCGTCGGGCTGGAAGGTGGCGACGAAGCCGTACGCCCCGAGCGCCAGCACGCCCCCGGCCGCCCACAGCCAGCCGCGCTGCTCGCGCACGCCCTGCCAGACCAGCCACGCGCCGCCGATCTCCAGGACCGCGGCGACGCCGAAGAGGGCGGCGGAGCGGAGGATCAACATGCCCGCAGCCTCCCACGCGCGCTGTCACCCTGGCTGTCACCTGATGGAGGGCGCCTGTCCGCGGCCACGCGTGGGATACATGGGTACGCGTCCTACGGCGCGCGGATCTTCCCAGACTGAGTGCACGACGGAGTGGTGCCATGCGGATGACCAGGCAGCTTGTGGTGTGGAGTGCCGTGCTGACGGTGGTCGCGGCCGCCGGTGCCGCGCGGGCGGACGAATCCGGGGCGGCCCCCGAGGCCGACCTGGCGTACC
Source organism: Streptomyces sp. V3I7 (assembly GCF_030817495.1). Lineage (NCBI taxonomy): Bacteria > Bacillati > Actinomycetota > Actinomycetes > Kitasatosporales > Streptomycetaceae > Streptomyces > Streptomyces sp. V3I7. Next base: position 3,834,576 of record NZ_JAUSZK010000001.1, read on the forward strand.
ACGGTTCGGCGGTGATGTCCGGGGACTGGGTCGACGTACGGCTCACCCCGCGCAATCACGGGCCGGCCGCGGTCTCCGGGGCCAGCGTGCAGCTGCGCTGGTCGGTGCCGCTCGCGGACCGTCAGCAACTGCCGCCGGGGTGCGCGCGCACCGGCGAGCGGGTGGTGGTGTGCGGCACGGGGCCGCTGTCCGCGGACGGGCTCGGCGAGCAGATCCGGCTGGGGGTGCTGCTCAAGGGCAGCCCCTCGGAGGTGACGCTGGAGCTCGACACGGCGTGGAGCGGCGGCACGGTCGACCGGGACCGCACCAACGACCGCTCGCGGGTGCTGATCCTCGGCACGGGCGACGCGTACTCCTTCTGAGCCGCGGCCCCCGCTCGGTGAGAGACGGGTAAAAAGGGCAGCGCCGACCGGCCTCGCCCGGTCGTACCGCGGGAGGCCTTGGCAGACTGGACGGGTGCCCCAGACTGTGCTGCTCGCCGAAGACGACCGTGCCATCCGCCATGCCCTGGAGCGGGCCCTGACCCTGGAGGGGTACGCGGTGACGGCGGTCGCGGACGGGGTGGAGGCGCTGGCGCAGGCCCACCGCACCCCGCCGGACGTGCTCGTCCTGGATGTGATGATGCCGGGGATCGACGGGCTCCAGGTGTGCCGGGTGCTGCGCGCCGAGGGGGATCGCACGCCGATCCTGATGCTCACCGCGCTGGTGGAGACCGCCGACCGGATCGCCGGTCTGGACGCGGGGGCCGACGACTACGTGCTGAAGCCCTTCGACGTGGAGGAGGTCTTCGCCCGGCTCCGCGCGCTGCTGCGCCGGACCACCCCGGTGACTCCCGAGACCGCCGCCGTCGAGCTGCCGGCGCCGCGGACCCCGCAGGTCACCGACCGGCAGGTGCTGCACGCCGCCGGGCTGCGGATGGACATACGGGCGCGCCGGGCCTGGCGCGGGGTGCGCGAGCTGGAGCTGACCCGGACCGAGTTCGAGCTGCTGGAGCTGCTGGTCCGCAACGCCGGGACCGTGCTCGACCACTCCACCATCTACGACCGGATCTGGGGCTACGACTTCGGTCCTGGCTCCAAGAACCTCGCCGTCTACGTCGGCTATCTGCGCCGCAAGCTGGACGAGCAGGGGGCGCCGCAGCTGATCCACACCGTGCGGGGTGTGGGTTACGTGCTGCGGGAGGACTGAGTGGGCCGCCTCGGGCGGCTGTCGGCCGGGCGCCGTGCGGGGCTCGTGTCGCTGCGCACCACCTTCGCGGTCTCCTTCGCGGCGGTCGCCGCCGCGGTGACGATCCTGGTCGGCATCCTGTCGTACGGCTCGGCCGCCCGGCTGGTCCGGGTCGATCAGCAGTCGGTGTTCACGCAGGTCGTGCAGGACGTACGGGACGAGGTGCGGCAGCACCGGATGGTGCCGGACGACTTCTCCTCCTCGCGGCCGGGGCACGACGTGGTGCGGCCCAGCCGGACGGACGTACAGGTGCTCGGCGCGCAGGGCGAGATCGTGGACCACGGCAGTCCCGCGCTGCCCGTCACCGGCCGGGACCGGGCTGTGGCGTCGGCCGCGCGGGCCGGGACGACGGTCCAGTACAAGGACGTACGGGTCGGTGAGGACCTGTTCCGCATCGCGACCGTCGCGCTCGGCGACGGGCGGGGTGCGGTGCAGGTGGCGCAGGAGTTCAGTGACACCGAGGACCTGCTGCGGGTGCTCCAGCGGCGGACGGTGGCGCTGATGGCGGCGGTCGTGGTCGCCTCCGGGCTGTTCGGCTGGTGGCTGGCCCGGCGCATCACGCGGCGGCTGGTGGTGCTGACCTCGACCGCGGAGGACGTCGCGCGCACCGGGCGGCTGGGCACCGAGGTGCCGGTGGCGGGACTGGACGAGGTGGGGCGCCTGGGCCGTGCCTTCGACCGGATGCTGGGCCGTCTCGCGCAGTCGGAGGAGGACCAGCGCCGTCTGGTGCAGGACGCGGGGCACGAGCTGCGGACGCCGCTGACCTCGCTGCGTACGAACATCTCGCTGCTGCGCCGGATGGACGAGCTGCCGCCCGCGACCCGCGACGAGCTGGTCGCCGATCTGACCCAGGAGGCGCGGGAGCTGACCGACCTGGTCAACGAACTGGTGGACCTGGCCGCCGGGCAGTCGGCGAGCGAGCCGCCGCAGGCGGTGGACCTCGCCGAGATCGCCGAGGACGTGGTGGGGCTCGCGCGGCGGCGCACCGGGCGGGAGATCGTGTTGCGGGTGAGCGGCGACACGACGACGGACGGCCGGCCGGGGCTGCTCCAGCGCGCGATCTCCAACCTGGTGGAGAACGCGGCGAAGTTCGACCGGGAGGGCGCGGCCCCCATCGAGGTCGAGGTGAGCGGTCCGGTGCCGCCCGCCGGGCCCGGCACGGTGCGGGTGGAGGTCCGGGACCGGGGCCCGGGTATCGCGGACGGCGATCTGATCCGTATCTTCGACCGCTTCTACCGCGCGGCCGACGCCCGCTCCCGGCCGGGTTCGGGCCTCGGGCTGTCCATCGTGCGGGAGGTGGCGATGGCGCACGGCGGGGCGCCGTTCGCGCTGCGGCGGGAGGGCGGCGGGTCGGCGATCGGCTTCACGGTGGGCGGGGTGATCTAGGGCCTGTCGTTTGGATCATCCCGGCGTCGAGACACCCCCTAGCGGCTTTTCGGCCGGGTGGCAGGCGGGGCGGCTGGGGGCTGTTCCCCGGTCGGGCGGGCCGATCTCCGGTCGGGCGGGCTGATCCCCGGTCAGGGTGTGTCCGCGTCGCGCCGCTGTGCCGCGAGGTGCCATGCCAGGTTGCCGAGGGCCGCCCCGGCCGCCACCGTCGCCACGATCACGCCGCCCGTGGCCAGCCCGTCGCTGAACAGGTGTGGGCGCCGGTCGAGGCTGTGCAGGCCGAAGCCGCACAGCTCGTACACGCCGGTCGCGGCGACGGTGAGGCTCACGACCAGCAGGGCGAGGGTGGGCCCGAGGCCGGCGGCCGTCGCCGGTCCGCCCGGCTGCGGCCGCTGCGCGTTCTGCGCGCCGGTGCCCTGCATGGTTCCCCCGTTGACTGACTCGGAACAGACGTGTGGTCGTGGTCAGTTGGGAAACCTACAGTACGTAGGGTCGGCTCGGGTGGCGGTGAGGCGGCGTGCCGGGTGGAGGGACATCAGTGCGATCCGGGCGCGGCGCGGATCGCCCGTGCGCTGTATGACCTGCGTCCGTCTTCCACTGGCGGGCCATTGCAGCCACCATGGAAGCGCACCGTGAGCCGCCAACCATCACGTCAGGGGGAACCGCGGTATGGCAGAGTCTGAGAAGGGCTTCTGTTCCGACCTTGTCAATCTCTCCGGGATCTCTTTGGCGGAGCTGGACTCCAGTGACGATCCGGCGCTGCGACGCGCGTTGAGCCGGGCGGGACACCGGGCCGGTCTGGCCGTCGGGACGCTCGACGACTCCAACAGCGAGGAAATGAGATTCCTGAGGGGATGCGGTCAGGGACAGCGGCGCAGGTGACGGCCCGGCCGCTGGACGTCCACAGGATCTCCCGGGATTCCCTCAGGGCCATCGCGGCCGGCCATGCCGACGACGCGGATCTGTCGCTGCTGCGTTCCGTGCAGCGCAGTCAACTGCTGCTGATCCTGCGGGCGTTGCGGGACCAGGCCGAGGACGCGGCGCGCCGCGTCCGGCATCGCGGGGCGGTGCCGTCGGTCGGGGGCGCGTGGCAGCTGCTGTGCAAGGCGGAGCTGCACGCCCCCGAGGCCGTCGAGGCCGTGCTCGGCGACCCCACGGTCATGGCGTGGGCGCTGCGGCTGCTCAGACGGCTCGGCGGCACTCCCTCCGATTCCGGCGACTCCGCCGCCCCGCTGTGGGCCGACATCGGCCAGTTCCACGCGGTGGCCGCGGCGGCCGCCCTGCGCGCCGGGGTGCCCGCCGTGCTGCGGGTCCCGGCCCACCGCGGCACGGTCTGGCTGCCGGGCACCGGGGTGGCCGGACCCGTGGCCCGGCGCCGCTGGAGCGAGGCGCAGGTGCACGTGGAGGCGGACGGCGCTCTCGTACACGGGGAACTGACGCGGGTACGACTGACCGCTCCCCTTTCCGAGCCCGCCCCCGGCTGGCGGCCCCTGCGCGCCCTGGACCTGCCCACGCGGCGGGCGGCGGGGGGCGGCCCCTGGCTGGACACGGTGACCCCCTACCGCGACTTCACCCGCAGCCCCAAGGCGCCTGGGCGTACCGGCGAGCGGCGATTACGGCTGTGGGAGGACCGGCTCGCGGGCGCCTACGCCCTGCTCGACACGGAGTCCCCGGCCGACGCCGCGGCGGTGGCGGCGCTGGTGCGCACGTTCGTCCCGCGGACCTTCCGCACCACCCGCGGTGGCCAGGTCGCCAGCGCCTCCTCGCTGGACGCCTTCGGCGCGGTCACGCTCTCCCTGCCCTACGACGACGTCCAGACGGCCGCCGTCCTCGTCCACGAGATGCGCCACCAGCAGCTGAACGCACTGCTGAGCCTGGTGCCGCTGGTGGGCACCGAGGAGTCCGAGGAGTCCGAGGAGCCCGGGGAGTCCGGGCAGCCGGGCGGGGAGCGGCTGCACTACGCGCCGTGGCGCAGTGACCCCCGGCCCGTCCACGGTCTGCTGCACGGTGTGTTCGCGTTCGCCGGGGTCGCCCAGTTCTGGCGCCGGCACCGCCGCCATGTCGCGGGCACGGAGGCGGACCGGGCGGCCTTCGAGTTCGCGGTCCTCAGGGAGCAGGTGCGGGAAGCGGTCACGGCGCTGGCGGGCGACGACGCCCTCACCGAGGCGGGCCGGCTGTTCGCCGGCGAACTGGCGGCGCTCGTACGGGACTGGCGCGGCGACCCGGTGCTGGGGGTGCCCGGCGCGCTGGCCCGGCACTACTGCGCGCACCGGCGCGCGCTCTGGCGGGCGCGGCACCTGGAGTTCGCGGAGTCCGCGGCCATGCGGCTGGCCGCCGCGTGGCGGGCGGGGGATCCGCCCCCCGAGCCCGGCCCGGTGTCGGTGCGCCCGCGCCTGGAGCTGACCCGCCTCGACACGTTCGGGCCGCTGATCCGCCACCGTCTGACCGCACCGGAGCGGTTCGCCCGGCGCCGCCGGCAGGCGGAGCGGGACGGGAGTGCGGGCCGCCGGGCCGAGTACGCCGCGGCGGCGGGCGACGCCGGACAGGCCGCGGCCGCCTACGCCGAGTGGGCGGCGGCAGACCCGCTGGACGCGGAACCCTGGATCGGCGCCGTACTGGCCGTACCCGAGCAGGACCGCGAACCGGCGGCGGTCCTGCTCCTGGAGCGCCCCGAACTGGTCGCGGCCGTCCGCCGCCAGGTCGCCACCGACGGCGGAGGCCACCCGGACCCCCTGCGGCTGGCCGCCTGGCTCGGGGGTCTCTAGAGCGCGATCAGATCGATGTCGGCGTTGGCCCGCAGGCCCTTCTCGGCGTCCAGGGTGGCGGGATGGCTGGTGCCCAGGACCCTGCGGTAGCGCTTCAGGGCCTCGGCGTACAGGTGGTCGCTCTCCTCGGTGCGGCGCAGTGCCCTGAGGTCGTAGCTCAGATTCAGCTGGACGGCCATGTTCGACGGGTGGTTCTCGCGCAGCCGGGACGACTCCTCGGCGACCGCCGAGTCGATCTCGTAGGCCTCGTCGGGGCGGCCGAGGGCGAAGTAGTCGCTGGCCAGGTTCATCCGGGCGAGCAGCGTGCGCGGGTGCCCGGCGCCGAGCGTGCGGGTCAGGCCCTCCACCACTTCCCGGTCCAGTTTCAGGGCGGCCTCGGGCTGCTGGAGCAGCCGCAGGACCACGGCCAGGTTCATGGCGCAGGCGTAGCTGTGCGGGTGGCCGCGGCCGTACATGGCGCGGTGCTGCTCCAGCGCCTGCTCGTTCAGCATGCGCGATTCCTGGAGCTTGCCGACCTGGCGCAGGTCGTTGGCGTGGCTGACCGCCATCAGCAGATAGTGGCGGCTGCCGGGCTTGAAGGCCTCCCGGGCCAGGTTGAGATAGCGGTGCGACAGCTCGTACGCCCCCGCGTGGTCGCCCTTCTTGCGGCGCGTGACGCTGAGGTTGCGGTGCACTTGCGCGGTGAACGGGTGGGTCTCGCCGAGCCGTTCGCGTACGTCCTCGGACAGCCGCTCGTACCCGTCGAGGGCGTCCTCGTACCGGCCGACCTCCTGGAGGTCGAGCAGGTACGAGTTCCGGGTGGACAGGGTGTAGAGGTGGTCCTCGCCCAGCGCCTCGATCCGGCGCTGCCAGGTGTCCTCGTCGAGCCGGCACGCCTTGTCCGAGTCGCCGGCCAGGCGCAGGCTCACCGCGTAGTTGTGCGCGGCGAGCAGGGTGGCGGGGTCGTCGGGGCCGAACTCGCGGTCGCTGGTCTCGTAGACCGCCTGGTCGAGTTCGCGGGCCTCGTCGAAGTCGCCGCGGTTGCGGTGGTGGATGGCCATGAAGCTCTGGGCCTGGAGCGTGGACTCGTGCGCGTCGCCGAGGACGGTGCGCAGGCGCTCCACGAGGCTGGTCTGCAGGGTGTACGCCCGCTGGAGGTCGGTTCCCTGCTCGCGCAGCGCCTCGGCGATCTGCTGGTCGATGGCGAGGACCTCCTCGTGGTCCTCGCCGAGCCGCTCGTGCCAGATCTTCGCGGCGCGTTCGCCGAGGGCGAGGGCGGCCGCGTAGTCGCCCCGGCCGCGCAGGAACCAGACCTCGTTCAGGACCAGCCGGCGCGTCCACGGCTCCTCGCACTCCACGGCGTTGGAGGCGCGGACGTGGGTGAGCAGCGAGGAGTAGCGCGGCCAGAAGGTGGCGCGCTGGGGGCTGCGCGGGTCGGCGTGGGAGAGCAGCTGGTGCGCGGCGTGCCGCATCGTGGCCCGCTCCTGCGCGTTCATCTGCTCGATGAGCACGCGCTGGACCAGTCGGTGCAGCTGGACCGTGTTCTGCCGGTGGTCGATGCGGGCCAGGGCGTACCGGCCGATCTCGCGGACCGCGCGGCCGAGTCTGACGGGGTCGTCCAGCGCCGACTGCAGCTCCTGCGGGACCGAGACCCCCCGCACCGCCGAGAAGAGGTCCCATTCGATGGGCTCCGGGGCGAAGAAGGCGCAGACCTGGAGGAGTTGAAGGGCGTCCGGGCGGGTCTCGCGCAGCCGTCCCAGCGACACGTTCCAGGCGGCCGCCACCGACAGCGGGTAGTCGCCCGGCGGGTCGGACTTCATCAGTTCGGTGAAGTTGCGCTCGTACACCTCGAGGTACTGCTGGACCGGCATGCCCGTCTCGGCGAGCCAGACCGCGGCCTGCTCGACGGCGAGGGGCAGGTCCCCGAGGGCGGCGGCGAGGTGGTCGACGGCGTCGTCCGGGAGCTGGGGGCTGCGGCGGCGCAGCAGGGCGACGCTCTCCTCGCGGGCGAAGACGTCCACCTCCAGCGAGCTGGCGTCCGTGGACCACTGGAAGTTGCGGGACGTCACGACGATGCGCCCCGGCCCGTCGCTGGGGAAGTACTTCCGTGCCTCCTTGGGGTTCTCCGCGTTGTCGAAGACCAGGAGCCAGTCGCTGTAGGGCTCGCCGCGGCGCAGCGCGTCCAGCACGGCGGGCACGGCGCTCATCTCGGAGCCCACCTGGAGTCCCATCCGGTCGCCCAGCTCGATCAGCGACTGGACGATCTGGTTCTCCTGCTCGGCGGGGATCCACCAGATGAGCCGGAAGTCACGGCTGTGCCGGTACACGTACTCGATGGCGATCTGTGACTTCCCCACGCCGCCCATGCCGTGCAGGGCCTCCGGCAGGACGGCGGTGACACCGCTGCGCAGTCTCTCCTGGAGCCGTTCGAGGAGCACTTCCCGACCCGTGAAGTTCCGGTTCCGCTGCGGGACGTTGCCCCAGATGCGGGGCGGGTCGTGTGGGCTTCGCGTGCCCGGGACAACGGGCAGACCGGCAGACACGGGGATGCCTCCTTGTCGGGGGAGCGCGGGCGCTGGGGAGGGAGCGGACGGGGCGGCGGCGGGGGTCGGGGACGGCGCTGGTGGGGCCGAAGTCCCGGCAGGGTGCGCGGTGTTCGCCGCGTCGGGGCCTCGGGATGTGCGAAGGCCCCCGTAATCTAGCGCGCCATGGGGCGGGATATTCAACTTTGACCACTTTTCCAGCGACAAGTACCCTGATGGCCGCTTGTGTCCGGATGTCGTCGTGCTCGCGGCGGTGGCCCTCCGGGGCGGCCTGGCCCCGAGCTGGAGCAGCCGGCCCAGATGGTTGGCGCGGGCGAGATAGGGCCCGGACACCGCGCACAGGGCCGTGTACAGATGGGCCACGAACGGCCGGGTCTGGTCCGTGAGTGGCGGGTCGGGATGCTGGCCCTCCGGCGCCACGAGCCCGTTCCCGGCCGCGCCCCACAGGGCTTCGAGCCCGGGGCCGAGGTGCTGCTCGATCTGCTTGAGCGCCCTGAGGGTGTCCGCGCGGCTGCCGAGGGCCAGCAGTTCCTCCCGTACGCCCTCCTCGAAGTCGAACGAGACCTGATGGGCGTCCTCGGCGTCCGCCGTCTCGCCGACCCGGTGCACCAGGCCCAGCAGCACGATCTCGGCCAGATTCCAGAACTGCGTACCCGGAAGGGCCTGTTGGAGCAGCCGCATCACGGGGAGGTTCAGCGGCGCGGCCGCGAGCCGCTGGGCGAGGGTGAAGGCGGCGGGGGAGGCGGTGGCGCGGAAACGGCGCACCATGGCGGCGGCCCGCTTGGCCCGGCGGACCCCCGACGGCTCGGCGGCCTCCTCGGCCTGCGGGTCGTCCACGATGTCGCTCAGTGCCCGGGGCACCGGGCCGACCGCCGCCGCGCGCAGATCACCGACCGCGCCGGTCAGCAGGGCCGCCATGCCGTGCCACTCGCTGCCGCCCGCGGCCGCCACCAGACGCGCCCAGCGGCCCAGCGACTTCGGGCGCAGCTCGACCACCGGCACCGGGATCGCGCTCCGCGGCTCGGCGGTCACCGGCGGCGGCTGCGGGCCGAGGGGGTCGGTGTGCAGGTGCTTCCAGTCCGCGTCGTAGGAGCGGTTCGGCGCGGCCGGGGCGGGCGAGCGCAGCAGGGTCCGGGCGACCGTGGGCAGGGTGAGGTCCCACAGGTGCTGCGGGAGCAGGCTGAGGACGGCGACGGGGGAGAAGCGGCCCAGCCGGTGCAGGATCGAGGCGGCCCGGCCGGTGCGCCAGGCGCCGTGGCCGCCGTCGGTGACGGCGAGCAGCAACTGCCGGTCGCCCTGCTGGAGCGCGCCCGCCGGAAGGCCCGACGGCGAGCCGCCGTCCAGGTCCCAGCGGACCAGCCGGACGGTGCGGAACGCCGCCGTCTGCTCCATCACCTCGCCGAGCTGACGCGCCGTCCGCCACCACAGCGCCATCGACGGGCTGTCGTCCACGAGCAGCAGCAGGTCCAGCCGCCGCTCCGGCACGGACCGGCACACGGGCGTCCACACGCCCTCCACCGCGGCCCGCTCGGCGGTCGCCTCCTCGTCCAGTTCCAGCTCGTGCGGCGAGGAACGGGACAGACGCAGCGGTCGCAGCGAGCGGCCGAGCGCCAGGGAGTCGGCGAGCATCGGCGACTCGGGCCAGCCGGTCTCCTCGGGCGCACCGGAGCCGGGACGCAGACCGAGGCGGGGGCGGAGCGGACGGGGGACCGGCGCCGAGGACGCGGTCTCCTCCTCCTCGGTGCCGCCGACCGTGCCGCCCCGCCGCTCCCGCTGCGGGGCGGGCGTCTCCGTCTCGGCGGCACGGGCTTCCCGCCGGGCACGCTCGCTGCGCTCACGGGCCTCCCGGCCGGGCCCGTCGAACAGCGGCACCGCGGCGTCCTGGCAGGCCGCCAGGTACAGCGCGTCCGCCAGGTCGGTCCAGGCCGGCAGGTCCTGCTCCGGGGGAGCGGCGGGCTCCGCCTCGGTCCGGGCGGGCCAGGGCGGGGGCTCGGGGCGCGGCGCCGTCATCCTGCCCTCGATTCCGCCCCCGCTCCGTCGAGCCGGTGCCACAGCGCGTCCACCAGGCCCTCCAAGGCCGCTTCGTCGTCGGGCAGACGACCCGAGGTGGCCAGGAACACGGCATTGAGAAGTTGGTCGATCGCGAGGCCGCCGCGCTCGCGGCTGTTGTGCAGGAACCGGCCGATGATGCCGTCGACGCGGGTCGGGTCCACCGGCCCGTCCGCCGCGTCGTGGAGGTGGGCCATGACCATGTCGACCAGCTGCGGGCGGTCGGGGTCCGGCATGCGCAGGCGCAGACAGCGGCGCAGGAAGGCGGGAGGGAACTCGCGCTCGCCGTTGGAGGTGATCACCACGAGGGGGAAGGCCCGGCACTTCACGACCCCGTCGACGATCTCCGCGGTGCGCAGGGGATCGTCCGTCAGCACCGTCACCCGGGGGTGGCGGCGCCGGGCCCGTAACAGCTCGGCGATGGAGAACTGCCCTTCCTCGAACACGCTGAGCAGGTCGTTCGCCAGGTCCTGGTCGCTCTTGTCGAGCTCGTCGACCAGCAGCACGCGGGGCAGCTCGTACGGCAGCAACGCCGTGCCCAGCGGGCCCAGTTGGAGGTAGTCGCCGATCCCCGGGAGCTGCTCCTGCGATTCCGTGGTGGCGTCGTCCGCGCCGTCGGCCGGCCGGTCCACCGGACGCAGCGAACGTAACGCGGCCGAATCCTGCACCCGGCCGATCGCGTCGTACTCGTACAGGCCCGAACGCAGGGTGGTGCGGCTGGTGATGTGCCAGCGCAGGACGCGGCCCAGCCTCAGTTCCCGGCTGATCCGGTACGCGAGGGAGGACTTGCCGGTGCCCGGCCGGCCGGTCACCAGCAGCGGCCTGCGCAGCAGCAGCGCGGCGTTCACCATGTCGGCCTCGCGCCTGAGTTGACCCGACCGCGCCGAGACCGCGGCGGCCTGACCCAGCCGCCGCTCGATCTCCTCGTCGTCCGCCGGGGGCGGTGGGACGGGCGGTCCGCCGGTGAACCGGCGCCAGGGCGGCGGCTCGGGCAGCAGCTCGCTCAGGCTGGTGTCGTACAACGGCTGCCCCGTGCCGCGGTATATCCACCACCGGTGGTCCGAGGACCCCGCCACCGCACCGTCGCCGTCCGGCGCGGCGCCGACGTCCGGTTCGGCCGTCCCCTCGTCGGCGATCGGACGGATCACACCGGACGCGTCGTCGTCGGGATGCATGTCGTCCTACCCTCCCCCCTGCGCGGATGAATCCGCCGTGTCGCCCCGGCCGCCGGGAAGGCGGTAGGGGTCGTCCCAGAGCAGTGCCGCGTGGCGGCCGAGAGCAAAGGAGCCACCCCCTGAAGCATCCTCGCCCCCTGCCTCGATACGCAACGACCTGACTGCGTCCGGTAACCGATGTATTCCCTTGCGCGACGTAAGTTCTAGCAGTTGATCCCGGAACGCCGGGTCTATTCCGCCGCGTCTGTCCCAGACCACGATCGGCACGCCCGCCCTGAGGGACGCGTCCAGCTCGTCCGCCCCCGACCACGTGGTCCCGCGAGTGCCGGGCGGGCCGCTGAGCACGACCATCACCGGGTGCGGGTCGGTGAGCAGACGGCTGCGGCCGTCCTCCGGGAACCAGTGCACCGGCCCCCCGCAGCCGGTCACCAGGGCGTCCCAGCGCCTGGCCCAGCGTCCATGCGTGTCCGCGCGTTCCATCCTTTCGAGGCTGCGCAGCACGACCGGATGATCCTCCCCGAGCGTGCTGTCCGCGCTGTGGAAACCTTGCTTCGCCCAGGTCTCGACCGGAAGGTCCAGAAGATCCCTCGGCAGCAGGAACTCCAGCGTCAGATCCTCCTTGCAGAAGTACGCCCACCCCGTCTCGGCCTGCTCCACCAGCGACTTGACCTGCTCGGGCAGGTGCGCCACATCGATGCGCATGTCCCCGCCGCGGACCGGATACGGCGTCGGGCCGCCGGACTGCCACCAGTACGTCAGCAGCCGTTCGCTCTCGTAGTCCGGATCGAGCAGCGGACGCAGCCGTACGAGCAGACAGGCGCCGGGCGTCCACACGGTGTCCGCCGCCTCGCCGGGCAGCGGCACCGGCGGCGCGGAGACGGCGTACTCGCACGTGGCGGGCGTGGCAGATGCGGCCGGGGCGGGCGGCATGGGGGCCGGAGCGGACGGGGGCCGGCCCGGTCCCGAGGGGAATGCGGGGGGCGCCTCGGGACACACGCGGTGCTCCGCCGCCCAGTCGAGCAGTTCCTGCTGGCTGCTCTTGGCGTAGCGGGCCAGGTGCTCGACGAGCAGGACGCAGGGGAGCGCCTCGCCGGGGCGGGCGTTGAGCGTGGCCGCGTGCAGGACCGCCGACCACGGCTCCGTGCAGTGGGCGGGCAGCGGGTCGGGCCGGTGGCCCAGCGCCTCCTGGAACACGAGGGCCAGATCGAGGACTTCGAGGCCGCTCAGCAGCGCCATGAGCTGTTCCCAGTCGCGGGCCGGGAACAGGGGCACCTCGGCGAGCGCGATCGCGGTCCGCACCCGCGCCATGTGGCGGGTCTCCCCCTCCCACATCGAGACGACGCTGCCCAGGACCTGGAAGCCGTCCGGGAAGGGCATGACCTCGGTGAGCAGGAACAGCAGGGTGACCCGACGCCGGCCGCTGCCGGGCAGCGTGATCGTGGTGCCCAGCAGCCGGCCCGCCTGGCGGGCGCACTCGTGGAGCAGCGACGGCGTCTCCTCGAAGCAGGGCAGGGAGTCCAGCGCGTCGAGGAGGATCTTGGGCGGCGCCCACGAACCGTGCGAGGGAGTCACCGGGCCTCGCCCCCCGGGTCAGCGGGCCACAGCCGCTCGACGAGATCGGCCGCGGCGCGGGCGGGCTCCGACTCGTCGTCGATCAGCCGCAGGGCGTTCAGCAGCGCCTGCCGTCCGCCGCGGTGGTCCACACACGCCTGCACGATGTGGAAGGCCTGGAGCCTCGGGCGGGGGTTGTCCCGGATGCCGCGCCGGATGGGCGGCGGCAGCAGACGGCGCAGGACCACCGGCCCGTCCTCGTCGATCTGCGGCACGTTCAACAGCGCGTCGGCCAGGGCGAACTGGTCCCGGTCCGACGGCAGTTCAGCGGGCCGTCGCTGCGAGGGCAGCGTGAGGGGAGGCCACGGTTCGGGGCGTCTCACCCAGGACGCCAGCGGCGGCCACAGCTCGGCCATCGCCTCCACGGGGAGCATCCAGGCGACTTTGGCCTGGGGGTCGGTGTAGGCGGCGGTGACCATCCCGACCACCGTGCGCCGCGCCGGATCCCACACCCCGCCGCCGCTGAAGCCCGGGGTGATGCCCGCACCACCGGCAGTCGTCCGCTCCAGCTGGACCCAGTGCCGGTACCGGCCGCCGCGCCCCGCGAGCACGGCCGAGGACCACAGTCCGTCGGGCACCCCGCGGGGATGGCCGAACACGCTCACCTCGCGCCGGTCCGGCTCGCCACAGGGACCGAGCGTCGCCGGAACCACGTCGTTGGGAGGTGACCAGCTCACCCGCAGGACGGCGAGATCCCCGCCCGGACCCCCCAGCAGCGGGCCGGGAAACCAGCCGTCCGCGACGACGCCCGCCTCGCCCGCCGCCACCTCCGGACGCCCGGGGATATCGACGAGGACCCGCTGCCGCGGCGCGCCCGCCACCGGCCCGGCCTGCCCGGTCGACGCCGCCGCGGCCACCACGTGCGCACAGGTCAGCACCACATCGGGCGCCACCAGGATGCCGGCCCCGCGCACGACGCCCTGCGGCGACAGCACCCGCACTCTTCCTAAGGCGGCCGAACCCGCCAAGTCCCCCATGGACACTGCCCCTTCCCCCGTGCCGCGTGTGTATCCCGGAGCTTTACCGGAAGTGGCGCGGGTGAACCATCGGCACGGACGCGACCGGGGCAGGGCGCACCGGGGTCACGGCCACACCAGGCAGTACGGCTGATGCCCCGCCTCGTGCAGCCTATGGCTGAAGTCCTGCCATTCGTGCAGGAGTTGGTAGACATTGAAGGCGTCGCTCGGGCCGCCGCGGTCCGGGACCGTGGACCAGATGAACGCCGCGGCGCCCACCGCCTCCTCGCCGATCTCGCGCAGCGGGTCCACCACCGTCATGGGGAGCTTGACCACCGCGTAGTCCGGGTGCAGGACGACGAGTTCGAGGGGCGGCACCTTGTGCAGCGGGACGCCCTCGATGCCGGTCAGCACCATGGCCGCCATGGTCTCCGGCTTGATCTTGGTGAACATGCCGCCCATGCCGAGCTCGTCGCCGCCGAGTTCCTCCGGGCGCATCGAGATCGGGACGCGAGCCGCGGTCGCGCCGTCGGGCGCACCGAAGTACTTGTACGTCACAGCCACCCGACCAGCCTTCCCGCTCCCCGCGGCCCGGAGCCTCGCCCGGAGGCCGTCGGCCTCGCGGTCGATGGGCTGCCGCCGGTCGATGAGCTCGGACTCGCTCGGTGCCCGCGATATGTCCGGCACACCCTGTGCCTGCCGTGTCTCGGTCGTGTCCTCCGCGTCGCGTCGGTGCCTTCCCCGCCGGGCTCGCCGAGGACCAAGGTCATCGGTCCCCTCGCCCAGTCCGCCACCGCGATGCATATCTCCACCCGACTGCTTTTCTAGGACGCGTAGCCCCCGCCGCGCAACCCGATCATCGTGTCAGTGACCTCCCCCACGGCCGCTCGCCGAAACGTGCGTGGGAGACAGCGGTCCGCAGGATCTTCGCAGGCTCGGACGACCCTGCGCCGCCCGAGCTGTGTATCCGTGTGTATCAGCTAGCAGTCTCGCAGATGGCGACGGATCGCCCCCGCGCCTTCCGGACCCCTCGCGGCGTCGGCCTACCCTGAGGAGGTCACCCGGCGGCCGGAGGCCGGGAGGCTCCGCGGGAGCGGAGAAGGTCGGAGAAGGTCGGAGACATCGCAGGTCATGAGCGAAACGCCCACGTCGGGAGCGCCTTCGGGAGCGCCCTACCCCTATGAAGCGCCTGCGTCGCAGGCCCTGTTCGACCGCGCGTCCGTCGTCACGCCGGGTGGCGTGAACTCCCCGGTGCGCGCCTTCCGCGCGGTGGGGGGCACGCCCCGGTTCATGGTGTCCGGCAGCGGTCCCTACCTCCGGGACGCCGACGGCCGGGAGTACGTCGACCTGGTCTGCTCCTGGGGTCCGATGATCCTCGGGCACGCGCACCCCGAGGTGATCGGCGCCGTCCAGGAGGCCGTGGCACGCGGTACGTCCTTCGGGACGCCCGGCGAGGGCGAGGTCGCCCTCGCCGAGGAGATCGTCGCCCGCGTCGAGCCGGTCGAGCAGGTGCGGCTCGTGTCCAGCGGGACCGAGGCCACCATGTCGGCCATCCGGCTCGCGCGCGGCTTCACCGGCCGGTCCAAGGTGATCAAGTTCGCCGGCTGCTACCACGGGCACGTCGACGCCCTGCTCGCCGCCGCCGGGTCCGGCCTCGCCACCTTCGCGCTGCCCGACACCCCGGGCGTCACCGGGGCCCAGGCCGGCGACACGATCGTGCTGCCGTACAACGATCTGGAGGCCGTGCGCGAGGCGTTCCGCCGTCACCCCGGCGAGATCGCGTGCGTCATCACCGAGGCCTCGCCCGGCAACATGGGCGTCGTCCCGCCGGAGCCCGGCTTCAACCAGGGGCTCGCCGACGTGTGCCAAGAGAACGGCGCGCTGTACATCTCTGACGAGGTCATGACCGGCTTCCGCACCAGCAGGAGCGGCTGGTACGGGGTCGACGGCGTCCGGCCCGACCTCATGACGTTCGGCAAGGTCATGGGCGGCGGCTTCCCGGCCGCCGCGTTCGGCGGACGGGCCGACGTGATGGCCCACCTCGCCCCGGCCGGCCCGGTCTACCAGGCGGGCACCCTCTCCGGGAACCCGGTCGCCACCGCCGCGGGCCTGGCTCAGCTGCGGCTGCTCGACGACGCCGCGTACGACACCGTCGACGCCGTGTCCGAGCAGATCCAGGGCCTGGTCACCGAGGCCCTCACCAAGGAGGGCGTCGCCCACCGGCTGCAGACCGCCTCCAACATGTTCTCCGTGTTCTTCACCGACCAGCCGGTGCGGAACTACGAGGACGCGAAGGCGCAGGAGTCGTTCCGCTTCAACGCCTTCTTCCACTCGCTGCTGGCGAACGGCGTCTACCTGCCGCCGTCGTCCTTCGAGTCCTGGTTCGTGTCCACGGCCCACGACGAGCGGGCCCTCCAGAAGATCGCTGACGCCCTTCCGGCGGCGGCCCGGGCTGCCGCGGAGGCCACCGCGTGAGCGAGAACAAGGACATCACCGTCGTCCACCTCATGCGGCACGGCGAGGTGGAGAACCCCGACGGGATCCTCTACGGCAGGCTGCCCGGCTACCACCTGTCGGGGCTCGGGCGGCAGATGGCCGACCGGGTCGCCGACCACCTGTCCTCGCGCGACGTGACGTACGTCGTGGCCTCCCCGCTGGAGCGCGCGCAGGAGACCGCCACCCCGATCGCCAAGACGCACGGTCTCGACCTCGACACCGACGCGCGGCTCATCGAGGCCGACAACATCTTCCAGGGCAAGACCTTCGGCGTCGGCGACGGCGCCCTGCGCAAGCCGGAGAACTGGAAGCACCTGGTCAACCCGTTCAAGCCGTCCTGGGGCGAGCCGTACGTCGACCAGGTCGTGCGGATGAAGCGCGCGCTGGACGCCGCCCGGGACAAGGCGCGCGGGCACGAGGCCGTGCTGGTCAGCCATCAGCTGCCGATCTGGATCGTGCGCTCGTACATCGAGAAGCGGCGGCTGTGGCACGACCCGCGCAAGCGGCAGTGCACGCTCGCCTCGCTGACGACGTTCACGTACCAGGGGGACCGGATCGTCTCGGTCGGCTACACCGAGCCCGCCCGCGATCTGGTCCCGGCCCATCTCCTCGCCGGCGCCAAGCCGGTGAAGGGGAAGGGCAAGGGGTACGGAGCCTGAGACAGGTTCGCCACGTTCGTTGCGCGATCCGGACGCGCGGGCGGAACCGCCCCGTTCGTCACGCCCTCTGAGTGGGTGACCACCAGCAGGACGTGACGAATCGGGGGCCTCATGCGCACCTTCTCCCGGAGGGGACTACTCGGGCTCGGCGCGGGCGCGGCGACCGCCGCGGCCACCGCCGGCCTCGCCGGCTGCGGCACGACCAGGGCGACGGGCGACGGCGCGCACGGGACGGGTTCCTCACCGGACCCGGGTTCCGTACCGGGGGCGCGGGGCGGAGGCGAGCACGCCACCCGTCCCCGCCACTCCGTCCGGCTCATCGGCGACGGTTCCACGTCCTTCACCGGGCCGCAGCCCCACCAGCCCGCCCGGCCCGAGCCGCTGGAGCCGGGCAAGGCCCCGCCACAGTTCGTGGTCTTCTCCTGGGACGGGGCGGCCGAGGTCGGCAACGGGCTCTTCCCGCGCTTCCTCGACCTCGCCCGCGACCACGGCGCGAGCATGACCTTCTTCCTCTCCGGGCTGTATCTGCTGCCCGAGTCCAAGCGGCGGCTGTACGACCCCCCGAACAACCCGCGCGGCGCCTCCGACATCGGCTACCTCACCGACGAGCACATCGGGGCCACGCTGGCGAACGTCCGCCGCGCCTGGCTGGAGGGGCACGAGATCGGCACCCACTTCAACGGGCACTTCTGCGGCGGCCGCGGCTCGGTCGGCAACTGGACCGCCCAGCAGTGGCACAGCGAGATACGCCAGGCCAAGTCCTTCGTCAAGGAGTGGCGCACGAACACCGGCCGGCGGGACCTGCCCTCGCTGCCGTTCGACTACGACAAGGAACTGGTCGGTGGCCGGACGCCCTGTCTGCTCGGCCAGAGCAACCTGCTGCCCGCCGCCCGCGACCTCGGCTGGCGCTACGACGCCTCCTCGCCCGGCGGCCGTCAGGTCTGGCCCGACCGGAAGCAGGGTATCTGGGACCTGCCGTTGCAGCAGATCCCCTTCCCGGGGCGTTCCTTCGAGGTCCTGTCGATGGACTACAACATGCTGGCCAACCAGTCGGTCAACTCGACCCAGGCCCCGCCCCACAACTACCCGGGCTGGCGGCGGCAGTCGGCCCAGGCGTACATATCCGGCTTCGAGCGGGCATATAAGACAAACCGCGCACCCTTCTTCATCGGCAACCACTTCGAGCAGTGGAACGGCGGCATCTACATGGACGCCGTGGAGGAGGCCTTCCGGCACATCGCGCGGGAGAAGGAGAAGGGCGCGGACGTACGGCTGGTCTCCTTCCGGCAGTTCGTCGACTGGCTGGACGTGCAGAAGCCCGAGGTGCTCGCCCGGCTGCGCTCGCTGGAGGTCGGGCAGCAGCCTCGGCAGGGGTGGAAGGAATACCTGTCGGAAGGGGCCCCGAGCGCGGCCTGAAATGGGGGTTCGTCCCCGTGAGGGGGGCGCCCAAGATCCCCGGAACGGCCATGCGAAACTTTTCACATGAGTACCCGTAGCCGCGCCGTCCTGTTCAGCGCCATGGCCGCCGCCGCGGCTCTGACCCTGTCCGCGTGCGGCTCCGGCGGCACCTCCGGCGGGGGCGGAAACACCAACTTCGTCACCGGCGACAACGGCATCGACACGGCCGCCCAGGGCAAGCGGGCGGCCGCCCCGGACCTGTCCGGCAGGACGATCGACGGCAAGACCCTCGACGTCGCCGACTACAAGGGCAAGGTCGTCGTCCTCAACGTGTGGGGCTCGTGGTGCGGTCCGTGCCGCGCGGAGGCCCCGTACTTCGCCAAGGTCTCCAAGGAGTACCGGGACAAGGGCGTGCAGTTCGTCGGCATCAACACCCGGGACACCAGCACCACCCCCGCGGTCGCCTTCGAGAAGCAGCGCGGAATCACCTACCCGAGCCTGTACGACCCGACCGGCAAGCTCATGCTCCGGTTCGAGAAGGGCACGCTCAACCCGCAGCTGATCCCGTCCACGCTCGTCCTCGACCGGCACGGCAAGGTCGCCGCGCGTGCGCTGCAGGCGCTGAGCGAGGAGGACCTGGTCAAGATGATCAAGCCGGTCCTGGCGGAGAAGTGACGTGAGCGCGATGCTGACGCTCGCCGCGGAGACGGGGCGCAACGCGACCGTCCTGAGCGGCGCCCTGCTCCTCGCCCTGCCGGTCGCCGTGCTCGGCGGGCTCATCTCCTTCTTCTCCCCGTGCGTACTGCCGCTCGTCCCCGGCTACCTCTCCTACGTGACCGGCGTCACCGGCACCGACCTCGGCGACGCCCGCCGGGGCCGGATGGCCGCGGGCGCCGGACTGTTCGTGCTGGGCTTCACCGCCGTGTTCGTCTCCGGCGGGGCGCTGTTCGGGTTCTTCGGGCAGACGCTCCAGGAGTACCGGGACACCACGTCCAAGGTGCTCGGCGTGCTGATGATCCTGCTGGGCGTGTTCTTCATGGGGCTGATGCCCTGGCTGACCCAGCGTGAGTTCCGCTTCCACAAGCGGCCGGCCACGGGACTGGTGGGCGCGCCGGTCCTCGGCGCGCTGTTCGGGATCGGCTGGACGCCCTGCATCGGCCCGACGCTCGCCTCCGTGGTCGCCCTGTCGTCCCAGCAGGCCAGCGCCGGCCGCGGCGCCCTGCTGACCGTCGCGTACTGCCTGGGCCTCGGCGTCCCGTTCGTGCTCACCGCCGTCGCCTTCCGCAAGGCCCTGGGCGCCTTCGGCTGGGTCAAGCGCCACTATGTCTGGGTGATGCGCATCGGCGGCACGATGATGATCGTGACCGGTGTGCTGCTGCTGACCGGGGCGTGGGACCGCCTGGTGCAGGAGATGCAGACCTGGTCCGACGGCTTCACTGTGGGGATCTGAACCGATGAGCACGACTGCGAAAACAGGGCCGGACAACGCCGGGGCCGAGGACCAGGACCTGGGCGCCGCGGGCTCCCAGCTCTCCACCGCACCCGTGGAGGACGCGCCCGGCGTGCCCTCCCTCGGCGTCATCGGCTGGGCGCGCTGGTTCTGGCGCCAGCTCACCTCTATGCGGGTCGCGCTGCTGCTGCTCCTGCTGCTGTCGCTCGGCGCGATCCCCGGTTCGCTGATCCCGCAGACCGGCATCGACGCCACCAAGGTCGCCGACTTCCGCAAGGCCCACGAGACGCTCGCGCCGGTCTACGACAAGCTCGGCCTCTTCCACGTCTACAGCTCGGTGTGGTTCTCCGCGATCTACATCCTGCTGTTCGTCTCCCTCATCGGCTGCATCGTGCCCCGCACCTGGCAGTTCACGGGCCAGCTGCGCGGCCGTCCGCCGGGCGCCCCCAAGCGGCTGACCCGGCTGCCCGCGTACACGACCTGGCGCACCGAGACCGACCCCGAGCGGGTCCGCGAGGCCGCGCTCGCGCTGCTGAAGAAGCGCCGCTTCCGCGCCCACCTCGCCGGTGACGCGGTCGCCGCCGAGAAGGGGTACGTCCGCGAGCTGGGCAACCTGGTCTTCCACATCGCGCTGATCGTGCTGCTGATCGCCTTCGCGTGGGGCCAGTTGTACAAGTCGGACGGCACCAAGCTGGTCGTCGAGGGCGACGGGTTCTCCAACTCGATGCTCCAGTACGACGACTTCAAGTCCGGCAGCCTCTTCAGCAACGACGACCTGGTGCCGTTCAGCTTCGACCTCAAGGACTTCAAGGGCACCTACGAGGTGTCCGGTCCCAACAAGGGCACCCCGCGCACCTACCAGGCCCGGCTCGCCTACAGCGAGGGCGCGTACGGCAGGCAGAAGCCGGTCACCGTCAAGGTCAACCGGCCGCTGCACATCGGCGACGCCAAGGTGTACCTCGTCAGCCACGGCTACGCGCCGGTCGTGACCGTCCGCGACGGCAAGGGCCGCGTCGTCTACCACGACGCCGTGCCGCTGCTGCCGCTCGACGGCAACGTGACCTCCTCCGGCGTGGTCAAGGTGATGGACGGCTACAAGAACCCGAAGGGCGCGAGCGAACAGCTCGGCTTCCAGGCGTTCTTCGTGCCGACCTTCGGCGGCCGGGCGAGCGGCACGATGCTGTCCCGGTTCCCGGCGCTGCTGAACCCCCTGCTCGCGGTGAACGCGTACCACGGTGACCTGGGCGTCGACTCGGGGCTGCCGCAGAGCGTGTACCAGCTCGACAAGAAGCACATGAAGGAGTTCAAGGACCCCCAGGGCAACCTGCTGAAGAAGCTGCTGAAGCCCGGCCAGTCCCTCACACTCCCGAACGGCGCCGGCTCGATCACCTTCGAGAAGGACATCAAGGAGTGGGCCGGCTTCGAGGTCGTCCAGGAGCCGGCCGGCGGCTGGGCGCTCGGCGGCGCCGTCGCCGCGATCTTCGGCCTGGCCGCGTCCCTGTTCATCCAGCGCCGCCGCGTCTGGGTGCGCGCCGTGCGGGGCGCCGACGGCGTCACCGTCGTCGAGATGGCCGGCCTCGGCCGCAGCGAGTCCGCCAAGGTGCCCGAGGAGCTGGGCGAGCTGGCCGGAATCCTCTACGACCAGGCGCCCGGGGCCCCGGGTGACCCGGAGGCGGAGCCGGACGGTGTCTCCGACTCCGACTCCGACGCTGCAGTAGCCGCCGAAGGGGCTGAGCGTTGAATCCTCTCCCTTGCGGATCCAGGGAGATTCCTGGCTCACGCAGCCCGGTGGACCAGCGGCCCCCGAGGTCTTCCACGATCAACGCCAGCCGGGTTGAAACCAGCCCGGTAATACGACCGCAAGCTTCCTGCAGACTTCACCGCCCGACCGCAAGTCGCCGGGATACTCACCCGAAGGAGGGCTGAGGTGACTCTCGCCGCCGCCACCAACGAACACCTCGCGAGCCTCAGCAACAACCTGATCTACTCGTCGATGGCCGTCTACACCCTGGCCTTCTTCGCGTACATCGCCGAGTGGCTCCTCGGCAGCCGCAGCAAGGTCGGCCGTACGGCCGCCGCCCTCACCGCCGACGCGTCGAAGACGGCGGGCGCGCCCGCCGTCACCGTGAAGAAGGCCGGGGGCACCGCCGTGCTGGAGCGGCCGAAGGTGGTCGTGCGGTCCGCGGTCGGCGCCCGGGACGTGCCGGACGGTCCCGGCGCCCACGGCGGCGACGAGCAGGGCGACCTCTAGCGGGCGGATCGCCATCTCCCTCACCGTGCTCGCCTTCCTCGTGGAGCTGGGCGGTGTCGTCACCCGCGCGGCCTCCGTGGAGCGGGCGCCGTGGGGCAACATGTACGAGTTCAACATCACCTTCTCCACGGTCGCCGTCGCCGTGTACCTGGGGCTGCTGGCGCTGAAGAAGAACGTCCGCTGGATGGGCCTGTTCCTCATCACCACGGTCCTCCTCGACCTCGGCCTCGCCGTCACGGTCCTGTACACCGCCAGCGACCAGCTGGTCCCGGCGCTGCACTCGTACTGGCTGTACATCCACGTCTCCACCGCGATCTTCTGCGGCGCGGTGTTCTACGTCGGCGCGGTCGCCACGATCCTGTACCTGTTCAAGGACTCGTACGAGAACAAGCTCCAGTCCGGCGGCACCCCCGGCACCTTCGCGACCTCGGTCCTGGAGCGGCTGCCCGCCTCCGCCTCGCTCGACAAGTTCGCCTACCGCGTCAACGCCGCCGTCTTCCCGCTGTGGACGTTCACGATCATCGCGGGCGCGATCTGGGCGGGTGACGCCTGGGGCCGGTACTGGAACTGGGACCCCAAGGAGACCTGGTCCTTCATCACGTGGATCGCCTACGCCTGCTACCTGCACGCCCGTGCCACGGCCGGCTGGAAGGGCCGCAAGGCCGCGTACCTTGCGATGATCGCGTTCGGTTGCTGGCTGTTCAACTACTACGGCGTCAACATCTTCGTGAGCGGCAAGCACTCCTACGCGGGCGTCTGAGTGCCCGGTCGGTGACACTGGTGTCATGAGCGGTTCCATCGAACAGGGCACCAGCCAGACCCACGGGAACACGCACATATCGCACTACCTGGTGCGGCTCCCACGGCCCATGGGCGACGTCTGGCCCGCGGTGGCCACCCCGGAGGGGCTCGCGGGGTGGTTCACCGACGCCGAGGAGCTCGAGCCCCGGCTGGGCGGCCATGTCACGTTGCGGGACCTGGGCAGCGGCCAGATCACCGCGTGGGACGTGGACCGCGTCGCCGAGTACACGGTGGAGGGCGGCGGCCGGATCCGCTTCCATCTGGAGCCGGACGGCGAGGACGGCAGCGCCCTGCGCTTCACCCACGAGTTCCAGGGCGAGGAGGAGCCGCAGCGGCACTGGCCCGCCCGATTCGAACGTCTGATTGACATCCTGGCGTCCGCCTCCTGAACGGCTCCCCGGCGGTCCGCGGTCCGGCTCAGGACGGACGGGCCACGCTCGTGACGACGTCCCGCAGCCGCTCGACGTACAGCCGCATGTTCTTGTACGCCACGTCGGTGTCGGGATAGCGGGCGGTGAACCACAGCCCCTCGTGCAGCCGGTTGACCCAGGCGCACACCTGGTCGCCGTACGACACTCGGACCAGTCCGTAGGCCTTCAGCGCGGCCCAGCGCTCGGCTCCCGGGATCTGGCGGGCGTCGACGTACGAGACGATCGAGTACAGGTCGGGGGAGGTCGGGCGGAAGTCCGAGCCGAGCAGGCGCAGCACCCGGGCCAGCGGCATCCGGGCCAGGGACCGGTTGGTCCGGAGCGCGGTGCGCACACGGCCGAGCGCGGCCGGGAAGTCCGGGGCCGGCGGGACCTCGATCGGGGCGCCGCCGACGTACCAGCCCACGGAGTCGGACCAGCGGGACTTCACGCGCGTGTGGAACGGCACCACCGTGCGGTACACGCTCTGGCCGCCGATCTCGTGGGCGACGAGGCTCGTGGCGGCGAGGACGCCGACCAGGCTCCCGCCGTAGGGACGGCAGTACGCCTCGAACGCGGCGGCGGCCTCCGCGTCCGCGAGCGGTTCGCACAGGAGCTTCTGGGTGGGCAGCGGGCCGGCCGGATCCAGGCCGAGGTCGAAGGGGAAGTTCGGCAGTCTCCCGTCGCAGCGGGCGATGAACTCCCGCCAGCGGGCGACGATCTGGTGCCCGGCGTCGATCCGGTCCGCGTCCGCCCGCTCGATCTCGCAGAAGTCGACGTAGCTGCTGACCGCGCGGCTGCTGGAGCGCGCGCCCCTCGGCGGCCGCCGCGTACAGCTCGTGGATCTCGGCGGGCAGGCGCTGCAGGGAGTACGAGTCGACGTTGGTGTGGTCGAAGGCCGCGTACACGCTCGTGCAGTCGTCCCGGACGACCGCCGCGTAGAGGAAGTTGGGCCAGGAGAGCGCGTCCGCGGCCACGTCGAAGCGGTCCTGGAGGTGGCGGACGAGGTGCTCGGGATCGGTGAACTCGCCGATGTCCTCCCGGCGCAGGGACACCTCGTGGGCGTCGAGGGTGAAGCGCCGCATCTCGTCGCCGGACCAGCGGAAGCCGCTGCGCAGCGTCTCGTGCCGCAACGTCCAGTGGCGCAGCGCCTGTTCGAGGAGGCCGAGGTCGACCCGGCCCGGGATGTCGAACGCCGAGCCCAGCCAGGTCGGCACGAACAGGCCGTCCTCGCGCACCGTCCGGGCGGTCCGGATGTGCGACTCCTGGTTGTACGCGGGCCGCCGGTGGTCCTCCGGCCGGGCGGTCGCCGCCGCGACGGTCGCCGGACTGAGTCTCCATTCGACGAGCCGACCGGGCCGGATCTCGCAGCGCTGGATGTCCGTCATTCGCACGGGACGTCTCCGTTCACAGTTGGGGGCTACGACCAGCGAAGGCCCCGACCGGGCGGGACACACGCGGTGTCCCGGCTTTTCAACGGAACGGATGTCGCCCCGAACGCGGAAGCGATCACTCCGCTGCGCGAGTCTCCGCTGCGCGCGTCCGGCTCGGTCCTCGGGTCTCAGGCGGCTCAGTCGTCCCAGGCCTCTCAGGCGCCGATGTCCTCGTGCCACAGGTCCGGATGGTCCTGGACGAAGGCGCGCATCAGCTCGATGCAGCCGGGGTCGTCCAGGAGCACGATCTCCACGCCGTGCTCGGCCAGCCAGCCGTGGCCGCCGTGGAAGGTGACTGCCTCGCCGATCACGACGCGCGAGATGCCGAACTGCCGTACCAGACCGGAGCAGTACCAGCAGGGCGACAGCGTCGTCACCATCGTCGTGCCGTTGTACGTCCGCTGCCGTCCCGCCGCGCGGAAGGCGGCCGTCTCCGCGTGCACGGACGGGTCGTCGTCCTGGACGCGGCGGTTGCGGCCGCGGCCGAGGAGGGTGCCGTCGGGGCCGTAGAGCGCGGCGCCGACGGGGATGCCGCCCTCGGCGAGGCCGGCGCGGGCCTCGGCGACGGCGGTGGCGAGCCAGGTGCGGGCCAGTTCCTGTTCCATGCCTTCACTTTCCCTCCTGCACCGCGGTGGGGCGGGCTGCGACTGCGTCGGTACCCTGACCCGATCGTCGCCGCGCGTGCGGCAGTTGGTCCGGTCGGTGGGAGGAACGTTCATGGGTGCTGCTCCGGTTCTGGAGGAGCTGCGGGAGGTCTGTCATCCGCACGCCAAGCTGGCGAGCCGCAACGGGGAGCACTGGGCGGGGCGCCTGTACATGCGGGCGGTCTCGCTGCGGCTGACCCGTCAGCTGGTGCGCACCTCCGTCACGCCGGACCAGCTGACCTGGACCATGGTGGTGTGCGGGGTCGCCTCCGGCGCGGCGCTCATGATCCCGGGCCTGACGGGCGCCGTCCTGGCCGTCGTCCTCATGCAGCTGTTCCTGCTCTTCGACTGTGCGGACGGCGAGGTCGCCCGCTGGAAGGGGCAGAACAGCGCGACCGGCATCTACGTCGACCGCCTCGGCGCCTATCTCGCGGACGCCGCGCTGATGGCGGGCGCCGGGTACCGCGCGGCGGAGAACGGCTTCGGCGGCTGGCTGTCGCTCGGTATCGCCACCGCCCTCGGCGTCGTCCTGCTCAAGGCCTCGACCGACCTGGTGGACGTGGCCCGGGCCCGCCGGGGCCTCACCGTCGTCGACGACGAGGCGACCCGCCCGCGCTCGCAGGGCGTCGCGGCCGTTCGCCGCCTCGCGGCAGCCTTCAAGATCCACCGCGTGACGAACGGCATAGAGGCCTCCCTGGTCCTGCTGGCCGCGGCCGTCGCCGACACACTGACCGGCGGAATCGACCCCACCCGCTGGACCCTGGCCGCCCTGGCCGCCATCACATGGCTGATGGTCCCGGCCCACCTGCTGTCGATCCTGTCTTCCTCGCGGCTGCGCTGAGGCGCCCGCGCGAGGAGGAGACAGGAATCCGGCCGCCGGCAGCGGCGGGGACCACGCGGCCGGCGGGCGCCGGGGCTTGCCGCGGCCCTCTCGGCCCGGTCTCCGTCCCCGCCCCTCGGCCTGACGCCCCGTGGCCCGCGGCCGTGGCGCGGCCCCGCGCACGCCCGGCGAGGGGCGTGCTCCCTGGCGCCCGCGGCCGTGCGGGACTTGAGGGGCCGTTCGGACAAGTCGCCCCCGGTGCGGGCCGGTTGCGTCAGTCGGCGGTCTTCGGGCCGCTCTCGTCCCGCTCCCTGCGGCGCAGTTCCTCCTCGCGGCGGCGGAGGTCGGCCTCCCAGTCCTTGAGGAGGGCCTCGTCCTTCCTGTTCTCCTCCTTGAGGGAGCGGAGGAACTCGGGGTTGTCGTCGGGGGCGACGTACCGCATGCGGTGGTTGCTGTGCCACTCCGAGGGGGTGCGGCCGTTCGCCGGGGGACGGCGGACCTTGCCCGTGGCGAGCCAGACGATCGGGCCGACGATCCAGAAGATCAGGATGATGAAGACCCAGGCGATCTTCGGCAGGTGCCGGGCCTCGTCCTCGGGGGTGTTCAGGCAGTCGATGAGGGCGAAGACCGTCAGCGCCAGCGGTACCAGGTACATCAGCAGCCTGAACATGGAAAGAGCCCCCTGGAGTGGTGGAGAGGCCGCGCCTTCGGCCCCGTGACGGGCTCAGGGTAATCGCTCGGGGATACTGGGACGCATGGCTTATGACGATCTTCGCTCCCTGTTGAGGGCTTTGGAGCGCGAGGGAGACCTCAAGCGCATCAAGGCCCAGGTCGATCCGTA
Source organism: Streptomyces sp. V3I7 (assembly GCF_030817495.1). Classification (NCBI taxonomy): domain Bacteria; kingdom Bacillati; phylum Actinomycetota; class Actinomycetes; order Kitasatosporales; family Streptomycetaceae; genus Streptomyces; species Streptomyces sp. V3I7. The sequence goes on from NZ_JAUSZK010000001.1 coordinate 3,861,467, forward strand.
CCTGGAGGTCGGGGAGATCGTCGACCGGGTACAGAAGTCCGGCGGTCCGGCACTGCTCTTCGAGAACGTGAAGGGCTCCTCGATGCCCCTCGCGATGAACGTCTACGGCACCGACCGCCGCCTCCTGAAGGCCCTCGGTCTCACGTCGTACGGCGAGATCAGCGAGAAGATCGGCGGCCTGCTGCGCCCCGAACTGCCGCACGGCTTCATGGGCGTGCGCGAGGCGTTCGGCAAGCTCGGCGCGATGGCGCACGTCCCGCCGAAGAAGGTCAAGTCCGAGAACGCGCCGGTGCAGGAGGTCGTCCTGCACGGTGACGAGGTGGACCTGGAGCGGCTTCCGGCCGTCTTCACCTGGCCCCAGGACGGCGGCTCCTTCTTCAACCTGGGCCTCACCCACACCAAGGACCCCGAGACCGGCATCCGCAACCTCGGTCTCTACCGCCTCCAGCGCCACGACAAGCGCACCATCGGCATGCACTGGCAGATCCACAAGGACAGCCGCAACCACTACCAGGTGGCCGCGCGGAAGGGCGAACGGCTCCCGGTCGCCATCGCCTTCGGCTGCCCGCCCGCCGTGACGTACGCCTCCACCGCCCCGCTCCCCGGCGACATCGACGAGTACCTCTTCGCCGGGCTCATCGCGGGCAAGCGCATCGAGATGGTCGACTGCAAGACCGTGCCGCTCCAGGTGCCGGCCAACGCCGAGGTCGTCCTGGAGGGCTGGCTGGAGCCCGGCGAGATGCTGCCGGAGGGCCCGTTCGGCGACCACACCGGTTTCTACACGCCCCAGGAGCCCTTCCCGGCGCTGAAGATCGACTGCGTCACGATGCGCAAGCGCCCGCTGCTCCAGTCGATCGTCGTCGGCCGGCCGCCGACGGAGGACGGCCCCCTCGGCCGCGCCACCGAGCGGTTCTTCCTGCCGCTGCTCAAGATCATCATCCCGGACATCGTGGACTACCACCTGCCCGAGGCCGGCGGCTTCCACAACTGCGCGATCGTCTCGATCGACAAGAAGTACCCGAAGCATGCGCAGAAGGTGATGTCCGCGATCTGGGGGGCACACATGATGTCCCTGACCAAGCTGATCGTGGTCGTCGACTCCGACTGCGACGTCCACGATCTGCACGAGGTCGCCTGGCGGGCGCTGGGCAACACGGACTACGCCCGTGACCTCACGGTCGCCGAAGGTCCCGTCGACCACCTCGACCACGCCTCGTACCAGCAGTTCTGGGGCGGCAAGGCGGGGATCGACGCGACGAAGAAGTGGCCCGAGGAGGGCTACACGCGCGACGGGGGCTGGCCGGACATGGTCCTGCCCGACCCGGATACGGCCGAACAGGTGACCCGGCGCTGGAAGGAGTACGGACTGTGAAAGGCACCGACATGATGGTGTGCAGCAGTGCGGAGACGGGGTTTCCCCGCCGCCGCGGGGGTGAACCGGAGTACGGACTGTGACCAGTGCCTCCGCCGCGATCTCCCAGCCAGGACGCACCAAGGCGTTCCTGCGCCTGGTGATGATCGAGCACTCCGTCTTCGCGCTGCCCTTCGCCTACATCGCCTCGCTGACCGCGATGTACGAGTGGGACCAGCACCTCCACTGGGCCAAGCTGCTCCTGGTCACCGTCTGCATGGTGGGCCTGCGTACCTTCGCGATGGCCGTGAACCGGATCATCGACCGCGAGATCGACGCCCGTAACCCGCGCACCGCGGGCCGCGAGCTGGTCACCGGCGCCATGTCGGTCCGGCACGCCTGGACCGGCGCGCTCATCGCGCTGGTGATCTTCCTCGGCGCCGCGGCCCTGCTGAACCCGCTGTGCCTGGCGCTGGCGCCGGTCGCGGTGATCCCGATGGTGGTCTATCCGTACGGGAAACGTTTCACGAACTTCCCGCAGGCGATCCTCGGCCTCGCCCAGGCGATGGGACCGATCGGCGGCTGGCTCGCGATCAGCGGCCAGTGGTCCTGGAACGCGCTGATCCTGGGCCTCGCGGTGGGCATCTGGATCGGCGGCTTCGACCTGATCTACGCCTGCCAGGACGTCGAGGCCGACCGCGAGCACGGCGTCCTGTCGGTGCCGGCCCGCTTCGGCATCCCGGCGGCCATCTGGGGCGCCCGGGTCTGCCACGTGATCACGACGGGCCTGTTCGTCTGGTACGCGCTGGCCACCGGCGCGGGCGCCTTCTTCTGGCTGGGCCTGGTCATCGTCGCCGGTGCCTTCGTCTACGAGCACCGGATCGTCCGCCCGCACGACCTGTCCCGCCTCAGCAGGGCGTTCTTCACGGTCAACGGCTTCATCGGCATCGCCCTGTTCGCGTGCGCGCTCCTCGACCTGCTGGTGCGCGGACTGTCCGTCTGACCGCCCGCCCCCGGCCCCGGCCCACCGCGGACCGTGCCCACCCCGTCGCGCCGGATAGGCTCGACACCATGAAGCCAGGACAGACGCAGCGCCGGCCTTGGATCGTGGGGGTGTCGGGGGCCTCCGGCACGCCGTATGCCGCGGCCGTCCTGCGGGCGCTCCTGGACGCGGGGGAGAGCGTCGACCTGGTCGTCAGCCGGGCCTCGCGGCTCACGCTGCTCGACGAGACCGGCATCTCCTTCCGCGACGCGCACTGGCAGGACGACCTGCGGGAATGGCTGGGCCGGGGGGCCGACGGCAAGCCCGGGACCTTCACCGTGGACGACGCGGACCTCGCGCGCGTGCGGTACTGGAGCGCGGGCGACCTGGCGGCCGGGCCGTCCTCGGGGTCGTACCCCGCGAAGGGCATGCTCATCGTGCCCGCCTCCACCGCCTGCGTGGCCGGTGTCGCGCTCGGACTGTCCAAGGACCTGCTCCAGCGCACGGCGAGCGTCACCCTCAAGGAGCGGCGCACGCTGGTCGTCGCCGTGCGGGAGGCCCCGCTGAACGGCCAGACGCTGCGGCACCTGGTGAGCCTGGACGACGCGGGCGCGGCCGTGGTGCCCGCGTCCCCCGCCTTCTACGCCGGGGCCACCCACATCCAGGACCTGGTCGACTTCGTCGCCGGACGCGTCCTCGACGCGGCCGGGGTCGAACACGGTCTCTACCGCCGCTGGAAGGGCGAACTCGGCGGTGGCACACGGCCCGAGTGAGCGGGCGCCGGACCACCGGCACCCCCACCACGACTCGCCCTCACCCAGCACGACCCGTCACTTCAGGAACTTCAAGAACTTCAGGAACTCTGAAGATCTCCGGTTCGCTCCGGGGATCTCCCAGCGGAAGGCTTCGATCGCATGGACGCGGTGGACAGGCAGCTCATCCAGGCCCTGAGGGAGAACGGCCGGGCCTCCTACGCGGAACTGGGGCGCCTCGTCGGACTGTCGGGCCCCAGCGTCACCGACCGCATCAACCGGCTGGAGGCGGCCGGCGTCATCACCGGCTACCGCGCCACCGTGGACGCCGCCTCGCTCGGCCTCGGGGTCACCGCCCTGATCGGTATCTCGCTCTCCGACGCCGCCGACCACGAGGACGTGGCGGGCCGGCTGAAGGACCTGCCCGAGATCGAGGACTGCTGGTTCATCGCGGGCGACGACTCCTACATGCTCAAGGCCCGTGCGGCGGACGTCGACGGGCTGGAGCGCATCATCCGGCGGCTCAGCGGCACCAAGGGCGTCTCCCGGACCCGGACCACGATCGTGCTCTCCACGAAGTGGGAGAACCGGGTCGGGGAACTGCCCGAAGAGGTTTAAACCCTTCCAACGCCCTGCGCGGAGTACGGTTTACGAAGTCTGTCGAGGAAGAAGAGGTAGAAGCATGGATGTCGGGCTCAAGCGCGAGCTGGAGGAGAAGGTCCGTTCCGGCGAGCGGCTGACCCGCGAGGACGGCATCGCGCTGTACGAGTCGGACGACCTCGCATGGCTCGGTGGACTCGCCCACGAGGTGCGCACGCGGAAGAACGGCGACGTCGTCCACTTCAACGTCAACCGTCACCTCAACATGACGAACGTGTGCACCGCGTCCTGCGCCTACTGCTCCTTCCAGCGCAAGCCGGGTGAGAAGGACGCGTACACGATGCGCATCGAGGAGGCGGTGAAGCTCGCCAAGTCGATGGAGTCGGAGAACCTCACCGAGCTGCACATCGTCAACGGCCTGCACCCGAACCTCCCGTGGCGCTACTACCCGCGCTCCCTGCGCGAGCTGAAGGCCGCGCTGCCGAACGTCTCGCTGAAGGCGTTCACGGCCACCGAGATCCACCACTTCGAGACCATCTCCGGGCTTTCGGCCTCCGAGATCCTCGACGAGCTGATCGACGCGGGCCTGGAGTCCCTCACCGGCGGCGGCGCGGAGATCTTCGACTGGGAGGTCCGCCAGCACATCGTGGACCACCGCACCCACTGGGAGGACTGGTCCCGGATCCACCGCCTGGCGCACGAGAAGGGTCTGAAGACCCCGTGCACCATGCTGTACGGCCACATCGAGGAGCCCCGCCACCGCGTCGACCACGTGCTGCGGCTGCGTGAGCTGCAGGACGAGACGAACGGCTTCCAGGTCTTCATTCCGCTGCGCTACCAGCACGACTTCGTCGACATGCAGGACGGCAAGGTCCGCAACAAGCTGCAGGCCCGTACGACCATGGCGACGGGCGCCGAGGCCCTGAAGACGTTCGCCGTCTCCCGGCTGCTGTTCGACAACGTCCCGCACGTCAAGGTCTTCTGGGTCATGCACGGCGTGCAGACCGCCCAGCTCGCGCTCCAGCACGGCGCCGACGACATGGACGGCTCGGTCGTCGAGTACAAGATCACGCACGACGCGGACAACTACGGCACCCCGAACAAGCTGACCCGCGACGACCTGCTCGACCTGATCCGCGACGCCGGCTTCCGCCCCGTCGAGCGCAACACGCGCTACGAGATCATCCGTGAGTACGACGGCCCGGACGCCGGGCGCCGCGAGTCGCCGCAGCCGATGCGCGTGTGAGTGACCGGCCGGTCCTTCGACGTGTCGAGCCGGCTCCGCTGCGCGGTCCTTTCCGCGCCGCGGGGCCGGCTCGTCCGTGTCCCGGGCCACTGTCCCGCCCCGCCTCCAAGATCGGGGGCGCGGCGTGCTTCACTGGGCAGTGGTGCCCCTTGTGGGCGTTCGGACCTTTCGACACGGAAGAGTGGATTGATGCTCCGCTACACGCTGATGCGCCTCGGGATCTTCGCGGGCTGCCTCCTCGTCGTCTGGGGCCTCGTCTTCGCCGGCGTGTTCCCGCGCGGCTTCGGCGACTCCAACTTCCTGTGGCTGATCCTGCTGGCCATGGTGCTCTCGGCGCCGATCAGCTTCGTGGTGCTGCGGGGGGAACGGGACCGCGCCTCGGTGCAGGTCGTGCAGCGGGTCGACCGGATGAAGGCCAACCTGGAGGCCAACCGCGGTCAGGAGGACGCGGCGTCCTGAGCCGCGCCTTCGCGCCGGGTGTCCGTGGGCCCAACTAACCTTGCTCCCATGGGTGCCGTGAAGACCAAGCGGATGCCGCGGGCGGTCCGGGAGCAGCAGATGCTCGACGCCGCCGTACGGATCTTCGGCCGGCGGGGGTACATGGCCGCGTCGATGGACGAGATCGCCGAACTCGCGGGCGTCTCCAAGCCGTTGGTCTATCTGTACCTGAACTCCAAGGACGACCTCTTCACGGCGTGCGTCCGGCGTGAGGCCGACGCGCTCTCCGAGGCGGTCCGCGCGGGCGTCCGCACGGATGTCTCCGCCGACCGCCAACTCTGGGGCGGTCTGCGGGCGTTCTTCGCCCACACCGCCGCCCACCCCGACGGCTGGTCCCTGCTGCACCGTCAGGCCCGCATCCACGGCGATCCCTTCGCCGCGGAGGTCGGCGCGGCACGGGCGGAGATCGTCACGTTCGTGACCCGCCTGATCGCCGCCGCACGGGAACTCGACATGCCCGAGCAGGAGGCCGCCGGGCTGGCCGAGGCCCTGGTGGGCGCCGCGGAATCCCTGGCGACCTGGGCCAACGCCACCCCGGACATCTCGGCAAGCCAGGCGGCGGCGACCCTGATGAACTTCGCCTGGGCCGGCTTGGGCGGCCTCCGGGAGGGGCGCACCTGGTCCGCGTCGGTTGTGGAGGCCTAGGGCCTGTCGTTTGGATCATCCCGGCGTCGCGGGGCCTGGCACGCACATCTGCCGCGTTGTCGTCGGTTGCCAACTCCCCCACGCTCGGCTCCGCTCGCGCGGGGGGACCCCCATCGCGTTGACGCCCTCCTCCGCCTTGCAGCTGCACGCACCAGACCCCGCTCGGGTCGGTCGAGAAGTACCGCACCTCACAGCCGGCCTGATCCAAACGACAGACCCTGGGGGTGTCTCGTCGATCAGGCCGGGCTCGCGACGCCTGGCACCTCCCTCAAGCTCTTCGAGCAGGGGGCGCCCCCAGCCGCGTTGTCGTCGGTCTCCCCAAGCCCTCGGCTTCGCTCGAGCAGGGGGCACCCCCATCGCTCCGCATCGACTCTCTCCTCCGCCTTGCGATGCACGGCACCAGACGCCGCTCCCTGATCCGGCCTGATCGACGAGACACCCCCCAGGGTTTCGCCGGCACCGTCGGCCGTCGAGGTCTACGTGGGCGTGGCGTGGATCTCGCCGGTCACGTACGGGCGTCGGTGGTCGTGGGCCTCGTCGCGCAGTTCGAAGCGGGCCTTGCCGTCCGTCGCGTACACCGCTGTCGCCGGGAGCAGGACCGGGGTGCGGAACTCCGCTCGTAGTACGGCCGCTTTGGGGGCGGCGTGGGCGGCGGCGCAGCGGGCCACGGTCCACATTCCGTGCGCCACGGCCCGGGGGAAGCCGAAGAGGCGGGCGGTGAGCGGGTGCAGGTGGATGGGGTTGCGGTCGCCGGACACGGTGGCGTACCGCCGACCGGTGTCCGCGGGGATCCGCCACTCGGCGACGGCGGGCAGCGGGGCCGGGGCCTTGGGCTCCGCAGGGGGCTCCGTGGGGCGGGTGGCCGCGCGGTGGCGGGCGAGGTAGGTGCTCCGTGACTCCCACACGACGCGCTCGGCGTCGCGGAGTTCGGTCACGACCGTGGCCTGGGTCCCGCGCCGGTGCGGTGCGAGAGCGGCGACGTGGACGGCGACGTCGTACGTCCCGGTGGCGGGGAGGGCCGTGTGGCGGACGATCTCGATCGACGTGTGGACCAGGCCGAGCAGCGGCAGCGGGAAGTCCCGGCCGCTCATCAGACGCATGGCCGACGGGAAGCCGAGTAGGTGCGGATACGGGAGCGGGAGTGATTCCGCGCCGGCGGGGAAACCGCACACCCGGGCGTACGCGGCCAGCCAGGACGGGTCGGCGCGGACGCCGGACAGCACCAGCCGGGTGCGGTCGAAGCCGGCGTCGGGGCGCGGGCGGCGGAAGGGGGAGCGCAGGGCGCCCCGGGCGAGCGCGGGAGCGAGGGCCGGAGCCCGGGTGAGGGTGACGGTGCGGCGGTCCGTGTGGTCGGCGGAGGGGTCCGATATCGGATCGCTCATGTCCAACTCCCTTGTGTCCCTGCGCGATTGACTGTCCGGCGGCGAGGCGAGGTTACCGGAGGTAATCCGGTGCTGGTGGGCCGGCGCTTCCCGGGACTGAAACGTGAACTCTCCTCACGTAATCCTCGACATTGCACAGCCCCGGCGCCTGACCGCCCCGGAAAGCGCACGGGGCCCTCACAGGCGGCCCGTACGATCTCGTGCCTGAACCGCCGGTAACCCCTGCCGATCCCCACCGGGGTCGGGGCCGTGCCGGTGAACACCCCGGTATGCGGGGCGCGTACGTCATGCAGCAGGCAGTACTGCCGCTGCACGCCCAAGGAGCCGCCCGTGTCCACCCCGTTCTCGAACGCCCCGGCACCCTCCGGTGCCCCCGTCCAGGCCACCGACTACGACGGCGAAGCGATTCTCGTCAAGCCGGAGACCCGGCGTCTGAACGGCGTCGTACGGGAGGCGTCGGTGCCGCCGTTCGCCCCGCCGGTGACCCACGGGTCGCTGGCCGACCTGCCGTTCGAGAACGCGGAGGCGAACCCCCACGCGGTGGTGCTCAGCCGCCGGACGGCCGGTGGCCGGTGGCAGGACGTGACCGCCGCCCAGTTCGCCCACGAGGTCATGGCCGTGGCGACCGCGCTGATCGCGGAGGGGCTGGAGCCCGGCGACCGGATCGCCATCATGGCCCGGACGACGTACGAGTGGACGCTGCTGGACTTCGGGGCCTGGGCCGCCGGACTCGTCACGGTCCCCGTCTACCCCACCTCCTCCGCCTTCCAGACCCAGTGGATCCTCGCCGACTCCGGCGCGGTCGCCCTGGTCACGGAGACCGCCGACCAGGCGGCCGCGCTGGACTCCCAGCTGGAGCGACTGCCCGCGCTGCGGCACGTGTGGGTCATGGAGAAGGGCCACGTCGACAGCCTGGTGGAGCTCGGCTCGCAGGTGCCCGGCGGCGCCTCCGAGGTCGCCGTCCGCCGCGGCATGCTGGGCCCCGGCACGCTCGCCACCGTCATCTACACCTCCGGCACCACCGGTCGGCCCAAGGGCTGCGCGCTCTCCCACGGCAACTTCTTCGCCGAGGTGGACAACGCCAAGGAGCTGCTGCGCCCGGTGTTCCGCACGAAGTCGGGCGAGCCGGCGTCGGTGCTGCTGTTCCTGCCGCTGTCCCATGTCTTCGGCCGCATGGTGTCGATCATGTGCCTCCGCAGCGGGGTGCGGCTGGGCCACGCCCCGAGCCTGAAGCCCGCGGACCTGCTCCCGGACCTCGCCGCCTTCCGGCCGACGTGCCTGCTGACCATCCCGTACATGCTGGAGAAGGTCTTCAACACGGCCCGCGCCCGCGCCGAGGCCGACGGCCGGCTGACGTCCTTCGACCGCGCGGCGGCGGTGGCCGAGCGGTTCGGCGAGGCGCTGGTGGCCCGTCAGACGGGCACGGGCAGCGGCCCGAAGGCCGCCCTGAAGACGAGCCGCGCCTTCTACGACCCGCTGGTCTACCGCCACATCCGCAATGCCCTGGGCGGCCGGGTCCAGTACGTCATCTGCGGCGGCTCCCCGCTCGGCCGCCGCCTCGGGGCCTTCTACGCCGGGGCCGGCATCGAGATCCTGGAGGGCTACGGCCTGACCGAGACGGCGGGCGCGACCACCGTGATGCCGCCGCTGAAGCCCCGGCTGGGCACGGTGGGCTGGCCGCTGCCGGGCACGAAGATCCATATCGCGGCGGACGGCGAGATCCTCATCGGCGGCGAGCACGTGCTGCGCGGCTACTGGGACCCGCGGGCGGGCGGCGTCGTCCCGGCGACCCGGGACGGCTGGCTGGCCACGGGCGACATCGGCCGGCTCGACGACGAGGGCTATCTGACCATCACCGGCCGCAAGAAGGAGCTGATGATCACGGCGGGCGGCAAGTCGGTGGCCCCGGCCCCGCTGGAGAACTGGCTCCGCTCCCACCCGCTGATCTCCCAGTGCATGCTCGTCGGCGACGGCCGCCCCTACGTCGTCGCGCTCGTGACCCTCGACCGCGACGGCATCACCCACTGGCGCCAGATGCACGGCAAGCACCCGGTGCCGCCGGAACTCCTCACCACCGACGCCGAGTTGCGGGCGGTGCTGCAACAGGCAGTGGACGAGGCGAACGCGCTGGTCTCGCGCCCCGAGTCCATCCGCGACTTCGCCGTGCTCCCCGTCGACTTCACCGAGGAGGCGGGCCAGCTCACCCCGTCCATGAAGGTGCGCCGCGAACAGATCATGCGGGACTTCGCGGCGCAGGTGGAGCAGCTGTACGCGGGCTACACCGGCTGAGCGTCGCCCGCCGCCTCCGGTCGCCGGGCGATCAAGAAGGCCTGGGGCGCCGAATCCGCGAGCGCCGCGTCCGGCTGGCGCACGGTGCGGGAGTGGAGCGCGAAACCGGCGTCGGCCAGCAGGCGTTCCATGTCCTCGGGACGGCGCCGCTGGAAGTCCAGGGACACCGGATGGCCGAACGGCGTGTCGAGGCGGAGCGGTACGTCACCGGCCTGGAAGGCGAGCAGCAGGGTGCCCCCGGGGGCGAGGACGCGATGGAACCCGGCGAACAGCGCGGGCAGCAGAGCGGCCGGGGTGTGGATGGACGAGTACCAGCACATGACGCCCGCGAGGCCGCCGTCCGGCAGGTCCAGGTCCAGCATCGAGCCCTGCTCGAAGCGCAGGCGCGGGTTCTCGCGCCGGGCGACCGCCAGCATCGAGGCCGACAGGTCGAGCCCGAACACCGGCACACCGAGCGAGGCGACGTAGCCGGTGACGCGCCCGGGCCCGCAGCCGAGGTCGGCGACCGGCCCGTCGCCGACGAGCTCGGCGAACACACCGAGCACGGCCCGCTCCAGCGGCCTGCCGGCGAGTTCGTCCTGGAAGTGTGCGGCGTAGTCGTCGGCGATGGTGTCGTAGAAGGCGCGGGTGGCGGTGAGGAAGTCGGCTTCGGTCATGGCCGCAGACCGTACTGGAGGCCACTGACAGCGGGACAGCGGGACAGCGGGCGCCGAAGAATCGGAACCGTATGTTCCGCGTCTGCTCGGCAGCGTCCGTGCGACGAATGGATTTCCCGAAGAATTCATCAAAAGGAGCGAGGGGTCGAACGCCCGCACGAGCACCAAAGTGCGGCACGCGAGAACCGCGAGCCGCCGGACGGCAAAAGGCAGGAGCCCCGTCGCCGGATGGCGCGGGGCTCCTTGGGTACTGCTTCAGTCTGCGATCAGACCGGGCCTGTGATCAGACCGGGGTGACGTTCTCAGCCTGCGGGCCCTTCGGACCCTGCGTGACGTCGAAGCTCACCTGCTGGTTCTCCTCGAGGGAGCGGAAGCCAGAGGCGTTGATCGCGGAGTAGTGAACGAAGACGTCGGGGCCGCCGCCTTCCTGGGCGATGAAGCCAAAGCCCTTTTCGGCGTTGAACCACTTAACGGTTCCGGTAGCCATAAGCCCTCCTTGGGCCCAAAGGGTTGCCCTGCTCCAGAACCTGCAAGTGTGAAACGTTGCCGCACAACTGCATATGTCTGAAAACGACGAGAGCCCGCGGTCACATGCTCCGCAGGCTCTGTACTGCAAGGGAAACCAAACTGCAACTTGCGGCGAGCCTAGCATGTGGGCCCCGGAAAGCAATAGCGGTCAAGATCACGTCACCCGGATGTTTGAACGTGCCGCCGGGCCCGTTGACGGCGGGGTCGGTCCCGGTACCGGCTTTCGGGGGTCTAGTCTCGCGATGTGGACATTTCTCGCACCAGGCCGCGCGTCGGTCACATCCAGTTCCTCAACTGCCTGCCCCTCTACTGGGGGCTCGCGAGAACCGGCACCCTCCTCGACTTCGAGCTGACGAAGGACACCCCGGAGAAGCTCAGCGAGCGGCTGGTGCAGGGAGATCTCGACATCGGGCCCATCACCCTCGTCGAATTCCTCAAGAACGCCGACGACCTGGTCGCCTTCCCCGACATCGCGGTCGGCTGCGACGGTCCCGTCATGTCCTGCGTGATCGTCTCCCAGGTCCCGCTGGAGGAGCTGGACGGCGCCCGGGTCGCCCTCGGCTCGACCTCGCGCACCTCGGTCCGCCTCGCCCAGCTGCTCCTCGCCGAGCGCTTCGGCGTGCAGCCCGACTACTACACCTGCCCGCCCGACCTCAGCGTGATGATGCAGGAGGCGGAGGCGGCGGTCCTCATCGGGGACGCGGCGCTGCGCGCCAACCTCCACGACGCGCCGCGCTACGGGCTCACCGTGCACGACCTCGGCTCGCTGTGGAAGGAGTGGACGGGCCTGCCGTTCGTCTTCGCCGTCTGGGCCGCCCGCCGGGACTACCTGGAGCGCGAGCCCGAGATCACCCGCCAGGTGCACGAGGCCTTCCTCTCCTCCCGCAACCTCTCCCTGGAGGAGGTCACCAAGGTCGCCGAGCAGGCCGCCCGCTGGGAGGCCTTCGACGAGCGGATCCTGGAGCAGTACTTCACGACCCTCGACTTCCGTTTCGGCGCGCCCCAGTTGGCGGCCGTCGCCGAGTTCGCCCGGCGTGTCGGCCCGACGACCGGATTCCCGGCGGACGTGAAGGTCGACCTGCTGGCCCCGTGAGGCGGCCACCAGGCGGATCCGCTGTCCTCGTGACGGGGCGTCGGTAGGCTCGGCCCGGCCCACCTTGGACCACCAACTCCCCGACACCATCCAGGAATCGGACACCGCGGCCGAATGAGTGATGACCTCGTGCTCGTCGCCGCCGCCGCGCTCTGGGGCGCGGCGGCCGGGACCCTGCTGCCCCGTGCGGCCTATCGCTTCTCCGTCCCCTCCGAGCAGCCCTGGCGGGCCAGTTGCCCGGGCGGCCATCCGCTGCGCGGGTGGCTCGGACGCGCGCGCTGTGGGGAGTGCGCGCACGTGCTGCCGTACGATCGCGCCGCCCCCCTCCTCGTCCTCGCCACCGCCCTCGTCTGCGCTGCTCTCGCCGCGGCCACCGGCACGCGTCCCGAACTCGGCGTCTGGCTGCTGCTCGCGCCCGTCGGAGTGCTGCTGGCCGTCGTGGACTTCCGGGTGCAGCGGCTGCCGGACCCGCTGACGCTGCCCCTCGCGGCCGCCGCCCTCGGCCTGCTCGCCCTCGCCGCCCTCGCGCCCGAGCACGCCGGCACCTGGCTCACCGCGCTCTACGGCGCCCTCGCGCTCGGCGGCGGCTACTACCTGCTGTTCCGTATCAACCCCGCCGGCATGGGCTTCGGCGACGTCAAACTGGCCCTCGGCATGGGCGCCGTCCTGGGCTGGTACGGCTGGCCCACCGTCATGCTGGGTACGTTCGCCGGGTTCCTGTTCGGGGCGTTGTACGGCGGCGCCCTCGTCGTCGCGCGGCGGGCGGGGCGCAAGTCGGCCATCCCGTTCGGGCCGTTCCTCGCCGCGGGCGCGCTCGCGGGCGTGCTCATCGGCGCGTACGCCGCCTGAGGTCGGGAGGGTCCGGTCGCTGGCGTAGGCTGGTCCGGTCTGTCCACAAGCCCACGAAAGGGACGCCCCGGTGACCGAGAAGGCCGACCTCCAGCCCGTGCTCGACCGTGCCGCGGCGGGTGGACGCATCACCCCCGAAGAGGCGCTCGACCTCTACCGCCACGCGCCGTTGCACGCCCTCGGCGCCGCCGCCGACGCCGTGCGCCGCCGCAAGTACGCGGGCAGCGAGCACATCGCGACGTACATCATCGAGCGGAACATCAACTACACGAACGTGTGCGTCACGGCGTGCAAGTTCTGCGCCTTCTACGCCGCGCCCAAGGACACCAAGAAGGGCTGGACCCGGGACCTCGACGACATCCTGCGCCGCTGCGCGGAGACCGTCGAACTCGGCGGCACCCAGATCATGTTCCAGGGCGGCCACCACCCGGACTACGGCGTCGAGTACTACGAGCAGCACTTCGCCGCCATCAAGAAGGACTTCCCCGACCTCGTCATCCACAGCCTGGGGGCGAGCGAGGTCGAGCACATGGCCCGGATCTCCGGGGTGTCGGTCGAGGAGGCCATCACCCGGATCCACGCGGCCGGTCTCGACTCCTTCGCCGGCGCCGGTGCCGAACTGCTGCCCGAGCGGCCGCGCAAGGCCATCGCCCCGCTCAAGGAGAGCGGCGAGCGCTGGCTGGAGATCATGGAGATCGCGCACGGGCTCGGCGTCGAGTCCACCTCGACGATGCTCATGGGCACGGGCGAGACCAACGCCGAGCGCATCGAGCACCTGCGGATGATCCGGGACGTGCAGGACCGCACCGGCGGCTTCCGCGCCTTCATCCCGTACACCTACCAGCCCGAGAACAACCACCTGAAGGGCCGCACGCAGGCGACGCTCTTCGAGTACCTGCGGATGATCGCGATCGCCCGCCTCTTCCTCGACAACGTCCAGCACATCCAGGGTTCCTGGCTGACCACGGGCAAGGAGGTCGGCCAGCTGTCGCTGCACTACGGCGCCGACGACCTCGGCTCGATCATGCTGGAGGAGAACGTCGTCTCCTCGGCCGGCGCCAAGCACCGCTCCAACCGGCTGGAGATCATCGAGCTGATCCGCAAGGCGGGCCGCACCCCGGCCCAGCGCGCGACGACGTACGAACACCTCGTCGTGCACGACGACCCGGCGAACGACCCCGTCGACGAGCGCGTCGTCTCGCACATCTCCTCGACGGCCATCGAGGGCGGCACGGCCCACCCCGAGCTGAAGCTGCTGGCGTCCAACTAGTCCCGCCGTGCTGACACTTCACCTCGCCGAGCTCTCGCCCGAGGTGGCTGTTCTGGTCGACGGCGCATCCCTCGCCGCCGTCGGTCCGTACGAGGAACTGGCCGCCGCCGAGCCCCGGGCGAGAGTGCGGCGCTGGCCCGGCATCCTCACCCCGGGGCTGCTGAACCCGTACGGCCCGGAGCTGCTGGAGGCCACCTACCATCCCGATCCGCGCGAGGCCGACGTCCTCGGCACCGAGCCCATCGGTGGGGCGCGGGCGCGGGAGATCTTCCGCGGCGATCCCGCGCGGCTCGGCGCGAGCGCGCGACGCGGGGTGCAGCGGATGCTGGCGCACGGCACGGTGGCGGTGGCCGGAGAGCTGCGGTCGCCGGCCGTGGTCGACGCGGTGCGCAGGGCCGGGCTCGTGACGGGGCGGCGGCCCGACCGTCTCCCGGGCCCTGCGGCGCTGTCCCCGAACCCGCTGATCCTGCTGCCGCGGCTCGTCCCGGGCGGGCCCGCCCGCTTCGCCGTGTTCGACGTCGCGGACCCTGCCGAACTGGTCCGCCGTGGTGCCGGCACCTGCGTGGCGACCGTGGTCGGCGGGCGGTTGGTGTACCGCGGCCGCTGAGCCGCGGCCGGTCCGGTCGGCCGATGCTGCAACAATGGGCGGGTGACCCGCGCATTCCTGGACAAGCAGCCGCACGAAGTCGCCTCGATGTTCGACAACGTGGCGGAACGGTACGACCTGACGAATGACGTTCTGTCGCTCGGCCAGGACCGGAGATGGCGCAAGGAGGTCGCGCGGGCGGTCGACGCGCGCCCCGCGCAGAAGGTCCTGGACCTGGCCGCCGGTACGGCCACCTCGTCGCTGCCCTTCGCGCAGACGGGCGCGTACGTCGTTCCGTGCGACTTCTCCCTCGGCATGCTTCAGGTCGGCAAGAAGAAGCACCCCTGGCTGCCGCTCACGGCCGGCGACGCCACGAAACTGCCGTTCAAGGACGACACCTTCGACGCGGTGACGATCTCCTTCGGGCTGCGCAACGTGCAGGACACCGACGCGGCGCTGCGCGAGCTGTACCGGGTGACGCGGCCTGGCGGACGCGTGGTGATCTGCGAGTTCTCGCACCCGACGTACGCGCCCTTCCGCACCGTCTACACCGAGTACCTGATGCGCGCCCTGCCGCCGGTCGCGCGCGCGGTCTCCTCCAGCCCCGACGCGTACGTCTACCTCGCCGAGTCCATCCGCGCCTGGCCCGACCAGCCGGCGCTGGCCGAGCGGCTGCAGAAGGCCGGCTGGTCGAAGGTGGCCTGGCGCAACCTCAGCGGCGGCATCGTCGCCCTGCACCGCGGCTTCAAGCAGGCCTGAGCCCCTGGCTCGGCGGGCGCTCGCCCGTCCGTTCACGGGGCGCTCGCCGACCCGTTCACGAGGCGCTCGCCGGCTTCACCGGCCCAGCGCCTCGAACGCGTCCCCGGGCCGGTCCAGTTCGCGCTGGAGACCGCCCTGGGGCGGCTTCGGGACGCGCGGCTCGCGCACTCCTCCGCCGCCGTCCCCCTCGCCGAAGTCGAACCACACGTACACCGGCGACTCCCGCGGCACCTCGACGCCGGGCCGCGGGTACTGGCGTACGACGTAGTCGACGACGGCGAGGTGGAACTCCGGCCGGTCGGGGGCGGCGAGGAGCAGGCCGTTCACCCGGGCCGTCTCGCGCGCGTCCACGGCCATCAGGCCGACCAGGCGCGGTACGCGCACTTCGGGTGTCTTGCGTGTTATGCGCACAGATGTCACCCCCCAGTGGTGAAGGCAGGGTAACTCCGGGCGTACGGAGCCTGGAAGGGGCGGGTGCCTTTCTGTGACGTTCGACTACTTTGAGTAGTCGGTTCGTCGGTCCGGTGGTCGGTCACAGGTCGAGGCGGTAGCAGTGCCCCTGCCGCTGCGACTGCGGGGTCGTGAAGACCTCGGCCAGGCTCATGCCCAGGCGCCGGGTGACCGCGATCGAGCGCGCGTTGCGGGCGTCGATCATCGCCACCACGCTCGGCACGCCCAGCGCGCGCAGCCGCTCCAGGGTCTGGTGCGCGGCCGCGGTGACGTACCCGTGGCCCCAGTGCGCCCGGCCGAGCCGCCAGCCGATCTCGATCTCGCCGGCCGGGCCCCACGGCCGCTCCCACGGCTGGGCCCCCGTGAAGCCGACGACCTCGCCCGAGGGGCCGAGCACGGACCACAGACAGAAGCCGTACTCCGCGTCGTGGCGGCGCTGGCGGGCGGTGAGCTCCTCGTACACCGACAGCTCCGCCGCCTTTCCTCCCTGGAACTCCATGACGTCGGGATCGGCGAAGATCCGGTGCCAGGCGAACGCGTCCTCGTGGGTGGGAACACGCAGCCGCATTTCGGGGAGAGCTCGGTTCACGGGAGCAGCCCTTCAGCCGGTTGATGAATTCTGCTGAATAGACTGCCCATGTCCGGTGCCTGCCGGCACGCAGAATTCGAACCTGGGAGACCCTGCCGTGACCGAGCCCCTCTCCGAGAACACCGCCGATGTGATCGTCGTGGGCGCGGGGCCAGCCGGCTCCACGACCGCGTACCACCTCGCCCGGTCCGGACTCGACGTCCTCCTGCTGGAGAAGACCGAGTTCCCGCGCGAGAAGGTCTGCGGCGACGGCCTCACCCCGCGCGCCGTCAAGCAGCTCGTGGCGATGGGCATCGACATCTCCGAGGAGGCCGGCTGGCTGCGCAACAAGGGTCTGCGCATCATCGGCGGCGGCAGCCGGCTCCAGCTGGACTGGCCCGACCTCGCCTCCTTCCCGAACTACGGACTCGTGCGCAAGCGCGACGACTTCGACGAGCAGCTGGCCCGCCAGGCCCAGAAGGCGGGCGCGCGGCTGTACGAGCGCTGCAACGTCTCCGGCCCGATCGTCGACAACCGCACCGGCCGGATCACCGGCGTGACCGCCAAGCTGGGCGAGGAGAAGCGCGAAGTCGCCTTCCACGCCCCGCTCGTGGTCGCCGCCGACGGCAACTCCACGCGGCTGTCCCTGGCGATGGGCCTGCACCGCCGCGAGGACCGGCCGATGGGCGTGGCCGTGCGGACGTACTTCGAGTCCCCGCGCCACGACGACGACTACCTGGAGTCCTGGCTGGAACTGTGGGACCGGCGCGGCCCCGAGAAGCGCCTGCTGCCCGGCTACGGCTGGATCTTCGGCATGGGCGACGGCACGTCCAACGTCGGCCTCGGCGTGCTCAACACCTCCGACTCCTTCAAGGAGCTGGACTGGCGCGAGGTGCTGAAGGCCTGGTGCGCCTCGATGCCCGAGGAGTGGGGCTACACGCCGGAGAACATGACCGGCCCGATCCGTGGCGCCGCGCTGCCCATGGCGTTCAACCGCCAGCCCCACTACACCAAGGGCCTGCTGCTCGTCGGCGACGCCGGCGGCCTGGTGAACCCCTTCAACGGCGAGGGCATCGCCTACGCCATGGAATCCGGCCAGATCGCCGCCGACGTCATCGTCCAGGCCCAGGCGCGGGCCACCCCCGGCCAGCGCGAACTGGCCCTGCAGCGCTACCCGCGCATCCTCAAGGACACCTACGGCGGCTACTACACGCTGGGCCGCGCCTTCGTGAAGCTCATCGGCAACCCGAAGGTCATGCAGATCGGCACGCAGCGCGGTCTGACCCACCCGGTCATGATGAAGTTCGTCCTCAAGCTCCTGGCCAACCTCACCGACCCGACGGGCGGCGACGCGATGGACCGCGTCATCAACGCCCTGACGAAGGTGGCGCCGAAGGCATGACCCCGCGCTGAGACACCGACCGGGCGGCCCGGCGGGACGTACGCCGTCCTGCCGGGCCGCCGGTGTTCTCTGCCCGTGGGGTAGCCCGTTGGGACGAGGGGCACGCCGAAGGGACCGCCGCCGTCGTACGGCCGCGGTCCCCTTCGTCTGCGTCAGTGCGCCCGAGCGGGGCTCAGAGCACGCGCACGGCGCCGGTCGGCGGGTCGTACGAGAGCGGCTTCTCCACGACGCCCGTGGAGGGGTTCTGCGCGCCGACGAACATGCCGTCGCCGACGTACACGCCCACGTGGTACGCGCTGCCCGCGCTGCCCCAGTAGAGGATGTCGCCCGGCTGAAGGCTGTCCAGCGAGACCTGGGTGCCGGCGGTCGACTGGTCCTGCGAGACGCGCGGCAGGCTGACGCCGACCTGCTTGAAGGCGGCCTGGACGAGGCCCGAGCAGTCCCACGAGTTGGGGCCCGTGCCACCGGAGACGTACGCGTCACCGATCTGCGCCTTCACGAACGAGATGACCGAGGCGGCCGAACCGGTGCCGACGGACGCGCTCACGCTCGCGCCCGAGTCCGACGTGGAGACGGAGGCCGAGGCGGAGAGCTTGGCACGCTCCGCGGTGCGCGAGGCGCGCTCGGCGGCGGCCTGACGGGCCTCCTCGGCGGCCTTCTTGCGGGCCTCCGCCTGCTTCTTGGCGTCGGCGAGGTCCGCCTTGGCCTGCTTCGCGGCCTTTGCGGCGGCCGCGTCGCGCTCGGCCTGCAACTCGTAGTCGGCGGCGGCCATCTGCGTGGCGTCGGCGGACTGAGCGACCTGGACGGCCATGTCGGCCGTCAGGGTGGGCAGTTCAAGGGTCTGCGTCACCGGCTCGGCGGCGCTGGCCGAGCCGGACGCCCCGGCAACTGCCAGGGTGCTGAGAACGCCACCGGCAACTCCGGCCCGCATCGCGATTTTCGACGTGCTGCGGCGGGGCTTCCGGTGGCTGCGTATGTGAGCGGTGTGGGACATGGGAACAACCGGTATCAGGGACTCCTTCATATCTTCAAGAAACGTGGGCTGCGCCACAGTTGCTCAATAGGTCCCGTGAATCCCGGGCGTGTCGCTCTTTATTGACGCCGGAACGGACATTGCGGGCGGGGTTGATCGTACCCGTGATCACGGTGTTTCGTCATTACGCCCGAATTGCCCGCCGTCTACCACTGGTTGCGGTCTGTGGCCAAGCTCGGTTTCGTGACACCTCGTCCGCATGTGACGGAGGTCACGGAACGGTCACCGTGGGGGTCGCGTCCCGCGTGTGCGCACCGCGTGCCGAACGGGGTGCGGAAGTTCGTGAATGTGCGCACGCGTCCACATCGCGCTCCGCCCCTCCCTCCGACGTGTGAACGCGGGTCTCTATCAGTCCGCCCGATCCAGCACCAATTTGCATGCAAGAGAAGCATCTTGATATTGAGACGACCCCTCTGACCTGCGACGGCGAGCGAAAATGTCACCTCTGGTGATCGCTCGAACGCTTCGCGTGCGAAGATCACCGCTCATCCGACTTCATGATCCTTCGTCAGGTGGTGGAGATCACAAAGCTTGTGTAATACCCCGTGTCGCAGATCACAGACCGGCGGGCATAGGATGCGAGGCAGTTGGGCTTGTGACCTGCTTCACATGTTCTCGATCTTCGCCCGTGACGAGCGTGACGAGTGGGGCTCCTGAGACGGATGGGGCGGGTTTGGGTCCGATGCCAATCCGCCAGCAGTCAGTGCCGACTGAGAGGAGCGAGGAGCGGTGAACGCGTATGCGCCCATCCTCGTACTGGGAGCCCTCGGGGCAGGCTTTGCGATCTTCTCCGTGATCATGGCCGCGCTGATCGGGCCGAAGCGGTACAACCGCGCCAGGCTCGAGGCCTATGAATGCGGTATCGAGCCGACCCCCACGCCGGTCGGCGGCGGGCGCTTCCCCATCAAGTACTACCTGACGGCGATGCTCTTCATCGTCTTCGACATCGAGATCGTCTTCCTCTACCCCTGGGCCGTCACCTTCGACGCCCTGGGTGTTTTCGGGCTCGTGGAGATGCTGCTCTTCGTGCTCACCGTCTTCGTCGCGTACGCGTACGTGTGGCGGCGCGGCGGCCTGGAATGGGACTGAGGGGCCTTAGGACATGGGACTCGAAGAAAAGCTGCCGAGCGGCTTCCTGCTGACGACCGTCGAGCAGGCCGCGGGCTGGGTGCGCAAGGCGTCCGTCTTCCCCGCCACGTTCGGCCTCGCCTGCTGCGCCATCGAGATGATGACCACCGGCGCCGGCCGCTACGACCTCGCGCGCTTCGGCATGGAGGTGTTCCGCGGCTCACCGCGCCAGGCGGACCTCATGATCGTCGCGGGCCGGGTCAGCCAGAAGATGGCGCCGGTGCTGCGGCAGGTCTATGACCAGATGCCGAACCCCAAGTGGGTCATCTCCATGGGCGTCTGCGCCTCCTCGGGCGGCATGTTCAACAACTACGCGATCGTCCAGGGCGTCGACCACGTCGTCCCGGTCGACATCTATCTCCCCGGCTGCCCGCCCCGCCCCGAGATGCTGATCGACGCGATCCTCAAGCTCCACCAGAAGATCCAGTCCTCCAAGCTCGGCGTCAACGCCGAGGAGGCCGCCCGCGAGGCGGAGGAGGCGGCGCTCAAGGCACTGCCCACGATCGAGATGAAGGGGCTGCTGCGGTGAGCGACGCACACGGCACCAGCGGTGCGAACGGCGTGAACGGCTCGAACGGGGTCAACCCCGAGAAGGACCTCTCCGCCTCCAACCTCCCCGGCCAGCGCGGCCAGGGGGGCGAGGAGATCCGCGTCCAGCGCGGCATGTTCGGCGCCAACAACGGCGGCGACACCTCCGGTTACGGCGGCCTGGTCCGCTCGGTCCGACTCCCGGGACCGGCGGCCCGCCCCTACGGCGGCTGGTTCGACGAGGTCGCCGACGAGCTGGAGGGCGCGCTGGAGGAGCAGGGCCTCGTGCCCGGCAACGCCATCGAGAAGACGGTCATCGACCGCGGCGAACTCACCTTCCACATCGAGCGCGAGCACCTGGTCCGCGTCGCCCGCACCCTGCGAGACGACCCGGCGCTGCGCTTCGAGCTGTGCACCGGCGTCAGCGGCGTCCACTACCTGAGCGACAAGGGCCGCGAGCTGCACGCCGTCTACCACCTGCGCTCGATCACCCACAACCGGCTGATCCGCCTGGAGTCCAGTGCTCCCGACAGCGACCCGCACCTGCCGTCCCTGGTCCCGGTCTATCCGACCAACGACTGGCACGAGCGGGAGACCTACGACTTCTTCGGGATCGTCTTCGACGGTCACCCGGCCCTGACGCGGATCATGATGCCGGACGACTGGCAGGGCCATCCGCAGCGCAAGGACTACCCCCTCGGCGGCATCCCCGTCGAGTACAAGGGCGCCCAGATCCCGGCTCCGGACCAGCGGAGGTCGTACTCGTGAGCAGCACGCAGTCAGCATCCGCCCGTGACACCACCGAGGGCGCCGTCTACACGGTCACCGGTGGCGACTGGGACGAGGTCGTCGAGTCCGCGGCCCGCGCCGACGACGAGCGCATCGTCGTCAACATGGGTCCGCAGCACCCGTCCACCCACGGGGTGCTCCGCCTGATCCTGGAGATCGAGGGCGAGACGGTCACCGAGGCCCGCTGCGGCATCGGCTACCTCCACACCGGCATCGAGAAGAACCTCGAGTACCGGACGTGGACGCAGGGCACCACGTTCGTGACGCGCATGGACTACCTGACGTCCTTCTTCAACGAGGCCGCCTACTGCCTCGCCGTGGAGAAGCTCCTCGGCATCGAGGACGAGATCACCGAGCGCACGAACATCATCCGGGTGCTCCTGATGGAGCTGAACCGGCTCTCCTCCCACCTGGTGTGCATCGCCACCGGCGGCATGGAGCTCGGCGCGACCACGATCATGATCTACGGATTCCGTGACCGCGAGATGATCCTCGACATCTACGAGCTCATCACGGGCCTTCGGATGAACCACGCGTACATCCGCCCCGGCGGACTCGCCCAGGACCTGCCGCCCGGCGCGGTGGACCAGATCCGCGAGTTCATCAAGAAGATGAAGAAGAACCTCCCGGAGTACGACAAGCTCGCCACCGGGAACCCCATCTTCAAGGCCCGTATGCAGGACGTCGGCTACCTCGACCTGGCCGGCTGCATGGCCCTCGGCGTCACCGGCCCGATCCTGCGCTCCACCGGCCTGCCGCACGACCTGCGCAAGACGCAGCCGTACTGCGGCTACGAGACGTACGACTTCGACGTCCCGACCGCCGACACCTGCGACGCCTACGGCCGCTTCCTGATCCGCCTGGAGGAGATGCGCCAGTCGCTCGGGATCATCGAGCAGTGCCTGGACAGGCTCCAGCCCGGCCCGGTCATGGTCGCCGACAAGAAGATCGCCTGGCCCGCCCAACTCGCCCTGGGACCGGACGGACTGGGCAACTCCCTCGACCACATCAAGAAGATCATGGGCACCTCCATGGAGGCTCTGATCCACCACTTCAAGCTGGTCACCGAGGGCTTCCGCGTCCCGCCGGGACAGACATACGCGGCGGTCGAGTCGCCCAAGGGCGAGCTCGGGGTGCACGCGGTCTCCGACGGCGGCACCCGCCCCTACCGGGTCCACTTCCGCGACCCGTCCTTCACCAACCTGCAGGCCATGGCGGCGATGTGCGAGGGCGGCCAGGTCGCCGACGTCATCGTCGCCGTCGCGTCCATCGACCCCGTGATGGGAGGCGTCGACCGGTGACCACCAGTTCTTCGGAGCGGGGCGTCAGCCTGGGCATGCCCGAACTGCCCGCCCCCGCGTATCCGGACGACGTCCGGGCCCGGCTGGAGACGGAGGCCCGCGAGATCATCGCGCGCTACCCCGACTCCCGTTCCGCGCTCCTGCCGTTGCTGCATCTCGTGCAGTCGGAGGAGGGCTACGTCACGCGCACCGGGATGCGGTTCTGCGCGGACGTGCTGGAGCTGACCACGGCCGAGGTCACCGCGGTCGCCACCTTCTACACCATGTACCGGCGCAAGCCGAGTGGTGACTACCAGGTGGGCGTCTGCACCAACACGCTGTGCGCGGTCATGGGCGGCGACGCGATCTTCGAGTCCCTCCAGGAGCACCTCGGCGTCGGCAACGGCGAGACCACCGACGACGGCAAGGTCACCCTGGAGCACATCGAGTGCAACGCGGCCTGCGACTACGCGCCGGTCGTGATGGTCAACTGGGAGTTCTTCGACAACCAGACCCCGGCCAGCGCCACCCGCCTCGTCGACGACCTCCGCGCGGGGCGGCCCGTCGAGCCCACGCGCGGGGCGCGCCTGTGCACCTTCAAGGAGACCGCCCGGATCCTCGCCGGCTTCCCCGACGAGCGGCCGGGCGCCGTCGAGGAGGGCGGCAGCGCGGGACCCGCCTCGCTGGTGGGACTCCGGCTGGCCAGGGGAGAGGCCGCGCGCGTGGTGCATCCGCGGGACGGCGGACCCCACGACGAACCGCAGGACACGGTGCACGAGCCGTCCCCGGCCGAGCACCTCAGCTCGCACGACGCGCCGCTCGACACCTCGGCCTCGGACCCCGCGCACCCGGCCGGGCCTACCGCAGAGGAGGGGGAGTGATGACGGTGGCACCCGAGATCAAGGACCCCAGTCCCGAGAAGCTGCTCGCACCGGTGCTGTCCGCCTTCTGGGACGAGGACAGGTCCTGGACGCTGGACGTGTACCGCAGGCACGAGGGGTACGAGGGGCTCCGCAAGGCGCTCGCCATGTCGCCGGACGACCTGATCGCGTACGTGAAGGACTCCGGTCTGCGCGGGCGCGGCGGCGCCGGGTTCCCGACGGGAATGAAGTGGCAGTTCATTCCCCAGGGCGACGGAAAGCCGCACTATCTAGTTGTCAACGCCGACGAGTCGGAGCCCGGGACCTGTAAGGACATCCCGCTCCTCTTCGCGAACCCGCATAGCCTCATCGAGGGCATGGTGATTGCGTGTTATGCCATCAGGTCGTCTCATGCCTTCATCTATCTGCGTGGTGAAGTAGTCCCCGTATTGCGGCGGTTGCACGAGGCCGTGCGCGAGGCCTACGAGGCGGGCTTCCTGGGCGAGAACATCCTGGGCAGCGGACTCGACCTCGACATCACCGTGCACGCGGGTGCGGGCGCGTACATCTGCGGTGAGGAGACCGCGCTGCTCGACTCGCTCGAGGGCCGCCGTGGTCAACCGCGGCTCCGTCCCCCTTTCCCTGCGGTGGAAGGCCTCTACGCCTGTCCGACTGTGGTGAATAACGTCGAATCGATCGCGTCAGTTCCCGCCATCCTGAACAACGGCAAGGAATGGTTCAGGTCGATGGGCAGCGAGAAGTCCCCCGGCTTCACGCTCTACTCGCTCAGCGGCCACGTCGCGAGCCCCGGCCAGTACGAGGCACCGCTCGGCATCACCCTGCGCCAGCTCCTCGACATGAGCGGCGGGATGCGCCGCGGCCACCGCCTCAAGTTCTGGACGCCGGGCGGCTCCTCCACGCCGATGTTCACCGACGAGCACCTCGACGTCCCCCTCGACTACGAGGGAGTGGGCGCCGCCGGTTCCATGCTCGGCACCAAGGCGCTCCAGTGCTTCGACGAGACGACCTGCGTGGTCCGCGCGGTCACCCGCTGGACCGAGTTCTACGCCCACGAGTCCTGCGGCAAGTGCACGCCCTGCCGCGAAGGCACGTACTGGCTCGTGCAGTTGCTGCGTGACATCGAGGCCGGCAAGGGCGTCATGTCCGATCTCGACAAGCTGAACGACATCGCCGACAACATCAACGGCAAGTCGTTCTGCGCCCTCGGCGACGGCGCCGCCTCGCCGATCTTCTCCTCGCTCAAGTACTTCCGCGAGGAGTACGAGCAGCACATCACGGGCCGGGGCTGCCCCTTCGACCCGGCAAAGTCGACGGCCTGGGCGGACCGCCCGGAGGTGAACGCATGACCGTGACCACGAGCGCTCCCTCCGGAGGGGGAGCGGCGGCGGTCCCGCCGGAGGACCTCGTCACGCTGACGATCGACGGCGTGGAGCTCAGCGTGCCCAAGGGCACGCTGGTCATCCGGGCCGCCGAACAGCTCGGCATCGAGATCCCGCGCTTCTGCGACCACCCGCTCCTCGCCCCGGCCGGCGCCTGCCGTCAGTGCATCGTCGAGGTCGAGGGCCAGCGCAAGCCGATGGCGTCCTGCACGATCACATGCACCGACGGCATGGTCGTGAAGACCCAGCTCACCTCACCCGTCGCCGAGAAGGCCCAGAAGGGTGTGATGGAGCTGCTGCTCATCAACCACCCGCTGGACTGCCCGGTCTGCGACAAGGGCGGCGAGTGCCCGCTGCAGAACCAGGCCATGTCGCACGGCAACGCCGAGTCGCGCTTCGAGGGGAAGAAGCGGACGTTCGAGAAGCCCGTCGCGATCTCCACGCAGGTGCTGCTCGACCGTGAGCGCTGTGTGCTGTGCGCCCGCTGCACCCGGTTCTCCAACCAGATCGCGGGCGACCCGATGATCGAGCTGCTGGAGCGGGGCGCGCTGCAGCAGGTCGGCACCGGTGAGGGCGACCCCTTCGAGTCGTACTTCTCCGGGAACACCATCCAGATCTGCCCGGTCGGCGCGCTCACGTCGGCGGCGTACCGCTTCCGCTCGCGCCCCTTCGACCTGGTCTCCTCGCCGTCGGTGTGCGAGCACTGCTCCGGCGGCTGCGCCACCCGCACCGACCACCGGCGCGGCAAGGTCATGCGGCGGCTCGCCGAGAACGACCCCGAGGTCAACGAGGAGTGGATCTGCGACAAGGGACGCTTCGCGTTCCGGTACGCGCAGTTGAGGGATCGGCTCCAGACGCCGCTCGTGCGCAACGCCGAGGGTGACCTCGAACCGGCGTCCTGGCCGGAGGCGCTGCAGATCGCCGCCCAGGGGCTGCTGGCCTCGCGCGGCAGGACCGGTGTCCTCACCGGCGGCCGGCTGACCGTCGAGGACGCCTACGCCTACAGCAAGTTCGCGCGCGTGGCCCTCGACACCAACGACATCGACTTCCGCGCCCGCGTGCACAGCGGCGAGGAGACCGACTTCCTCGCGGCCCGCGTGGCCGGCCGCGGACGGGACATCGACGGTACGGGCGTCACGTACACGGCTCTGGAGAAGGCGCCCGCCGTCCTGCTCGTCGGCTTCGAGTCGGAGGAGGAGGCGCCCGGCGTCTTCCTGCGGCTGCGCAAGGCCTGGCGGGCGCACAAGCAGAAGGTGTTCTCGGTGGCCACGTACGCCACCCGCGGTCTGGAGAAGACCGGCGGCACGCTGCTGCCGGCCGCTCCCGGCACCGAGACCGAATGGCTCGACGCGCTCGCGAGCGGCGTCGGCCTGGAGGAGGACGGGGCGCGGGCCGCCGAGGCGCTGCGCGGCGAGGGCGCCGTCATCGTGGTCGGTGAACGGCTCGCCACGGTCGCCGGCGGTCTCACCGCCGCCGTGCGGGCCGCCTCCGCGACCGGCGCCCAGCTGGCGTGGATCCCGCGCCGGGCCGGCGAGCGCGGTGCGATCGAGGCGGGCGCGCTGCCGTCGCTGCTGCCGGGCGGGCGCCCGGCCACCGACCCGCGCGCGCGTGAGGAGGTCGCCGCGGTCTGGGGCCTGGCCGAGATCCCCTCGCGCTACGGTCGGGACACCGGCGAGATCGTCGAGGCCGCCGCGCGCGGCGAGCTCCAGGCGCTGCTGGTCGCGGGCGTGGAGGTCGCCGACCTGCCCGACCCGGCCCGCGCGCGACAGGCGCTCGGCGAGGCCGGCTTCGTGGTGTCGCTGGAGCTGCGGCCCAGCGAGGTCACCGAGCTCGCCGACGTAGTCCTGCCGGTCGCCGCGGTCGCCGAGAAGGCCGGCACCTTCCTCAACTGGGAAGGCCGGGTCCGCTTCTTCGAGGCCGCGCTCAAGCCCGACCAGATGACCCGTCGTCTCGCGAGCGACGCGCGCGTGCTGCAGATGCTGGCCGACGCCATGGACGTCCACCTGGGTCTGCCGGATCTGCGCACCACGCGCGCGGAGCTCGACCGGCTCGGTGCCTGGGACGGACCGTGGGCCTCGGCCCCGCTGGAGACCGGAAGCGCGCTGCCGCGTCCGGCCGCGGGGGAGGCCGTGCTCTCCGGGCACCGGCTGCTGCTCGACCAGGGCCTGCTCCAGGACGGCGACGAGGCGCTCGCCGGCACCCGGCACGCCGCCCACGCGCGCGTGTCGGCCGCGACGGCCGCCGAGGCGGGCGTCAAGGACGGCGACCTGCTGGCCGTGACCGGCTCGCACGGGACGGTCGAACTCCCGCTCCAGGTCACGGAGATGCCCGACCGGGTGGTCTGGCTCCCGCTGAACTCCGCCGGCGGGGGCGTGGCCTCCGACACCGGGGCGCTCCCCGGCTCCCTCGTCCGTATCGGCCCGGCGCCGCTCGCCGGTGCGGCCCCCAAGGAGGTGGAGGCATGAGTCCGTACCTCGCCGCTGAAGACCTCTCGATGTTCGGTCGCGACCCCTGGTGGCTGATCGTCGTCAAGGCGGTGTTCTGCTTCGCCTTCCTGATGGTGACCGTGCTGTTCTCCATCGTGTGGGAGCGCAAGGTCCTCGCCTGGATGCAGCTGCGCATCGGTCCCAACCGGCACGGCCCCTGGGGTCTGCTCCAGTCGCTCGCCGACGGCGTGAAGCTCATGCTCAAGGAGGACGTCGTCGTCAAGCGCGCGGACAAGGTGGTGTACATCCTCGCGCCGATCGTCGCGGCCATCCCGGCCTTCATGGCGATCGCGGTGATTCCCTTCGGACCCGCCGACAACGAGATCTCGATCTTCGGCCAGCGCACCACGATGCAGCTGACCGACCTGCCGATCGCGATGCTCTACATCCTCGCGGTCGCCTCGGTCGGCATCTACGGCATCGTCCTCGCGGGCTGGAGCTCCGGCTCCACCTACCCGCTCCTCGGCGGCCTGCGCTCCTGCGCGCAGATGATCTCGTACGAGATCGCCATGGGCGCCGCGTTCGCCTCGGTGTTCCTCTACTCGGGGTCGATGTCGACGTCGACGATCGTGGAACAGCAGCAGGACCGCTGGTACATCCTGCTGCTGCCGGTGTCGTTCATCCTCTACATCGTCACCATGGTCGGCGAGACCAACCGCGCGCCGTTCGACATGCCGGAGTCCGAGGGCGACCTGGTCGGCGGCTTCAACACCGAGTACTCGTCGATCAAGTTCGCGCTGTTCATGCTCGCCGAGTACGTGAACATGGTGACGGTCTCGGCCGTGTCGACCACGCTGTTCCTCGGCGGCTGGCGGGCCCCCTGGCCGATCAGCACCTTCTGGGAGGGCGCGAACCACGGCTGGTGGCCGATGCTCTGGTTCGTCGTCAAGGTCCAGCTGCTGCTGTTCTTCTTCATGTGGCTGCGCGCCTCACTTCCGCGGGTGCGTTACGACCAGCTGATGAAGCTCGGCTGGAAGGTCCTCATCCCGGTCTCCGTGGTCTGGCTGATGCTCGTCGCGACCGTGCGGACCCTGCGCAACGAGCACTACGACTTCGCCGACATCGCCCTCTACGTCGGCGGCGGTGTCCTGGCCCTGCTGCTGTTGTCCTTCGTCGCCGACATGTTCCGCGAGAAGGCGAAGACGGCGCAGGCGCCCGCCGCCCAGGCGGCCGGATTCGACCCGATGGCGGGCGGATTCCCCGTACCGCCGCTGCCCGGACAGGAGTTGCCGCCGGTGCCGAGGCGTCGCTCGCGCCAGGAGCGGGAGCTGATTGTCAGTGGCGGGGTGGACACTGTCGGTGACGGATCTTCTGACGGATCTTCGGATGGAAAGGAGGCGTCCGATGGCTGAGGAGCCCAAGGAGACCGACCCCGGTTTCCTGAATCCCGCGGCCGGCTTCGGCGTGACCTTCAAGGCCATGTTCAAGAAGCGGCTGACCGAGCAGTACCCGGAACAGAAGAAGACCACGGCTCCGCGGTTCCACGGACGGCACCAGCTCAACCGTCATCCGGACGGCCTGGAGAAGTGCGTCGGCTGCGAGCTGTGCGCCTGGGCCTGCCCGGCCGACGCCATCTACGTCGAGGGCGCCGACAACACCGACGAGGAGCGCTACTCGCCGGGCGAGCGGTACGGCCGCGTCTACCAGATCAACTACGCCCGCTGCATCCTGTGCGGTCTGTGTATCGAGGCGTGCCCCACGCGCGCGCTCACGATGACCAACGAGTTCGAGCTGGCCGACTCCAGCCGCGCCAACCTCATC
The DNA here is from genome assembly GCF_030817495.1 of Streptomyces sp. V3I7. NCBI lineage: Bacteria > Bacillati > Actinomycetota > Actinomycetes > Kitasatosporales > Streptomycetaceae > Streptomyces > Streptomyces sp. V3I7. Next base: position 3,890,638 of record NZ_JAUSZK010000001.1, read on the forward strand.
TACACCAAGGAGCAGCTGCTCGCCGGCCTCGAGGACGGCATGGTCGACACTCCGCACGCGATCTACCCGGGGATGGACGAGCAGGACTACTACCGCGGACTGGTGACGGAGGCCGCTCCCGGCACCGAGCCCCAAGTCGCCGTCTCCAAGGGTGAGAAGTCCGCCGGAGAGGAGGTGGACGCATGAGCGCGCAGCTCGCCGCCTACTCCACCTCCACCGGTGAGGCCTTGCAGTTCTGGGTTCTCGGCACGGTCGCCGTGCTCGGCGCCCTGGGCGCGGTCCTCATGCGGAAGGCCGTGCACAGTGCCCTCTGCCTCGCCGGGACCATGATCGTCCTGGCGGTGTTCTACCTCGCCAACGGCGCCTACTTCCTGGGCATCGTGCAGATCGTCGTCTACACCGGCGCGATCATGATGCTGTTCCTGTTCGTGGTGATGCTCGTCGGCGTCACGGCCGCGGACTCGCTGAAGGAGACCATCAAGGGGCAGCGCTGGCTGGCCCTTGTCTGCGGCGTCGGCTTCGGTGTCCTGCTCTTCGCGGGCATCGCGAACGCCTCGCTGAAGGACTTCGACGGCACCGGCCAGGCGAACGCCAACGGCAACGTGGAGGGCCTCGCGGCCCTCATCTTCACCAAGTACGTCTTCGCCTTCGAGATCACCGGCGCCCTGCTCATCACGGCCGCCGTCGGCGCGATGGTGCTCACCCACCGCGAGCGCACCGAGCGTGCCCGGACCCAGCGCGAGATGGCCGAGCAGCGCGTGCGCGAGGGCAAGCACGTACCGCCGCTGCCCGCCCCCGGTGTCTACGCCCGGCACAACGCCGTGGACGTCGCGGGCCTGCTGCCCGACGGCAGCCCCTCCGAGCTCTCGGTCAACAAGACGCTGCGCGAACGCGGCCAGATCCGGGACGTCTCGGCGGAGGCGCTGAACGATCTGCGGGCCCTGGAGCAGCGCGCGGAGGAGCGCCTGGAGCGTACGGCGATCGAGCCGGCGAACTTCAAGCGCAGCGAGGAGGCGTCGAAATGAACCCGGTCAACTACCTCTATCTGGCCGCCCTGTTGTTCACGATCGGCGCCACCGGCGTGCTGATCAGGCGCAACGCGATCGTCGTGTTCATGTGCATCGAGCTCATGCTCAACGCCTGCAACCTCGCGTTCGTCACCTTCTCCCGGATGCACGGCAACCTCGACGGCCAGATCATCGCGTTCTTCACGATGGTCGTCGCCGCCGCGGAGGTCGTGGTCGGGCTCGCGATCATCGTGTCGCTGTTCCGTACCCGCCACTCGGCCTCGGTCGACGACGCCAGCCTGATGAAGCTGTGAGGGGTCGCTGAATCGTGGAGAACCTGATTGCGCTGCTGATCGCGGCGCCCCTGCTCGGAGCGGCCGTCCTGCTGGTCGGTGGCCGGCGCCTGGACGCCGTCGGCCACTGGATCGGCACGCTGCTGTCGACCACGTCCTTCGTGATCGGCGTGGTCCTCTTCGCCGATCTGCTGGGCCGGTCGCCCGAGCACCGCACGCTGATCGACCACCTGTTCAGCTGGATCCCGGTCGCCGGCTTCCAGGCGGACGTCACGCTCCGCCTGGACCAGCTGTCGATGACGTTCGTCCTGCTGATCACCGGTGTCGGCTCGCTGATCCACCTGTACTCGGTCGGGTACATGGAGCAGGACGAGCGCCGGCGCCGTTTCTTCGGCTATCTGAACCTGTTCCTCGCGGCGATGCTGCTGCTCGTCCTCGCGGACAACTACCTGCTGCTGTACGTCGGCTGGGAGGGCGTGGGCCTCGCCTCGTACCTGCTGATCGGCTTCTGGCAGCACAAGCCCAGCGCGGCCACGGCGGCGAAGAAGGCCTTCCTGGTCAACCGCGTCGGCGACATGGGCCTGTCGATCGCGATCATGATCATGTTCGCGACGTTCGGGACCTTCGCCTTCGGGCCGGTCTTCAGTCACGCGCGGGACGCCGGCCAGGGCACGCTCACCGCCATCGGCCTGATGCTCCTGCTCGCCGCCTGCGGCAAGTCCGCCCAGGTGCCGCTGCAGTCCTGGCTCGGGGACGCGATGGAGGGCCCGACCCCGGTCTCGGCCCTCATCCACGCCGCGACCATGGTGACCGCGGGCGTCTACCTGATCGTCCGCTCCGCCGCGATCTTCAACGCCGCGCCGGACGCGCAGCTGGTCGTCACCGTCGTCGGTGCCGTCACGCTCCTGTTCGGTGCGATCGTCGGTTGCGCGAAGGACGACATCAAGAAGGCGCTGGCCGGCTCGACCATGTCGCAGATCGGCTACATGATCCTCGCCGCGGGCCTCGGCCCGATCGGCTACGTCTTCGCGATCATGCACCTGGTGACGCACGGCTTCTTCAAGGCCGGGCTGTTCCTCGGCGCCGGTTCGGTCATGCACGGCATGAACGACGAGGTCGACATGAGGAAGTACGGCGGCCTCAGGAAGTACATGCCGATCACGTTCATCACCTTCGGCCTCGGTTACCTCGCGATCATCGGCTTCCCGGGCCTGTCCGGCTTCTTCTCCAAGGACAAGATCATCGAGGCGGCCTTCGCCAAGGGCGGCACCGAGGGCTGGATCCTCGGCGGCGCGGCCCTGCTCGGCGCGGCCATCACCGCGTTCTACATGACGCGCGTGATGCTGATGACGTTCTTCGGCGAAGAGCGCTGGCGCAACCAGCCCACTCCCTCCCCGGCCGAGCCCAGCGCGGAGCCGGCGGCCGAGGAGCGCGGCGAACACGCGGAGCCGCACCCGCACGAGTCGCCCAAGGTCATGACGATCCCGATGATCGTGCTCGCCTTCGGGTCGGTCTTCGCGGGCGGACTGTTCAGCTTCGACGACCTCTTCCTGAACTGGCTGGAGCCGGTCACCGGGCACACCGAGGGCCATCCGCCGGTCAGCGCGCTCACGGTCACCCTGGCCACCATGGCGGTGCTGGTCGTCGGTGTCGCCCTCGCCTGGCTGCAGTACGGCCGCCGACCCGTCCCGGTCGTGCCCCCGCGCGGGTCCCTGCTCACCCGGGCTGCCCGGCGCGACCTGCTCCAGGACGACTTCAACCACGTCGTCCTGGTCCGCGGCGGCGAGCACCTCACGCGCTCCCTGGTGTACCTCGACCACACCCTGGTCGACGGCGTCGTCAATGGCACGGCGGCCGCCGTCGGCGGACTCTCCGGCCGGCTGCGGCGCGTGCAGAACGGCTTCGCCCGCAGTTACGCGGTCTCGATGTTCGGCGGCGCGGCACTCCTGGTCGCCGCGACCCTGCTGATGAGGGCGGTCTGATACCGATGTCCTTTCCTCTGCTGACAGCGACGGCGGTGCTCCCGGCCGTCGGCGCGATCGCCACGGCCGCCGTACCGGGCGCGCGGCGCAGCGCGGCCAAGTGGCTGGCGCTGCTCGTCTCGCTCGCCACGCTCGCACTCGCGATCGTCGTCCTGGTCCGCTTCGACCCGGACGGCGCCCGCTACCAGCTCACCGAATCCCACGCCTGGATCAAGGACTTCGGGGTCCGCTACGAACTGGGCGTCGACGGCATCGGGGCCGTGCTCGTCGCACTGACGGCCCTGCTGATCCCGTTCATCGTCCTCGCGGGCTGGCACGACGCCGATCCGATGGAGACCGGCAGCCGCCGCTGGCGTCCGACGCAGGGCTTCTTCGCGCTGATCCTGGCCGTCGAGGCGATGGTGATCATCTCCTTCGAGGCCACGGACGTCTTCCTCTTCTACGTCTTCTTCGAAGCCATGCTGATCCCGATGTACTTCCTCATCGGCGGCTTCGGGGACCGTGCCCACGAGCACGGCGAGGAGGCGGCGGCGACGCAACGGTCGTACGCGGCGGTGAAGTTCCTCCTCTACAACCTGGCCGGCGGTCTGGTCATGCTGGCCGCGGTGATCGGCCTGTACGTGGTCGCCGGGAACTTCAGCCTCCAGGAGATCGCGCAGGCCCGCGCGAACGGCACGCTCCACATGTCCACGGACATCGAACGCCTGCTGTTCCTCGGCTTCTTCTTCGCCTTCGCGGTGAAAGCGCCGCTGTGGCCGCTGCACACCTGGCTGCCCAACGCCATGGGGGAGGCCACCGCTCCGGTCGCCGTCCTCATCACGGCGGTGGTCGACAAGGTGGGCACGTTCGCGATGCTCCGCTTCTGCCTCCAGCTGTTCCCGGAGGCCTCGAAGTGGGCGACGCCGGTCATCCTCGTCCTGGCCGTCATCAGCATCATCTACGGTGCTCTGCTCGCGGTCGGACAGCGGGACATCAAGCGGCTGGTGGCGTACGCGTCGATCTCGCACTTCGGCTTCATCATCATGGGCATCTTCGCGATGACCAGCCAGGGCCAGACCGGCGCGACGCTCTACATGGTCAACCACGGTATTTCCACGGCCGCGTTGATGCTGGTGGCCGGCTTCCTGATCTCCCGGCGCGGCTCGCGGCTCATGGCGGACTACGGCGGTGTGCAGAAGGTCGCCCCGGTGCTCGCCGGCACGTTCCTGATCGGCGGCCTCGCCACCCTCTCGCTGCCGGGGCTCGCCCCGTTCGTGAGTGAGTTCCTGGTCCTGGTCGGCACGTTCACGCGCTACCCGGTGATCGGCGTCATCGCCACCCTCGGCATCGTCCTCGCCGCGCTCTACACCCTCGTGCTCTACCAGCGCACGATGACGGGCCCGGTGAAGCCGCAGCTCTCCGCGATGCCCGATCTGCGGCCGCGCGAACTGCTGGTCGTGGCGCCGCTCGTGATCCTGCTGATCTTCCTGGGTGTCTACCCGAAGCCCGTCGCGGACATCGTCACCCCATCGGTCAAGCAGACCATGTCCGACGTACACCAGACCGACCCCAAGCCCGAGGTGGAGGCGGCCAAGTGAGCACACATGCTGTCCACAGCCTGTGGACAACCGCGGCCGACCCGATCTCGAAGATCGACGCGCCGAAGATCGAATACGGACAATTGTCGCCGACGCTGATCGTGATCGGTGCGGCCGTGCTCGGCGTCCTCATCGAGGCGTTCGTGCCGCGCAAGGCGCGCTACTACGCGCAGATGTTCGTCTCCGCCGTCGCGCTCTGCGCCGCCTTCGCGGCGGTCGTCGCGCTCGCGGCCGACGGGTACGGCACGACCAAGGCGCACATCGCCGCCATGGGCGCGATCGCCGTCGATGGGCCGTCGCTGTTCCTCCAGGGCACGATCCTGCTGGGCGGCCTGGTCGCCCTGTTCACCTTCGGTGAGCGGCGCCTGGACCCGGCGGCGCACGGCAAGCGGGTCGACTCGTTCGCCGCGCAGGCCGCGTCGGTGCCGGGCAGCGACGGCGAGAAGGCCGCCGTGAAGGCCGGGTTCACCACGACCGAGGTCTTCCCGCTGCTGCTGTTCGCGGTCGGCGGCATGCTGGTCTTCCCCTCGGCGAACGACCTGCTGACCCTGTTCATCGCCCTGGAAGTCTTCTCGCTGCCGCTGTACCTGCTGTGCGCGCTGGCCCGCCGCAAGCGGCTGATGTCGCAGGAGGCCGCGGTCAAGTACTTCCTGCTCGGCGCGTTCGCCTCCGCGTTCACGCTGTTCGGCATCGCCCTGCTGTACGGGTACGCCGGCTCGGTGTCGTACGCGACGATCGCGCAGGTCGTCGACGGCACGGTCACGGGCGTCGACCCGGCGCTGGCCAACACCATGGGCAACGACGCGCTGCTGCTCGTCGGCGCCGCGATGCTCGTCATGGGCCTGCTGTTCAAGGTGGGCGCGGTGCCGTTCCACATGTGGACGCCCGACGTCTACCAGGGCGCCCCGACCCCGGTGACCGGCTTCATGGCGGCGGCGACCAAGGTGGCGGCGTTCGGCGCCCTGCTCCGGCTGCTGTACGTCGTCCTGCCCGGCCTGCGCTGGGACTGGCGGCCGGTCATGTGGGCCGTGGCGATCGTCACCATGGTGATCGGCGCGATCGTCGCGATCACCCAGACCGACATCAAGCGGCTGCTGGCGTACTCGTCGATCGCGCACGCGGGATTCATCCTCGCGGGTGTCATCGCGACCTCGCGGGACGGTGTGTCCGCCGTCCTCTTCTACCTGGCCGCGTACTCCTTCGTCACGATCGGCGCGTTCGCCGTGGTGACGCTGGTGCGCGATGCGGGCGGCGAGGCGACGCACCTGTCCAAGTGGGCCGGCCTCGGCCGCCGCTCCCCGCTGGTGGCCGCCGTGTTCGCGGTCTTCCTGCTGGCCTTCGCGGGCATCCCGCTCACCTCCGGCTTCGCCGGGAAGTTCGCCGTGTTCAAGGCGGCGGCGGAGGGCGGCGCGGCCCCGCTGGTCGTGGTCGGTGTGATCGCCTCGGCCATCGCGGCCTTCTTCTACATCCGTGTGATCGTGCTCATGTTCTTCAGCGAGCCCAAGCCGGAGGGCCCGACGGTCGCCGTGCCGTCCCCGCTGACCATGGCGGCGATCGGCGTGGGTGTGGCGGTGACGCTGGTGCTCGGTGTGGCGCCCCAGTACTTCCTCGACCTGGCGAATCAGGCGGGAGTCTTCGTGCGCTGATCCGGCGCCCGCGCGTACGGCAGCGGCCCGGTACCCGTCCGCGGGTGCCGGGCCGCGGTGCGTGCGGGAAGCGGGGCGGGCCTGTGGATAACTCCGTGGGTGTCAGTCGCGGCCCCTATCGTTGAGGAAGTGGTCGAAGAGCGACGTACGGGGGCACAGCGATGCGCGGAACGGGCGTGATCAGGGATATGCCAGAGGTGACCGAGAGTGAAGCGCTGACCACGCTTCACCGGGTCTTCGGCTACGAGGCCTTCCGCGGCGAGCAGGAAGCGATCGTCGACCATGTGGTGGCCGGCGGCGACGCCGTCGTCCTCATGCCGACCGGTGGCGGCAAGTCGCTGTGCTACCAGATCCCGTCGCTGGTCCGGCCGGGTACGGGCATCGTGGTGTCGCCGCTGATCGCGCTCATGCAGGACCAGGTGGACGCGCTGCGGGCACTCGGCGTGCGCGCCGGGTTCATGAACTCCACCCAGGACTTCGACGAGCGGCGCACGGTCGAGGCGGCGTTCCTGGCCGGTGAGCTGGACCTGCTCTATCTGGCCCCGGAGCGGCTGCGGCTGGACTCCACCCTCGACCTGCTGTCCCGCGGCAAGATCGCCCTCTTCGCGATCGACGAGGCGCACTGCGTGTCCCAATGGGGTCACGACTTCCGCCCTGACTACCTGACCCTGTCCGTCCTGGGCGAGCGCTGGCCCGACGTCCCGCGGCTCGCCCTGACGGCGACGGCCACGCACGCGACGCACGAGGAGATCACGCACCGGCTGAACATGCCGGCGGCCCGGCACTTCGTGGCGAGCTTCGACCGGCCCAACATCCAGTACCGGATCGTCCCCAAGGACGACGCCAAGAAGCAGCTGCTGTCCTTCCTGCGCCAGGAGCACGAAGGCGACGCCGGCATCGTGTACTGCCTGTCGCGGAAGTCGGTGGAGCGGACCGCCGAGTTCCTGACCCGCAACGGCATCGAGGCGGTGCCGTACCACGCGGGTCTGGACGCAGGCATGCGCGCGCGACACCAGTCCCGGTTCCTGCGGGAGGAGGGCCTGGTCGTGGTCGCCACGATCGCCTTCGGCATGGGCATCGACAAGCCGGACGTCCGCTTCGTCGCCCATGTCGACCTGCCCAAGTCGATCGAGGGCTACTACCAGGAGACGGGCCGGGCGGGTCGGGACGGACTGCCCTCCAACGCCTGGATGGCGTACGGACTGGGCGACGTCGTCCAGCAGCGCAAGATGATCCAGTCCGGCGACGGCGACGAGACCTTCCGCCGCCGGGCCTCCGCCCACCTCGACGCGATGCTCGCGCTGTGCGAGACGGCCCGCTGCCGGCGCGGCCAGCTGCTCGCCTACTTCGGCCAGGCCCCGGACCCGGCGGGCTGCGGAAACTGCGACACCTGCCTGACGCCGCCCGAGACCTGGGACGGCACGGTCGCGGCCCAGAAGGTGCTGTCGACGGTGGTGCGGCTCCAGCGCGAGCGGGGGCAGAAGTTCGGCGCCGCGCAGATCGTGGACATCCTGCTCGGCCGGCGCACCGGCAAGGTGATCCAGTTCGACCACGACCAGCTGTCCGTCTTCGGCATCGGCGAGGAGCTCGCCGAGAGCGAATGGCGGGGTGTGGTCCGCCAGTTGCTGGCCCAGGGACTGCTCGCGGTCGAGGGGGAGTTCGGCACGCTGGCGCTGACCGAGGCGAGCGGTGCGGTGCTGCGGCGCGAGCGGGAGGTGCCGCTGCGCAAGGAGCCCAAGCGGCCGTCGACCGCGGGAGCGGCGTCCACCGCGTCCGGGCGGGGCAAGCGCCGGTCCAAGTCCGCCGCGGCCGAGCTGCCCGAGGAACTGCTCCCCGCCTTCGAGGCACTGCGTGCCTGGCGTGCGGAGCAGGCCCGCGAGCAGGGCGTCCCGCCGTACGTCATCTTCCACGACGCCACGCTCCGGGACATCGTCACCACGGCGCCCGCGTCGGTGGCGGAGCTGGGCACGGTGGGCGGCGTCGGCGAGAAGAAGCTCGCGCGGTACGGGGAGGGCGTGCTCGCGGTGCTGTCCTCCCTGGACGGCTCGGGCGCCGCGGGCTCCGCGCCGGAGCGGGACGGGCACCCCGTGAGCGGCGGGGCGCCCGACGGCGACTGGCCGGACACGGAGCCGGAGCCGGACGACTGGATATGAGCCGGACCGGCGGCGGCCACGGCGTCAGGCCGGTACGACGCGTCCCGTGACGTCACCCAGTCCGATCCGGGTGCCGTCCGGGCCCGGCGCCCAGGCCGAGAGTGTGACGACGTCTCCGTCCTCCAGGAACGTCCGCTTGCCTTCGGGGAGTTCGAGGGGGTCCCGGCCGTTCCAGGTGAGCTCCAGCAGGGAGCCGCGCTGGTTCTCGGAGGGGCCGCTGACCGTCCCCGACCCGTAGAGGTCGCCGGTCCGCAGCGAGGCGCCGTTCACCGTCATCTGGGCCAACTGCTGGGCGGCGGTCCAGTACATGGTGGAGAACGGCGGCTCCGCCACCACCTTGCCGTTGATCGCGACGGAGATCCGCAGGTCGTACCCGCCGGGCCCGGCGCCGGAGTCGTCGAGATACGGCAGCAGCGGATGCGTCCGCTCTGGGGGCGTCACCCGCGCCTCCTCCAGCGCCTCCAGGGGGGTGATCCAGGCTGACACCGACGTGGCGAAGGACTTGCCGAGGAACGGGCCGAGGGGGACGTACTCCCAGGCCTGGATGTCCCGTGCGGACCAGTCGTTCAGCAGGCACAGGCCGAAGACGTGCTCCCGGAAGCCGTCCAGCGGGACCGGGCTGCCCAGCTCCGAGGGCACGCCGACCACGAAGCCGACCTCGGCCTCGATGTCCAGCCGGATCGACGGGCCGAAGACGGGGGCGGCGTCGGCGGGAGCCTTCCGCTGTCCCGAGGGCCGTACGACGTCGGTGCCGGAGACCACGACGGTGCCGGAGCGGCCGTGGTAACCGATCGGCAGGTGCTTCCAGTTGGGGGTGAGCGAGTCCTCGGCGTCCGGGCGGAAGATCTGGCCCACGTTCCGGGCGTGGTGCTCCGAGGAGTAGAAGTCGACGTAGTCGGCGACCTGGAAGGGCAGGTGCAGGGTCACCGTGGACAGGGGGTGGAAGCAGGGGGCGAGGGCCTCCTGGTGCTCGGGCGTCGTCACCCACTCCCTCATGGCGCGCCGGACGTCCGACCAGACCGGACGGCCCGCCGCGAGCAGCGCGTCGAGGCTCGGGCGGGCGAGCAGACCGGCGTGCGGCGAGCCGAGCGCGCGGGCCGCCGCGCCCGCGTCGAGCACATGATCGCCGAGCCGGACGCCGACCGTCCGCTCCTGGCTGCCGGACGGCGAGAAGACGCCGTAGGGGAGGTTGTGCGGCCCGAAGGGATCACCCTCGGGGATGTCGAAGGGGGGCAGGGGCATGGGGTGCTGCCTCACTCTCAACTCTCGGCCGTGCCGTGCAGGGACCGACGTTCCAGGTAGTCGCGGCACACGTTACGGGGGCGTCGTGTGTCTTGGGCAGTGTCTAAAGAGTTCGCAATGTCCGAATAGGTATTGTCGGAGGGTTCAATTCCGGCTTAGCGTCCTTTGGGGGAAACGGGCGGGGTGGGTCCGGTCGTAGGGGGGACACGTGGGGGGACCCGTGGCCAGGAGCGCCGTCAGCGTGCCGTTCGAGGCCGACCGTGAAGTGCCGGCCCTGATCGTGAAGTTCGGCGACTATCCGCTGCACCATGGTGGTGTCGGCGCGATCCGCAGCCTGGGCCGCCTGGGCGTCCCCGTGTACGCGATCACGGAGGACCGTTACACGCCGGCGGCCGCGTCCCGTTATCTGCAGCGGGCCTTCGTCTGGCCGACGAGCGGGGCGGAGGACCCCGGGCGCCTGGTCGAGGGTCTGCTGCGTATCGGGCGCCGCATCGGGCGCCCCACCGTGCTCGTCCCCACCGCCTGCGTGGTGGTGGTTCTCGTGGCGAAGCTCGGCGGCGGCTATGTCTCTTCGGTGCCCGGCCTGTACGTCACCGGCCTGCCCGCCGCGGCGTCCTACGGCCCGGTGATGCGGTTCGTCTGCGGTACGGAGTTCGCCTCGCCGCGCCTGGCGAAACACCTCGCGGCGGCGCACGGCTGAGGGGCTTCAGTCCGCCGCCTCGACGCCGTACCGCATCGCCATCAGGCGCCGCTCAGGGGCGACTTGGGGAGGGGAGGAGGGCAAGAACCGCTGTCCGAAAGGGCGGTGAGCTGCACGATGAGTCGTGGGGGCGCGATGTCCGTATTCTCTGATCATGGCCGCACCCCCCGCATATTCACTCGTCGCCACGGACCTGGACGGAACGCTCCTGCGTGGCGACGACACCATCTCCGACCGCACCCTCGCCGCGCTGGCGCGGGTGGCGGCGGCCGGCGCCCGCCACCTCGTGGTGACGGGACGCCCGGCGCCGCGCGTGCGGCCGCTGCTCGACGCCCTCGGCTGCACCGGGCTCGCGGTGTGCGGCCAGGGCGCGCAGGTGTACGACGCCGCTGCCGAACGCCTGCTGTGGTCGGTCACCCTGGACCGGGAACTGGCCGAGACCGCGCTCGGCAAGATCGAGGCCGAGGTCGGGCAGGTGTACGCCGCAGTCGACCAGGACGGGGTGGACGGGCTCACGCTCATCGAGCCCGGCTATCTGATGCCGCACCCGACGCTGCCCGCGGTACGGGTCCAGCGGCGCGACGACCTGTGGTGCGAGCCGATCAGCAAGGTGCTGCTGCGCCATCACACGCTGTCCGACGACGAGTTGGCGGCGACGGCGCGCGCGGTCGTGGGCTCGCTGGCGACGGTCACCATGTCGGGGCCCGGCACGGTGGAGCTCCAGCCCTGCGGGGTCACCAAGGCGACCGGGCTGGCGCTCGCCGCCGGCCATCTGGGGCTGAGCGCCGGACACGCCGTCGCCTTCGGGGACATGCCCAACGACCTCCCCATGTTCGCCTGGGCGGCCCACGGGGTGGCGATGGCCAACGCCCATCCGGAACTCAAGGCGGTGGCCGACGAGGTCACCACGTCGAACGAGGACGACGGCATCGCCGTCGTCCTCGAAAGACTGTTTCCCTGGAGCTTTCCCCGGAGCTGACGACGCCGGCCCGGTCGGTCGGGCCGGCATCGCGGGGGCTCAGGGGGTGTCGACCCGTCAGTACGCGCCGAAGACGTTGTCTATCGTGCCGTAGCGCGCGGCGGCGTAGTTGCACGCGGCGGTGATGTTCGCGACCGGGTCGTAGATGTTCCAGGACGTACCGGACACGTGGTACGTGTTGAACGTCGGGTTGATCACCTGGAGCAGGCCCTTGGACGGGATGCCCTTCGCGGCGTTGGAGTCCCACAGGTTGATGGCGTTCGGGTTGCCCGAGGACTCGCGGATGATGTTGCGGTAGATGCCGTTGTAGGTGCCCGGGATGCCCTTCTGGGCCATCACGTGGAGCGACTCGCGGATCCAGCCGTCGAGGTTGTTGGGGTAGACGGTGGCCGCGGCGGCCGTCTTGGCCTGGGTGGGCGTGGCCGCGGAGGCGCCGGTGGCGCCGATCAGCGAGACGGCGAGCACGGCGGCGCCGGTGCCGGCCACGGCGGCGGCGCGGGCGATGCGGTTGGTGCGGGTACGGCGGTGCTGCTGGGCAGCGGACATGGCGGACTTCCTCTCCGGCGCCTGCGAGGTGAGCTGTCGGGTTCGGGCGGGGAGGTGCCCGGCCGCGCCGCCGTCAGGCGGCACGACTTCACCCCGAGCCGTACCGGTGCGGCATGGGCCGTCCGGTCCGGCGACTGATCTGGGTCCCCCGCTCCTGCCGTACGCGAGTTCGTCGATGTGTCGATGGGTCACGAAGGGCGGCGGCAGGATTAGGCGTCCGCCCGACAGGCCGGGAAGTTATGCGAGAGCACATGTCCGGAACAAGTGCCCGAATCACTTCTCGTCCGAAATGACCTTGGTGCGAGGGTTATGGGGTTCTTGATCCTTTTGGGGCGGGGAAGCTCAACTGCCGTGCACGACAAGGGGGATGAGGGTCGGTGTCCGAAGTGTCGTGCATATGCACTCATGTCGTGCGGGTGACCCAATTCACGGGCGACGGCAGTGGACCTTATGTCTCACTAAAGGGGATAAGGGGAATTGGAATAGCAAGAGCGGCAAATCGGACAGAGGGGTATGGAATGGGGCAGGGGTCGCCTCTCTGGCGGAAGGTGTCACGTGGGTGCGCGGGTGGCGGGAGACGTTCGTCACGCTGGCAGGGGCGGGTGGGGTGTGGTGGGGGTGTCGTCGGGTAAGGAGTGCGCCAGGCGGGCGGGTGGGGTGGCGAAGCGGGGTGCATCCCGTTGGGTCGTTGAATATCGGTTCATTTCGAACCATCAAGGACATAGCGGTCGTGATCCGGTAGGGCTCGGGCGGTGGGGGTACCTCCCGCTCGGGTGAAGTCGGGGGTGGGGGTGGGTGGGTGATATCGGTGATCGAAACCTGACCAGATACGCTGACTTGTGTGATGGCTGCGACCAATCGACAAAGCGCGTAATCGCCAGCAGTTCGGACAAGCCGTAAAAGCGCCAGCAGGCACCTGCAGACAGGAGATCCTCCGTGACCGTCGTCGGGACGTTCGGGCTGAGCGTGCGGGACGAGGCCTTGGAAGCCGATATCCAGGCCGGATTGACGGCTGTCGAGGAAGGTCTGCTGGAGGCGACCAAGAGCGAGGTCGCGTTCATAACAGAGGCAGCGCGACACCTGGTGCTGGCAGGTGGAAAGCGCTTCCGGCCGCTGCTCGTGATGCTCGCGGCGCAGTTCGGTGACCCGTACGCGCCGGGTGTCGTGCCGTCGGCGGTGGTCGTGGAACTGACCCATCTCGCGACGCTGTACCACGACGACGTGATGGACGAGGCGTCGGTGCGGCGTGGCGTGGACAGCGCCAACACCCGCTGGAGCAACTCCGTCGCGGTCCTCACCGGTGACTTCCTGTTCGCCCGTGCCACGCAGATGCTCGGCGAGCTCGGTCCCGAGGCGGTACGGCTGCAGTCCCTGTCGTTCGAACGGCTGGTCACCGGGCAGATCCAGGAGACGGCGGGGCCGTCGGACGGCCGGGACCCGGTCGAGCACTACCTGGACGTGCTGAGCGGCAAGACGGGTTCGCTGGTGGCGGTGTCGTGCCGGTTCGGCGCGATGATGTCCGGTGCGGACGAGTCGGTCATGGACGTCCTCACGCAGTACGGCGAGCGGCTGGGCGTCGCCTTCCAGCTGGCGGACGACGTACTCGACATCGCGTCCGAGTCGCGCGACTCCGGGAAGACGCCGGGGACGGATCTGCGCGAGGGGATTCCGACCCTGCCGGTGCTGCGGCTGCGTGAGCGGGCGGCGCGGTTGGGGGAGCCGGAGGACATCGCGCTCTGCGAGCTCCTCGACTCCGACCTGTCCGACGACGACCGGCTCGCGGAGGCGCTGGCCGCGCTTCGGGTGCACCCGGCGTTGGAGCAGGCGCGGCGGGACACGGTGCGGTACGTCGAGGACGCGCGGGCTGCGTTGGCTCCGTTGCCGGAGTGTGGGGCGAAGTCGGCGTTGCTGGCGTTGTGTGACGCGGTGGTTCATCGGGCGGGGTAGCCCACCCACCCACCCGTCTCGGTGGGTAGGGAGGTCCCCCACACCCCCGGGGCTCCGCCCCGGACCCCGGAGGGGGCCCCTTTCCGCCCGGTGGGGCCTGGGGGTTGCCCACCCGCCCACCCGTCTCGGTGGGCAGAGAAGTCCCGCCCCGGGGCTCCGCCCCGAACCCCGGCGGGGGCTGCGCCCCCTGCACCCCTGCGGCTCTCGGGCCCCGCGTTGCTTGCATCGCTGTGGGCCTGGGCCTGGGCCTGGGCCTCGCGCCCCTGCGGCTCCTGGGTCCTGCGCCCCCTGCACCGCTGCGGTCCTTGTGCGCTTCCCCTGCCGCCCGCGACCTCCCCTGCCGCCGTGGCCCTCGCTAACCTTGCGTGCCTCCGGAAGCGCCGCCGGGCCCCCACAGGCCGGATCTCCGGCCCCCGCTGGGTGGGCCCCCAACCTCGCTGGGTGGGCCCCCAACCTCGCTGGGCGGCCCCCCGACCTCGCTGGGCGGCCCCCCGACCTCGCAGGGCGGGTCCCCACCTCGCAGCGCCCCCCCCCGCGCAGAGCGGCCTCCCCGCAGAGAGCGCGCCCCGCAGAGCCCCCCCCCGGCGCAGAGCGGCCCCCCCCGTTACCTTTTTGGTGGCTCCGCTATGGGGCCTCCGGCCTTCGGGTCCGGCATGACTTCCCCCTCCTGTTGTTGATGATCCGGGGGGTGGTGTCACCGGGTCCGGAGGCATCGACGGACCGCTGATGAGGGGCTTGAGCACCGGCTTCACCCGAGCCGGAAGAGCTCTCCGTAACGTGGATGTGGCAGCTCGGTGCCGAGGCAGGCCGGACGAAAGCGTGATGGAGGGGCCTGCACGTGATCGACACCGGCGACATCGACGTCTTCCTCGGCCTGGACGTCGGCAAGGGCGAACACCACGCCACCGCCGTCACACCAGCCGGGAAGAAGGCGTTCGACAAGCGACTGCCCAACACCGAACCCAAGCTCCGCGAACTGTTCGCCAAGTTGAAGGCCAAGCACGGAACGGTGCTGGTCGTCGTCGACCAGCCGGCCTCGATCGGCGCCCTGCCGCTGGCAGTCGCACGAGACTTGGGCTGTCTGGTCGCCTATCTGCCCGGGTTGACGATGCGGCGGATCGCCGACCTCTACCCGGGTGAGGCGAAGACGGACGCGAAGGACGCGTTCATCATCGCGGACGCGGCCCGCGCGATGCCTCACACGCTGCGAGCCATCGACGGCGAGGACGAGACGATCGCCGAGCTGGAGATGATCGTGGGCTTCGACGACGATCTGGCCGGAGAGGCCACCAGGGTCGCGAACCGGTTGCACGGCCTGCTGACGCAGATCCATCCGTCACTGGAACGGGTGCTGGGGCCGCGGTTGCAGCACCCTGCGGTGCTGGCCTTGCTGGAGCGGTTCGGTTCACCGGCCCAGATCCGCAAGGCCGGACGGCGGCGGCTGGTCACGCTGTTACGGCCGAAGGCCCCGCGGATGGCCGAGCGACTGGTCGAGGACATCTTCACCGCGTTGGACGAGCAGACCGTCACCGTTCCGGGCACCGAGGCAGCCGCGCTGATCGTCCCGAGCCTGGCCGGATCCCTGACCGCAGTCCTTGACCAGCGCAAACTCCTGGCCGGGCGGATCGAGGAACTCCTGGAGGCCCACCCTCTTTCGAAGGTCCTGACGTCCATGCCGGGAATCGGCGTCAGGACCGGAGCCAGGATCCTGATCGAGGTCGGTGACGGCAGCACCTTCCCGACCGCCGGCCACCTCGCCGCCTACGCAGGTCTCGCCCCGGCAACCCGCAGTTCCGGGTCCTCGATCCGCGGCGAACAGCCCTCCAGGAGAGGAAACAAGCAGCTCAAGAGGGCCTTCTTCCTCTCCGCGTTCGCAGCCCTGGGCGACCCGGCATCACGGGCCTACTACGACAAGAAGATCGCCCAGGGCAAGCACCACACCCAGGCCCTGCTCTGCCTCGCCAGACGACGGGCAGACGTCCTCTTCGCGATGCTCCGCGACGGAACTTTCTACGAACCCCAACCCGCCAGGTCAGGCTGAATCGCCGAGAGCCCGCCGTGCTTCAGTCCACAACCGCTCGAACTCCTCCACGGTGATCTCGGCCGCCTGCGGCTGGTCCTGCCAGCCGTCCATGGGACCTTCGGCGAGAACGCCGTACTGCCGTTCATAGCGGAACATCGCCGCGAGATCGGCATGATCACGCAAGTGCAGCACCTCTTCCAACGAGGCCGCCGTCACCGGACGCGAGTCCTGCCCCCGGACCTCAACCTGCCGCGCGGCCCAGCCCTCGTCATCGGCCTCGAAATACAGCCACAGATCTTCGTCCTCGTAGTAGGTGCGGAACCAGGTCGCCATGCCGCAATCCTGACCCACGACCTTGACCAAAGAGATAGGGGCACCCCCCCCGCAGAGCGCGCGCCCCGCAGAGCCCCCCCCCGCAGAGCGCCCCCCCCGCAGAGCGCGCCCCACCTCCCAAGCCACCCCCCCAACCCCTACGGGTCCCCCACTCGACTCATCCCCCAGGCGTACACGGAGTTGAGTCCGGGGGCTGACGTCTTGGGGGCGTTGTTTTGGTGAGATGGGAGACACGGACAACACCACTCCTCACCGATACGGGTGAGAATGGCGGCTCAGGGTGGGAACAGTGCGCGACAGCCGCCGCCGACGACGGAGGTAAGGCAGACATGGCACCGTACGAAGCACCGTACGAAACCGACGGCGACACGGGTGCTCACACAGGCGACGACACGGGATCGGCGCGGCGCAGGGCCGCTCGTTACGTCGTTCCGGCCGTGGTGGTGGGGGTGGCGGCGGGGACCATCGGGCTGGTTCCGGCGCTGGCCGACTCCGGTGACCCCGACCTGCCGAAGATCACCGCGCAGCAGCTCGTCGAGAAGATCGCGAAGTCGGACGTACAGCAGGTGTCCGGCACGGTGAAGGTCAGCACGGATCTGGGGCTTCCCGACCTCGGTGGTCTGGAGCGCGGGATGATGTCCGGCTCGGGCGAGCCGGGCGACGGGTCGTCCGCGGACCCGTCCAGCAAGCTCACCGAGCTGCTGTCCGGCACGCACACGCTGCGCGTCGCCGCCGACGGGCCGGAGAGGCAGAAGGTCTCGCTGATCGAGAGCGCCGCCGAGTACAGCCTCA